>DASXPD010000131.1:0-17346 GCA_036493835.1 Candidatus Acidiferrum sp. | reverse complement strand
TGGCGTTCGAGTTCGACCCCGAATCGATTGACTGGTGGAACTACTGGATTAACATTCACATTCCGGCGCTGCGCCGCTGGTGCTACCCGCTGATGGAGGGCCGTCCACTGGAATCGCGAACGCCGCGAGAGCTGGATTGGTCCACGCAATCAGCGCGAGCGTCAGCGGCTGGTAATCCTGCGCAGCCGGCTGACCCTTTATGGCGATCTTCGTAACCGGCGCGACCGGCTATCTCGGCAGCTATCTGGTCGCAGGGTTGCTGACCGGGTACCGCGAGCCTTTGAATCTGCTCGTGCGCGCGAAATCCGATCAGGAAGCGCGCGAGCGGCTGTGGCAATCGCTGCAACTCCATCTCGATTTTCCGGAATTTTTCGAGTATCTCAATTCGCGCATCACAATTTTTCGCGGCGAGCTGACGACGGAGCGGTTCGGTCTTTCGGACGACGAATATCATTCGCTCGTCGATACCACGAATTCGCTGATTCATTGCGCGGCTTCGTTGAATCGAAAATCCGAAAAACAGTGCATGAATGTGAATTTGCGCGGCGGGCTGGAAGTGATTCAACTCGCGCGGCGCGCGCAGAATCGCAACGGCGTGCTGCGGTATTCGCATGTGTCGACGGTGGCTGTAGCTGGAAAGCGGCAGAACGAAGTCGTAAAAGAAGACGAAGCGATCGATTGGTCGCGGTCGGACTACGACCCTTACGCGCGAACGAAAAAATTCGGCGAGCACATGGTGCATCAGCTGTTGCCCGATGTCCCGCGAACGATTTTTCGTCCCGCAATCGTGATGGGCGACAGCCGTCGCGCCGAGACTTCGCAATTCGATATGGTGCAGGCGTTCGACACACTGGCGCGGCTGCCTATTTTGCCGCTGCGGCCCGACGATCGCATCGATATTATTCCGGCGGATTACGTGGGAAATGCGATTGTGAAGATTCACCAGAAAGCCGAGCCGTCGTTTGGGATTTACCATTTGTCGGCGGGAACGGGCGCGCAGACGTATCGCGAGATCACAACGGCGCTTGCATCCGCTGGTGGCGGGATGAAGCCGAAGTATTTGCCGTCACTCGGCAAAACTTTTTCAGCCACCGTCGATCGCCTCTCGCGCAGGAATAGCTCGGTCGGACGTGGAGCTTCGCTGCTCAAAGTTTTCTGGCCGTATCTCGACTGGAATACGGTGTTCGACAATTCGCGCGTCGTGAGCGAAATGGGCGGAGTGCCGCCAGCGAAATTTACGACGTACGCACACCGGCTGCTGAAATTCAGCCGCGAAAACAAGTTTCGCTATCCGGCGAAGCCGTGGCCCTCGAATCCGAAGGCGGCTCCGGCGGCGAGCAATCCGGTCGCGGCGGGGAGCGCGCACGCATGACAGACTTTTTTCTTGTCGCATGGGGCAGCGCGCTGATTCAAATCCGGCGCCTCAGCTGGATGTTTGGTTTGGGGAAGCGTTGGACTCCCGGCGAAAAGCTCAAGCTGCTGTTTGCCGGCTACAACGGCACGCGCAATACCGGCTCCGACGTGCGCGTGCAAGAGATGATTCGTCAGTGCCGTCACGTGCTCGGCGCCGAAAACGTCGACTTCAGCGTGATGTCGCAGGATTTCAATCGCTCGGCAGGATATTTTGAAGGCACGCGGCAGGTTCACCTGCCAGATGTGTTTCCTCCGTTTTTGTCCCGCGAAGTGAAGCAGAGTCACGGCGTCATCACGTGCGAAGGCTCGATGTTCAAGAGCAAATTCGCAAACGCGCTGACGACGATGATGATCGGCTCGCTCGGCCTCGCGTCGGCCGAAAATAAAATTTCGCTCGGCTACGGCGGCGAAGCGGGGCAGATGGATCCGCTCATTCGCGACATGTGCGAGCGCTACGTGCACGATTCGCTCGTGATCACGCGCAACGTCGAGTCGCAGGATTTGCTTCGCAAACTCGGCGTGCCGACGGAGCTAGGAACAGACACAGCGTGGACATTCGAGCCGAAGCCTCAGGAATACGCGCGGAAAGTTTTGCGCGAAGCGGGCTGGGACGAGAAGACGCCGATTTTGGTGTTGTGCCCGATTCATCCGTTCGTGTGGCCGGTCAAGGCCTCGATTGCAAAATATATCGCGCGCATAACCACGGGCGCATACAAAGAGTCGCAATACCGCACCGTTTATTTTCACGAGTTGGGCGCGGAAGTCGATCGCAAGTACAAGCATTACATCGACGGATTCGGCAAAGCGGCTGCCGCGTTTGTTGCGAAGCACGACGTTTTTCCGATTCTCGTCGCGATGGAGCGGCTCGACGCTGTGGCGTGCCGTTCGATGCGGGAATTTTTGCCGAGCGCGCCGATTTTTACGTCCGATGACTACAATATGTTTGAACTCGTTTCGATTCTGCGTGCGTGTTGCTACATGGTGGCGTCGCGTTACCACGGCATCGTGACGTGCATGCCCGCGCTGGTCGCGTCGGCCGGCGTGACGATGGACGAGCGCATTCGCAATTTGATGCGCGAACGTGGGCATGAGCACCTCTTTCTCACCGTCGATGATCCCGACCTTGAGCCGAAGCTTCTTAACGTGATGGAAACGCTCTACGCGACCGCGGATTCCGTCCGCGAAGGCATCGGACAGACGGTCGTTCGGAATCTAAAGGTGATGGCGCGCATGGGCACGATTCTGGAAGATGTTGTGCGTCAGACGTATCCCGACTTTCCGCTGCGCACCGGCGTTTTGGGTTGGGAAGATTATCTGCCGCCACTGAGCCCGACTCTTCGCGATCTGGTCGAACGATACGACGACGCGGCGCAGACGGTGCCCGCACAGGCCGTGGCTGTTTCACGCTGAACGGATGGAACAGAGATTCGAGCCATCTCTCCTCGCCAATGTCTAATTTCCTCGAAAACGTCTTCGCGCAGCTCGAAAAGAGTGCGTCCCGCGTCGTCATTCGCGAAATTCGGGGTGAGAGTTTCCACGAACTGACCGGCGCGCAGCTGCTGCAGCAGATCGGACGAGCGCAAGCGTGGATTCGCGCGCGGAAGTTTGCGCCCGGAGATCGCGTTGCGATTCTTGCGCCCAACTCGATGCGCTGGATCGCGATCGATCTCGCGCTGATGGCGGAAGGGCTCGTGGTGGTTCCCTTGTACCACCGCCAGGCCGCGAAAGAACTCGTTGCAGTGATGCGCGACTGCCAGCCGAAGATGCTAATCGCGGACGGCGGCGCGTTGCGCGATGCGATTGCCGCGGCTTGGCCGGCCGGTGCCGGCTTCCGGTTCGACACGGTCTTGTTCGACGAAATTCTTGCGACCAGCGCGATCGGTCGCGCACAAGAGCAAACAGACGCCGTTCGACCAAATCCGCAAGCCGATTCCGATCTGGTCACGATCGTGTACACGTCGGGCACATCCGGCGAGCCGAAAGGCGTTTGCCTGAACGTCGGCAATGTTTCTTTCATGCTTGGGCGCACGACGGGGCGGCTGAACCAGTTGATGCGCGGTTCGCAGGGAAACGACAGCATCTTTCACTATCTCCCTCTGAATTTCGCGGCTTCGTGGATTGCGACGCTGAGCTTTATGTTGCGCGACAGCGTCGTCACGCTCTCGACCGACCTCAACAAACTCGCCGATGAAATACGTTTGTCGGAACCGCATTACTTTTTGAACGTCCCGACGCTGCTGGAAAGAGTTCGCCGCGGCGTAGACGACGCGATCTCGAAGCGCCCGTCGGTGATTCGCTCGCTCTATCAACGCGGGCGGGACGCCGCCCAGCGAGAAATCGATGGCACGCCAAAGACATTCGACGGAATCTGGCTTTCTTTGGGCCGCACGCTCATCTTCTCCAAGATCAAAGAACGCTTCGGCCCGAATCTCCGCGCATTGATTTGCGGGTCCGCACCGCTCGCTCCAGAGACGCAAAACTTTTTCCGCATGCTCGGCATTCGCGTTTTACAGGTCTACGGACTCACGGAGACGACAGGCATATGCACGATGGACGATCCCGACGGAACCGTCGACACTGGCCACGTCGGCCCCACGATCGACGGCATTGAGATGCAAGTCGGGGAAGAAAACGAATTGATCGTGCGCGGCCCAAATATTTTTCCGGGCTACTGGAATCGCGAAGAAGAAACCGCGGCGGTGCTGCGTGGAGGATGGTTTCACACCGGCGATCAGGGCGAAAAGAACGAGCACGGCAACTGGCGCATCGTCGGCCGCGTCAAGAATCTGCTCATCCTGAATTCCGGCCACAAGATTCCGCCCGAACCGATCGAAGACAAGCTCGCGCAGCTTTTGCCTGCGGCACAGCACGTCATCCTGGTCGGCAATGGCCGAGGATACGTATGCGTTTTGCTGGCTGGGCCGGTCGACAAGGCGGCTGTGCAGTCCGCGCTGGACGATATCAATCGCGACCTCCCGCACTATCGCCAGATTCGCAACTTTTCCATCTTGAGTGAGACGCTGACTCCCGATTCAGGCTTGCTCACCGCGATGGGCAAACTACGCCGCTCGGCGATCAACGAACGCTTCGCTTCGCAGATTGATGCGTTGTACGCTTCCAAGACCACATGAAATCCTTCACCGGCAAAACTCTGAAATGGGAATGGCGCGACGGCGTCGTTGAGCTGACGCTCGACCGCGAGCCCGCGAACGAAATCGGCACCGCGATGCTGGGCGAGCTAGAGAAATTCGTCGCCGCAATCCCCGCACTGGCGCCAGACACCGCCGCCTGCGTCATCACCAGCGCTCGCAAAGCTGGTTTCTCAGCTGGCGGTGACCTCCGTGAGCTCTACGAACGCGCTGCCGCCCCGATCTCAGATCAAGAGCGCGTCGCAAAGATGCGCGAATTCCTCGAAGACATTCACGCGGTTCTGAACGCCATCGACGAAGCGCCGTTCGTCACCATCGCCGCGGTGCACGGCGTGTGCTTCGGCGGCGGACTCGAACTGGCGCTCGCGTGCGACATCATCGTCGCCGACAAAATGGCGCGCTTCGCATTCCCCGAACTGCGCCTCGGATTCATCCCCGGCTTCGGCGGCATCCCGCGCTTGAAGCGCGACCTGGGCAACGGCTTCGTGCGCGATCTCCTCCTCACGGGCCGCAGTGTCAACGCCACCCGAGCGCAAGCTGTCGGCCTGGTCGCACAGCTAGCGTCCGAAGGCGAAGCGCTGCGCGCCGCGCGCGCCACCGCGGCACAAATCACAAAGTTCAATCCGGCGACACGAGCGACAGCAAAAAAATTCATCAAGCCGATTCCTCGTGAAGAATTGCGCCAGGAGATCGATCTTTTCTGCGAACTCTTCATCCGCCCGGAAGTCATCGCAGCACTAAAAAAGTTCGTTGAGTCCAAAGACGCGATGCCATATCTGCCGTAGGCGCGATCGGCGACCATTAGTCGCAAGTAACGAAATCTGACCAAATTGAATCTAATCACCATAAATCCATGCGGCGCCATAAATTCCAATTGATCGCTCTCTTCGTGCTCGCATTCCTGATGTTCCTCGCCTCAGGGTTGCACGGCAGCTACTTCTGCGTCTCCCCTTGGGCAGGCAGCGGACCGCTCCCAACATCCAACGATGCCAATCCTTAGCATCGATCACGTGCAAGTCGCGATTCCCGCCGGCGCCGAAGAAATCGCCCGCTCTTTCTACATCGGCATCCTCGGTTTCCGCGAACAGCAAAAGCCCGCCGCGATGGCCGGACGCAACAGCATCTGGTTCGCCTCCGGTCCCGTCAGCTTGCATCTCGGCATCGAAGCCGCATCCGATTTTCACGCCGCCACTCGCGCACACCCCGCATTCATCGTCGACAATCTCGACGAAATCGTCGCGGCATGCCAGCGTGCGAGTTTCGCCACCAGGCCCGACACGCCCATCGGCGACTTTCGCCGCACGCACGTTTTCGATCCATTCGGCAATCGCATCGAACTGATGCAGCGAACGACTCCGTAACCTCAACCCACTCCAAATCCCACAAAAAACCTAGCCATTCATCCAGGCCCGACCTACCCGATCGGCGGATGTAGATGCCCCATCCGTTGCTGCATCTTGTTCATGGAGGTTGTACATGGCTTCTCAACTCGTTGAACTTTCCGATGCTCTCGCTCTTGCGACCGAGCAAGCCGCAGCGACCATCGTTGCGGTGCATTCCGAACAGCGCGGTTCGGCAAGCGGTGTCGTCTGGCGCTCCGGCGTTATCGTAACTTCCGAACACGCGCTGCGTCGCGATGAAGACATTCGCGTCACGCTCGCCGACGGCCGCGTCGCGCAAGCAACTCTAGTCGGCCGCGATCCTTCCACCGATCTCGCCGTTCTGAAATGCGCCGAAGCGACGACCGCCATCGCAAACGCAGCCGACGCCAACTCGCTCAAACCCGGCAGCTTGATTCTCGCCGTCGGTCGCACGCGCGCCAGCGGCCCAGTCGCAGCATTCGGCGTGGTCAGCCTCGTCGCAAATGAACGTAAAACCTGGACCGGCGCGTCACTCGCTCCCTACATCCGTCTCGACGTTTCGATTCAACCAACCGCCGTCGGCGGCGCAGTTGTCGACGCCAGCGGAAAACTCTTCGGCGTCATCACACCACGCTTCGGGCGCTTCGGCTCGACGCTAACCCCCGCAGCAACAGTGAACAACGTCGTCGACACTCTGCTCGAAAAAGGCCGCATCCCGCGCGGATATCTCGGCGTCGGCCTGCAACCGGTCCGTTTACCCGAAGCTCTACGCCAAACGCTGAAGCGCGAAGAAAAAACCGCCGCTATCGTGCTCGAAATCGAGCCCGACAGCCCCGCGAATCGCGCCGGCCTCATGATCGGCGACATCATCGTCACGCTCGGCGGAAACACCGTCAGCCGCCTCGAAGACATTCATTCCAAATTGCACGGCTCCGCGATCGGCAAGCCGTTCGCCATCGGCTTCGTGCGCGGCGGCGCAGTGCAACAGGCGGAAATCACGGTTGCCGAACGGCCACACGGAGGAAATTGATGAGCGTGAACGGATTTGGAGAAATCGCGGAAGCGCTGCGCCGTTCGACGGTGATGATTCACGCCGGTGGCCGCGGCAACGGCTCCGGCGTGATCTGGTCGAGCGACGGCGTGATCATCACCAACGCGCACGTCGCGCAGAAACGCCAGTTGCGCGTGACGCTGTGGGATTCGCGTGAACTCGACGCGACTCTCATCGCGTCCGATCCCGTGCGCGACATCGCCTCGCTTCGAGTTCGCGCGTCCAATCTGCCCGCGGCCACGATCGGAAATTCGTCGCGATTGCGCGCGGGCGAGTTAGCGATCGCCATCGGCAATCCGCTGGGATTCGTCGGCGCGCTCACCACCGGCGTGATTCACGCGGTCGGTCCGGTCCCCGGGCTCGGACCGCAGGAATGGGTGCAAGCCGGCGTGCGTCTCGCGCCCGGAAATTCCGGTGGCCCGCTGGCCGACGCAGCCGGCAGCGTAATCGGCATCAATACAATGGTCGCGTGGCAGCTTGCTCTCGCGATTCCCAGCGACGCCATCGTGGGGTTTCTGGCCGGCGGCACGTCCAAGCAACAATCATCCGAAAATTGGCTCGGCGTCACGCTGTATCCGGTACAGGTCCCGAGAAACGGAAATCGCGCCGCGAAAACGTTTGGCCTCGTCGTGCTGCATGTCGAGCCGGAAAGCCCTGCGGCCCGCGCGTCGCTCCTGCCGGGAGATATTTTGCTCGGCGCTGGCGACAAGCCGTTCTCGGTCCTCGAAGATTTGTCGCGTGCGTTGCGTGCCGACGGCCCGCGTACATTGCGGCTCGAATTTCTTCGTGGTGACTATGCACGCGTGCGCCGAGTCACCGTTCAGCTGGCCAGCTCATCCATGCGGAGCGGCCTCGCGGCGTGATCCGCGTCTTCATCGTCGCCGCGTCACCGTTGGCTCGGAGCGGGCTGCAACAGTTGCTCGCTAGCCCGGAAATCGAAATCGTCGGCAGCGCCGTCGATCTCGACTCCGCGGCTGGACTGTTGTCCGAGCCAGAAGCCGAGCCCGACGTTATCGTCGTCGACGCTTCGGGCGAATCTGGTGCGACAGCGGCGAACTTGCAGACTGGCTCATCGTCAGATATTGGCGCCGACATTCCGATCGTCGTGCTCGAAAGCCACGACGGCGCGGAAGCATCAGGTTCCGAACTATTGCGGCAAGGCACAGCACGCGCCGTCCTGCCAGTGACCGTCTCCCCTGCCGAGTTAGCCGCAGCCCTCCGCGCGGTAACTTCAGGATTGATCGTCCTGCACCCATCCACGATCGGCGCGATTCACCACGCCGCGGCGGTAAGCACGTCGCATGCAACCGAAGAGTTCACCGAGCCGCTGACCAAGCGCGAAAGGGAAGTCCTGCAAATGCTCGCCGCCGGCCTTGGGAACAAAGAAATCGCAGCCCGCTTGAACATTTCCGACCACACTGCCAAATTCCACGTCGGCTCAATTCTCGGCAAACTCGGCGCCGCCAGCCGCGCCGAAGCCGTCGCGATGGGCATCCGTCGCGGCCTCGTTTTGCTTTAGCCCGCCAGGCCGCGCAGAATTTTCATCTTCGCCGGGATAGTGATAAATTGACCTATCCATGCGCACCATCGATCAAACCACGCAGGAAATCCTCGACCTGGCTACGAAGCATTTCAACGTGCCACCGGGCTCGCTCGCGCCCGACGACGATTTCTTCAAGAAGCTGGGAATCGACAGCCTGCAGACGCTCGAATTGCTGAGCCGCATCGAGAATCATTTCAACATTGAACTTCCCGACTACGAGGTGCAGGGCGTCAGCGATTTCCGCACCTTAGCCTCACGCATTCAGTCCCGCCTGTAATGCTCGATCTCAAAAAGTATCAATCCATCGGCGAAGCGCTCAAAGACGCGCTCAATGAATTCGCCAACGAGACGTGCCTGATCGAGGCCGACCGCGAGCGAGAAAAAGAGCGACTCACCTATCGCGAATTTCAGCAGCGCGCGCATCCGCTGGCGCGAGCGTTGCAGGATGACGGATTTCGCCCCGACGATCGCGCCGCAATCATCATGACGAATCAGTCGAAGTGGCTGATTTCGGCGTACGCGGTTTTTTTCAGCGGCGGCGTGCTCGTGCCGCTCGATTACAAACTGACTCCCGATGAGCAGTGGCAACTTGTCGCTCATTCCGGCGCGAGCGTTCTCATCACTGAATATCCCGTATGGCGCCAACTGGTGGCCCCGCCAGGCCGCACCAATGCTCCGAATCTGCGAACTGTCTTTGTCACCGAAGCGCCCCCGAATGCGGACCTCGGCGGCGCGCAGCGTTGGGAAGACACGCAATCGAACAAGGAAGAACCCGTTTTTGCTCCGCGCAAACGCAGCGATCTCGCGACGATCGTCTATTCGTCCGGCACCGGAGGCCGGCCGAAGGGCTGCATGATGAAGCACGACAATTATCTCGAGCAATGCGTCGCGCTTACGTCGCTCTATCCCTTCGCGCCCGGTTATCGCTATCTCAGCATCTTGCCGACGAATCACGCGATCGATTTCATGGTCGGATTTTTTGGGCCGTTCATTTGCGGCGCGACGGTCGTGCATCTGCGCACGTTGCGGCCGGAATTTGTGCGCGAAGCGTTCCCGAAATACAAGATCACTTACGTCAGCCTCGTGCCGCTCGTGCTGAAAAATCTGCAAAAGGGGTTGCAGGCGCGCTTCGATGCACTAAGTCCGAGCAAGCGCCGGATATTCGACGCGCTTGTCGGCGTGAATAAAGCCCTGACGAAGAGTCATCCACGACTGGGTTTGAGCCGCATGTTGCTAAAGCAGGTTCATGCTGCGTTTGGCGGCGAACTCCGCGCGATCATTGTGGGCGGCGCATTCACCGAGCCGCAGACGATCCAGTTTTTCTACGACTTAGGAATCCCGGTCGCGAACGGCTACGGCCTCACGGAAGCTGGCACCGCAATCACAGTGAATGATCTGCACCCGTTTCGCGCCGACACTGTCGGCAAGCCGCTGCCTGGCATGAACGTGCGCGTCGTCGATCCCGACAAAGAAGGGATTGGCGAACTGCAAGTGCAGAGCAGAACCGTGATGGCCGGCTATCTCAACGAGCCGGAGCTCACCGCCGAAACAATCGTCGATGGTTGGCTGCGTACCGGCGATCTCGGGCGCTTCGATCGCAAGGGCCACCTGCAACTCTTCGGACGAAAGAAAAACATGATCGTCACCGAAGAGGGGAAGAACATCTATCCCGAGGATATTGAGGCGGTCTTCGAGCCTTTGCCGGTGAAGGAATTCTGCGTATTCGCCGCGAACTACGTCTGGCCTCAGCGCTCGATGGTCGGAGAGCAGTTGCTGCTCGTGATTCATCTCGAAAACGGTCAGACCTACAACGACGAGCTGAAAAAAGCCGTCTCCTTTTTGAACGGTCGCTTGCTCAATTACAAACGTGTTCACGGCATTGTCGTTTTTGACGACGACTTCCCGCGGACGGCGTCGCTTAAGATAAAAAGAAACGTACTGGCCGAACGACTCGCGAAGCTTGACCGCGCAACCGCGGTGAAGTCTCTGTGACGTCGTCCGCGTCTTGTGTCGGGAGACACGCAGCGTCTCGATGGAACGCTTCTTCGCAATCGTAAATCCGGCTGCTGGTGGCGGTCGTTCGGCGAAACTCGCCGGACCCGCTCTGGCTCGGCTGCGCGAAGCGGGATTGCATGTCGATGTGATCGCGTCCACGGGACCTGGCCACGCGACGCAGCTTGCGAAGGAAGCGTTCGATCAGGGTTACCGACAATTCATCGCCGTCGGCGGCGATGGCACCGCGCATGAAATTTTGAATGGTGTGTTCGCGGCGGGTGCAGCAAAACGCCGTATTTCGCTGGGGTTCTTGCCGCTCGGGACGGGCAATTCGTTTCTGCGCGATTTTACAACCGATGGCGCCGAAACTTCGCTGAAAGCGATTCTCGAAGGCCGCAAGCGCCCGGTCGATCTCGTCAAGCTCACCCACAGCGCCGGCGAAATTTATTCCTTCAATCTTCTGAGCATGGGTTTTACTGCGGACGTAGGCGCGCTCACGAACCGGCGATTCAAAGCGCTCGGGCATCTTGGCTATCTTCTTGGAGTTTTCGTACGCGTCGCGCAGCTCAATCGGCGCGCATTCGCACTGCGCTGCGACGACGACAAAGATTGGGACGAGCGGCGCTGCTTGTTTCTCACATTCAACAACAGCAAGTACACCGGTGGCACGATGATGATCGCGCCCAACGCCGATCCCACCGACGGCTACATCGAGTTTGTCCGCTGGGGCCCGATCGGTCGTCTCGGCCTGCTCAAGATGCTGCCGAAACTTTACGACGGCACGCATATCAATCATCCGCTCGCATCGCGGCGTTCCGTGCGTCACGTCGACTTCAACGTACCCGTTCCAGTCGACGTGATGATCGACGGCGAAATCGTCTCGCTGACGTGTAAGTCGCTCGATATTTTGCCGGCTGCGCTGGACGTGTACGTATGAAGCGTGCCTGGCTCTCGGTGCGGAGCGCCTTGCTGTGGGCCGTGACGCTCCTCCACTTTTTTATCGCTGCGCCGACGCTCGTTCTTCTCGCAGTGTTTCTCGATCCGCGGAAGCACGACTGGTTGCAGCGAGCCTTTTGCCGCCGCATCGTTTTTTTCTCCGGCGCGAAGGTGCGCGCCACCCGCGCGCTAGACTTCGATCCCAATCGCACGTGCTTCTTCATGGTGAATCACGTCAATTTGTTCGATCCGTTTTTCCTGTACTGCGCGATTCCGCAATACGTTCGCGGTTGGGAACTGGAATCGCACTTCAAAATCCCGGCGTACGGCTGGCTGATGAAACGTTTCGGTAACGTGCCGGTGCCCGACGTTCGCCGTCCGTCCGATTTGAAGCGCATGTGGCGCATGACGCAAGACGCGATCGATGGTGGCACGAGCCTGATCATTTTTCCCGAAGCCATGCGCACGCGCGACGGCCATCTCAACCCGTTTCAAGATGGCGGCTTCCGCGTCGCGCAGCAGCTCGGCATTCCGATTGTGCCGATCAGCCTCGTCGGTTCATTCCAGCATCACCGAACCGGCCACTGGATGCTCTGGCCGCAAACGGTCAACATCATCATCCACGGAACAATCGAAACAAAAGGCATGACCAAGGAAGATGTACCAGCACTGCGCGATAAAGTACGTGGGATGATCGAACCGCCCGTGGAAGCGCGGCTTAAAGGCGTTGAGCCGAGTTAGAGGCTGAGGCGAATGCCGGGAAGAGTGCGGCCGGCGCGGGTTTCTTGCCAGGTGTAAACGATGCGGTGGATGACGGTGATTGTGGAGACGACGGCGATCACCCAGAGCACGGCGGCCATGCGGTTGAAGACGCCGCCGATGATCAGAAGAACGAGGCGCTCAGGGCGCTCCATGAATCCAACTTTGCAAAGAGGGATCAGCGACTCGGCGCGGGCGCGCGCGTAACTGACCATGACGGAGCCTGCGGTCGCCACGGCCGCGAGCACAACATACGGCGTTCGGCCGCTTACGGAATAATAGACAAGCAAGCCCATGTATAAGGCCATGTCGGCATAGCGATCGAGCGTGGAATCGTAAAACGCGCCGAATGCGGTTACGCGATTCTGGCGGCGCGCGACCTGGCCGTCGAGCATGTCGAGGAAGCCGGCGAAGAAAATAATCAACGCGCCGGTGAAGAAATGGCCGACGGCGAAAAACGCAGCTGCCGCGAAATTCACTACGAGTCCCAAGAACGTCAGGAAATTAGGGTTTACGCCTGTTGCGGCGAGGGCTCCCACAATTTTGTCCAGCAGCCACTTGCTTCCTGTGCCGATGCCGCCTGTAAGCGTAGCCATACGTATTTTGCTATCCGGCCCGGTTGAAGCCGGAACTATCTCAAACCATTGCTCTTTCGGTGTTTTGAAATCCTACACCAGCGGCGCAGTTGGCCGCAAACGGCCACATTGGTTCGAGAGGGCCGATGCAAGTTTTCAATTTCAGCTATCTGTGGTTTCGTCTTGACCGTTACAATACCGGCATCTTACAGTCACAGCAGCAAGTC
This sequence comes from Candidatus Acidiferrum sp., assembly GCA_036493835.1. Classification (GTDB taxonomy): domain Bacteria; phylum Acidobacteriota; class Terriglobia; order Acidiferrales; family UBA7541; genus Acidiferrum. The sequence goes on along the minus strand of DASXPD010000131.1, from coordinate 4,337 downwards.
GTCCTTGCCCAACAAAAATATGATGAACGATCTGAACCGTCGCGATTTTCTATTGCGTTCGTGTAGTAGCCTCACGGCAATCTGGGTTTCCTCAAATTGGCCCTCTCTGCTCTCCGCCGCCACACACGCCCGCCTTGCTGTACAAGCTCCTGGAACCGCGAAATTGGGATTTTTCACCCCGGCACAAGCCGTGGAGATAGATGCGATGACTGCGCGCATCATTCCCACGACCGACACGCCGGGAGCGCACGAAGCCGGCGCAGTGTATTTCATCGATCAAGCGCTGACCACGTTTGCCGTCGATCATCAAAAAGATTATCGCGAAGGGCTGCCGGACATCGAAGCGCGCACTCATGAAATGTTCGCGACCGTCGAAAGATTTTCCAGCGCCACGCCCGAACAGCAGGACGAAGTTTTGCATTCGTTTGAAGACACCAACGTCAAGGTGACCCGCAGGCCGTACACTCCACGGAAAAACGGAAACAATTTCTTTGAGACGGTGCGCATGCACACGATCGTCGCGTTTCTTCTCGACCCGGACGCGGGCGGAGATCCGAAAGGCGTCGGCTGGACGGTCATTGGACGCGACCGCGAACACATGTTTCATTCTCCGTTCGGCTACTACGACAAGGATTATGCGGGCTGGCGGCCGATCAGTCCGGCGTCGGGCAAGGGGCAGTCATGACGCCCGACACGCCGAAGTACAAGACGTCGGATGAAGTCGACTTCGTCGTTGTAGGATCGGGCGCGGCCGGCGGCATCATCGCCAAGGAACTTTCGCAAAACGGATTTCGCGTCGTTGTGCTCGAGCAGGGTCCGTACCTGACGGAAGCGGACTTCACGCACAACGAAGTCAAGGTTTTCAACGACGACCTGCTGACGAATCACCCGAAGCTGCAGCCGAACACTTTTCGCAAGACGCCGAACGATGTCGCCAAAGCGCAGCGCGCGGTCATGTATGGCCGTCTGGTCGGCGGCACGAGCGTTCACTTCACCGCGAATTTCTGGCGACTTCACGAAATCGATTTCATCGAGCGGAGCAAGGTCGGCGCAATTTCAGGCACTGCATTTACGGACTGGCCGATCACGTATGCGGATTTAGAGCCGTATTACACCAAGGTTGAATGGGAAGTCGGCGTCTCAGGCCTGGCTGGCGCCAGTCCCTTTGATCCGCCGCGGTCGAAGCCGTATCCGATGCCGCCGCTGCCGACGAAATCGTCGGGAGTTCTTCTGGAGCAGGCTGGGCGGAAGCTCGGCTGGAATCCATTCCCGGCGCCGATGGCGATTTTGTCGCAGCCGCGCGCGGGCCGCAGCGCTTGCGTCAATTGCGGATTCTGCCTCGGGTTTGGCTGCGAGGTCGGAGCGAAATCGAGTTCGCTCGCCGCGATGATTCATGTGGCGGAGAAAACCGGACGGTGCGAAATCCGGCCGAATTCGTATGTGCATCGCATCGAAGTCGACGTGAATGGTCGCGCGACGGGCGCGGTTTATTTCGATGCGCAGCGCAACGTGCATCTGCAGAAGGCGAAGGCCGTCGTCATCTCCGCGAACGGCGCAGAAACGCCGCGTTTGCTGCTGCTTTCGGCGAACAAACAATTTCCGAACGGGCTCGCGAATTCCAGCGGCATCGTTGGCAAGCATCTGATGTTCAATTCGGGCGCGGTTTCTATCGGCGTGTTTGAAGAGCCACTGAACGATTACAAGGGATTTGCGGTCAGCCGGATCATTCACGATTTCTACGAACTGGATGCACAGAAGGTCGGGTTTTACGGCGGCGGTGGCATCGACGCGCGTTTCGACCTCACGCCGATCGGATTCGCCAACGGCGCTCTACCGCCAGGCACGCCGCGCTGGGGCAAAGGATTCAAAGACACGCTGGCGCACAATTTCACGCGCTCGATGGAAATCATGTCGCACGGCACGTCGCTGCCACTCGAGACCAACAGCTTTTCTCTCGATGCCGATGTGAAGGACGCTTGGGGACTGCCGGCGTTGTGCATGACATATAAGGATCATCCGGACGACTTGAAGCTGGCGACGTGGTTGAATGCGCGCGGGCTCGAATTGCTCGATGCGGCGGGCGCCAAGCAGAAATGGTCATTCCCGATCGAAGAGCAGTCTTTCTCGGTGCACCTGCTCGGGACCTGCCGGATGGGAAATGATCCGAATACGTCGGTCATCAATACGGATCATCGGACGCACGACGTGAAGAATCTGTTCCTGTGCGATGGCAGCAGCATGGTGACTTCGGGACGCGGGCAGCCGACGATGACGATCGAGGCGCTGGCGTTTCGGGCTGCCGATCGAATCCGCGATCTTGCTAAGCGTGGGGAAATCAACGCGTAGAAACTCGAAACTCGACGCTCGAAGCTCGAAACCCGAAACTCGTTTCGCTTCGCCGCTGGTTCGCGGCATCCTCCCTCTACGTCAAACTCTCTTTTCCCAAAGTGGGAAGTGGGGGGGGTATACCCCCCCATGTTTTTGCGAGAGTGTGTAAGTTTATGAAATTGCTGCGGTTGCGGGTGTATGAGAAATGGGAGTGCGCAAGCTGTTTCAATTGAGCGAGTTGTGAGTGGGCTTAAGTGTCCCAAAATGGAAAAAGCCGGCTGTGGCCGGCTCGACTTGTTCGCGTAGTTTTCTACAGGGACAGTATAGCAGGTTTCTAGACTTAATCAAGTGGATATTGAGGCACTGCCAGGCGGATGGGTGATGCTGGGACTGACGGCTGAGATCCTTCGCTGCGCTGAGGATGACGGGTCTGGTTTGGGTTGCGGGTCGACCCAGCGAACAGTAGCAAGGCGGAGGGAGTTCGGCGGAATGGCCATGACGGGTAACGGGAATTTTGTCTGAGGGATTTTTCGGTGGAGATTGTTGATTTGGGAGAGGTTGAATCTAAATCCCGCGATCTGAGAAACGATCGCGGCTACAGGGTGGCGAACGGCGCGACCTGAAGTGACGGAACGGCGTCAGCCGGAGCGACGCATTAGCGACGACCACGAATCGAGCAGGGCTTGTGCCCAGCCGGGACGAGTGCCGACCAGGCCGCGGGTGACCAGGAGGAGATACAAGCCCAGGCCCAGGGCGATGTCGATGAAGAGCATGCCCATGAAACCGAAGGCGACGTGGACGACGTGAGCGGGCGCAAGCTCGCCGATTACTTCGGCAACCACGAGCAACAGAATTCCAGCCAAGCCAATTTGAATGAGTCGTTTGCCGCGCATTTTGTTGCTGAACGCCTGGGCGCACCAGCGATTCAGCTGTTTATTCCAGCCGAGAAGTGAAGTTCCGACACCGCGGATGGAACGCGATTCCTTTGTGGCAGGTGCGGACTTCGCGGGGGCCGGCGCCGAAACCGCGGCGGCGACGACGGGAGCGGCATTGGGTTGCTGAAGCTTTGCTTCTTCCGCAGCGCGAACACGCTCCGCGATTGCTTGCGCATCGAGCCGTGCACGTCGTGCCGCCGCTTCCGCAACTCGAGCGCGCCGCGCGGCTCTTTTGTGTTTTCGGGCCGTTCGAACGCTTACGGCAGGCGCTGCTTTGTTCGCCGCATCGGCGGCCATAGACTCAACGGCAAAATCGACATCGTGTACGACAGATTCCACGGTGCGCTGTAACTGCGCCTTGGCGCAGATTTTGGCCGCAGCGTCTTCAATCATGCGCGGCGTGACGCGAGTCGTATGGCGGCTGGCGGCGACCGACAAACCTTGCGCGCAGAGCAGATTGACGAGACGGGGAATTCCGCCGGAACGTTCGTGCACACGCTGGACGGCTTCGTGCAAAAAGATACTGTCCGAAAGAGCGCCTGCGATGCGCATGCGATGTTGTACGTAGTCGCGAGTTTCGTCTTGCGTGAGAGGCATCGCGGTGCAGCGGACGACTTCGAGCGGCTGGCCAGCGCCTTCGTTGAGCGCATCGATCTTCGCTTCGATGGCAGGCTGACCGCAGAGGATGACTTGCAGAAGTTTCTCAGGAGATGTTTGCATCTCCAGCAGCGTTCGAATCTCTTTCAGGAGCTCAACGGTGAGCATCTGCGCTTCGTCGATGACCAGGACGGCGAGGCCGCCTTTGCGGCGAACGTCGAGGAGCATTTTCAGCAGCGCTTCGAGCCGAGCCGAGCGTCGCTGTGACGAGGGGTGCACATCGAACTCATCGAGAACAGTCTCGAGGAATTCCTCGCGAGTCAGCGTGGGATGAACGATGACGGCGGTCTTGATCTTGTGCTGAACGGCTGGATTACCGTCGAGGAGATGGAGAGCGGTGTAGAGCAGCGTGGTCTTGCCGGTCCCGACGTCGCCGGTCAATTGGATCAGACCTTTACGGTCGAGAATGCCGCGAGT
>DASXPD010000130.1:0-3203 GCA_036493835.1 Candidatus Acidiferrum sp. | reverse complement strand
CGCCACCCACCACCAGCGCGGGGCTGGTTGTTCCACGACACCCGAAATGCGCTCGGTCAGCCAACTGAAATTGCGCCGGTTTAAGACAAGCGGCGCCCTTGCGATCTGTGGCTCCGCTTGCTCAACCGTTTCTGGTGCTGTCGGTGCTGCGTCCATAATTAAGCTGTAAGGCTGACAATTCCCCTAGCCGCGGCCCTGCCTGCCGTCAGAATAGGACGTGCCACAGGCACGTGGCTACAATCTGAAATTGTCAGTCTCATTCTGGTACCTTCTCCACCAAACTTGCGACTCCGACGTTCCCCGCGTCTGGCATCTTTGGATTGGGATTGCGGATGCGCGCAAGATAGCTGGTTCGGGCGACGACGTTCAAGTAATCGAGCAAGCGATAATTGCGATCCTGTTCTTTCATTTTAGAGACGCGACTTTGCGCGTCCTTGATATCGCCGAAAACGATTGCGTCGGTGGGGCAGGCTTGCGCGCATGCTGTAGTAAACGAATCGCGCGGAATGTGCGTGTCCGCAGACGCGCCTGCACGCGCGTGCGTCGCAATTTTTGCTTCCTCGATACGCTGAACGCAGAATGTGCATTTCTCCATCACGCCGCGCATGCGCACGGTAACGTTCGGATTTTTCTGCAACTTCACAATGTCGGGCGCGCCTTTCGTCGTGAGTGGCGCGAAATATTCCTCGTAGATGCCAAATGCGCCGGCGATTTTCTTCTTGCCGACCGGCCGCTGGTTGTAATCGAAATAATTGAACCGGCGTACCTTGAACGGACAGTTGTTGGAGCAATAGCGCGTGCCGACGCAGCGATTGTAAGCCATGACATTCAGGCCGTCGTCGCTGTGGACCGTTGCGTTTACAGGGCAAACGGTCTCGCATGGCGCGTTCTCGCAATGCTGGCACGGCATCGGTTGATGCACGATCTCCGGATGCTCTGGCCAATCGCCATTGTCTTGGTTGAAGGGTTTCCGGCTGGCGTAATAGCGATCGATGCGGAGCCAGTGCATGATGCGGCCATGGGCCACCTGTAATTTGCCTACGACGGGAATGTTGTTCTCGCTCTGGCACGCGATCACACAAGCGCTGCATCCCGTACAAACATTGAGATCGATGCTCATTCCCCACTGCTGCGGCGCGTCGAGAGGCGGATGCGAGTAAATAGTCGGCGGCGGATGCGGCAGTTCTTCTTCGCCCGGAATTTTCTTCGCGAACTCATTGTTGGCGCGATAGCCTTCCAGCGTTGCTTCCCGGACCAGACCACGCCCTTCGATGCTAAAATGCTCCTGCGTAACCGAGAACGGATAACTGCGACCCACTTTGGTCACGTGCACACTCTCAATCCCCTTCCCGCCCGCGACGGCGAAGTATGGATTTGCCGCCGTGCGCAGAAAGTAACCATTGAACCCGGACTGCTGCGCGATGCCCGGTCTTTCCTTCAGAGCGCCGCCCGCGTATGGCAGCTCATAAAACTCTGGCATTTCTCGCCCGTAACCGAGCGGGATCGTAATGGAATTGTCGGCATGGCCGGGCGAGACAAGTACAGCGATGACGAGTTCTCGTTTCGTCGGCGACGGATGAACGCCTTTCTCCGTGATCGCTACCTGAACAAGGTCACCGGTTTGAACGCCGAGCTTTTTCGCGAACGCAGGACTCATGAGCGCAGCATTATCCCAGGTGAGCTTCGTGATTGGATCCGGCAATTCCTGGAGCCAGCCATTATTGGCGTAGCGCCCATCGTCCATTGCATAACTGCCAACCAGCACAATCTCCGGTGAATCTGGTGTGGCAGCTGGCGGCAGATTCCACGAATTTTGAACTAGGGGCCCAACTGCATTTGCATTGAATGCGGGACTCTGATCACGCGGCTGAATGTGCGAAGCAAAGCCGTCGTGGAGAAAACGGGACCACGCAGTTTGAAAATCCCCGGACGGATTCGTCGCTCGGAACGTTTCCTGCACGAGCTCGGGCCCTTCAGTTTTTGGTCCACCGAGCACTGCATTGAGCAACTCGATCTCCGATACGCTACCGAACAGCGGCAAAATCATTGGTTGGATCGACAAGTAATCGCCACCGGATGTCAGCGCGTCGCCCCACGATTCCAGATAGTGCGCAAGCGGAACGTGCCAGTGGCTGCGCGCCGATGTGGCGTCCTCGTGATACCCGAGTCGCACGACCTCCGGCACCTTTTTTTGCAGATCGACCCAATCAAGCGGCAGCTTTGTCTCTCGATCTTGTGCCAACCCCCGTTGCGCGTTGTAAACCGGATCGCCTCCAAGGATGAACAACTGCTTTATTCGTCCGTCGTTTATGTCCCTCGCCAGTGTCAGAATGCTGTTCCGCCCCGGATTACGCGGAAACTTTCGGAGAACCAGCGTCTGACCGAGATTTTTTAGCGCGGAATTGATGCCGTAAACAATCAGTTGCACGACTACCGGCTGGTTCGATCCTGCCAACACCAGGCTCGCCCCCGGTTTCGCCACAAGATCGTTGGCGGCTTCGCTCAACCATTGCTGGTCGAAAGTTGCCGCGCCTACCGGGGGCTTAAGCGTCCCGATAACAGAGCCGAGGTTGGCGTCTTTTGTCGCAGCCAGAATTTTTCCCGCCAGCGCATACGCGAACGCCGGGATTTGGCTCACGGGGCAGCGGAGACGATGGTCCGCCATCGCGCCGGTGAGTGTGAAACGATTCTCGACCACGTAAAGGCGGTTCATCGTGTCTTGCGCCGCCCGCACACGCCGGCGCGAACTGAAGGCGCGTACCGATTCGAGATCGCCTTGTCCGCAATCGAGAAAATCGCTGTCGAGAGCCAGGATCACATCCGCACGCTCGAGCTTGGGGACCAAGCGAAGATTGCTACCAAAACTCAATTCCGTGGCAAAGCTTTGTGCCTCGCTCAGCAGTGGTTCGTAAACAACCCAACGCAGGCGCGGAAACATTCTCTCCAGTTCTGCGCGCAAACGCTCTCGGGTGGGCGAAGACGTTTCCTCGACCAGGAATGCGAGACCGTCGCCCTTTTGTGCCAGGATCTTCTTGCGAAGTTCCGCGAGATAAGCTTCGAATGCTGCGCGATTGCTCGTTTTGCCTTTGTGAACAAAGCGTCGCGACCGCGTCGGATCGTAAAGGTCGAGAACCGAGGCCTGAGCGAAAGTGTCCGTCGCGCCCGCGCTTGCCAGGTGCAACGGATTGCCTTCGAGTTTGATC
>DASXPD010000129.1:0-94610 GCA_036493835.1 Candidatus Acidiferrum sp. | reverse complement strand
TCGTGGCTGACGCTGAAGCGGCTGCTGCGGTGCCATCCATTTTCAGGGAAGTTCGGGTTTGATCCGGTGCCGGATTGCTGCGGTGATGATGGCGGCGCCGATAGCGGCGGGCATCGGCATGCGGCGGGTGCGGCAGTGTCGACGGTCGGGCATTTCGAGGGGCAGAGTTGAGCGACGCAGAAAAACCAAAGTTTGGGCACGAGATGCGGCTGTTGGCGGCGTCGCTGTTGTCGATGGGCGTGATTTTGCTGTGGACGAAGTTTTTTGCGCCGAAGCCGCCGGCGTCGCTGGGCAAGACGACGCCTTCCGCGCAGACGGGGCCGGCTACGGCTGGATCTGGTGCGAATGGCGCTGGGGGTTTCGCGAGCGGGCCGGGTGCGACAGTGATGGCACCCGCGAAGGGCGCTGCGAATGTGGCGGGTGGCGCGGGAGCTACGCCGGCGCAGGCTCCGACGATCGCGGCGAAGGCCGATACGCAGGAGCACGCTGTCACCGTCGAAAACGATTTGTATCGCGTCGTGTTTTCAAATCGCGGCGCGGTGGTGAAAAGCTGGGAGCTGAAGAAGTATCTGGACGATTCGAAGCCGCAGAAGGTGCTGGATGTGGTGCATCCAGAGGCGGCGCAGGCGACCGGCGGGTGGCCGTTCGCGCTGGTTTTTGACGATCCGCAATTGCAGACGGCGGCGAACGACGGGTTGTATGTGGTGACGCAGAGTCCGAGCGCGGCTGGCGCGAAATTTGGCGGGAGCGATCCGGAATTTACCTGGAGCAACGGACAGCTCGAAGTCACGAAGCGATTCCACTTTGACAATTCGTACGTGGTGCACGTCGAAACGATCACGAAGCTGAATGGCGCGCCGGTCGTGGCGGGGCTTGCGTGGCTTGGCGGATTTGGCGATTTGACGGTGCAGAATCCTTCGCCGATCGATTCGACGTCGGTGTTTTACGACCAAAACGGCAAGCTGACGGACATCGCGGCGAAGAAGCTCGATGGGCCGGAAAAGTGGGCGAACGGAAGCTGGCAGAACGGCAAAGACTGGGCCGGGATCGAAGACCGTTATTTCGCAGCGGCATTTTTGCCGGGCGCTGGGCCGGCGCCGGGGACTCTCGAGACCCGCTACTGGCGCGATGCGCGCAACGTGCAGGTCGATGGCAAAGATACGCCGGAGATTGTGCCGCAGGTTGCGACCGCGACGCCGCAGCCTATGGGGTTGCGCGTTTACGTTGGACCGAAAGATTACGACGATCTGAAACTGATGCGGCCGCCGCTGCATTCGCTGGTGAATTTTGGGTTTTTTGAAATCATCGCGGACCCGCTGTTTCACGGGTTGAAGTGGCTGCACAACTACATCCCGAACTGGGGATGGGCGATCGTTGTGCTGACGCTGGGCATCAATATGTTGCTGTTCCCGCTGCGCATCTCAAGCTACAAGACGACGCTGAAAATGCAGCGCGTGGCGCCGGAAATCAAGCAGATCCAAGACAAGTATAAGAAGTACTCGATGCGGGATCCGCGCAAAGCGGAGATGAACAAAGAAGTCATGGCCGTGTACAGCCGCGAGAGCATCAATCCCGTTGGCGGCTGCTTCCAGATGTTTTTGCAGATGCCGATCTGGTTTGGGCTGAACTCGATGCTGCGGTCGGCGATCGAGATGCGACATGCGCGATGGTTCGGATGGATCACCGATCTTTCCGCGCGCGATCCTTATTATGTACTGCCGATCGCGATGGGCTTGTCGATGTATCTCGTGTCGAAAATGACGCCGATGACGTCGACCGATCCGCAGCAGCAGATGATGATGAAGGTGATGCCGATTGCGATGGCCGGCATCTTCATGATCTCGCCGATTTCGAGCGGATTGGCGTTGTATATTTTGACGAGCAGCATGGTCGGAATCGGACAGCAATGGTGGCTGAACAAGCAGCATCCGGTGACGGCGGTGGTGCAGGTGTCGGGGAAAAAGAAGAAGTAGCGATTCGGAAAAATCTTTGCTGTGTTTTTTGTTGTGGGCCTCGTTCACTAACCTCATCGATCGCTTAAGGGGGAGTTCGCCGTGCCTCCTGAAATTGTAAAAGATGGACAGTTCGATCGCGACGCTGCCGCAGACGCACTGCGAACGTTTCTCGAAGAGACCGTGCGCGCCGGCAAATTTCAGCTGACGGTCAACGTGCGCGTTCTCGGGGGCGCGGCTCGCGGAGAAACTGCGCGCGAAGAAGAAGTGGTCGCGGACCTCGATGGGCGAGACAAGGAATTCTTGCTCGAGCGCGGTGCAGAGGCGTTGAAGGCGCTGGAGCATCTGGCGTACCGCGCGTTACGGCTCGAGCCGGCGTTTCACGAGAAGATTCATCTGGACTGCGGCGGGTATCGGGCTCTGCGCTTTGAGGAGCTGCGGATGACGGCGCGCGTCGCTGCGGAACGCGTGCAAGCGTCGAAGCAGCCGTTCCGGTTGAATCCGATGTCATCGCGCGAACGGCGTATTGTGCACATGGCGCTGAAAGAGATGCCGGGAGTGCGAACCGAGAGCGTCGGAATGGGCGAAGAGCGGCAAGTGGTGATTCATCCGGCGACGGTAGCGGGTAGCGGAAGCAACGCGACGGAGCGACGCTAAACAACACGCGCAGCGTGCTAGTTGTCAGCCTATTTTTTCCAACCCTGATAGAGTACCGCTCCGTTTGCGTCGAAGCGCACCTGATAGGTAAACGGCGACGGGCCGCGATCGCGATGCGGAAAGCGCGCATCGTAAAACTCCACGACTGAATCTGTTCCTTCCTTGTGAAAGCGCGTGATGGGAACGCGCGCGAACCAAAAAAATGTTTCGACTTGTGAGAGATGCTTCGCGGCGTCGATGAACGAATTCGACGGAGCGTCGGGATAGTAGCTGTATTCGATCGGCGGCAGCTGCGCTCGCTTCTGGTCGGCAGCAGGCGTTTGCGAGTTTGAGGACGAAGAAAGGTCGGTCATAGAGATGAGCGTGCGATTTGCATCGGCGTCACCGGAAAGATCGCCGAAGTTGATGCGCGTTTCATACACACCGCGGGGAGCGACGATGAGTCCGTCCCAGTGCGCTATGGACGGCGGAAGCGGGAACACGGCCAGTGAGCGCGCTTCAATATGTTGTGACTCGGAAAATTTCTGCAGATGCGCGAAAGCGGCTTTGTGTGCGAAAAACGCCGCGCTGATGTAAGCGATGGCGAGCACGAGCCCCGCGAGATTCCAGGTCGAGCGTTTGAGGGCGAGTCCAACATTTCGCAGCGACGGTAGAAGAAAAATCGCGGCGAGAATAACGATCGTTACAAAAACATATCGAGTCGATATCGGCGCGCCGACAATCCGCGAAAATGCCGTGACGACGATCGTAACGGCGACAGAAATAATCCAGCACGAGAGCGCGCGAGGTCGAAGCCCTTCGCGTTTCGCATAAACCCACCCAAGAATCTGTGGAATGAGCAGGATCGCGCTGAGCGTGAAGTCGATGATGAAGATGAGATCCCACGCGGGACGCGACCACTTCAGCGGAGACCAGATCATCGTGCCAAAATCCGTGACGAGATCGAGAAAAATATGGCTGGCGATTCCGACTGCGTATATCCCGGTCAGCACAGCGAGCGATGGCGCCTCCCATTTTCGCCAACGCGCGATGCCGCGCGTGAGCAATGCAAGCGCGAGCGCCCAGATCGGCAAGCACACCAACGAATGCGTGATGCTCCGGTGCCACGTCATGATCAGCATGTCGTTGTGCGCGAACCAACCACGAAAGACATCGGCGTCGGGAAAAATCGCACCAAGCATCAACGACCAAGTGAGAATGCGCTGCCGATTCATCGGCCGTCGCGCAAACATTTCATCGCCGCGAAAAACAGCTTTGCCGATCAATGCACCAGCGATTCCGTGAGTGATGGTATCCATTGTCGAGTGAGCGTGAGCTTTGGTTCGCTTGCTTCAGAGCGTGGAGAGTATACGGGCCGAACTGCGTCGCGCCAGCAGAAATGTTTGGCGCCAATCGCGCTGCATCTGCATCAACGTATGGCAATGAGCGGTGAACGCTTTGCGACAACGCGGCCGATACTTCGCGCGTTCACACCGGTGCGATGCAACGCGGCCAATGCATCGTCCACCGACTCTGGAGCAATCGCGACAAGCAAGCCGCCCGACGTTTGCGGATCGAAAAGCAAATCCTGAAATTCCGGCGCGACATTCTCTGCAAACACAGCGCAATCGCCAACAAAAGCGCGATTATTTTTTAAGCCGCCGGAAATATGGCCGGCGCGAGCGCAATCGACCGCGCCGGGAAAATATTCAAACGCGGCGTGATCGATCTCGAGTGAAACAGATTCGATGTTGCGCGCGGGATCGCCGAGCGCCATCTCTCTTGCGTGACCAAGCAAACTGAAACCCGTGACGTCGGTGACGGCGTGTATCGGAGTTTGCGTGGGCGATTTTTTTTCAAACTCTTGGAGTGCAACCGACGCCGCGCGATTGAGAGTCGTCATCGCGGTTGTCGCGGCCGCGAGAGATTGCGGACTTGCCGCATCTTTTTTCAATGCTGTTGTAATCACACCTGTGCCGAGCGGCTTCGTAAAAATCAAAATGTCGTTTGTCCGCGCGCCGACATTTCTCCACACGCGTTGCGGATCGATCGTGCCGGTAACCGCGTAGCCGAAAAGCATGTCTTCATTGCGAATGGAATGGCCGCCGATCACGCTGCAATTTGCTTCCGACATTTTTGAAAGCCCGCCGCGAATAATTGCTTCGAGAATTTCGGGATCACCTTTTTCAGGAAATCCAACGATCGAGAGCGAAGCGATCGGCGCGCCGCCCATTGCATACACATCGCTCAGCGCATTCGCTGCGGCGATTTGGCCGAATAAATTGGGATCGTCAACGATCGGCGTAAAAAAATCGACGGTCTGCACGAGAGCGAGCGTTTCGGAAATTTTATAAATGCCCGCGTCATCGTTGGTGTCGAAACCGACGAGAACATTCGGATCAGACTGCCGCGGTAGTTTGCGGAGCACGGCGTCGAGCGTTGCGGGATTGAGTTTTGCGGCGCAGCCGGCGGCCTTCGCCATCGATGTAAGTTTCACAGGCGCGGTGGACATAAGTTGTTATGAAAACGCCGGCGATGCTTACCGCCGGCTCCTTTCACGTTCAGTCTGTAATTTCTTGTTCATTGTAAAGGATGCGCGGCCTTACCGTGGCGTAATGCCGCGTTCCTCACGTTCGGTTTGCTTGGCTGACGTAAACATGATTTCATCCCGGGATGCCCTGGGATATCTGGTTAATCTTTCTGGTTCTCGCTGTCGTCATTCCTTGGCGAGGGCGAATTCGCCTCAAGCAGCTCCTCGCTAAGGCCGTCGTCTCGTCGGACGAGCGCATTTCCCTCTACCTCTCGACCATCGCGTTTCAATGGATTGCAACCGGTATTGCGGCATGGCGGGCCTGGGCACATGGATACAGCCGCATTGAGCTAGGGCTAGGTACTGGTCCTAACCTGTCTCGCTCCCTCATCGCGGGCATTTGTGGAACTGTCATTCTCGCCGGGCTTCACTGGATGAATTTCCGCCGGATGGGGCGCTTACCGGATCGTCTTCCACAGCGCGTCCGAGTAATGGCGGAGCGAATTCTTCCGCAGTCTAAGCGAGAACGCGTACCCTTTCTTGCCTTGGCGATCACGGCCGGATGCTGCGAAGAGTTCTTGTATCGCGGTTTTGCGATGGCGGCATTCTCTCGCGCCGGATTCCCGATTTGGGCCTCCGTCGTGGTATCTTCCGTTTTGTTCGGCGCAGCTCATCTTTATCAAGGACGCAGCGGTTTGATCGGAACTGGGATTTTGGGCTTATTGTTTGGCGCGTTTCGCGCTTTTACGGGGAGCATTTTACCCGTAACCGCTTGGCATGCCGCCGTCGATATCGTTGCCGGAGTCGCTGGACAACGCTATCTTATTCAGAATAAGCGAGTTACAGAAGTGGCTGCAAAAACGTAGTCATTATATTTGCCGAGGCGAATCGACCGTTATGTCCCCTGCTCACCCAGTCCCTCCGTCGTCCGATACGATTCGCCGGGCCATGGCCGAATTCAAGGTGATCGTGAACGACGAGCAAATCGAGCGAATTCAGCGCTATATGGCATTGCTGATGAAATGGAACGATGCCATGAATTTGACGGCCATTCATGATCCGCTCGAGATTTTGTATCGTCATTTCTGCGAATCGATGTTTGGGGCGACCCTGCTGCCCGTCGACGGTCGTCGGCTAGCCGACGTCGGTTCAGGAGGCGGGTTCCCAGGTTTGCCGCTAAAAATCGCACGACCGGAATTAGAAGTGTGTCTGATCGACTCGAACGTGAAAAAGGCGACATTTTTAGCGGAAGTCGTTCGTGAACTCGCGTTGCCAGGCGCGAGGGTGCTTGTCAGTCGGTATGAGGAGCTTGACGAGGAGATTGCGCCACTCGATATTGCGTGCTCGCGGGCCGTGGGTGAGATTCCCCAATTTCTGGCGTGGGCGGCCTCGGATAGAATCGGCGCACAGACGGTGATGCTCTGGATCGGTGGGCGAGATCTGGATGAAGCGCGGGTGAGCAACGATTGGAGTTGGCACGAGCCGGTGGCGGTTCCTCAATCCCTGCGGCGTTTTGTTTTAGTCGGCTCCCGGGCTGAACGCTCCAAGGAATAAGCCCGAGTTTGTCCCCAAAGTCCTGCCGAAGTGATCGCGGCTGTTCCACGTGGAACAGTGATTCAGCCCCTCGCTGATCTCAGGTAGTGAAGGCGAAGCCGAATACGTCGGGCTTTTCGGCGCTGACGTTCCACGTGGAACGTAAAGTAGTGATCTCACCGCTCCATTTCTCGCAGTTGCCACCCTTCCCAAAGCGCAGAAGTCGAACGTCGACCTTTGCACGCGGCTAGAGAACGTAAACCGCAAATTGATCGTGATTCACGTTCCACGTGGAACATCTATGGTCGATCCAGGACGTCAGATGATGACCAGGCTCACTGGAGTCATTTGCCACGGAAATCGAGAAACAAGGAGGAGGAAGATTGAACGAGTGTTCCACGTGGAACAGGAAATAGGTCGATTCGGCGAATACAATGTTTCACGTGGAACGCCGATTCTGACTTCGACGGGTGTATGCGTCGGTGTTTCACGTGGAACACGACATCTCCCCGTCGGCCACGTATACCGTTCTCTTTAATGTCAGGATCCCTAGAAGTCTCTAAGCGTCGGCCGACCGACCACAGCACGGGCTCGGGCGCTCTCGAGAGCGAATCGTCGAGCAAATCAAAGTTCCACGTGGAACATTGCGGCGGATTAGATTTCCTCAATAAAAATTGCTTACACGCGAAAATTAGACGAAACCGCTTGCATCGTTTCGGCGCGTTTGCTACGTTTCGCTGACGGGGGATTTTTGGCCAGAATTATCGCGGTGGCGAATCAAAAAGGCGGAGTTGGCAAGACAACGACCGCCGTCAACCTGGCCGCGTGCCTCGCAGCCGTCGAACAGCCGACACTTCTCGTAGATTGCGACTCCCAGGCCAATGCGACGTCTGCCATTGGATTTGCAAAGGATCCCGCCCGCCACACGCTCTATCACACCCTGATTTTGAACGAAGCTTTCGACAAAGTTGTGCAGAAATCGCAAGTCGAAGGCCTCGACGTGTTGCCCGCCGACAAAAACCTCGCTGGCGCGGCCGTCGAGCTCGTTACCGCTGAGAATCGCGAATATCGGCTTCAAGGGATTCTGAACGCCATTGGCGATCGTTATCGCTTTATTATTCTCGATTGTCCGCCGGCGCTCGACCTTCTAACCCTGAACGCGCTTGTCGCCGCCAACGCTGTACTTGTGCCCATTCAATGCGAGTATCTGGCCCTGGAAGGCGTTTCCGAGCTTCTTGATACGCTGATGCGCATCCGCCGGACGCTGAATCCGAAACTGGAGATTGAGGGTATCCTCCTAACGATGTACGACGAGCGAACGACGCTATCTCGCCAAGTCGCGACCGACCTGCGCAGCTTTTTTGGCGCGCAAGTATTCCAAGCTCTGATTCCGCGCAACGTGCGCCTTGCGGAAGCGCCGAGTTTCGGCAAGCCCATCATTTTCTACGACATTCACAGCAAAGGGGCCGAGGGCTACACAAATCTTGCTCAGGAGGTTATCCTCAATGACGAGAAACGCGCTGGGAAGGGGGCTCGGAGCGCTTATTCGGGAGCCTGAACCACAGGTCCCGGTCGAGCCGCCTCCAGTCCAGAATTTCGCAGTTACTTCAGGTGGGGCCGCTGTCGCCCCTGCACGTGACGGCGCGCCGACAGGTGGGCCACTTCAGATCGACATCGATTTAATCGATCCAAGCCCGTTTCAGCCGCGCACCCGATTCCGCGAAGAGGCGCTCGACGAGTTGGCACGGTCGATCAAGGCCAGCGGCATTATTCAACCCCTCGTAGTGCGGTCAATGGGGAAGCGTTTCCAGCTCATCGCTGGCGAGCGGCGCTGGCGAGCTTCGCAGCGGGCCGGGCTCGACAAAGTTTCCGTAATCGTTCGCGATGTGCCGGACGAGCTGGCGTTGGAGATGACGCTCGTCGAAAACATCCAGCGCGAGGACCTGAACGCGATGGAAGCCGCGCGGGCGTTCGAACGGCTGATGGATGAATTCCAGATGACCCAGGAGCAGGTCGCAGAACGTACTGGGAAAGATCGCGCCACGGTCGCGAATGCGATCCGTCTGCTGAAACTGGAGCCAATCATCCAGGACTGGATCGAAGAGGGCAAGCTGACGGCAGGGCACGGCCGCGGATTGCTGGCCGTGCAGGATTCCAAGTTACGAATGCGCTTCGCTCAACGCGCATCGCGCGGCGGATTGACCGTGCGCCAGATTGAAAGGCTCGCGTCGCGCCGCTCGCGCGGCACCGGGGCTCCCGCGGAATTTCATATGGACGCGAACATCCGCGCAGCGCTCGAGGAGCTGCAGCGCCATCTCGGCACGCGGGCTCTGCTGCGCCAGAAGACTCGAGTGCGGCCTGGCCAGCTTATCCTGGAGTATTACGACGACGCGCAGTTGATGAATATTTACGACCGCCTGATGCGATAGTCACCCGGTCCGCGCACCGCCGGATAACGCAAGTTCCGCCGACCGCCGACAATTCCCCCGTTCCGAAGGTCCACGCTCGTTTCGCCGATCGAGCCAAATCGAACCCTCTTCTCACTCTCGCTCCTAAATCCCACCATTGGCCCACCCACAAGCTGCCCGCTTGCATCGCGTGTCCGTTCGTTCAGTCACCTGTTTCGACAACCGAGCTCGCGCACTCCGTTGACTTGCCACCGCATCGGCATACAGTAGAAAGGTCTAATGGGGGTAGTCAGTCATGGCGTGGAAGTGGCCCAGCGCTTCAACGAACGGAAGCAGTGCCGAAGAATGGACCGGCTTTATCGATCAAGGCGTGACGCTTGAAGGCACGCTGCAACTCAAGGGCACGTTCCGTATCGACGGCAAAGTCAAAGGCAACATTATCTCGGAGCAGACAGTGGTACTCGGTGAGGGCGCGCGCGTCGAAGGCCAGATCGAGGGCAACCGCGTCGTGATCGCCGGCCGCTTTGACGGCGTGATCTTTGCCAAGGGCCGCGTCGAGATTCAAGCTAAGGGCGTCGTGACGGGCGAAGTTCACTCGCCGTGCATGGTGGTCGATCCGGGCGGGATTTTCGATGGGCGCTGCCATATGCTGGCTTCGTCAGACGCGTCGACCGGCGTGACCATTCCGATTCGCGCAGTCGGTGGCGCGTAGTTTCGGCTCATTCAATTCCGGACCGATACCTTCGCTTCAGTCCGTACATCCCCTCTTACGGAACCAACCGCAATTGGCAACACCGCGAGCCTGATCCGAACTCTCTTGCGAAACAAGTAGAGTGCTTACTCTCGCCCGAGTTGACACTCTTCGCTTGCGCCGTTATCGTCTTCACAGCCGGGTAGGGTCGGCATCCTTTCAATGAAAATTCTTGCGATCGGTGGCGGTGGTCGAGAGCACGCGCTGGTGTGGAAGCTGGCGCAGAGTCCGAGCGTGGAACATATATGGTGTGCGCCGGGCAACGCCGGCATCGCCCAAGAAGCGGAGTGCCTTGCAATTGATCCCGGCGACGTGCCGGGCATCGTGGAACTCGCCGCGAAGTTGAATCCGGATTTGACGGTGGTTGGCCCGGAGCTCCCACTCATCAACGGTATTGCGGACACGTTTGCGGCGAAAGGGTGGCCCATCGTCGCGCCGTCGAAGCAGGCCGCGCAGCTCGAAGGCAGCAAGATTTTCGCGAAGCGCTTCCTGCAGAAACATGGTATTCCCACGCCGAAGGCGCTTGGCACATATGACTCCTCCCGCGAAGCAATCGCCGCGCTGGACCAAGTGTCATGGCCGCTGGTGATCAAGGCAGATGGCTTATGCGCTGGTAAGGGCGTGTTGATCGCGACCAACCGCTCAGCAGCGGTTGATTTTCTCGAAGGGGCGCTCGATCGCTACGAGCTGGGCTCGGGCGGTCGCCAGGTTTTGCTCGAAGAGACGATCAAGGGAGACGAGCTTTCATTCATCGTCTTGGTGGACGGGGAAAAGCATGTGCCGTTTGTTCCCACCCGCGATCACAAGCGCGCGTTCGATGGAGACCGCGGCCCAAACACGGGCGGCATGGGTGCATTTTCGACCGACGAGCTGTTGAGCGCGCCAATGCGGAACATTATCGCGCAGCAAATCATCGAGCCAACGATGCAGGGGCTGAAAGCGGACGGCGTTTCGTATCGCGGCTTCCTTTACTTTGGGCTGATGCTCACGGCAAGCGGGCCTCAGGTGCTCGAGTTCAATTGCAGGCTCGGCGATCCAGAAGCGCAAGCGATCATGGCACGCGTCGATTTCGATCTCGCTCAAGTGCTCATGGACGCGGCAACTGGGCGGCTCGACGAATCCAAATTGAAGTGGAAACCGGGCGCGAGTGTGTGCATCGTGGCAGCCTCAGGTGGATATCCGGGCAAATTTGAGTCAGGAAAGGCAATTCGCGGTCTAACCGATCTAAGCGATGAAAGCGGTGTTAAGATTTTGCATGCCGGAACAAAGAACATCGGCGACTCAATCGTGACCGCAGGCGGCAGAGTGCTCGGGGTGACTGCGTCAGCCCCGACTCTCGACACCGCTCTCGCAAAAGCGTACGCCGCGATGGACCAGATCGAATTCGAAGGAAAACATTTCCGCCGAGACATCGCAGCTTCCGCGAAACGTGTTGATATTGCAAGTGCTTAACCAGTTGACCGTTTCGAAAAAATCCTCGAGGCGCCAAGTCCTCTGAGGAGCGGGTCGCATTCAGTCCGTCAGGAAAACCGATAATACAACTGAAAGCGGTTAGGCCGGAGTGGCGTTCTACGCTTGCGTTAGGTCGATTTATCCCTGCCAGGACAAACCGATGAAGGCAAGATAAGTGGTTAACGCTGCGGCGTCGGCCTTTTTCGAAGGCTCGGCGCTTCCGGCGGCCGATTCTTATCGTCGGCCTTGATCTTCTCGACAGGCTCTTCCGGTGGAACGACCCATTCGAAGCCACCCTGCTCGAGCATCTTGCCCATCGAGAAGCTCGCCTTATCTGAAATCAGTGGTAGGAGCGCCCACAGGAAGTCGATCGAAGCTCCGGCGTCCGCCTTCTGCGCTTGGCCTTTGCTGATCAGATCGACGGCTTTCTCAATCTTGGGATCGCTCGAACGAAGCTTCGCGACGCGTGGATCGCCGCTCTGAATCAATTCCATAATCGTCGGGCCCGCGAGATTGTCCGGATAGCGCGCCTCTATGACGAACCTCGGCGCTTTTTTCTCGGGCGGATAGAGCTGCTCAAACCGCGGCCGCAGGATGCGCGTCTGGAGATACCCCTCGCGGGTGCCGATCTCGGACTGCTCAACGCGATACTCGACGGTCCACACTTCCGGCCCGTAGTGCTTCGCGCCGAATCCGATGATTACGATTTCAAACAGCGGATCGTCTTTCTTGATTTCGATCCGGTGATGAAGCTGGCTGGTCAGGGGACGCAATCGCTCGAGAAATGTGATGCCAATGGTTTCCAGATCCGGCTCTGCCCCGGAAGGATCGGCGTAGTGCGAATCGCGAACTCCCGCCGACCGGTAGTCTCGGTCCAGGCGCAGCGGCTTGGGATCCGCCGGCTCACGCCACTCCGAGGCGCCGAGCAAGATACCGACGTGCGTATTATCCAGCGACAAAAGGCGCGGTGGGGGCGATCCCGCTTCAACCGGGTGATCGATGGTCGCGAATAAGATGAGGTCGTCTTTGGCGACGTGAACGATAACCCGACCGCCGGCGAGGTTCGCAACGATCTCGCCTTCGGTCTCCTGCACTTGCGGTTCGGCTGCGCTGCCAATCGCCGTCGTCATTCCGAAGGCAAGGCACATCAGCAGTGCGAGTCGCAAGGAACAACGAAAGAGGTCGGACGAGGAATTCATCAGCGGGTAACCTGAGCCTACATGTTACGACTTCCGCCTCGCCCCGATGTGAAATTTTTATCGCCGCCTAGCCCCTCCGAGCAGGCACCCTCGAGCTAAGTATTGAGAGTCGAGTCTGCTTTCAGCCCAGCCGCGCATCCGTTAGAATAGAAGGGAAAACGAGGAAGGAACCATGGGCTTACGGAAAGCAAAGAGCATCAAACACAGCGGCAAGTCTCTCGAAGAAATTTTGACAGCGCACGAAAATTTCTTCAAAGGCAGGGACGGCGGAGTACGCGCCGATCTTACCGGCGCCGATCTATCAAACGCCGATCTCAGCGGCCGCAATTTCAGCGGCGCGATTTTGCGCGACGCAAATCTCTCCGGCTCCGACTTGCGCAAAGCCAAACTCGCCGTCGCCGACCTCTCCGGCGCCAAGCTGCACAAAGCCGACCTCCGCAATTGTGATATGACCGAATCGATTCTCCCGGGCGCCGACCTCAGCGAAGCGCAGGCAAGCGGCATCGAATTTTTCCGCTGCGATCTCTCGAACGTTAATTTTCAACGCGCCCAGCTGCGCAACGTGAACTTCCGGCTCGCCAACATCAGCGGCGCAAAGTTCGGCGGCGCCGACATGGGCGTGGCAATCCTTCGCGAGACCGATCTGAACGGCGCCGATCTCTCCGGTGTCGATCTCTCCACAACACTGCTCCCTAAGGGCGTCACCGCTGCTGCACTGTCAAAGCGCGCGTAGCCTTGCGTCAAAGCGATATCATTCATCTGACATTCACATAAGTGGAATGCTTAGAGCAAC
Organism: Candidatus Acidiferrum sp.; assembly: GCA_036493835.1. GTDB lineage: Bacteria > Acidobacteriota > Terriglobia > Acidiferrales > UBA7541 > Acidiferrum. Next base: position 81,356 of record DASXPD010000129.1, on the reverse strand, counting down.
TTAACGCACCGATAATAGAATTCCGCATCCCCGCGTGATAGCCTCTGGCACAAGGCTGCTCCTTTCATAAACGCCGTGGCGACGCCCACTACACAACTCGACAAATCTGGAACTCGCGAGCGGGTTCTGCAAATCGTGCGCGGTTTGCTCGAAGAACTTGGCAGCCAGGGCGCCCTTCCGATCCTGAGCGCGACGTCGTCGCTCGATCGCGACCTCGGACTCGGCAGCCTCGAGCGCGTCGAATTGCTTTCTCGCCTCGAAAACGAATTCGGCGTTCGCGTCCCCGATCAAGTTGCCGCCGAAGCGAACACGCCCGATGAATTGGCGACCGCACTTTTGCAAGCTCCCGATGCGGGTCGCATCGACGATGAAGCACCGTCTGTGCTGCATGCCTCGGCCGCCGCGCGACGATCGCACCCGCAACACGGCGAGGCGCGAGAAGGAATCTTCGCCGCCGAAACACTGCTGGACGTCCTGCGCTATCGCGCGCGTCACGACGCCGAACGCGCCCATCTCCTCATCTCCGAAGAATCCGCGAACGGCACCGAGCGCGACGTCACGCTGACGTTCGGCGAACTCTACGCCGCAGCCCAACGCAGTGCGGCAGAGCTTGCGAGGCGAGGCGTACCCGCTGGCGGGCGAGTCTCTCTGATGCTGCCAACGTCGCGCGCATTTTTTGTTTCCTACGCGGGAATTCTTCTCGCAGGCGCGATTCCTGTTCCAATTTATCCGCCGTTTCGTGCGGACCGCATCGAAGAATACGCCGCGCGGCAATCCGCAATTCTCAATAACGCCGAGGTTTTCCTGCTGCTGACATTTCGCCGCGCTGAAGCCGTCGCGCGTTTGCTCGAGCCGCGCGTTCGTTCCCTGATCGGCGTTGTCGACGCCGAAAAATTGCTCGACGCTGCGGACAAAGCGCCTCCGCCGGCACCTGGCGCACTGCCCGCACATCTCACCGGCACTCGCGCACGCCGAGCCACCGACGTCGCTCTGCTCCAATACACCTCGGGTTCGACCGGCGATCCGAAAGGCGTCGTGCTGACGCACGCAAATTTGCTGGCCAATATGCGCGCCATCGGCGCCGCCACCGAAATGGGGCCGAACGATGTCGGCGTCAGCTGGCTTCCGCTCTATCACGACATGGGATTGATCGGCGCGTGGCTCACACTGCTGCACTTTGGCGTGCCGCTCGCGGTGATGTCTCCGCTTTCGTTTCTCACGCGGCCCGAACGCTGGCTCTGGGCGTTTCACAAGCATCGCGGAACGATCGCCGCGGCGCCAAATTTCGCGTACGAGCTCTGCGTGCGAAAAATCGCCGACAAGGATATCGAAGGGCTCGACCTGAGTTCGTGGCGTGTCGCGATGAACGGCGCGGAGCCGGTGAATCCCGAAACGATGCAGCGTTTCACCGAACGCTTTTCGCGCTACGGATTCCGCAACGAAACGCATCTGCCCGTTTACGGGCTCGCGGAGTCATCGCTCGCCGTCACAGTTCCACCACTGAATCGCGGACCGAGAATCGATCGCGTCGATCGCGAAACATTCACGACGCAAGGACGCGCGGTCCCGGCAAGCAGCGATGCCACCACCGCGATTTCTTTCGTTTCATCGGGCGTTTCGCTGCCCGACCACGAAATTCGCTTCGTCGACGCGCAGGGCAACGAAGTGCCCGATCGCACCGAAGGCTTCCTCTGGTTTCGCGGGCCATCCGCAACGGCGGGGTACTACAAAAATGAAGCCGCGACTCAGAAACTGTTGCCTCAAGGATCCGCCAAATCGCCCGACGAATTTGCATGGGTCGATTCCGGCGATCGCGCGTATCGTGCCGACGGCGAGATCTACATCACTGGCCGCGTCAAAGACATCATCATCAAGGGCGGCCGCAATATCTATCCCCACGAAGTCGAAGAACTCGCGGCGCGCGTCGATGGGATCCGCAAAGGCTGCATCGTCGCTTTCGGTTTGAAAGACGAAGCATCGGGCACCGAAAAATTGGTCGTCGTCGCCGAAGTCCGCGATCGCGATCCGAAAAAGCTCGCACCGATTTCAGCTGCGGTCACCGAACAGATTGCGCGCGGGCTTGGGCTCCCACCTGACCGCGTCGAGCTTGTGCCTCCTGGGAGCATTCCTAAAACGTCGAGCGGAAAATTGCGGCGCGAAGAAACACGCCAGCTCTTCAAAAAAGGATCGCTGTCGCAGGGCCGACCTCCCGCATGGGTGCAAATCGCGCGGCTCGGAGCCGGTGGAGCACTGCGAAGCGCCGGCCGAATGCTCGCAGCCGCCGCGCGCCGAGTGTGGGAAATTTTCTACGGCCTTTATTTCGGCGTGGTTTTTCTGCTCTGGATCATTCCTTCCTGCACGATTGTGAGGTTCATCAAGGATCAGCGCGCCGCCGGACGTTTCACGTCGGCCGCGTTGAAAGTTTTGTTTGCGCTTGTCGGAATTCGAGTGCGCGTCGTCGGCAAGGAACACATGGCAACGCCCGGCGCAAAAATTTACGCCTGCAATCACACGAGCTATTTCGACGTTTTGCCGCTCATGCTCGGGCTGGGAGTTCCATATCACTTCGTCGCCAAACTTGAAGTGCGACACATGCCGTTCATCGGTGTATTTCTGAAACAGATGGGTCACGTATGGTTCGATCGCAAGGACGGCGATGCGCGCTTGCGGCAATCCGAACAAATTCAACAGCTACTGCAGCAGGGCGAATCGGTCTTTATCTTTCCCGAAGGCACTTTCACGAGAGAAGATGGCATCCGTCCGTTTCAGCTTGGCGCATTTAAAGCCGCGGTCAGCGCCGGCCTGCCGATCATTCCGGTGTCGCTCGCGGGCTCGCGACAATTTCTTCGCGACGGCACTTATATTCCGCGACCGACAAGTGTGACGATCACGCTGTCGTCGCCGATTTATCCGCACGGAGCGGCCGTGCCGGCGGGCGTCGACGCCGGCAACGCAACAAATACAACAAACGCGAACGAGCCCGCCGATTGGCACGATCTCCTTCGTCTCCGCGATGAAACCCGCAACGCCATCGCGCAGCACGCCGGCGAACCGCTGCTCTAACGCACTCGGCTCGCTTCGATTCGCTGTTTCACCGCGACATGTTGTAAATCACAGTGATGTACGTATCCACCTTCACCGCTTGCCCATTCAGCATCGTCGGCGTGTAGCGCCACTGCTTCACTGCCTGCATCGCCGATGCAAAAAACATCGGATCGCCCCCAACCGCTTCGAGCGATTGAATCATTCCGTCTTCACCGATGATCGCGTGCAGCTCGACCTTGCCCGATTTCCCGATCTGTTTCGCGAGCACGGGATAAATCGGCTCGATGCGATACACCAATTTCGACGCGTCGATCTGCGACAGGTGCACAACCGTCGGCGTCTTCGGTTGCGGCGGCGCCGGAGGAGGCGGCTGTGTTGAAGCGTGCGCGTCCACCATCGGAATCGCGCCAATTATTGGCACAGCATTGAGTGGACCTTCGTCCACGATTTGTTGTGGCGGCTGCGGATCCGTATTGATGTGCTGCGGAATCCGCCTAGGCGCAAAAAAACCCTTGGGTGGAGTGCGTTGTTGGTGGATGACTTGAGTGATCGTTACGTGGGGTAGCTGCCGCGGTGAATAATAGGGCGGCACTGGTGTCGCGACCAGAGAAATCGGCGCCGGCTTTCCAAGCAGCGGCACTAACAAAATCACGGCCAGAGTAACGGCCTGCAATGTAATCGAAATCGCCAGCGCACGCCGCCGAATTTTTCTCTCGCGCCGTCGCTGCTCCACATCGCCATCTACCAGACAGCCTTTCAATACATCGTGAGCCATCGCACACACCTCCACTCAAAAATGCTGCGAACCACTCGGGAAATTTTGCGACGCCGAAGCCTGCTGGATGCTCCGCAGGCCCCGGCGCCGCGCTCGCAGGGTTGTGAGGTTTGCGCGCGTCCTCAGTTGCTTGGACACCGATTGCTGCGGCAAGTTCCCCGGCTCAATTCGCCAAATTCACGCGAAAGCCGCCGCTGCCATCACAGACTCAACAAAACACGACATTTAGATAGTTGTATCAAAATGAAACCTTGCAGCATCTCATTCCACTGTGGACGTGGATCTGAAGGAGGCAATACCCATGGATCGGCGCAACATTGAAATCGTTGGCGTGCGCCGCACGGGTTGGGCCGCACTGGACCGCGATCCGCAGGAGGACAAGGTCGAGTTTGTTTGTCCCAACTGCGGCACGCGTGGCCAGAAAAATGCCCGGCGCGAGCGAACGCAATATCATTTCACGGATGGTTTTTTGCAGGATTTACAAGGCGAAGTCACGCAGTGCCGCTCGTGCAGCCAGTCGCTGCGCGTTGTTCCGGTCGTGATGCTGCACGATCAGGATGAAAAGCGGCGCTTTGAAGCAGTTTTCTCCTCCGACGAAATTCCGGTCAACAGTCACTAATCGATTTCACGAACTCGTTCTCTTTTCCAATTCCTCGAACTCCGTCGAACCGAAAATTTCGCAGGCATGCAGCAACGGGGCGCCAAAAGCGCCCCGTTTGTTTTTGTCGAATTGTCTGGTGCTAATTCGCTTCGGACCCGCCAAGCTCGGACCGCCCCGAGCCGACAGACGAAGCGCACCACTTAGTAGCGGTGCCAGCAGCCGAAGCGATCGCGCCAGCCATGCACGTACGCTTCATGCCGCTCGACGCGCCAGTAATTCGCCGCCGGACTATAAAATCCGTGGCGCACCACCGCTTCGTGCACGCGGTAATTGTCGTAGCGCACGACCGGCCGCGCGTACACACGCACCGGCGCAGCTTGCGCGCTCGACGCTCCACCGAAAAACAGGAAGCCACCGAGCGCCGTCGCAACCAACGCCGCCTTACCAAAAATCGACTTCAAGACAGACCTATCCCATTGCATGACATCCTCCTCGAATACCTCGAACCGCTTCCCCGACCATTTCGTGGGGCTTTTTGCTGGTGGTTATGAAACACCCTGCCAGAGGAAATGTCGCGCAGGTCGTAAAGCCGCGCCAGTACGGGCGATTTCAGCACCGCCAAAAGAAAAACGCGGCGAGATAAACTCGCCGCGCTGTCCGATTCCAAATTCCTATGAATGAGATAAAACTTCGTCAGCCTTGAAATCGAAGGCTCTAAAAACTAAGGCCGGCCGTGCGCATCATCCCAGTTGTGTTCCGAGCGCCACTGGTGCGCTTCCACGTCCCACCACTTATGATCTTGCCCCCAGCAATATTCGCGCGCTTCCGACAATTCATGTCGCGCATGCTCGGCCTGCTTGCTGTCATAACCGTGGTGCTTGATCGCCTCGTGCAAATCGTGATCCGCTTTTTCGGTGCGGTGCTGGCATTCGGCCTCGCTCGCTTTCACGCGCGGCGCGTTGGCAAACAATAAAAATCCACCCAACACCGACAAGGTGACGAACAATTTTCCGTATTCCACGATTTTCGTTCGGCGCTCAAGTTCCATGGCAAATGCTCCTATCAAGGGGGACAGCCAGGTTCGCAGAGGAGAATAGTTCTCCGGCCGATAACCGACCATACGGAAACCACCGGAATCGTATAGGGGAAAGCCTGTAGAAAACGTTAAAGCGGCGTGAAATGAGCCTAATGAAGGGCCAGCCTAGAGGTCCGAATCCAGCTCCATGTGGTACTTCTCGAGCCCCGTCTTGATGCGGTCAAACGCCTCGTCGACCGTATCCGCAAATTGCAACATCTTGTATTCTGCCGGGCTGATCATTCCCCAGCGCATGATCGCGCGAAAATTGAGCACCTGGTCCCAATATTTGCGCCCGTAAATAATGATCAAGCTATTTTTTGGCAGCTTGCCCGTCTGCAACAGCGTCAGCATTTCCCAAAGCTCATCCATCGTTCCGAATCCGCCTGGAAAAACGATCAGCGCTTTCGCGATCTGCGCAAACCACAGCTTCCTCATGAAAAAGTAATGAAAGTTGAGGCTTAGCTCCGGACTGATATACGGATTCGCGAATTGTTCGTGCGGCAGCTCGATCGATAATCCGATCGATTTTCCGCCGGCTTCCATCGCGCCGCGATTCGCCGCCTCCATGATTCCCGGTCCGCCGCCCGAACACACCACAAAGCGCCGCGGCCGCTCGCCCAGCGTCATCGCCCACTTCGTGATGCGGCGCGACAATTCGCGCGCCTGCTCGTAGTAGCGAGACATCTCCAGCGCGCTGCGTGCATCGCGCAACGGCTGGCGATACGCCGCGCGCAAGGCCGCCGCACGCTGTGCCGTCACACGCTTCAGCGGCGCGCGACTCTTCAATTTTCCCAGCCGTGCCAGCGCACTCTCGCGCGACTCGATGCGCGCCGATCCAAACATCACGATCGTGTCGCCGATGCCCTCTTTTTTCAGCTGCACCAGCGGATGCAAATACTCCGTCAGGATGCGAATCGGCCGCGCCGCCGTGCTGTCCAGAAACGCTGGATCCTTATACGGCGCCAACGGCGCATGCATTGGCGGTGGCTTCAGTTTTTTGGTTCTTGCCGGGCTTGATTCTGACTTCGCGCGGGCTTTTTTCGTTCTCGATTTCGCTTGTCGTGCCGCCATCGGGCGCTCCGAAATGTCCGTTATCATTCTAGGAACGTATATCCTCCGCGGCAACGCTTGTCGCCCCAACTGCGTCGTATTGGATACACTGTGCGCGGAGGTTTTGCCCTGACTATGAGCCGCTTACCCGCCTCGCGGTTGCTTTTCGCTGCATTTGCAGCGGCTGTTCTCGCATCCGCGCCTTCCCTCGTGGCGCAATCGCAATCCTCCGGCCCCATCGCTCCGCAGCCAGGCACCGCGATCCAGCAACCCCCGCAACGTGATGCAAAGATCGGCGTCAGCGTCGCGCTCGTGAACACGCCCATCACCGTGCGAGACAACAAGGGCAACATGATTCACACGCTCGACGCCAACGATTTTCAGGTCACCGACAATGGTGTGCCACAGCGAATCTTGCATTTCGACATGGGCGGCGATCCGCTGTCTGTGGTTGTGCTCGTCGAAACCAGTGCTCGCGTCGCAATATTTCTGCCGCAGATCAGCAAGGCCGGCATTCTGATCACGCAAACCGTCATGGGCGAAACCGGTGAAGCCGCCGTGATCGGTTTCAACGACTCCGTCGACAAATTGCTGGGCTTCACCCACAACGCCGACAAAATCGAGAATGCTTTCACGCATCTGCAACCAGGAACGGCGGGCGTGAGGCTTTACGACGCGATGACTGCGGGAATCGAAATGCTAAGCAGCCAGCCGCAGCCGACTTCCGATCAGCCTGGGCGGCGACGCGTGATGCTGATTATTTCGGAAGCGACCGACGTCGGCAGCGGCACACAGTTCGGCGAAGTATTGCGGCAAGCGCAGCTCGCCAACATCACGATCTACAGCGTCGGACTTTCCTCGACGCGCGCGCAGCTCCAGGCCGAACCGCGCGACACCACGCCGCAGGTCACACCGCCTGGCGTGATCGGAACTCCGCCGATGCCCGGCACCGTAAATACGCCCGACACCGCGGCGGCGCGCCTGGGTAGCGGCGATCTTGGGCAGGCCATCGTCTGGGCCGTGAAGCACGCGAAAGATAAAGTGAAGGGCAATCCGCTCGAACTCGCCGCGGCCGGTACCGGCGGCGAACACGTCGCCACGTTTAAAGATCGATCGATCGACAACGCGATCGATCAAATCGGCGGCGAGCTGCATTCGCAATATTCCGCCAGTTACGCGCCGACCGGCACGAACCCGGAAGGCTACCACGAGATCAAGGTGTCGCTGGTGAAGGGCGCAACCAAAGGCGTGAAGGATTCGAAGGACTGGAAAATTCGCAACCGGCCTGGCTACTACGTCGGTCCGCCGGAATCGTAGGGCAATCTTCAAGACCCGGCATCGAAAAATATGCGTGCTGCAGATTTAGATAATCTGCGTCCAAAACGCGGATTCGCGCGAAAGCAGCAGCGCGTCTTTGCGTGCGTTCCATCGGATGAAGTGCGGCGTTTGCGTGTGCTGGCGATGCGCTTCGCGCGTCGACCAAACTTCGTGCAGCAAAAATGAGTTGGGCGTATCGGCGCCGCGATGTAAATCATAGGTGATGCAGCCGTCTTCGCGGCGCGTGGGTCCGACGAGCGCGCGCAATTCCGCTTCAAGCAGCGGTTCTTGCCCCTCGCGCGATTTCAGCAACACGACGAGAGTCACCGCTTCCTTCGGCAGCTTCCCGTCCTTCTTCGATTTTCGCGATGAGCTTTTTCGCGCGCCAGCCCTGCGTTTTCGGCGGCCACCGCCTGAAGATTTCCCCGCACGTTTCGCCATAGGGCCGGGATTGTACTCCAATTGCCCCAAAACACCACCTGCGACCAGTGAGCCGCGTTAAACCGCCCGACGGCTAGCTCCCGCTACTTCTCGGCGGGTTTTCTGCCCGCGTTGAGGCTGTCCCAGTTCATAATCGCGTTCAGCACGAGCGCATACGTCCCCCGCGTCTCCCCGCGATAAACCGGATTGATCGAAAACAGAATCACGTGCCCCGCTCCCGACGGCACATCCACCACCGCCGGATGCTGCGCGATTTCATCGCCGCCTTCCAGCAAGCCTGACACCAGCAAATCCTTGTTGTCCGCATAACGCAAAATCACTCGCGGCAATTCCGCGTCCGGAATCACGCGCGGATTGTTCATCTTCTGCTCGTCCGTGACCTCCGGGATCTCCCAAAGCTCCGTCGATTTCTCTTCCGGAACCTCGGTCGCGGGACGGCCAACCGTGAAATCGGGATCGTCGAGCGCTCCGCGTCCCGTCGGCCGCTTTTTCGACTGGCTGCCGAGGCGGCGCCGACGGCGTTCGCCCGAGATGGCGGTCAGCGAAAAGATCGGCCCGTTGTCGCAATAGACCGAAACCTTATCGCTATAACCGTAAGCGATCGGGCTCGCGCCATCGACCAGGCGCGCGCTCAGAATCGATCCGACAATGTTCAATTTCTGCGCCTGGGTGACTCCGACTCCGTTCTCGAATCCGCTGGAGATCGTGAAATTCGATGTGTCGGTCGCGGTCAGCAACACGCCGCCCTTCGCAACGAATTCGTGCAGCTTCGCGATGCCGTCCCAGCCGAGGCCGGGACGCATGTCGTCGGTGGAATCATTTTTGCCGACGAGGTTCGGCGTTTCGGCGGTGTTTTTCCACGGCAGCGGATTGCCCCACGTCGTCGGCAGTCCGTTGATAATCGCCGACGCCGGCGCGTTGTACCCGACGGGCGGAAACAAAATCACGTCGTACTTCGAGCGCAGATCGTCGATCTTTCCGATCGCTTGCGTGCTCATGTAGTCGTAAGGCACGCCGATCCCGTCAAGCGTCAGCCGCCACCATCCTTCGGTCTGCGTGCTCAGCCACGTGTGGATGAAAGCGATGCGAGCCGCACGCAGCGGATGCGTTTTCACATCGGGCGCGCTGCTCAACGCAACAACTTCAACGCCCGCTTCGCCAGCCGCTTTGTCGAGATCGCCGCGATTCACGCCTTTTACGAGCACCGTGCCGCGATTGAACTTCGCGCCGCCCGCCTCAAACGGCTCTTCGGCCGCGTCCATCGTCGCGTCTTTGAGTTTGTAGCGTAGCGTCGCGAGTGATGGCTGCGCGTTGTTGTTGATCGCAAAGACTGTGCCGTCGCCCTTCACGCCGCCCGGCAACTTCATGTCTTTCACCCGCTCCATCGCCGTGCTGAGTACTTTCGCATCGGTGACGCGCAAAACCTGCACCCCGAACAATTCACCAAACGTCCAGCCTGTATCGTCGTACGGAGTCTTCTGCGGATCGTCGGGGCTCCAATACTGGTGATCGAGCAACGCGTCGGCGATGCGCGAATACGGCTGATCCATGCGAATGATGTAGCTGCCCGCGGGAAATTCGCGCGTGGTCGGCTGGGTGTCTTTCTCGGATTTGTCTTTGTCCGATGCCTTCGCGCCATCGCGGCCGCGCTTGCTGTCGTCTTCTTTCTTTTTCGGCGGGAACGTCACCGTGAACGCCGATGTCGCTCGAGAAATTTCCACCTTCTGCTTGTCCATCACCTGCAGCAGTTCTGCTTGCAGTTCCGATCGCGGATCGTCGCCCGGCAAAACATACGCCGCAGGACCTTCCGCCGTCGGCTTCAGCGTCGAGCGCTTCGCCTTCAGATAAAAATTCTTCAGAAACATCCGCTTATTTTCGTTGAAGTAATGGAGCGAAGTGATCAGGCCGGTTTCTTCGTAATTGTTGTTGTCGCGCTGCGACCATAGCGTCTTCGGCAGCGGCGGATTCTGCTTGTACCAGGTGCGCGCGTACTCTTCCGGCTCGAGCGTGCGCTCTTTCGTATCGGCGCCGCCGTTTCCAAATGTTTCGTAGAGCCGGCTGATCCCGTTGTGCATCGCCGCGATGAACATAAGATAGCCCGGCGACCACGTATCGAAATCTCCGTGCGTGAAAACGCCAGGCATTCCAAACTTCGTCATGTCGGCCACGTTGCGCGCGCCGATCATCTGCCACTCGTCGGCGAGAATCGGGTCGATCCACGCATTATAAGGACCGTCGCCGACCGTGTTGTCGTAGAGATACGGCACCGACTCATGCAGATCGTGCAGCACCTGCGCCTTCCACCCGGTGTAGGTGTTCAACACGTTCTGCGTCAGGTCTAGCGTCACGCCCATCGCGTCGCGATTGTTGTCGTGCGCCACGTACTTGCCCCAGTAAATCAGTGGCGGATAAAAATCTTTCGGGTGCGACAAATGCCATTTGTAAATGTCGACCATGCGATCGCGCCCGTCGACTTCGACAACCGGCGTGATCAGCGTCACGACGCCATCGCGAATTTCCTTCACGTAAGGACTCTCATCGACCGCGAGGCGATACGCCAGTTCCATCAGCGCGGTCGGCGCGCCGGTTTCGGGCGAGTGAATCGTGCCGGTGATGTAATAGATCGGCGTCGTGCGCGCCACGATCTTGTCGGCCTCAGCGTCGTTGAGCTTGATCGTGCGCGGATCGGCAAGTTTCGCGAGCTCCGCGCGATTCGATTCCAGATTTTTCAGGTTCGCTTCCGACGAAACCGCTACCGCGATCATTTCGCGGCCTTCTTCCGTGTGGCCAATGGTGAAAACTTTCACGCGCGGCGAGGCCTTCTCGAGCAGCCGCATATATTTGTAGACATCTTCCGCGTACGGCAGAATCCCGGGCGCGCCCGACACGTCGCCAAGCACAACTTCCGGCGTAGGAACATTTTTCGATGCGGGCAAATATTCAACGAGCGGCGATGTGAAATACGGCTCGGTCGTGTATTTCTTGATCTTCGCGGAGTAGGCCTCATCGACAGGCTGATTCGCGCCACGCGCAGGCTGCGTCTCGCCGTCTCCGGCCCAGGCTGCGCTACCGACCGCAGCCGCCAGCAACGTCGCCGCACAAACGCACTTCGCCACCCGAGCCCAATGCATCATCTGTTTCTCCCTTACGCAGTCAAAACAGCGGGATTGTACCCCAGACGCTGTGCCGCGGCATCCTCGCATGCGATTTTTCTGTTTTTTGTTTCGCGGGCGGTCAGCGCGAAGTCGGATTCGGCGAACGGCGACTTACTCCGTGCCGGCGAAGACGATGCACTGCGGCGACGGAACCGAAACTTCCTTGCCGGTCGGCGTGAGAGCGCCGGTCGTTTCGTCGATCTTCAGCGTGACGAGATTATTCGAGTCGGCGTTGGCAGCAATCAGAAATTTTCCCGTGGGATCGATCGTAAAGTGCCGCGGAATTTTTCCGCCGGTCGGATAAATTCCGATTGGCGTCAGGGTTCCCTTCGCTCCGTCGACTTTGTAAGCGGCGATGCTGTTGGCGGAGCCGCGATTCGATGCGTAAACGAATTTCCCGTTGGGATGCACGGTGATTTCGGCCGCTTCTTTCACTCCGTTGTAATCCTTGGGAAGCATCGGCAACGTTTGTAGCGTTTGCAGCGTGCCTTTTTCAGCGTTGTACGAAAACGCGACGACCGTCGAGGCCATTTCGGTGACGAGATATGCAAATTTTCCGTTGGGCGCGAACGCGAGATGCCGCGGACCCGAGCCAGCCTTCACCTGCGCGTACGGCGGCGAGTTCGGCGTCAGTTTTCCCTGCACGTCGTCAAATTTATAGACGAGCACGTCGTCGAGACCGAGATCGGCGACGAGCGCGAACCGATTGTCAGGCGACGTGCCAATCCAATGCGCGTGCGGGCCTTCCTGGCGCACTTTGTCTAGTCCGTTGCCGGAGTGCTGCACGAAACCGCGCGCGACGCTGAGGCTGCCGTCGGGCTCGATCTGAAATGTGGCGACGCTGCCGCCGTCGTAGTTCGCGACGAGGACGAAGCGATTCGTTTTGTCGAGCGACACAAGGCACGGACCTGCGCCGTGCGTCGAAACCTGATTCAGAAATTTCAGCTTCCCGCTTTTGCGATCGATCTCGAAAGAACTGATCGCGCCGCTCTTGTCACCGTTGTAGTCGCCAATTTCGTTCACGGCATACAAATGTTTTCCGTCGGGATGCACGGCGACGAAGGACGGGTCTTTCGTCTCGGCGGCGAGGCCGATCGACGTGAACTCGCCGGTGGCGGGATTGAAATTGTAGGCGTAGATGCCTTTGCTTTCCTGCTTCGTGGTGTACGTACCGACGTACACGAGATAGAACGGCCCTTTGTCGGCCGGTTTCGCGGGCGCCGCGGCGGATTGCGTCGCGGACTTCGTCGCCGTGAGAGATGCACTGTCAGAATGTCGCGCCCATCCGGGGAGCGCGATCAGAGCGCCAAGCGCTATGACCGCAGGAAGGCACCACGATAGAAAACTACGCCGTGAATTTTTCATAGGGCTGGCATTCTAGCACTACGCGCGAATCCCGACGCCAACACTCGCCACCTCAAATCCGGACGCCACAATCGCCGCTGCAAGTTGGGACGACACAAGCGCCACTGCGAATCCACCAATTTTCGGTGTGCTATAATCCGCTCGTAGAAAACCACGCCTCGACTTACCCGACACACTTTTTCATTCGCAATACGGCCTCTTCGTGGAACTTGGCTCGCGCAACGAGCCGGAACGAGCCCAAAGCAAACGAAAAGCGAAGAAATCTAAATCGTAAGTCGCTCAAAACACGCGACATTCTCACTCCTCAAAAGCGGGCCTGCGTAAGCCGCTCATTCGCCTAGACATACGCACTCTTCACAAAACAACCCGGGGGTGGGTGTACCTCAGGTTCCCAAAATGAAACTCGCGCCAGCGAGAAATTCGACGCCGGCGCGAGTCGCAGTACGCGATACACGAAGTTGCTGCGCGGGGTGACTGGGCGAAGTTACTTCTCGACGCTACTTCTTTTCTTCTTCGCTTTCTTCCTGGAGTACCGCAGCCGCGGCTACGTGATCGTCGTCGTCGAGCCGCAGTAAGCGCACGCCCTGCGTCGAGCGGCCCGCTTCGCGAATTTCGTTGGCGTGGACGCGGATGACTTTGCCGTTGTGCGTAATGATCATCACATCCGACTCTTCCGTGACTTGCAACGTCGCGATCACCGAGCCGTTGCGATCCGTCGTCTTCATGTTGACCACGCCCTTGCCGCCGCGCGACGTGATGCGATATTCCGCCAGCGGTGTGCGCTTGCCGTAGCCCTTTTCGGCGACGGTCAGCATCAGCGTGGTGAGCGAATCCTTGATGTCCTCGTTCTCGAGTTCTTCAAGGTTTTGCGTTTCTTTTTTGTGTTCCTTTTTGATGATCTCGAAATCGGGCTGCACCGCGTCCATGCTGACGACGTGATCCGTTTCGTCGAGATCCATGCCGTTGACGCCGCCGGCATTGCGTCCCATCGGGCGCACTTCTGTTTCGCGGAAGAGGATCGCCTGACCTTCGTGGCTCGCGAGGAAAATCATCTTCTTTCCATCGGTGAGCTTGGCGCCGATGAGTTCATCTTTCGCTTCCAAGTTAATAGCGATGATTCCCGATGAACGCGGATTCGAGAATTCGTTGAGCGTTGACTTTTTCACCGTGCCGTTTTTGGTCGCCATGAAGACGAAGCGGCCATCTTCTTCGAGGTTGCGCGCGGCGACGAGTGCGGTGAGCTTTTCGTCCTCGGAGAATTTCACAAGACTCGAGATCGATTTGCCACGCGTAGCGGCCGCGGCTTCGGGCAGCTCATACACCTTGAGCCAGTAGACGCGCCCCTTCGACGTGAACAGCAAAATATAGCTGTGCGCCGACGCGATGAAGAGATGCTCGACGAAGTCTTCTTCCTTCGTCTTCGCGCCGATACGTCCCTTGCCGCCGCGCGATTGGTGGCGATACGTTTCCGCCGCAGTGCGCTTGATGTAGCCGGCATGGCTGACCGTGATCAGCATTTCGGTGTCGGCGATCAGGTCTTCCAGCTTGATTTCATCGACCTTGTCGACGATTTGCGTGCGGCGATCATCGCCGTAGGCTTTGTGGACTTCCTTCAGCTCGGCGGTGATGACGGCTTTGAGCTTGCGATCGTTCGATAGGATTTCTTCGAGTTCCGCGATCGTTTCGCGGATCGACTTCAATTCTTTGAGAATTTCGTCGACCGAGAGCTGCGTCAGGCGATGCAACTGCAATTCGAGGATCGCATCGACCTGCACCGGCGTCAGGCCAACAACATTGCCGCGAACCGCGACGGCTTCGCCTTCCAGCGGGCCGATTTTGTATTTGCGGCCGTCGAGCTTCACGCCCGCGACTTTCTTCGGCTTGCCGTTCTCGGTGATGGTGACGTCTTGCTCGGTGAAAAACGCGAGCAAGTTTTCACGTGCCTGTGCGCGGCTCGATGAACCGCGGATGATGCGGATCACGTCGTCGAGATAATCGAGCGCGATCTGGTAACCGATCAAAATGTGTTCGCGCTCGCGTGCCTTGCGCAATTCGTACGCGGAACGCCGGCGAACGACTTCGATGCGGTGATCGATGAACAGCTTGATCATCGGGATCAAGCCGAGTTCGCGCGGCTGACCGGCGACGATCGAGAGCAGAATCATGCCGAACGATTCCTGCATCTGCGTCTGCTTGAACAGATTGTTGAGGATGAGCTGCGATTCTTCGCCGCGCTTGATTTCGATGACGATGCGCATGCCTTCGCGCGAGGACTCGTCGCGAACATCAGCGATGCCTTCGAGTTTTTTATTCTGGACCAGGTCGGCGATGCGCTCGATGAGGCGCGCCTTGTTTACCTGGTACGGGATTTCGGTGATGACGATGTTTTCGCGATCCTTGCCGACTTCTTCGATCGCGGCCTTCGCGCGCATCACAAAGCTGCCGCGACCAGTACGGTAGGCAGCTTCAATTCCTTCGCGGCCGGCGATGTACGCGCCCGTCGGGAAATCCGGGCCGGGCACGAGCTTCATCACTTCTTTCAACGGCGTGTCTGGCTTTTCGATCAGCAAAATCGCGGCGTCCACGATTTCGCGCAAATTGTGCGGCGGGATGTTCGTCGCCATGCCGACCGCGATGCCGCTCGCGCCGTTGACCAGAAGGTTCGGGATGCGCGATGGCAGCACCGTGGGTTCTTCGCGGGTCTGATCGAAGTTCGGAATGTAATCGACGGTGTCTTTTTCGAGGTCGGCGAGAATGTCTTCGGTGATTTTCGCCAAGCGCGCTTCGGTGTACCGCATGGCCGCCGGTGGATCGCCATCGACGGAGCCGAAGTTTCCCTGGCCGTCGATCAACATGTAGCGGAGGTTGAATTCTTGAGCGAGGCGCACGAGCGCGGGGTAGATGACGGCTTCACCGTGCGGGTGATAGTTGCCGGAAGTGTCGCCGCAGATCTTGGCGCACTTGCGGTAGCCGCGATTCGACGCGAGGCCGAGATCGTTCATCGCGACCAGGATGCGGCGCTGCACCGGCTTCAGGCCGTCGCGCACGTCGGGTAGAGCGCGCGCGATGATCACGCTCATCGCATAGTCGAGATACGATTTCCGCATCTCGGCTTCAATATCGATCGGCAATAGTATCGATGTATTCTTCTCGTCTGCCATTTGTCCTCTGTCTACTCCGTATTGCCTGCTGCCAGGATATTGGTTAGCATCGTTGTATGACTTACCGCTTCTCCGCCTTGATAACCAAGGAAGACAGCTGGTACGTGGCTCGCTGCCCTGAGCTGAGCGTCACGTCTCAAGGCAAGGACGTCGAGAGCGCTCGCGGCAATTTGAGCGAGGCCATCGAGCTCTACCTTGAAACGTGGGGCATCCCCGAAGGCACCAGCACCGAACCTGAATCGTTCTGGACAACCGTCGAAGTCTCCCGTTGACATGCCAAAGCTACCAAGCGTTTCTGGCGAGCGCGTCATCCGCGCCCTGAAGCGTACGGGCTTTGTCGAATTGCGCCAAAAAGGAAGCCACGTCTCCCTGGAACGAAGGATTGGCGACACTGTCTTCAAAACCGTAGTTCCGCTCCATTCCGAATTAGCAAAAGGCACGCTGTCCGACATCCTCAAACAGTGCGGTTTGAAGCTCGAGGAATTCCTCGAACTTCTCTAAAACGTCGATTACTCCGCAACTCGTTCGATTACGTACGCCTTCACTGTGTCAAAGGCGTCGGCCGCGTTGGTGAAACGTCTCGCGGCGAAATGTTCTTCCGCTCGCCGCAAAAACTCGTCACGTTCTGCTTCGCTTGCAAACTCAACCGCTACGCCGCGATTCATGTCGGGCGCATCCGTCGGCGTTGCGCGAAAATCGCTACAACTCAATCCGCGCAGTCCTGGCAACGTCGTCCATCCAAGCTGATAGATCATCAATGGCTCGGCGCGACTAAATATCCAGGTTCTGGACGTCGAGGGCGTTTTCCTCGATGAACTTGCGGCGCGCTTCGACGTTTTCGCCCATCAGCGTGGTGAAAATATCTTCGGCGGCGACGGCGTCTTCCAGTTTCACCTGGAGAAGCGTGCGCGTGTCCTGGTTCATCGTGGTTTCCCACAACTGCTCGGCATTCATTTCGCCCAAGCCTTTGAATCGCGTGATGGTGAAATCCTTCTTGGCGTCTTCGACGACGTAATTCAAAACGTCTTGCGCCCTTTCCTTGACGACCTTGGTGCCGTTGTTGGTGATCGTGAAGGGCGGCTTGTTGAATTCGTCGATCAACTTGGCGAGGCCACGCAGCCGCTTGTATTCCGCGGCGGACGCAAGCGCCCAATTGATTTTCTGGCCGTGCGGCGGCCCAAACTGAATTTCGTACAGGCTGTGCTCTTCGTCGAACACAACTTTGCCTTCGATCTTCAGTTTGGCTTTGTCGACTTCCTTCAAAAGCTTCTCGAGAGCTTTCTTGTCTTCGAAATCGCCTTTTTTCTCGAGGCCGCTCTCGACCATGATTTCGACCAGGCGAGGATCGCGAAGACGGCGGCTCAACTTCGCCGCGGCCGCTTCAAACTCCTGCACGTTCAACAGGAACTTCGTCAGGTTTGCGCCTTCGAGTGAAACGCCTTCCTTGGCCTTTACCGCGTGATCCTCGGTGGCACGCTTCATCAATTCGTGCGCGAAGTCGGTTTCGTCGCGAATATAGCGCTCGCTCTTGCCGCGCTTGACGCGATACAACGGCGGCTGCGCGATGTAAATGTGACCGCGTTCGATCAGCTCTTTCATGTGACGGAAGAAAAAAGTGAGGAGCAGGGTGCGAATGTGGCTGCCGTCAACGTCCGCGTCGGTCATGAGAATAACTTTGTGGTAGCGCAACTTACCGGCGTCGAAATCGTCTTTGCCGATGCCGGTGCCGAGCGCGGTGATGATGGCGCGAATTTCTTCGTGGCCGAGCATCTTGTCGTAGCGCGCTTTTTCGACGTTGAGGATTTTGCCCTTGAGCGGCAGGATCGCCTGCGATTTACGGTCGCGGCCCATTTTTGCTGAGCCGCCTGCGGATTCTCCCTCGACGACGAATAGTTCGCATCGCGACGGATCGCGCTCCTGGCAATCGGCAAGCTTGCCGGGCAGGCCGCTGGAGTCCATCGCGGACTTGCGGCGCGTCAGTTCGCGCGCTTTGCGAGCCGCTTCGCGCGCACGAGCCGCGTCGATGCACTTTGCGATGATGCGGCGCGCCACGGTGGAATGTTTGTCGAACCATTCGCCGAGGCGCTCGTTGACGAGTTGCTCGACGTCGCCCTTGATGTCGCTGTTGAGCTTGCCCTTGGTCTGGCCTTCAAACTGAGGCTGCGGCAGGCGGACGCTGATGACAGCGACCAACCCCTCGCGCACGTCGTCACCGCTGATCGACACTTCGTCTTTTTGATCTTTCAACATGCCTGCGGACGACGCGAAGCTATTGATCGTACGGGTAAGCGACGATCGGAAACCGGAGAGATGCGTGCCGCCATCGACGGTGTTAATCGCGTTGGCGAACGCGAAGACGTTTTCGCCATAGCTGTCGTTGTATTGCAGCGCGATTTCGATTTCGACGTTGCCGCGCTTGCCTTCGATGTAGATCGGCGAATCGTGGAGCGTCGTCTTGCCGCGGTTCAGGTGCTTCACGAATTCGCTGATGCCGCCTGAAAATTTGAATTCGGCGGTTTTGTCGGAGCGCTCGTCGGTCAGCGTGATTTTCAGGCCTTTGTTGAGGAAGGCGAGTTCGCGCAGACGTTGAGCGAGCGTGTCGTAGCTGTAGGTAGTTTTATCGAAAATTGTCGGATCGGGGTGGAAGGTGAGTTTCGTCCCAGTTTTCCGCGTTTTGCCGGTCTGCTTCAGCTTCGAGGTGGGCTTGCCCCTTTCATAGGTCTGTTCCCAGACCGCGCCATCGCGCGAAATTTCGAGTTCGAGCCAATCGGCCAGCGCGTTGACGACGCTGACGCCGACGCCGTGAAGACCGCCGGAAACTTTGTAGGTGTCGCTGTCGAATTTGCCGCCAGCGTGGAGAACGGTGAGAACGACTTCGGCCGCGGGGCGCTTTTCCGTGGCGTGCATGTCGACGGGAATTCCGCGGCCGTTGTCCACGACGGTGACGGAATCATCGGCGTGCACGGTGACGTCAATTTCGTCGGCGTGCCCGGCCATCGCTTCGTCGACGGAGTTGTCGACAACTTCCCAGACGAGATGGTGCAGGCCCATTTCACCGGTCGAGCCGATATACATCGCGGGACGCAAGCGGACGGCTTCGAGTCCGGCGAGAACTTTGATCGATTTTGCGTCGTACTTGTGGCCCTGCGCTTGTGGGTCTTTTTCCTCAGCCATTCGATCTCCCATTTCCAAACTCAAACTTGGCCTTTCAATCTTGAAAGACGAGCGCGCGGCAATTGCCGGCGAAAAATTTGCGGCACAAACAAACCGCGAGCCAGCGCGACATTTCGCGCACCGGGGCAGTCGCTATGACTGATTCAAATTCTTTGAAGCGAGGAAAGGCTGAGTGCGGACTTCTCCGTGCGTCGCCTTAACCCTTTGGCTCCGAATGCAGGCGCGAACGCATGCGTCGGGAACTCGTAGGGCCCCTGCTCCATCCCATCTCGCGCAGCGAGACGTGGCGAAGACTTGTCAACCTAACGAACGTGTTTGCGCTCGAAAGGTTTCATTTCCAAGCGCGATGTTCCGGCCCCTGGCGCAGGGCTGAAAACTGAACTTCGCTGGCTTGGCGGACGTGCCTCGATTGCGCGAGGCGGACCGAAAAACAGGAGGAACGAACAGCAAACAAGCTACTCAGGCATTCTAACTGATTTAGGCAGAAATCCCAAACAAATCGAACATGTCGGCTAACGGCTAACGCCTTATTTTTCAATTACTTGGAATATTCCTTTGCGTACTGAAGCCTGCGAAAAATATGCGTGAATTTGGCGAAATAAGTGAACTTGATATTCCAAACTGGAATATCAAGTTGATCGAAGTGAATCCGCAAACCGGCCGGGAAATTTGACCTCACTCAAGGTTTGAGTTGCTTCGTGGCAGGATGAAAACCAATTGTCGATTTCGTCCTCGGCGGCGGTTCAAGCATCTGTTTGATTGCGCTAAATACTACCTCGAATTTCGCGTCGTAGCGCCGCTCCATTTGCTCAATCTTCTTTCGGAGCTCTTCGTGCGTAGCCAACGCTCGCCGCAGCTCTACGAAGGCACGCATAATTGCGATATTCACGTTGACTGCACGCTCACTGCGAAGAACGCTCGAAAGCATTGACACACCTTGTTCGGTGAATGCGTAGGGTGAGTGGCGGGCGCCTCCCCAACGACGCGAACTTGATATTCCAGATTGGAATATCAAGTTTCCACGCTCTTTCGCAGTCAGCCGAAACATGAAGTCTCTTGGAAACCGATCTCTGTTTCGCGCGACTGCTTTGTTCAAATTGAAGGTCGTGATGCCGTAGAGGTTCGCAATGTCGGCGTCGAGTATCACCCTAACGTCGCGGATGATGCGAATCTTGGTTGCCACGAGTGGTGTCGACGGGCCAAGAATACTTAGTTTGCTATTCACATATCAATTATATTGTGAACACGAGGAAAATCAACCGTCAGATGCGCATCGGCATGATGATGTAGCGGTAGCGATAGCTTTCATCGGCGAGTGGGCGCATCTGGCCGGCGGACTGTTCGTCTTTCAGCTCGATGCTGATTGGGCCATCGGCCGCGGCGGCGAGGAAATCGAGCATGTAGCTGGAGTTGAAGCCAATCGAAATCGGATCGCCTTTGTAGTCCTTCTCGATATTTTCTTTCGCTTCGCCGTATTCGGGGCTCGACGCGGAGATTTCGATGCCGTCGCGAGAGACGGCGAGCTTTACGGCGTGTGAGCGCTGGTCGGCAAGCTGCGAGACGCGCTTCACTGCGTCGCAGAGCTCTCCGCGCTCGATGGTGACGGTCTTGTTGTTATCGCGCGGCAGTACGGCTTCATAGTTCGGGAATTGGCCGGTGAGAATCCGCGAAATCAGCAGGCGATGGCCAACCTGGAAGAACAGGTGGCTTTCGTCCTTGGCAAATTCGATCTGCGCGTCGGAGTCGGCCGAGCTGGCGAGCTTGGAGACTTCGTCCATCGCCTTTTTCGGAATGAGCACTTTCATTTCGCCGTTGAGTCCGGCGAGTTTCTGATCGGTTTCGGCGAGCGCGAGGCGATGGCCGTCGGTGGCGACCATGGCGAGCGTGTCGGGCTTGAGGATCAGCAGGCCGCCGTTGAGCGTGTAGCGCGACTCTTCCATCGAGATCGCAAATTTCGTCTTGCTGATGAGGCTCTCCATCACGGGAGCGGAGATCTTTACCAGGGTGTGCGGCATCGCCGGGAGAGCTGGGAAATTCTCTTTCGCCATACCGACGAGCTTATATTTCTTTTTGTCGCTGACGATTTCGACCCAGTGATTTTCGAGTAGCTTGAATTTGATTTCGCCTTCGGGAAGCAGGCGAACGAGTTCTAGAAGTTTTTTCGCCGGGATCGTGCCGGCGCCTTCTTTTTTCACCTTGGCATCGCACGAAGTGCGAATGCTGAGCTCGAGGTCGGTGGCGGTGATGTTGAGCTTGTCGCCCTTCGCTTCGACCAGCAAGTTCGACAGAATCGGGATCGTCGTTTTGCGTTCGACGACACCCTGCGTGGTGCTAAGTTCGTTCAGCAGCGCCGACTTCGATACGCTGAATTCCATCGCTTGGTGATCCTCGCGTGCGGTTGCAGGTGCGCTCATTGTTTACGCGGCCCTGGGGGACGGACAGCCGCCTCCTTCTTTAATTGTAACTCTGTTGCCGTACTCTACTCGGTTTTGAGGAAAGAACAAAGCGGAACGAGGCCTGGCCGAGCGGTCAGGGTTGAGGAAATGTGAGGATTTCGTTTCGTGCTGGTCGTGCGTTGCTTCACGAGTCGTGCGTGTTTGGATTTTTCACAGGCAAGGGCAAACCATCATCAAGACAAGAGATTTTGATTTAGAAAAAAATTGGAGCCTTGTTGTTGTGATGATCGGTGTGGAAACGTGGAAAAGATTTTGTCGCCTTTGTTTTGGCGCGTGAATGGCGTGTGGTGTCCGAGTGGCGATTTGTGGGAACAGAGGAAAACTTTGTCGATCGCGCCGTGGTCTCACGTGAGACGTGATTTCGCTCACAGGCGTCCACAGTAAATCCGAACAGTTACGCAAGTTTTCTCCACAGAGAACTTTTGTCGAGTGCGAGTGAATTTTTTTCGCACGCTTGGGTAAGCAGCAACAAAAATAATCGCTCGGGTTCGCACGCGAGTTTTAGTGAACGAAAGTTTGCAACATTGGGGCGGAGGAGTTGAAGCGGAGAACAGTATTTCGCGAGGGATGATGCGGCGATTGCCTGCGCGACCCGACGGGAGGATCGGGTCGCACCAGCGTAGACAACAAGCTATTGGGGAATTTCGAAAACTACTGAAGAGCGTCCATCAGCCGCGTGATCGTGCGGTTGAGGTCTTTGTCGGAGCGGCGCATCTCTTCGATCTTATGGATCGAGTGCAGCACCGTCGTGTGATGTTTGCCGCCGAATTGGCGCCCGATCTCCGGCAGCGAAGCGGTGGTGAGCTGCTTGACGATATACATCGCCACCTGCCTCGGGAACGCGATTGCGCGGGTATTGCTGCGGACCTTCAGATCCTGCTCGCGCAAATTGAAGTGTTCGCTGACGCGCTTCTGAATCAGATCGATCGTGACGCGCTTTTCCTGCGACGCGATGATGTTGCGCAAAACCTGCTGCGCAGTGGCGAGCGATACGACCGCGCCGGTCAGCGACGCGTAAGCCATCAAACGGGTTAGCGCGCCCTCGAGCTCGCGCACGTTGGACTTGATGGCGCGCGCGATGTACTCGGCGACGTCATCAGGCAGCGGAAAGCGATCGTTCTCCGCTTTCTTCTGCAAAATCGCGATCTTCGTTTCGAGATCGGGCGGCTGAATATCAGCAATCAAGCCCCACTCGAAACGCGAGCGCAGCCGCTCTTCGATCGAGTTGATGTCTTTCGGCAGGCAGTCGGAAGAAATGACGATCTGCTTCTGCTGTTCGTAGAGTGCGTTGAAGGTGTGGAAGAACTCTTCCTGCGTGCGTTCCTTGCCGGCGATGAACTGAATGTCGTCGACGAGCAGAACGTCAACTGTGTGGAACCGATCGCGGAAGGTGATCATGCGATCGAAGCGCAGCGAATTGATGACTTCGATGGTGAATTTTTCGGCGCTGACGTAGCTGAGCCGCATCGCGGGATTGCGCTTCTTGATGGTGTGCCCGATGGCGTGCATCAAGTGCGTCTTGCCCATGCCCACGCCACCGTACAGAAAGAGCGGGTTGTAGGACTTCGAGGGCTGCTCGGCCACGGCTCTTGCCGCGGCGTGCGCAAATTCATTGGACTTGCCGACGACGAACGAATCAAACGTGTAGCGCGGATTCAGCTGGTGGTCGCTGCTCTCAAAATCGAGTTTCGACTGCTTGATGGGCACCGCGGGCGCGGCGGGAACGACGGCAGCAGCCTCTTCTTCGGTGCAGACATACTGCACGCGCGTATTCGGCGTGCCGAGCTCGTGGAAAACGGCTTTGACGATCTCGCCGTACGTGCGCGTCAGCACGTTGCGGAACACCGTGCTCGGAATCTGAATGAAGAGCGTGTCGCCCTCGGCGCGATTCAAGCGCGTAGGCTGAAACCAGGTGGTGAATGTGTTGATGCTGACTCTGGACTTTACGCGGTCCAGAAATTTGTCCCAAGAGTTGAACGGTTCGCGCCCGGTTTGAGTAGCAGTCGACATTTGCGGAGAGAATAAGAGGCCTCAGCAATTTCCACAGATGTGAATATGCTGTGGGAAAGCGGGCCGTTTACGTCCTTCTTTAGACTTCGGGGTTTAACCCTCGATGGAATGTACTGCCGTGCCCCTGATGCTCCCGAACCGACCTCGGAGTTGCCCTCAGCCGAGTCACCGTCGTTTCAGGACAGCGCGGGATTGTCTCTGATTGAAGCGTGCCCCGCAAGCGAAAAGTGTGCGAAGACAGAGTACCGCAAGGAACGCGTTTCACACACCGCTCACAGTTTTTCCACAACACGAATTCTGACACGACAAAGTTGAGACGTGATGATTCGAAAGGAAATTTTACGACAAATTTGCTTCGCGCGCCTCATCGCGACGCACGAAGGCACAAAACGTCCTGAGGAAAACTGAATTTTTATTTTGCGGCGGGAAGCTTCTTGTCGGGTCTGGCGAATTCGTAGATGCCGATGGGGTCGCCGCCGATGATCATGCGGTCGGGCTCGATCAAAATCGTGTTGGCTTCCAGGCGCGCGCCTTCGGGTGTGTACATCTGATAGCTGGCGCGGCGGTTGCCGTCTTTGTCGAAGTGCAACAACGTGTTTCCGACGGCCATCCAGACTTCACCGGTTATCGGATCGACGCCGACGCCGGTGAGAATGCGCTTAAAGGACGGCGTCTTGCGATTTTTCTCCTGCTTGACGATCTCGCGGCGGATTGCTTGGGCTTCGGATGCCGCTTCGAGCGCCACGTACTGAATGTCGGGCCCGATGCCGTAGCCGTTGCGGTCGAATTGGCGGACGGTCGGCTCGGGCGTATAGCTGAAGCCGTAGTAAACGTGGTGCGCGGCGTCGGTGGCCAGCTCGCCGACGTTGAGGAAGCGGTTCAGGTCTTCGCGTTCGGAGATTTGCTCGGGATCGCCGAAGTCGCGCGTCACGCGGCCGCGCTTGTCGTAGACGATGACAAGGTGGTCTTCGCGGAGCGTTGCGACGGCTATTTCGCCGTCACCGAGCCAGGCGATCGAAACCGGCGCGGGCGCCGCGAACGAGTTGGCGAAGGTGCCGTCGGGACCGATGATATCGACCATGCTGGAGCCGCGATCGGCGACGTAAGTGCGGCCTTCGGAGTCGATGTCGCAGTCTTCGCCGAACGTGATGCCGGAGGTGGTCGGCTTCGCGCCGGGAGTCGCGGCGGTTTCGGCTACGGTGAAGACTTGCTTGCCTTTCGCGTCGTAGACCACCAAGCCGGGGGACGGGGACGCGAGAATGTAGGTGCGGCCATCTGAGGATCGCCGCACGGCTCGCAGTCCTGGGCCGATCGGACCGAAGAGGCGCGTTTTGGCGGTCATGTCGCCTTCGGTTTGGACGAAGTTGCGGTCCTGAGGCGCAGGCGCGTTGGGTCGAAGAGCGACGTTATGGTTGGAGTGCGGCTGCGACGACGGCTGCGGGCCCGCGTGCGCCGAACCGGCGGCAATGGCGATGGCTACCGGGAGACACAACGAGGCTGCAATTGTCAGAAGCTGGGACTTCTTTTTTTGCATGTGCTTTCAGATTGTAATTGGACGGCTGAAGGTTGCCCCACGTTGCAGCAGTTGCGAGCACCAAGTAGCGGGCGTTCCTGCCAGCGGCGTCGGTGCATCAGTCGGCGCGTAAACGCAGCCGCTCAATGGACTTAGCCTTCAACCGGCCCGCCTGATTGCGCTGGCCGTCGTCGTCGGTCTCGATCAAAACGCAATTCATCTGGATATCGCCAGCCGTGACCTCAAAGCGGGCCGGGAGGCCATCGAGGAAGCGCTTGATAATCCCATTTCGGTCCATGCCGATGACGCCGTCATGCGGCCCCGTCATGCCGACGTCGGTGATGTAGGCGGTGCCCTGCGGCAAGACGCGCTCGTCGGCGGTGGTGACGTGGGTGTGCGTGCCGACGACGACGGAGGCGCGGCCGTCGAGATACCAGCCGAGCGCGATTTTCTCGCTGGTGGTCTCGGCGTGCATGTCGACGAAGACGAACGCGACGTCGTCCGGCAGCTTTCCCAATTCGGCATCGACTTTACGGAAAGGGTCGTCGATCGCGGGCAGAAAGATGCGACCCTGCAGATTGAGGACGGCGAATTTGACGCCGTTCTTCGCGCTTCCTACGTACGTACCGCTGCCGGGGCTGCCTTCGGGGAAATTTCCCGGCCTCAATAGGCGCGGCTGGTGTGGCATGTATTCCAGGATTTCCTTGCGGTCCCAGCTGTGATTTCCGCCGGTGACGACGTCGACGCCGTTGCTGAGGAGGTCGTCGGCGATTTTCGGCGTGATGCCGAAGCCGGAGGCGGAGTTTTCGCCGTTGGCGATGACGAGATCGATCTGGCGATGCGTGACGAGGTCGGCCAGACGATCACGCACGATCTGGCGCCCGGGCGAACCTACGATGTCACCGATGAAAAGTATGCGCATAGATGGATGAAGCGAAGTTCGATTGCCGACGGCATTGTTGGCCGCCGTCCCCGACTTAACGAAAGACAGGCGCGTGGTGCGGGCGCCCAACCGCTGAACTGCGATGGCCCGGGTGCGATGACCCGCGAGATGCCCGAGCACAAAAACGAGCGGACTGCTTAGCCGTGGGAAACTAGGCCGTGAACCTCTGGACTAAGTGGGCGCCACGAGCCAACCATCAGGCTTTCCTGCCCCGTTCGCTTCCCGTTCCCGCTACGCGCGATTGGCGCGAGGTTTGGCTTCGGCCATCGGCCGGGAAGCCAAAGGGACAGGCCGTGCACACAGGCTGGCTATCCGCAGCTCCTCAGAGATTCTGCATTGGTTCAAACAGCTTTCGTCCCCTCACCTGCTTCGAAGTGCCGCTCGGGGAATATTGTAGCGTGAGGTTGGGTGGTGGCCAAACCGCGTCAGGAGAACGTTCTTCGCGGGCGTTATGTGCGCTGCGCGTTCGCGCGCACCCTTGCAAAAAGTTCTGCAACGGAAGGGGGCGGATCAGGGGAAGGGTTGCCGAGCATCCCTGCGAGCATCTGCATTGTGTACAGGCCCAGTCGCCGGTAACTCTCGAACTGCGATTCGTCAAACCATTGGTCAGCGGTGGACTGATCTGGAAATTCTGTGTGGCTTGAGCGGTACGCGAGAACGTCTCGCGGCGTGTCAGGAGTTATCGTGGGCTTGATGTAAAGGATCTCGCCGAAAAACCCCTCTTCTGTCGGAGTGTTAGGGTAGCGAATCGTTCCGACGACGCCGTGAGCCCGGGCAAAGCCACCCGGCGGCAATTGCACCGGCGTTGGATCGATGGTGATTTCCACTCCGAAGTCGCTGCGACATTTGCGGATGGCGTTGCCCAAGTCTCCAAATGCCATACCGAAGTCAGCGTCGGCATCGGACGCAATGATGTATCTGCATCGACGCCGAACGAGTTCGTAGATTGCGAGATTTTCAAAATGTCCCCCATCCGAAAGGTAGATGTACTTCGACTCATCGGTCGTCGAAGCGAGCAGCTCCTTCAGCAGGTACAACAGCGACCACGGCGGACCACCTTCCGTATAATTTCTGGAAAGCTGGTTGTTGTCGTATCGCGAATTGGGCAGCCACCATCCCAGACGAACGTCAAAGAGAGTCATCAGAAAAGCGAGAGGCGGCGATGTGTGAAAACCCATGTTGGGTGACGCGGCCGCGCCAGAAATCGAGATGGCGGTGCCGAGATGTACGCCGCCCGCCTCAAGATGCAAAGCACTTGTCGGATTTTGCGGATAGGCATATTCGTCCGTCGCACGATAAGTCCCTTCGGCCGGCGGATTGGGCTCGTACTTCATTTCTGGATATTCGTAGCCGCAGAATTTCGGCGTGAAGACAAAGGATTCCGCTTTGCGTTCCTGCCACGCCAGGCGCTCGCCGTGCGTCACGTTGAGGGCGGCACAAATGATCGGATACGGACCAATGTACGCGGGCAAATCCGGATATTCGGTTTGAGCGGTGGTGCCGTCGAACTCCGTCAGCAACAGATCATCGGTGGGATCGAATCCCGTGAAGCGATTGGGCTGGCGCTCTCCGACGTTTCTGCTGGCGCCGAGGTAACAGCGGATGAGCCGGTTTCGATACAGAAGGTTCATCGAGAAAATATTCACGTCGACCCTGAGAGCCAAGACGGCCGCGATCGCGGCCAAGATGAACATGGCAATGAGAGGCCACGCCGGCGGTATCGCTCTCACTTTCTCCCAATAATTTTCGATGGTCGTTGAATACCCGCTGTGCAAAATCACTAGCGCGTGAATGCCTATGGAGAGCAGGATCAGCATGCCGAGAATGAAAACGTACGGCGCCACGGCTCCAATCAACTCCATCGTAGAACTGTTTGCCGAATCGCCCGAGACCTGTGCGCCTGCGCCGCCGGATGTGCGCCCGCTCTTACCCGAGAGAAGACCGAAAATCGTAGTCGCGATCCAGCCGAGGAGCAGACCGGCTTTCGTCTTCACCCAAGGGCTTTCCGTTTCCGCGACCCATGGCGCGAAGATCGCCAGGCCAAAAATTGCGACCCACGCAAGCACTCCCAGCATCAGCAATCCGCCCAAGCGTCCCCACCATTCCTGTTCTTCGGGACCAATGATCAGCTTGAGAAGTCCGATGTGCAGCGTGCCGACCAAGAGGAACGCGACGACAAGAATCGGTGGGCCCCACGCAATTACGTACCACGCGCTTCCCTGACTCGAGCCCCAAGAGTTCCAGTTGGTGATTGCTTGATGGCAGACCTTCAGGAATAGTCCTCCAACGGCGCCGGAAATAGCGGCTGTCAGTGGAATTCCAAGCTGTTGCGCGACGGTTACTTTGTTTTGCTCTTGAACAGAGCGAAGGACCGAGATTCGTCCAGGCAGTCCGATCAGGTGGCAGACGCCGTAGACCAGGCTCCCAACGGCTGCCCAACGCCAGTACGGCTCGTCTTGCGCGGCGGGCCAGAGCCAAAACGTAAGCGCGGCAAATACGGCACAGACAAAAAGTGGAACTCCGACGAACCATAGAACGCGTGCCTGGCTAGCGCCATGTTGCGTGTCGTGCGTTGCTGTGGCGGTGTGAGCTTGCTTTGTGATCGCCGCATAGGCGCAGTAGCGCGACGCCATGAACATCGACAGGAGTAGAAGGGAGAACGCAGCGATCACGGCAATCCACACGCCATGATGGTGATGCCCTATCCATCGCAGCCGAATTGCGACGGAACCGAGCAACCATGGCAAGAGAACCAAGGCGGCGAGAACTGGAATCAAGATGCATTGATTCAGCAGAACGTTTCGGAAGTACGTAGCGATGCCCGTCCATGTGTCGGCGCCGACCAAACCTTTCCGGGGTGTCATGTAGTTGCTGTAGTCGCGCAGAAAATTAACCTGGCGGGGTTCTGCGATGCCACCATCGTCGTCTCGATGATTTTCGTAGTCGCCCAACTTTTCCTGCACTTCCATCAATCCGCGAGGGGCGCGTTTGATCCAACTCACCAGCCAGCCACCGATGTATCCGCCTCCGGAAACCGTCGAGATGAACTTCATATGCGGAAGTAACTTGGCCTGCGCGAGTCCCTGGAGAATGCCGAGATTGAACGTTGCGCTGCGGATTCCGCCTCCCGAAAAAGCTAAGCCGTAGGATTGTTCCTGGGTGGCTTCGGCGGTGGCCGAGCGTGCGCTAAGCACACTGGCAGCCGCAGGTGCCCGCACGGCCTGTTTCTCTTCCGCCTGCACTTGTTGAAATGTGGACACGTGGAACTCCTTCGACGCTCCGTCGATCAGCTCGCAATCATTTCTTGCGAATACGGCGTTAGGCGTGCTCTCTGCGCTGCTTTATATTGACGAAACGGAGTCAAGTCAACGCCAATATACGAAATCAATAACATTGTGAGAGCGCGTGCAAAGACGGCCGAGTTTGGTTGGAAAAGCAAGCGAATCGACGCGAAAAAGCCGCGAGAACAAAACCCCGTTGAGGAATTCTGTCTCGCGGCCTTCGCGTGGCCGTGTTCGTTGGAGCGCGCTAGAAGTGGAAGCCGAGTTCGACGGATTCGGCGCGTGGGCTGACGAAGTGGGTGCCGCTGAACGTTGAGAGGAAGTTGTATAGCGATTCCTTGTTGGTCAGGTTGACGACGGTGAAGCGCAGGCTCCACTTGTAGCGGTCGCCGCGGAACAGGTTGTCCTGGCCGACGGCCAAGTCGAAAAGATTGCGCGGAGCGATACGCGGCGGATTCTTGTCGTCGTTCTCGGTGCCGTCGGCAGGAATGTTAACGCGCGTGGCGCCGCGATTTGTGCCGGCGGGGCAGCTCAAAATCGGGCTCGTCGGCGTGGCAAAAGTGTTGCCGCAGAACAATCCGATCGCGGCTTGCTGGTCGGCGTCGAAGGTCAACGCGGTGGCGTAGTCGGTCACCGCGCCGGCGACGAGGCCGCTGTCATAGCGCCAGTTGAAGCCGACCCAAGGGCCGCGCTTGAGCGGTTGATATTGCAGGTGCGTGGTCTGGTTGAATTTTTCGTCGTGGTCGATGCGGAAGACGCCGCCGCTTTGCCCGACGGTCACGCCGAGTCCGCCGGTCTGTGGTGGGAAATAACGCGCGGCAACGCTCGACATCACGACGAGCGCGCTGAAGCCGTGCCAGTTGGGCACGCTGGCGCGTAGCAGGAATCCTGGAATTTTGGAATTGTGCCAGTCGATCGGAAACGTGATCGGCGTATTGCCGAGCACGCTGAAGTCATACGCGTTGTGCGTGTATTTCCAGATGTACTCGCCGTCGATCACAAGATGTTTACCGAAGGCCTGCTGCAAGCCGGCGTGAAACTCGTTGCGATAACCCGCGGGAGAATTTGCCGGCACGCACGGAATCAGCGCAGCGATCACCGGCACGTTGCAACCGGTCGTCGCGATGATGAGATTTTCGTTGAATGGAGTCTCGAGCGTGCGCGCGTACGAAACGCGCAGCACGGTGTTGGTCGGCTTGATGTTGTACGCGATACCGACGCGCGGCTCAGCCTGACGCGCGGTCGAGAGGCCATCGTAAAGATCGCCGCGAATGCCGAGATTGAACGACCACGCGCCTTTCGTGATCGTGTCCTGCACATACATCGAAAGTTCTTTGACGTCGGTGCTGCCGCGGAAACCGAAGAGGCTTCCGCCGCGCGTCAGGTCGATGGGAAGCAGTGTCGCGCACGGCGTTCCCGGCGCGGCCATGCCGGTGCCGGTGTTGAAGCACGGATTGCCAGCCGCATCGAGCGTCGACGGAAGAACCGTCGGATCGATGATGCCGAAGCTGTCGTTTTCGTTGAGATACGTTTGCTGATACGTGATGCCGGCTTTGACGTTGTGAATGCCTTTCACCCACGAATAGTCGGAGTGCAGGCCCGCGTTGGTCAGGCGGCGGCTTTGCGAGATGGTTTCGGAGTTGATCGGGCCGAGATCGGCGAAGAGATCGTTGCTCGGGTAATAGTTGTATTGATCCTGGCGAACGTAAGCGCCGAGCGTGAAGACCGCATTTGGTCCCATCAGGCGCGTCCATGTCGGCGCGATGTTGAAGGTTCCGATTTTCGAGCGCTGATCGGTTTCGCCAATGTTTGCGCCGGTTGGATCGAGCACGTTGAGATTGTCGAACGTGTTCGGTGTCTGAAACCACGAGCGCGTGTACTGGAAATTTCCGTGAATCGTATCTTTCTGCGAGATCTGGTAATCGACGCGATCAAAAATATTTCCTTCGTTGCCCTTGTCGTGAATGGGCTGAAATTCCGGCGGATCGAGGAAACGGCCGCTGTTCAGTCCGCTGGCTGAAATAAAATTTCCCCACTTTTCGTTGCCGTAGGCCAGGTCGAAGGCGACGTTCGACGTGCCAAAGCTGCCGTATGACGTCGTGATGCTGCCGGTAGGCTTGGTGACTCCGAGGCCCGACTTTGTCGTCACTTTAATGACGAGACTCGTCTTGTCGCCAAATTCGGCTGGTGGCGCGCCGGAAATCACTTCAAGAGATTGAATCGAGTCCGACGGAATCTGGTTCGAGAAAACTTTGCTGGTTTGATCGGTGATCGGCTGGCCGTCGACCGAGAAGGAGTTCTGCGCGTGGTCGCCGAGTCCGTGCATGTTGCCGTTGGAGTCAGCGGCAACGCCGGGCGAAACCAGCGTCACCAGCGAAGTCACGGAAGAGGACGCGCTTTCGAGCGGGAGTCGGTCCATGATTCCCTGATCGACGTCGGTGTGAAACGTCGAATCGTTTTCGACGAGGTCGCCGCCGTTCGCTTCGACGGTGACACTCGTGTTCGCCGTGCCGAGCTTCAGCGAAATCTGCACGCTGGTCGGAACTGTCGAGCGCACCTCGACATCCTGCGTGAACGAATTGAAACCCGTCGCGGTCACAACCATGTGATACGGATTGAATGGGATGTTTGTGAAGCGAAAAGCGCCATCGGTTCCGGTGGTCGTTTCGCGATGAAAACCGCTGACGGCGTAAGTGATTTCGACCGTCGCGCCCGCGATGGAGGAGCCGGACGGATCTTTCACGACACCGTCGATCGATCCCGAATTTCCCTGCGCGAAACTCGACGCCGCCAGAAGCAACACTGCGGCCACTAAAAGCGAAATCCGCGTCCAGACAGATTTGTTCCGATGCAAATGCAGAAAGCTGCAGAAATTCCGTGGCATTTTTTCTCCTGTCCCATCGAGAGGGACGAATGTCGCGCGTAGCGACGGTGCGGATGAGTGAATAGAGCCGCTGGAAAATCAGCGGATGCGCGTGGCGCTCAGAAATGCAATGGATGCAAATGCAGGTCGAGCGCA
The DNA here is from genome assembly GCA_036493835.1 of Candidatus Acidiferrum sp. Classification (GTDB taxonomy): domain Bacteria; phylum Acidobacteriota; class Terriglobia; order Acidiferrales; family UBA7541; genus Acidiferrum. The sequence continues at coordinate 48,972 of DASXPD010000129.1, read as the reverse complement.
GATGGCGCGAACTTCATTAACGATTCAGGAGAATGGATTACGCTACAGGAGGGGCGCGGGGCGTGCGGTGTGATGCAACGAAATTCTCTGCGTTGAAACTCTCAAGCGTCGAGCTGTAGCGCGCAACCTGGTGCGCTGCCGGAATCAAGTCATGCGGAGAAAAGGCGAGAGCGGGCGCGTGAAGCACCTGGCAAACGTGGCAAGTCGTCTCGGGTCCCTTGGAGTGATGGTGCAAAAACGCAACGCCCGACACTACATAGAGAAGCACCAGGCAGCCGAGAATCGCGAGCGCTTGGCGCGTGAGCTTTGCGGTGAAGAACCGGGTTAGTGAGAAACGTTGCATTAAAAAGTTAAATCCCGAAGACTTCGCAGACACCCATTCTAGCACCTTAGACGGATGCGGCGGCGGAATGGTTGCTGGTTATTCCTAAGAATAATTCAATGTTTATGGCTATTTGCGCGTCCCAAATGACTCGAGGCGCGCCGATCAAAGATCGTTGCGCGCCTCGAATTTCCGACTATTCAATTGTTGTGGCCGACGACGGCCGATGATCGGCTACGTCCTCACTGGGGTTGAGCTTCAGCCGGCGCTCCGGGAGCAGCTTTGCCGATCGCGGCGCCGTTCACGACGAGTTCGACGCGGCGATTCTTTTGCCGGCCTTCCGCCGTGTCGTTGCTCGCAATCGGATCGGTCTTGCCGAAACCCTTCGCGGTCATCGACGAGGCGGCAACGCCTTGCGACGCAAGGAAGTCGCGCACCGCGTCAGCGCGCTGTTCCGAAAGCCGCTGATTCATTTCATCGCTGCCGACACTGTCGGTGTGACCTTCGATCTGCATCGTCAATCCCGGATGCGAGAGCAAGATGCCGGAAATTTTCGCCAGCTTCACCTGCGTCGGCGGCTTCAATGTGTATTTGCCGGTGTCGAACAAAACGTCCGACATATTTACGATCAAGCCGCGCGCCGTGTCTTGCGTCTGCAAAACGGCGTTGAGCTGGGCCAAAAGTTGCGCGCGCATGTCCGCTTTGTCTTTCTCGGCCTGCGCCGCGGCTTGGTTCGCTTGTGCTGCCGCCGCTTCCGCTTGCTGCTGCTGAGCCAGAGCCGCCGCGCGCGCCGCTTCGGCTTCCTTTTGCTGCGCCAATGCCGCTGCCGCTGCTGCGTTAGCTTGTGCTTTCGCCTTTTCGGCTTCCGAACGAGCTTGATCCGCCGCCTGGCGTTCTGCGTCGGCCTGCGCACGAGCCGCAGCCTGCGCAGCCGCGTCGGCCTCCGCCTTCGCCTGGCGCGCCGCAGCAGCCTGTCGCTCGGCTTCCGCCGCGTGTTGTGCGTCTTCTTCCGTCTTTTTCTGGATCGCAATCACGCGCGCTTCTTCCGCGCGATCAATCGCGTTGCGTGCCGCCGCGATGACGAGCTTCTTGTCTTTGCGATTCTGGTACGCGGTTTCCGCCTGTTGCAGCTGGTCCGTCGCTTTCGTAAATGTCGATGCCGCGTAGGTGTCGGCGTGCGCGTTTCGCGCGATGCGCACCGAGTTCCGCGCTTCGAACAACTCGAGCGGTGCTTTGCGATCGACGCCAAAAATCGCGTTCTCGATCGGCGTGTTCGACTGCGAATAGCTGCCGCGGCTGATCAGCGTGTACTTCGCGTCGATATTCTCGACGCGATTCAACATTTTCTCGGGAAGCGCATTTTCCAGCACGACTTCGTCGCTTGGCTGCGCGACGGCGTAATACGGCTCGGCGGTTACAATCATGCCGAACGTTTGCATATCCACGCTGGCCTTGAGCTGCGCGTTGCCGTTCTTGCTCACCAACTCGCCGAGATTCACCGCGCGCCCCTGCGGCGAAATCGCCCAGAGTACGTACGTGAGATATTCGAGGCCGAACTTCGACGAATCCGGCAGCCCGGTGAACTTCGAGTCGATCTCGATGCGATTGGACTTCGTCGCGACTTTCGCCGAGCCCGACGCGCCCGATCCTTGATCGGTGGCGACAAAATAAATATCCACCGATTTTCCGGCGCGCCGATAATCCAGCGCTTTCAGCGAACGCGAAGTCGTCGCCGTCTGCGGGTCGCTGCCCGGCGTGGCGGGAAAGGCTTGCGCTCGTGGCGCGACTGCGGCGGCAGAAACCAATGCCGCGGCAAGTCCGCACGCCAGAACAAAATTTTTGGGGACGTTCACTAGTGATCCTCCGAGCGGGATTCGACGGTCGATCCGCTGTCTGAAAAGTTTGAAATCGTGCTTACGCCCAGCCCGATCTTGAAGGTGGGTCGCTGGGATTTGACGTAAGATACTGTAGTCAACCTTTCCACTAAATGGAACCGAAACCCGCATCAAAATTGAGTAAATCCGCAACGCCAGCGCGGCCAAATCGCAAAATCGTCGGATTCCATCAAGACGATGGCGGCGATTGGGTCGCCGATCTCGAATGCGGCCATTCGCAGCATGTGCGGCACGATCCGCCCTGGCAGAGTCGTCCGTGGATGACGACGCCGGAAGGCCGCGCGTCGCGCATCGACGCAGAACTTGCCTGCGCGAAATGCGTCGAAGGCTGACGCTGGCGATTCCTCGACGGCAATCTTCAATTCGCGACTTTCAACTCGCCCCTCCCTCGCTATAATGTCCACTCTTCATTTGAGAGGACCTTCATGAAATATCGCCGCTTTGGTCGCACCGCTTGGAACGTCAGCGAAATTGGATACGGAATGTGGGGCATGGGAGGGTGGAGCGGCTCGGACGATCAGCAGTCGCTCGACTCGCTGCAGAAATCGATCGACCTCGGCTGCAATTTTTTCGACACTGCGTGGGCCTATGGTGACGGCCACAGCGAAGAACTGCTCGGCAAAATTCTGCGCGCCAATCGAGGCAAAACGCTTTACACGGCGACGAAAGTCCCGCCGAAAAATCGCAAGTGGCCGAGCCGCGCGGAATTCACGCTCGAAGATTGCTATCCGCCGGAATATATCGAGGAATATATCGACAAGAGCTTGACCAACATCGGCGTGCCCACGCTCGACCTGATTCAGCTGCACACGTGGGAAGACGCTTGGCTCGCGGACGAGCGCTTGCCGCGCCTGCTGGAAAAAGTTGTCGCGAATGGAAAAGTGCGGGCCGTCGGCATCAGCATCAATCGCTGGGAGCCGAACAACGGTGTGAAAGGGGTACGCGCAGGATTATTCGACGCGGTGCAGGTGATCTACAACATCTTCGATCAGAATCCCGAGGACGAATTATTCCCCGCGTGCCGCGAAAAAGACGTCGCGGTCATCGCGCGCGTGCCGTTCGACGAAGGCACGCTGACCGGAACGCTGACGCTCGACAGCACGTGGCCTGCGAGCGATTGGCGCAGCACATATTTTGTGCCGGAAAATTTGAAGACCAGCGTCGAGCATGCGGAAAAGCTCAAGCCGTTGCTGAAAGATGGAATGACGATGCCGGAAATGGCGTTGCGCTTTATTCTCAACCATCAGGACGTCAGCACAATCATTCCGGGCATGCGCAAGATAAAGAACGTCGAGACCAATTGCGCCGCCAGTGACAAAGGCCCGTTGCCTGCGCCGCTTCACACTGAACTTCGCAAGCATCGCTGGGATCGCAAGCCCACAAAGTGGAGCCAGTAGCGCGAAGTGGCCGTTCACTACACGATTCAAGAGTCGGGCGACGCTCTTGAAATTCGCGTTCGCAACGAGATCTCGCTATTTCTACGCGTCGCGTGCGGCGGATTTGCCGGATGGCTCGTTTGGTTCGTCATCGGCACGCATCTGCCGAGTCCGATGCGCTCCGGTTTGGCGATTGCTGGCGGAGTCTGCGTCTTCGCACTGTTTCGTCAAATGACGGCGCGGGTGACGGTCACAGGTCTTGAATTTCAAATCGGTAGTTCATCGCTGCCGACTGCAAAAATTTATCGGTTGGAGTTTCAGGAGCACGAATCGGGCGGTCAGGGGCTTTACGCGGTGACGGCTACAGGCGAGCCCGTCGTACTTCCTCATGTCGACGCCGCGCAGGCGAACGAAATCATCGCTGCGGTCAAAAAGAAATTTCCTGGGTTGGCGGAGATGTGGCGAAATTCTGAGGCCGCGGCGAATCGTCCTGCGGTGGGAGCTAAGCGGTTTGTTTGAGCGCGCGTTCGACAAGCATCAGGCAGCGCTCGGCCTGTTCGCGAATTAGCTCGTTGTTTTCGCCGAGGTCGCGCTGCGCGCTGTGCAACTCGTCGGCAACCGAAAGCGCGGCGAGCACTGCGATCTTGTGGGTATCGACGGTCGCGGTCGCGTCGGAGATGGCGCGCATCTTTTCGTCGACGAAGGTGGCGAGCTTCTGGACGTAAGTAGGATCCAGATCGCCGTGGATCGTGTAGGTCTGCCCGAAAATTTGTACTTTGACCGGTCCGCTCATCGAAATCTCCGCTGCGGCAAGCCGCCTCGGGCATTGTAGCGCAGCGCGGTGGGATTGGTAGTGCTGCCTGTTAGCTCGCGCGCAGTTGGGCGCCGACTTGCTTTTGCAGCGCGGCAACGATGCGCGACGAAAAGTCGGTTGTCTGCGCATCGGTCAGCGTCGCCTCCCGGCTCTGAAACACGACGCGCACCATCAGCGAATATTTTCCAGCTGGAACATTTTTGCCGCGATACAAATCGCCGGCCTCGACGGTCACAACTTCCGCAATCTTCAGCGACTCGATCGCCTTTTTTACCGCGTCGAAACTCGTTCCATCGCTCAGCAGCAGCGAAAAATCGCGCTCGACGGCTGGAAACCGAGGCAACGGCTCGTAACGCCGCGAATCTTTCAGTTCCTCGATCGCCACGTATACGGGATCGATCACAATTTCCGCGAGGAACACGTCCTGCCGCAGCTTCAAACGATCGGCAACGCGCCGCGCCAGCTGCGCCGCCGTGCCGATTTTTTCCCCGCCAAGCGAAACTCCCCCGTTGCGAGCCGCGTGCGCCCAATCATTCGCCGATGCCGAATGCGCGCTCCACGTGAATCCGCCGGACAACTCGCCGACCGCATCGAGATCGCCCTTCAGATCCGCGAACGAATACGCCCGCGCACCATCGTACAAATTTTTCTCTCTCGCATCGCCTGTCGCGCCGATCGTCAGCACTCGCGTCTCGACTGGCGAAGCTCCGTTCAATCGATACTGCCGCCCAATTTCAAACAGCCGCACATTGCGCTGCCCATGATTCAAATTCCATTCCAGCGCCGCCGCCATCGTCACGAGCCCGGTCGAGCGCAGCACGCCCGCTTCTTCCGACAGCGGATTCGCCATGCGCGCCGGCTGCGCATCGCTCGCGCGAAACAACGCATCGCGCGCCTCATCGACGTGCGGAATCGTCAAAATCTCCTGATAGCCCAGCCCGACGAGCCGCTCGCGCACGCGCGTCTGCGAATCGTAATGCTGCAATCGCGCCGCACCTTGCCGCGCCACCGGAAATCGTGGCGTGAATTTGTCCATCCCATAAATCCGCGCGATCTCTTCGATCAAATCAATCTCGCGCTCCACTTCCGCGCGCCACGACGGCTGCGTGCATTCCCACGTCGCGAGCAGCGAGCCTTCCGCGCCGCGATTCTGATCGACACGCACCGGCGCAAATCCCAGCGCGCTCAGCGCCGATTCGACTTCTTTATCGGGCACGTCGGCGCCCATCACACGCAAAATCTCCGCGCGCGTCACGCGAATTTTCTTCGGCGCCCGCTTACGCGGATACACATCGATGACGCCCGCGAGCAATTCCCCGCCTGCCAGCTGCAAAACCAATTCCGCCACGCGCCGTGAAGCAATCTCGGCAATCTCTGGATCCCCGCCGCGCCCGAATCGCGTCGAAGCCTCGGTGTGCAGCCGCAGAGTACGTGCGCCGCGCCGCACCGCAATCGGCTCGAACCACGCCGCCTCAATCAAAATGTTCTTCGTCGAGAATGAAATCTCCGTGTCGGCGCCACCCATGATTCCGCCGATGCCGACAGCGCGCGCGCCATCGCCGTCCGCAATCATGCAAATTCCCGCGTCAATCGTTCGCTCGATGCCGTCGAGTGTGCGCGTCTTTTCGCCGGCGCGCGACGTGCGCACAACAATCCGGTGATCGCGAATCTTGTCGTAGTCGTATGCGTGCGTCGGCTGCCCCAGCTCAAGCATCACGTAGTTCGTCGCGTCAACCACGTTGCTGATGCTCGCCACACCGCTGGCTTCGAGCCGCTCGCGCAACCACGCCGGCGAAGGAGCAATCTTCACGCCGCGAATCACGCGCGCCGTAAACCGCCCGCATAATTCCGGCGATTGAATCTCGACGCGCACCGCGTCGCCGACTTTTCCCGCCGCCGATTCCGCAAGCTTCGGCTGCGGCACCGCCTTCAGCGGCAGCTTATACACCGCGCCAATTTCGCGCGCGATTCCGTAATGCGACAAACTATCCGGCCGGTTCGACGAAACTTCCGCGTCGATCACCGCGCCATGCGCGCCTTTTTCCACGCCGCCGATATTCGTGCCCGAAAGCGCGAGCCGCGACGCGAGATCGTCCGGTGTCGCCGTCACGTCTACAAAGTCCTTCAGCCAGTTGTAAACAACCTTCATTCGCTATCTGCTCACTGTCGCTGCATCAATTCATTCTGCTTCGGCAATCGCCCGTAATACACGTGCGTCGCGTATTCCATCTTCACGCGCCCGTCGACCTGGTTCGCGCGAAACAATTCGTCGAGTGCCGCCATCATCGGCGCGTAATTCGGCTGCCCTTCCAGCGGCGCATACGAACTGCTGCGCAATCGCCCGACAAGCCCGTCCCAATCCAAAATCTGCGCGTTTGGCACGCTGCGCTGCTCCACCGATCCGCCGGCGAAAAATTCCTGCATTGCTGCCATTTCCGGATACGACTCGCGCACGAGCTTGTAATCGTTCCCAAACCTCACCAGCACATCTTCATACGCCGTCGCGAACGCCGAATTCATCTCGCGGTCGTTCCACATCACCACGACCCAGCCTTCCGGCTTCAGAATTCTCACAAATTCGCGCCGTGCTGCCGCCGGATCAAACCAGTGAAACGCCTGCCCCACCGTGACGAAATCGATGGTCGCATCTTCCAGCGTCGTCGCTTCGGCCGAGGCGTCGATGCTGCCAAACGAATCGTACGCCGCGAGATATTCTTCGCCGGCGTCGCGCATTTCCTTGTTCGGCTCGACGCCGTAAACGCGATTGCCGTTTTTCAAAAACAACTCACTCAAAAATCCGGTGCCCGAGCCGACGTCGGCGATCACATGCCCCGAGCGCAGCCCGCAATCATTTTTCAGCAGCGTCAGAGCGTCATGCGGATATCCGGGCCGGTAACGCACATAGTCGGCTACGCGCGACGAGAATCGTTGCTTGGAGTCCGTAAACGTCACGGAAATTGCCGTAAAAATCTCACGTCACTCTGAAAGAAAACCTGAATGTCGTCGATGCCGTATTTGAGCATCGCCAGCCGGTCGATGCCGATACCGAACGCGAAGCCACTCACTTTTTTCGCGTCGTATCCGACGAATCCGTACACCGCCGGATCGACCATGCCCGCGCCGAAAAGCTCAATCCAGCCCGCGCCCTTGCACTTCGAGCACGTTCCGCCGCCCGCTGAAACGCCGCTGCCGCCGCAGAACACACACGTCACGTCGAACTCCACCGAAGGCTCGGTGAACGGAAAATAACTCGGCCGGAAGCGCGTCTTCACGCCGGGACCGAAAAATTGCTTCACGAAATATTCGATCGTGCCGGTGAAATCGCAGAACGTGATGTCGGTGTCGACGGCGAGCCCTTCGACCTGATGAAACGCGAAGGAATGCGTGGCGTCGGGATTGTCGCGGCGATACACCTTGCCGGGAACGATCACGCGGATCGGCGGCTGGCGCTTTTCCATCGTGCGAATCTGCATCGGCGAAGTGTGCGTGCGCAGCAGCAGCGGCGATGGCGCGCCCTTCGGAACTTCTAGATAGAAGGTGTCCATGTCGTCGCGGACGGGATGGAACTCCGGAATGTTGAGCGCCTCAAAATTGTAGTAAGGCGTCTCGATTTCCGGACCTTCGACGACGGAGAATCCGATCGACACGAAAATATCTTCAATTTCCTGGAAAACCTGGCGAATCAGATGGTGGGAGCCGACCGGCCGCGTCACGCCGGGGAGAGACAGGTCGACGCGTTCGCGCGCCAGCGATGCTTCATCCGCGCCTGCTTCGATCGCCACGCGGCGCGTTTCGATCTGCGCTTCGACGTGTCCGCGCAGCTTGTTCAGTTCGGCGCCGACAACGCGTTTCAGTTCCGGCGTCGCCGGTTTCAGCCAGTTATCGGTGACGAGCGTGAGGACGCCAGACTTGCGGCCGAGCCACGCATCGCGGAATTGCTTCCACGCCGCTTCGTCGTGTACCGCGGACACTTCACCGTCGAACCGCGCCAGAATTTCGGCGAACAGCGCGGAAACACGCGCAGGCTCGGTCGCGCCGAGCGCGGCCAGCGTTTGCGCAGCTTTATTGTCCGAAGAAGTCATGATCGAAATCCGGTAGGGGCACGGCACGCCGTGCCCGTCTTCCGTCTCATTCAACCAGAACGGCAGCAACCAGAACAGCCGCAAGCGCCGTCAAGACGCGAGGCGCCGCAGCCGAAGAACTACTCTTTCGCGCGAACCGCTTTTTTCGGAGCCGGAACAGCAGCCTTCGCCGTCGCCACCAGGCTCGTGAACGTCGCCGGCTCCTTCACCGCGATGTCAGCCAACACTTTGCGGTCGAGTTCCACGCCAGCCACTTTCAATCCGTGAATCAGGTGACCGTACGTGATGCCGTTCAGACGGGCAGCCGCGCCGATACGCTGAATCCACAACCGGCGATATTGCCGTTTCTTGACGCGACGATCGCGAAACGCATAACGGTCCGCTCGATTCGCCGCTTCCTGTGCGGATTGGTACAGCTTGCTCTTTGTGAGGAAAAAGCCTTTGGTCCTCTTGAGGTACTTCTTGCGCCGTGCACGGCGCTTTGTGCCGCGTTTTACGCGAGCCATGGGTTTCTCCTTTTCTGTTTAGGGAGACAACACGATGCGGGCGCGCACCTCACGAAAAAGAGGATACACGCGTAACGCAACGGGTTTGTCTCCGGGGGTATTGCACCGCCGCGGCTAGATCGTTCTCTTTCGCAGAGCGAAAACGAATCGATCGCTGCAGCAGAATCGGCCGGCAGGCACCCGTGTAGCACTGCCTGGCTCGATGTGCGGGACTTTCATCCCGCGTTGCGAGGCCGAAGCCCCGCGGCAGAGCTTGCGCTCTGCGTCTTGCATTTCAGCTTCGCTCTCAATCTAACCGCGTTAGGGTGGTGCTCGAAAGCGAAACTAAAAACTTTTCAAAGCAAAATCGCTCGCCGATGATCGCGAAGAATCGCTCAGGCGTACGGCAACATCTGCTTCGTCTTCAGCATGTCCGCCTTGCTGACCAGCGTCAGCTTCTTCAGCTTGCGCATGCGGCCTGGAGCTTTCGTGCCCAGGATGTGGCGCTTGCCCGCGTGCGAGCGAATGATTTTGCCGCTGGCCGTCACCTTAAATCGCTTTGCGGCGCCGCGGTGAGTTTTCAACTTCAGTTTTGGTTTCGATCTGTTTCTCGGCATTTCTAAATCCCCTCGTCACACGGCCACGCCGCGCATTGATTCTGAATCCCCAAAATTCGAACGATTTCGGTTTGCCTTACGAAGCTTGCTGCGCTGTCTGCGACGCAGGTTTGGCGGCCACTGGCACGCCCTTCTTCGGCGCGAGCAATGCGACCAACACGTTGCCTTCCATGCGCGGCATCGTTTCGATCTGGCAGAACTCGGTGATTTCTCCCAACAGCCGCGTCATCTTCGCGCGGCCTACTTCCTGGTGCGCCATTTCGCGTCCGCGATGGAAAATCATCGCGCGCACTTTGTGACCTTCACCTAGAAAACGGATGATCTGATTCTTGCGCACGTTGTAGTCGTGTTCAGCGGTTGCCGGCCGAAACTTGACTTCTTTCAACTGCGAGCCGCGGCTGCTTTTGCGCTGCTCGTGCGCTTTCTTGTTTTGCTGATAAAGAAACTTGCCGTAATCCGTGATTTTGCAAACCGGAGGATCGGCCGTCGGTGAAATTTCCACCAGATCGAGTCCCTTTTCGCGCGCCATTCGCACCGCTTCGTACGGTTGCATGACGCCCAGCTGGCCGCCTTCTTCATCGATTACTCGAACTTCACGAGCCCGGATTCGTTCGTTGACGCGAGTGCGGTCGCTCTGCTGCCGGAAGTTACGTTCTGCGATAATTCCCCCTAACAAATTTAAGGCGCCAGATACCCGCCTCGCCGGGCACTGCCCTGAATCGACTACATGCGCTGCGAGAGACCTGCGCACCCGCAACAGCTGAAAAAGATACAGCGACGGGCTTCAAAGTATAGCACGTAGGCACCTTGCAACAGCAAGGGTTAGATGCCCGCCGGCGGCCCGGGTAGCGCAAAATCTGCGCCGCAGGGTCCTCGGCAAACGCCATCATTAAATATTGGGACGTAAAGGCTGGCCGATTGTTTCAACGTGGTCCGATAACTTGCCCAGGCATGAGATACAGGACGAGTCCTAGGCCCACCATCACGGCTAGAAAATACACCAGGGTTGGCCGGCTGGGTTGCGGAGGCAGATCCTTGGTGAACAGGCGGTACGTCGCGCCTGCGGCGACGGCCAGGAAGATCTTCTCTTCCAGGAAGAAGCAGAGCACCACGGCGGCTGCCAAAATCACGATTCGCTCGGTTTTGTCGAGCGCCTCAATCGCTTTGCCGCCGTCCAGTACCCAAACTGGCGTCAGGTTGAGCACGTTTAGAATCGCCGACGAACTGGCCAAGGCCGCCCACAAGCCGCTTCCTGTCTGCCACCAGATCAGGCCGCAGACGGCGGCACCGATCAGCCCGGCCAACGGGCCGGCAAGGCTTACAGCCGCCTGGGTCGCCTTCGAAACGCCCATGGCGGACCATTTCACGTACGCGCCGAAGCCCGGCAAGAACATCGGCATTTCCGCGGGCAGCCCGCGGCGCTTGATGTCGATGTAATGCCCCATCTCGTGAACGAGGATGAGAATGGCGAACCCGATGCCGAACTTCATCCCGTAGATCGCCCAGTAAAATGCCACGAAGGTCGCGAGGCTCAGCAGCGATTTCAGCTTGAACAGCGTGAGGAGGAATTTGCCCTTGGCCAGCAGGACAGCGATCGGCGCGAGGGGGCCCAATTTTTTCGCCCAGGCGTTCTGTTTTTCGCCCGCCACCGACGAGGCCGCTTCAAGGTTTCGGATTTTGTCGCGGACCCACTTTTTCTGCTCGGCGTCTTCTGGAATCAGCGGAAGTGCGCGCTGCCAGGCTTCGAGCGCCTTTCGCGGCTCTCCGTGTTCCTCGAACATTTGCGCGCCGGCGGAGATTTGCTCAAGCTCCGTGGCATGCACCAGCGTGTGGCACTGTTTGCAGACCAGCGCATCGGCCGCGACTTCGCGTGAGCAATTCTTGCAGGAACGAAGGACTGCGGTGGAGAGAGTGGACACGCGCTGGGCTCAGGATTTCGCGTCGTTGTTGGCGGACGATGATTTGCTAAAAGGACCCAGAATGTCGAGCTCCTTTGCGGCCGTAAGTTGCCAGGCGATACGAAGTCCAACGAAGAGAATGATCAAACCGATCGCTCCGTGGATCGGATCTTGCAACTCGAGAAATGGAGATGCGAGCCCCGCGAAGAGCAATGAGCCGATCACGGCGCCCAGGTTCATTGGCGCCTTCCCTGGCGCGCGCGTCTCAGTCTGCGGTTCGTCTTGCGGATCATCCGGAGTCACTGTCGTCGTTGTGTCGGCTGAATGATCGGTGGCAGAGCCGTCTGGTATCGGCGGTGCGGCCCGCGTTGCGGGCGAAGTCGCATGAGCGGCGATGTTGCGGTGCCGTTCTTGCTGATGCTTGATGACTTGCGAAATGCCAATGGGAATCGCCGACAACGACACGGCGGCGTAGGTAAGAAGTACAGCTGCGATCTGATAACGGCGTCCGCCAATTCCGTCGGTGCCCTTCATGATCGCTTTGCCGACGATGTAGCCGACTGCCAGCGAGATGTAGCCCAGCATCAGGCCGGTAATGATTCCAAATCCTGCGTAGATGATGAGGCCGATGATGGCGCCGCCAACGCCGAAGAGAAGGCCGCGCACGAAAATCTGGTGCGAGTCGAGTGGTTTGCGTAAGAGCGCTTGTTCGCCGCAGTAATTACAAGTGACCGCGCCATTGACGCGATAGTATTGCGAGCCGAGCGACTGTCCGCACGTCTTGCAGCGTTCGGCGCCCGCGCCACCGGCGTATTCCACAGTTCCAAACTGTGGGGCAGATTTCCCCGTCGTGTCTAACATGGTGCGGAAGATATCACGGGTACCAAGTTAGTGGATATAGCCCTTTACGTACTTAGTAATAGCAGCCGCTCGAAACAATCAACTGGCCGTCCGGACACTAAAACGTGATTTCTAGGAGGCCTTTGGGGCCGGCGACGATGGCGTGGAGATGAGGGGTGCGGCCGGAAGTTAGCTTGAGGTCGAGATTGAGCTGGCCGGCTCGGTGGCGCAGCGGGACGAGGGTTTGCTCGGTCGCGATGGCTTCGAAAAGTTCGAGGGTGCAGCCTTGCGGCGCGTCGACCGAGGGATGAATTGTACCTGCGCTCCATTCGATAAAGAACGGGAAAAGGCCGCCGGCGTCATCTTTTAGTGCGAGTGTTTTCCAGTTCAGGACGCGGCCGTCGGGACGTTTGCGCGAACCGGGCTTGGGGCCGATTACTTCGACTCCTTCGGATTTGAGGCGTTGCGCGAACGCTTCGATATCTCCGGGATGCTGCGCCCAGCCGATCAAGACGGGCTCTTCGAGTTTGCGAAGATCGCGGACGTCGGCGGAAGCGGGCTGCTTCGGATCGGGCGCGATGATTTCGAGATAGCGATTTTTGCCGAGCGAGAGCAGCGCGTTTCGCGTGCCGGCGCCGGGATGGACGCCGCCGAATGCGGCGCGGACGCCGGTGCGCTCTTCGACGAATTTGATACCGGCGTCGAGGTCGGGGCTACCGACCAAAATATGGTCGAGCAATTTGGGAACGATCTCCTGTGGCGCTGCTCGTGAGATGCGCGCTGCTGCGAGTGCGGCACTCGCTGTGAAAAGGAATCGTCGTCGCGAAAGATGCTGCATTCCGCGAAGCTATCACGAGCGATGGAGTATGTGCCAGCGTCACGTGGAGTTGAGGTCGTTAGATTCGTTGCGCTGGTAGTGCTGGAATCCTTGCCGGCGACTTTGGTCAAATTCACAAGCGAATTTTGCGCGCGCTACAAGCTGATGGTCGCGGAGTTTTGGCCGCGTTTGCAGAGGTAGGCGTGCCAGAAGAGGCGGGCGGCGATGGCGCGGAATGGTTTCCAGGGAGCGCTCATTTTTTCGAGTTTTTCAGGGCTGGGGCGCTTGCGGAGTTGTTTTACTTCTTGCACGGCGGTGGCGAGTGCGAGATCGCCGACGGGCCAGATGTCGGGACGGCGGAGGGCGCTGAGGAGATAAATGTCGGAGGTCCAGCGGCCGATTCCTTTTAGAGCGACTAATTTTTCGCGGGCGTGATCGTCGTGGAGTGCGGGCAGCGCATCAAGATCGAATTGGTTTTGCTCGATGGCGTCGGCGAGCAGGCGCGTGTAGTGCGCTTTCTGGCGGCTGAAGCCCAGCTGGCGCATTTCGACTTCCGTGAGCTTGAGGAATTTTTCGGGAGTGAAGGGGCGAACGGTCTTTTCGAGTTTTTGGTATAGAGCGCGGGCTGAAGCGAGCGAGACTTGCTGCTCGAGAATGATGTAGACGAGCGTGGGAAAACCGGGTTCGCGGACCCAGAGCGGCGGGACGCCGTATTTTTCGACGACGCGTTTTAGATCGGTGTCGCGCTCGGTGAGTTCGCGGACGGCTTCGGCGAAAAATTCCTCGGTTACGTGGATGAGCGGAGCAGAGGCCGTTGCGTGAATTTGCTCGGGCGATGGCTGTACAAGTTTGGCTTTCGCCGAAGGCGCGGCCGAGGCTCGCTTGGCATTACGCGATCGTGCGCGAGTCGATTTCGGTTTGGAGGGACGCAAGGAATTCCGCGAGCGGCTTGGGGCCGAGGTCGCCCTTGGTGCGGTGGCGGACGGAAACGGTTCCGGCTTCGGCTTCTTTGCCGCCGACCACGAGCATGTAGGGAATTTTTTGCAGCTGCGCGTCGCGAATTTTCGCCGGCAGCTTTTCGTTGCGCTCGTCGAGATGGACGCGTGTGCCGTGACGCTTCAGCGTGTCGGTGACATGCTTGGCGTAGTCGATGACTTTTTCGCTGACGGGGCAGACTTGCACCTGCACCGGAGCGAGCCAGAGCGGAAATGCGCCGGCGTAGTGCTCGACGAGAATGCCGAAGAAGCGCTCGACGGAACCGAGCAGCGCGCGGTGGACCATCAAAGGTTGATGGCGAGCGCCGTCTTCGCCGACGTATTCGAGTTTGAAGCGCGCGGGCAAATTGAAATCAAACTGCACGGTAGTGAGCTGCCACGAGCGGCCGATGGCGTCGATCAATTTGACGTCGATTTTGGGGCCGTAGAATGCGGCTTCGCCGGCGATGCGCTTGAACGGGACCTTGATGCGCGTCATGGTTTCGGCGAGCGCGTTGGTCGCGCGATGCCAGTCTTCGGGCTTGCCCGCGTAATTTTCGGGATGCGATTCGTCCCAGTCGGAAAGTTCGACCTCGAATTGCTCGAAGCCGAAATTTTTCATGACGGCGAAGGCGAAGTCGATGCAGGCTTCGACCTCACTTTCGATTTGCGACGGCATGCAGAAGATGTGGGCGTCGTCCTGAGTAAAACCGCGGACGCGGAGCAATCCATGGAGAACGCCGCTGCGTTCGTAGCGATACACGGTGCCGAGTTCGGCGAGGCGCACTGGCAGATCGCGATAGCTGCGCAACTTTGATTTGTAAATCAGGATGTGGCCGGGGCAATTCATCGGCTTGAGCTGGTATTCGGCTTTTTCGACTTCCACGGGGCCGAACATATTGTCTTTGTAAAAGCCGGTGTGGCCGCTGGTGTTCCAGAGTTCGCGGCGCATGATGTGCGGTGTGTAGACGATATCGTAGCCGCGCTTGAAGAGTTCGGCGCGCAGCCAGTCTTCGACGATGGTGCGGATCAAGCCGCCTTTGGGATGCCAAAAAATCAGGCCGGGGCCGGCTTCGTCCTCGATGCTGAAAAGATCGAGTTCGGCGCCAAGCTTGCGATGATCGCGGCGCTTCGCTTCTTCGAGGCGATGGAGATACGCGTCGAGTTCTTTTTGTGTGTAGAAGCAGGCGGCGTAAATGCGCTGGAGCTGCGGATTGCCTTCGCGGCCTTTCCAGTAGGCGCCGGCGACGCTCATCAATTTGAAGGCCTGGATGCGCTTGGTGGAAGGAATGTGCGGGCCGCGGCAGAAGTCGATGAATTTTCCGGTGGTGTAGAAGGAGACCATCGGGTCGGTGGCTTTTTCTTCTACCAGCTCGCATTTGAAAATCTGGTCGGATTTTTTGTAGAGCTCGACGGCTTCGGGTTTCGGGACGAGTTTGCGCTCGTTCGGGAGATCCTGAGCGGCGAGCTCGTGCATTTTCTTTTCGATTTTTTCGAGATCTTCGGGAGTGAACGGCTGTTCGCGAAGAAATTCGTAGAAGAAGCCGGTGTCGATCGGCGGGCCGATGCCGAGTTTTACATTGGGGTAAAGCTCCATCACGGCGGCGGCGAGAAGATGCGCGGCGGAGTGGCGGAAAACGTAGAGCGAGTCGGGATCTTTTTCAGTGAGGATCTGGAGTTTGACGTTGTGGTCGAGCGGGCGGCGGAGGTCGATCAGCTCGCCGGCGTTGTTGCTCTGGTAGCCGTCGTCGGTGCCGAGTGCGGTAGCGTTTGCGCCGGTTGCTTGCGCGTTTGCGCTGGATGCCGATGGATCGGAGATGCGCGCGACGAGAGCGGCGTCGGCGAGACGCGGCGAAATCTTGCGCGCGATATCCGCCGGAGTTGTGCCCTGGGGCACTTCCTGCACTGAACCATCCGGCAAAGTAATTTGAATCGACGCCATGCTGTGAGTTCACCCGAAGTAAGAAACACCAAGCTTAAAGGCCACATCCACGACGGTCAAGGCAGCGGAGGTATTTGTCCAAGCGTCGCGTGTTGGACAGAACCTGTGCTTATGAGCGTAAAGACGGGCAAGGCGGTGCCGTGCCTCTACAAAAGTGTGACTCCGGGAACGTTGTCGAAGTGTGCGTCGGAGGTAACCAGCTGTGCCTCATAGCGTTGTGCTGTTGCGCAAATTAGCGCGTCTGCCATGGCGAGTTTGTATTTCAGGCTGAGCGTCGCCGCTGACATTGCGATGTATTCGTCGATGTTGATGACTTCGTGCCGAAGCGCGTTGGACTGAAAAATGTCGGCCATCGTTTCGGAGAAGCTCCTGAGCAAGACTTTCCGTACTTCATACAAGACTATGACGGGCACGAGAATGCGTACGTCGGTCTCGAAGTAGGGCGCGAAGAGATCGGCCTTCTGATCGCCGGTGATGTATTCGAGCCAGCCGGAGGAGTCGATAACGACGGAATTAGAAGCGGTCGTTTCGATCACGGTAGTCATCCTTCCACTTCAGCCCCCTGGCCATGCCGCGGAGATCTTTGATGGAACGGGGCCGACTGACACGGATTGAGCCGTCGACGGCGTAAATATAGAGTTCCTGGCCCGGCTCAAGCTTTAGGGATTCGCGAACGGTCTTGGGGATCACGATTTGAAATTTGGGAGAGACTTTTACGGTTTCCACGGGGGACCTCTTGCTTTGGGTTCGATCGCTCATGTGTATGTCATAAAGCAGATCGATAGCCATATTATATTACAAACAGCATATCGATAGCTATACCTGTATGAAAGCCAGGGTACCCCCGGGTTGTTTTGTGCAGAGTGCGCAAGTTGTGCGAAATCAGTGGCTTACAGAGGCGTAAAATGAGAGTGTGTAGGTGCTTTGGAATCAGGCGGTTACAGGTGGCCTAAAATGGAAAAAGCGCCTTTTGGGCGCTTTGGGTGACAACTTTCAATGCAGATCAGTCTACCACAAGGCTGTGGAAAAGTCAAGAGGATGTATGCGAATGACGGGATCTATGGTCGACGATTGAGCTTTCCGTTGTGGGCGGCAAAGACGCCGGCTGGAAGCCGAGGCCACCAAATCGAGCTGGACAGTTAGTTGGCGAGGATGGCTTTGAACGAGGGGTCGTCGTGGAAGGGGGCGAAGGCGGGTTCGGACTGGAGCCATTCGAGGAAGGGGGGCATGTCTTTCACTTTGGATTTGGCTTCGCGGAGGGATTCGAGGGCGGCTTTTCGGTTGTTGTTCATGGCTTGGCAGATGGCGAGGGTGCGGAAAGCGTTTGGGCTGTCGGGCATGGCCTCGGTGGCGAGAACGTAATAATTTTTGGCGAGGGAATATTCCTTGGCGTCGAGGCGGTCGCTGCCGGTTTCCATGGCTTGGACGAAGACGTCGGCGACGGCGCGTTTCAGGATGATCGCCTTTTCGGGTTTCTTTTCGTGGGTGGAGGCTTCGCGGAGACTGGCGACTTTCAGTTTTGTGGCGCTGACGTCGCCGGCGAGGTCGGGAGTGTTCGTGCGGAAGTTCGCCATGGAAGTGGTGATGTCGGCGATGAGGTTTTTTTGCTCTTCGAAGTCGCGCTGCTGGCGCTTGGGGCCGTCGCGGACAGCTTTTTGCGAGGCGAGGGCATCGGCGGCTTTGCGGAACGGCGCGACATCGGCGAGGCCGTCGAAAATTGCGATGGCTTGGTTGTACTCGCGGAAGGCGTAGAACAAATTTCCGGACTGCTCGAAAGATTTGGCGCGGGCGATTTCGGCTTCGCGCTGGCTGGCTATGAAGTCGGGATCCCGCGGCGTGAGATTTTTTTTCATCGCGAAGAGGCGAAACCAGGCTAGGGCTTCTTCGGCGACTTCGGCGGGGGCCCATTGATGCGGGCCGTCGAAATAGCGGAGAAAATGCGGATAGCCGGCGACGGCTAGAGCTTCGTCGAGGCGGGTGACTTCGGGGAAGTTGAAGTCGAGGTTGCCGACTGCGGCGAAGATCGGGAAAGCGGCGTCCTTTGGCGACGGGCTCGTGCCGCTGGGGAAGCCGGCGCCGTTGAGGTAGACGCCTGCGGCGCATTTGCATAGTTGTGCGATGCGTCCTGCTACGCGGGCGCCGCCGGAGAAGCCGGTGAAATAAACGCGATGATCGTCGATCGAGAGGATGGTGTGGGTGTCGTCGGAGACGGCTTGGGCGGCTTCGAGTTCGGGAGCCCAGGCGCCGTTGCGGGAGTTGTTGGACGCGGCGACGATGTAGCCGTATTTTTCGGCGCCGGCTTTCAGGGTGTCGACGGGGCGGTCGCCGCGGGCGGAAGGGTCGTAGGCGTAGACGATGGGCCATTTTTTGGTGGGCGTGTAATTGGAGGGAAGGTAGAGGGCGTAGGTTTGGTCGGGTTTGGAGGCGCAGATTCGATGGGGCTCGACTCGGCCCGGGACGGGAGCGATTGGAGTCGGCGCGGGGGGATTTTGCGCGGCGACAAGGGGGCAAAGAATAAGCAGGATCGAGAGGGCGCGGCGCATGGCGGGCAGTATAGCCTTACCTGTCGAAGCCACCGCGAGTCGAGCGGTGAAGTAATGTGTTCCGACTAAACGGTTTTTGGCGGAGACGCGGTACACTTTTTCGTTTTAGACGACGCGGCGATGAATTGGAGAGTCGGTTCAGGGGAGCGGAATGAGAAAAGGGCGGATGGGTGGAAGGCGTTTTGCGACTGCGGCGGTGACTTGCTGGCTGCTGACTGGTGTAGGGGCGGCGCGTGGGCAGAACGCGGCGGATGGCAAGACACCTCCTGCGCCGGCGGCGGTGGAACTGCGGGAGCCGGATACTCGATACAAGGCGGATATTCTTCTGGTTGTGGCGCATCCGGACGATGAAGGGGCGGCGACGGCGTATTTGGCGCGGGCGATCGATGAGGGGAAGCGCGTGGCGGTGGTGTACGGGACGCGCGGCGGGAACGGGGGGAATGAAGTCGGGACGGAGCAGGCTTCGGCGCTGGCGGCGATTCGTGAGATTGAGGCGCGCCGAGCGAATGCGACTTTGGGGATCACGAATGTTTGGTTTCTGGATGGGAAAGATACGGCGGGGCAGGACGTGCTGGTGTCGCTGGCGAACTGGGAGCATGGCGCGGCGCTCGAACAACTTGTGCGGCTGGTGCGGCTGACGCGTCCGGAAGTCGTGCTGACATTTTTGCCAGGGACATTTATTGGCGAGGACCACGGGGATCATCAGGCGGCGGGAGTTGTGGCGACGGAGGCGTTCGATCTTGCGGGCGATCCGACGGTGTTTCCGAATCAGGTTGCGGAGCCTTTGAAGAGGCTGGAACCGTATCTCGAAGGGTTGCGGCCGTGGCAGCCGAAAAAGATTTTCTATTTTCCGGATGCGGAGCGGGAAGACATTTTCAAGGGCAAGGGGCCGTCGTACTCGGTGAAAGAGATCTCGAAGTCGTCGAAGAAGCCGTACTGGCGCGCTTCGCTGGATGCGTTTCGAGTGCACCAGACACAGGCGAAGAGTTTTGCCGAGCAGCTGGACAAAATGGATGACGCGGCGATTGAAAAAATGATGAAGGCGGATGGTTGGGCTGACGAACAGCGATTTGTGTCGGGGAAATCGTTGGTGGGCGGAAACGTGACCGCGCCGATATTCGAAAATGTGACGAGCGATCCGATTCCGTTTCGGAGGGAGGCGTTTTCGTTTGCGTTGCCGAGCGGAGCGGCGGAGTTGTCAGTGGAATTGGCGGGGCCGTGGAAGTTTTATGCGGATTTTCGAACGGCGCATGGGCTGACGCATTTGCCGCACCCGGAGCCGCCGGAGGTTGCGTTGCAGGCGGGGACGACGTTGGTGATTCCGTTGTGGGTGAGGAATGCGACGGCGGGGAAAAAAGAAATTACATTGAGCGCGGAATTGCCAGCGGGGTGGACGGTGGCGAGTGGTGCCGGGAAATTTGTGGTTGGGGAAAAGCAGACTGCTGGGGCGCGGGTGGAAATTAATTTGCCTGGGCTGGCGGATGAGAAGAAGAGTAGAGAGGATGCGAAGGAAGTTAGCGTGAAGGCGGAAGCGGATGGGAAAGAGATTGGGGTGGTGAAGATGAAGGTGGAGTTGAGGAAGAAGGCACTGCCGGAGTGAGTGAGAACGTGAGCGGCAGGATGGAAGCGAGTCTCATCGGTTGGGAGTTGTGTTGAGAGGTAGCCAAGGTCCCTCCGCTGCGCGGACCGGCGCGTTCGCACCCTTCGAGGCTCAGGGCCTTCGGGCGAACGCGAAAGAGAAGGCCCGGCCCGCTTCGGTCGGGATGACAATTTTTTAGCGGCGGTCGTGTTGTGCAAACACAAAGAAAAAACAGAGCTTTTGTGCAACGCCTGTCCTGACGGCGAGATCGAAGAGAGGTTCCTCCACTACACAAGCCGATGCATTCACAGGAAGTGAATGCGAAGAAAAGACGTCGGCTTGCTCCGGTCGGAATGACAGTCCTTCCAGATTTTGCCAAGCGTTGAAATTTGAGCGGTCAGGATTTCTTCGAGCGCGACGACTCCATTGCCTGCCACGCACTTTCGGGTAGGGCCAGCAAATCGTTGAATTCGCCGGCGCCGCGGAGCCAGAGGGCGCCGTCGATGACGACGCATTCGCCGTTGATGTATTCGGACATGTTGCTGAGGAGGAAGGCGGCGAGGTTGGTGAGTTCATCGTGGCGGCCGAAGCGCTTCATCGGATGTGACTCGCGGGCGTGATCCTCGAATTGTTTTGAGGGCATGAGGCGCGACCAGGCGCCTTCGGTGGGAAATGGGCCGGGGGCGATGGCGTTGACGCGGATTTTGTATTTTGCCCACTCGACGGCGAGAGAAGTGGTCATGGCGAGCACGCCTGCTTTGGCGCAGGCGGAGGGCACGACGAACGCGGAGCCGGAATTTGCGGCGGCGTAAGTTGTGACGATGTTGAGGATGTTCCCACCTTGTTTGTCGGCGATCCAATGTTTGGCGAGGGCTTGCGTGCAGTTGAACGAGCCGTTTAACACGATACCTACAACCGCGGAGAAAGCGTTGGCGCTGAGGGTTTCGGTGCGGGCCATGAAATTGCCGGCGGCGTTGTTGACGAGCGTGTCGATGCGGCCGAATTGATTGAAGGCGGTGTCGACAGCGGCTTCGACGGCGGATGGTTCGCGGACGTCGGCGGTGGCGAATCCGGCCGAGCCTCCGGCGCGGCGGATTTCTTCGCATGTGTCTTTCAGAGGTTGTTCGCGGCGCCCGATGATAAAGATTTGGGCGCCGAGTTCGGCGAATTTGAGGGCCATGCTGCGGCCAAGGCCGGAGCCGCCGCCGGAGATGAGGATGGCGCGGTTGTGGAAGAGAGTGGGTTGGAACATGGGAGGAGTGTAGAGGGAAAAAGGAAAAGGGAAAATGGAAATTGGGTTGAGGCGCGAGAGTTGCGGGTCTCAGTGAGTGGCGGTGTGGTTGCGATCACGCCAAGGTCCCTCCACTGCGCAAGCCCACGCGTTCGCGAACACGCGAACGCGAAAGAAAAGGCGTGGGCTCGCTTCGGTCGGGATGACAGTTTTTTGCCGAAATGAAAGTGGGAATTGAGTCGGAGCAGCGGCATTCGAAAGCTACGCTCGGACTGTGGCGGATTACATCTTGCGGACATCGGGCGCAGCGGTGCTGCGCCCATACATGACCTCGGCGAATCGTGCGCGGTGAAAGGTTCGGAGGCGAACTAAGGGGTGGGTTTTAGTTCGGCGGGGATGGGGCGGCCCATGGATTTGGCGTATTCGGAGGCGAAGGTGGGGTTGTCGGGGAATTCCTGGGTGAGTTCGAGCAGAAGTTTTTGGGCGAGGGCGTTTTGCTTTTCGCGGCGGGCGCTTAAGGCGAGGAGAATTTTTGCGAAGGGTTGGAGATAGCGGCCGTTGTTGGCGGTTTTTTCGAGTTGCTCCATGCCGAGTTTTTTGTCGCCGTGGATGCCGAGAAAAAAGAGGCCCATGCGATAACCGGCGTTGAGCGAGCCGATGATGTAGTTGGCGGCGCCGAGCGCGACCCAGGCGTCGTTGGCATCGGGTTGGACGGCGAGAAGCGTTTTGGCGTTTTCGTTGGCTTCCTTCAGGCGTTTGAGCGCGTCGACCTGTTTTTTCTCGAGAATCGCGTAGGCGTCGGATTCCATTCCGGCGGCGAGCGCCAGGCCGAAGAGGCCTTCGGGATCTTTCGGATTTTTCTTGAGGCGCGCTTTCGAAAGAGTGCGCGCGTGTTCGACGGCACCGCGGAAGTGGTTCATGCGGTCGGCATCGGGCTTGCCTTCGATGCCGTTGAGGAAGCGCTTCTGGTCGAGAAAAAAATCGCTGGTTAGAACACGCTGGCGGTAGAGCTCTTCGAAAAGGTAACTGGCGGCGATGGCGACTTGTCCGAAGGGCTGGTCGGGATGAGCGTTTTCCCAAGTGGTGAAAATGACGCGGGCTTCGGTGAAATCTTGCGCGTAAAGATGGTGGAAGCCGTTGGCGAGTTCGGGGTCTTTGTTGAAGGCGGGGGACGGATCGTCTGGTGGCGCGGGAGTCGCGGCTGCGGTCGCGAGATTCGCGGCCGATGCGACGAGAAGCGCGATTAAAAAGGCGACGCGAGCGAGTCGGCGCATAGAGAAATTTTCAGAGTTCAGAAGAGGCCGGGCAGAAACCTGGGCTTGCTGGACATCGCAGCGCGATAGTCGGGGTTCGCGAAGAGCACGCGCTCTTCGGTGGCGAGACGACGCGCGAGCACCGCGACGTGGCCGATTGCGCCAACCAGCGCGGTGATCCAAGCCGTGTGAATCAATGGGAGCGCGATCATCTCCGCAAAAACCGCCGCATAGTTAGGATGCCGCACGAAGCGGAAAGGACCACTGGTAATCACGCCGAGGCTGGTCGAATCCATCACTTGAACGTTCCAGTGATCGCCGAGCGTTCGAATCACCCACCAGCGCACGATGTTTGCGGCGAGGAAAATGCCGAACATGATGAATGCGAGAACGGGAATGAAGGGGCGCTTGAGCGCGACGACTTCGACGGCGGAACCGGCGATGACGAAGGTGTGGAGCGCGACCATCCAGCGATAGAGCGGCTCGGCGACGACTTCGGCGCCGCGCGGAACCATGGCGCGCTGATGATTGCGCGAGATGCGGAGTTCGACGATGCGGAGCGCCGCTACGAGGAGCAGCAGCAGGAGATACGCGATGACACTCAGGTCCATTGGAGGAGCAGAAATTCAGCGCTGAAGCCCGGGCCGAAGGCGGCAGCCATCGCGATGTCGCCGGGGTTGAGCGGGCGCTTCTCGAGCCATTCCTGAAGGATGAAGAGAATGGTTGCGCTGGAAAGATTGCCGACGTTGGCGAGGACGTCCCACGACGGTTGCGTTTGGGACTTGTCGAGGCCGAGGGCGATTTCGACGTTGCCGAGCAGGCGCGCGCCGCCGGGATGCAGGATCCAACCTTTGATGTCTTGCTGCGTCAGGCCATGGCTGCCGAGGAAACTGTCGACGAGCGATTTGATTTTGGCGCCGATCATGTCGGGCACGCCTTTGTCGAGCAGGATGTGGAAGCCGGAGTCGCGAAGATCGAAGCCCATGGCGCCGAGGGAGTCGGGAAAGGTGTAGGTTTCGGAGACGAGAATTTGAGGCTTGTGATTGGAAGTGGTTGAGGAGCCGTTGGAGTTGCCGTTGCCGTTCGCGTGGGCGGTTGAGTTCGAAGGTGGCGCAGTGGCGACGGCTTTCGGGTTGTTGCTGACGATGACGGCGGCGGCGCCGTCACCGAAAAGAATCGATGAAATGAGATTGGCCTGCGAAATGTCTTTGCGCTGGAAGGTGAGCGTCGGGAGTTCGACGGCGATGACAAGCGCGTTGCCGCCGGGATAGGCCTTGAGATAGTCGGCGGCGCGGGAGAGTCCCATCGCGCCGGCGGCGCAGCCGAGCTCGGTGAAGGGCATGCGGCGGACGTCGCTGCGGAAGCCCATCAAATTAATAAGGTGGGCGTCGAGTGACGGAATCATGAAGCCGGTGCAGCTGACGGTGATGATGAGGTCGATTTCATCGGCGCGAAGGTGTGCGCGTTCGAGGCATTTTTCGGCGGCTTCGCGGCCGAGCTTGATGGCGTGCTCGATGTATTCCTGATTGGTTTTTTCGAGGCCGCGCGGCTGGACGATGTGTTCAACCGGGAAGATCGAGTGGCGCTTGTGGACTTGGGCGTTATCGACGATCGACATCATGGCTTCGAGCTTGCGCTCTGGGATGTCGAAGACGCGTCCCAGTTGATACTTCACATCTTCGCGCGTGATGGTGTGCTCGGGAAGGGCGGTGGCGCTGGCAAGGATGAAGGGATATTCGGTCGCGGCGCGTTTGGGTGGCACCGCGATTGAGGCGGTTTGCGACGCTGAAGCGACCGCAGATGCGTGTTCGATGCTCAAAGGAGCTCCCCCGTCTCGATCGGCGCGGACATAGCGCTCACCGTAACTGGCAGGGCCACGGTGATTGCGGATTGGGCTGCGCCCTCAAGCTGTCCGATGCCGGCCCTAGACTCTACATTATTTAGGGCCGGGGAGGTAGTTTTGAAGTGGGTGGTTGACGTCCGTGGTGTCATTGGCCGATGCATTGGATTGATTGAGTTTATCACCCTCAAAGCAGAGAAACAGCGCCTTTGGAAACGAGGGCTGGCTCGGCGGCGCCCGCTGGATTGTTATATCGCATTCATAGTCCGAATGGGGATCCGTGAAACGGTGCAGGTGGGCTGAGGTATGCTGCCAGTTTCGGAGCCGAACCCTGACTGAAGGCGATGGGGGGAGATTGAAGACGATGGGCTGGAGATCGATGGTGCGAAGTGGAAGTCGCATTTCGTTTCGGCGGCTGGCGCTGGAGCTGGTTGCGGTGATCGCTTGCACGGGCGCGATCGCTAGCGTCAGCATTGTCGGAGCGCGCGTCGCGGCCGTTCAAGATCGAGCGGTGGGACAGAACCGGCCGATGTCACCGCTGCTGGTGGTGATTTCGGTCGATGGGTTAAGGCCAGACTACGTGACGCAAGCCGACGCGCATGGCGCGAAAATTCCGAACCTGCGCCGGATGATGAAGCTCGGCACGTATGCGGACGGGGTGCAAGGAGTCGTGCCGACTGTGACCTATCCAAGTCACACCACGTTGATGACCGGAGTGTGGCCGGCGGAGCACGGAATTTACGCAAATACGACATTCGATCCGCTGCAGAAAAATTTTCAGGGCTGGTATTGGTATGCGGAAGATATTCGCGTGCCGACGTTGTGGGACGCGGCGGCGAAAGCGGGGCGCACGACGGCGAGCATTCAGTGGCCGGTGACGGTGGGCGCGCATATCAATTGGGTGATTCCGGAATTTTGGCGCGCGAATACGCCGGACGATGCGAAGTTGCTGCGCGCGGTGTCGACGCCGGGACTGATCGCGGAAATTTCGGCGGAGATCGGGCCGTACAGTGGAGGGATTGATACGACGGTGGAAGCCGACAAGAATCGCGGCAAATATGCGGAGTGGATTCTGGAGAAAAAGCATCCGGCGCTGCTGACGCTGCACTTGATTGCGCTCGATCATATCGAGCACGAGACGGGGCCGTTCAGTCCTGAGGCGGTGGCGGTGCTTGAAGGGATTGATGCGGCGATCGGTAGAGTGTGGGAAGCGGCGGAGAAGTTTGCGCCGGAGCATACGTTTGTAGCAGTGGTGTCGGATCACGGGTTCGCGCGCACGGATGCGCAGCTGAATTTGTTTGCGGCGTTTCGTGAGGCGAAATTGTTTGACGTCGATGCGAAGGGGAAAATCACGGATTGGAGGGCGATTCCGTGGGTGACGGGTGGGTCGGCTGCGATTGTGCTGAAGGAGCCGACGGATGCGGCTGTGAGTTCGCAGGTGAAGGAGTTGCTGGCGAAGATTGCGGCTGATCCGGCGAATGGCGTGGATCGCGTGTTGGATGCGGAGCAGGTGCATGAACGCGGTGGATATCCAACGGCGTCGTTTTTTGTGAGCATGAAGCCGGGGTGGCGTACGGGCTACGATCTGGATGGGGCATTGCTGACGAAGACGAAAGTCGGGGGAACGCATGGCGAATTGCCGGACGTGCCGGATTTGCGCGCGGCGTTTTTTCTGGTTGGGCCGGGCGTGCCCGCGGCTAAGGATTTGGGCGTGATCGATATGCGGAATATCGCGCCGACGCTGGCGCATGAAGCGGGGCTTGAGCTGCCGTCGGCCGATGGCAAGAATATGTTGCCGTAGCGCGTCGTATCGTCGTGGCTTGGATTGCGTACGGCCTTAGCGCAGCCCGACCAAACCTTTAACCGACTCGATCATTTTTGCGGAATCGTAACCGACGCCATCTTTGAAGACGATTTCGACGTTTTCGATGTCTTTGATATTCGCGGACGGATCGCCGTTGATCACGACGATGTCGGCGGCTTTGCCGGGTGCGATCGTGCCGATCTGATTTGATTCGCCTAGGAACTCCGCGCCGTTTGCGGTCGCGATGTGAATTGCTTCGAGCGGAGTGAAGCCCGCCTCGACCAGCAGCTCGACTTCGCGCTGGTCGCCAAAACCGGCGATGACGCCGCCGAATCCGGTCGGATCCAATCCAGCGAGGAGCAAGCCGCCTTCCTTCGCGAACTCGCGTTCGAACTCCATTTCTTTTTTGAGCAGGGCCGGCCAGTGGGATTTCGCCGCGTTGTCGGAAATCGTCGAGCGGCGTTGCAGATACTGGATGCGCGCTTCGGGCAACATCGCATCGAGGACGCGGGGTTCGAGCGGAGCGCGATTGGGCACGATCGTTTCGAAAACCGGCAAGGTCGAAGTGACGGCGACATGCTTGCTGATCAGGTCGCGAATCGTGTCGTGGAGGGGACCGGATGTGGCGTCGAGATTCAGCAGCGAATCTTCGACCGCGTCGCGGCCTTCAGGACATGTGTCGGGCTTGCGTCCTTCGACGAATTCCGAATCGGCGAAGATGCCGTGCTCGAGGTCGTCGATGCCGATGGAAGCGGCTTCGCGAAAGCCGATCGAACACAGGTGACCGGTGACTTTTATGTTGTGAGCGTGCGCGGCTTTTACCGCGGCGGCCAATTCGTCGGGGGTGATGTGCATGTAGGCCTTGAAGGAAGTGACGCCTTCGGAGATCCAGTATTCGACGGTGCGGCGGGCGTCGTCGGCGTCTTTGAGTTCGTGCATTTGGGGCGTGAATGAGCCGAGGCCTTCGAGGTAAGGGCCGGTGACATGCATTTTTGGACCGATGGCTGCGCCGGAGTCGATCGCTTTCTTGAGTTCGAGGTCGGTGTAGGGTTCGACGCTGCCGGTGGTTCGAATGGTCGTAACGCCGCCGGCGAGATAGAGACGCGGGAAACTCGTTGCGTGTTCGGGATACATCGCGGGCGGTCCGAGTGGCGCGGGGTAATACATGTGGTCGTGCATGCCGACGAGGCCGGGGATCACGGTGCGGCCGGCGAGATCGAGAACTTTGGCGCCGTCCGGAACTTTTGTCGATGCAGCGTCGCCGACGGCGAGGATTTTTCCGTCGCGCAGCACTATCGATTGATCCGTGCGTGCAGCGGCGCCGGTGCCATCGATCACGCGGACGTGAGTTAAGACGATCGTTGCGGCGTCTTCGCGAACGAAAGGTTTTACGCGCGGGCCGATGTGGGTTGCGGTTTGGGCTGGGGCAAGGGTGGGCAGCAAGGTTGTGCACAAGAGAAGGAATCGGGCGCGCATCGGAAACTCCTTGTGGCGAAATAACGGACGAAAGCGGCCGTGACAGGCTGCAATCGCGACGCCGAGTTTATGTTTCACGGTTCTGGAACACAATAGTTGGGCGACTTTTCTAGTTCGTGTCGCGTCGCCGGGCCGAAATTTTACAGCTTTCGCCGCAGCGTGAATTTCTTTGTGCTAGATTCGCGGGCCGAGGTGGTCGATGAATCGAATGGGGCGCGCCGTCGTGGTGGCGGCAATCGCGGTTGTTGCATTTTTCGTTGTGGCGTCGCCGGACGCGCGATCGCAGACGGCTGCCGTCGAGGCAAAGTATCCGCCAACGACCGAGGGCGATTTTGTCGTTCACAATTTCAAATTTGAATCGGGAGAAACGCTGGCCGATCTAAAGCTGCACTACACGACGCTCGGCAAGCCCGCGAAGGACGCCCAAGGGCGCACGACGAATGCAGTTCTGATCCTTCATGGCACCGGCGGCAGCGGGCATCAGTTTCTCGCGCCTTATTTCGCCAACGAATTGTTCAATCCGGGGCAAATTCTGGATGCGTCGCGCTACTACCTGATTCTGGTCGATGGAGTCGGTCATGGAAAATCATCGAAGCCCAGCGACGGGTTGCACGCGCATTTTCCACAATACGACTACGCGGACATGGTCGCGCTGCACTACAAATTGCTGACGGAAGGCCTCGGAGTAAACCATCTGCGTCTGATTTTTGGGACTTCGATGGGATGCATGCACTCGTTTGTTTGGGGAGAGACGTATCCGGATTTCATGGATGCGCTGATGCCGATGGCCTGCCTGCCGGTGCAAATCGCGGGACGCAATCGCGTGTGGCGCAAGATGCTGATCGACGGCATTCGAACCGATCCGGAGTGGAAAAACGGCGACTACACCACCGAGCCGCCGCAAGGCGTTCGAATCGCGCTCGATTTTCTGATCATCGCGGGCAGCGCTCCGATCCCGATGCAGAAGTCGATGCCGACGCGGGACGATGCGGACAGATTCTTGGAAAAATATTTTCACGACCGCGCGTCGGGAATCGATGCGAACGATATTCTCTATCAGGTAAGCGCGTCGCGAGACTATGATCCGTCAGCGAACCTGGAAAAAATCAAGGCGCAAGTGATGTGGATGAACTCGGCAGACGATTTCATCAACCCGCCCGACCTAGGCATCGCCGAACGCGAAGTGAAGCGGCTGCAACACGGCAAATTTATTTTGATTCCGGCGAGCGAACAAACTCACGGACACGGCACGCACACTTTCGCGGCCATTTGGAAGGATCATATGGCCGAACTGCTGCAGCAGTCGGCGCACTGATCGCTGCATGGCTTAGTTCGTTGCGGGCGCAGAGGCGATGCGCGCCTCAAGAGCGATCCTGCCGGGGCCGAACGCGGCGATCATCAACAAGCCGCCCATTAATCCAAGATTTTTCTGGAAATTTACCGACATGAATTCGTGCAGTAGAAACGTCACCGGAATCATGTAGAAGAACATCGCGGTTGCGGCGGCACGCGCGCCTAAGCCTGTGATCAGACAAAACGATCCGACGGCTTCCACTACGAGCGCGGCGGCCAACAACAAGGTTGCCGCAGGCATGTGTTTCGAATGCATGTACTCGACGTTGACGCTCCAGCCAAACATTTTGCTGAACGCGCTGGTGACGAAAATAATGCTAATCAACCAGCGCGCAAGCAGGGATACAGCGCCTTGCGTAAACGTCGGCACGCGATTTCTCCAGTGTCTTCTGCGACAGGAACGGCTAAGGGGCTTAGACGCTCACTTGCAGAAAGCGTTTCCGGTCTACTCGGCGCGGAGCGCGCGCAACGGATCGACTTGCGCGGCGCGACGAGCGGGAATGTAGCAAGCGGCGCAGGCCGCGGCGGCTAGAACGAGCGCGACTCCGACAAACGTAACCGGATCGGTCGGCGTGACTTCAAAGAGCAAGCCGCGGACCGATTGCGTCAACGCAAATGCGCCGACCAATCCGACCGCGACGCCGGCAAGCGCGAGGGCCATGCCCTGGCGCAGGATCATCATCACGATTTCCATGGGTCGCGCGCCGACCGCCATGCGAATGCCGATCTCGTGAACGCGCTGACTTACCGAAAGCGCCATCACGCCGCCGATACCGGCCGCCGCGATTGCGAGCGCGAGCAACGCGAACAGTCCGAGCAAATTTGTCGTCAGCTTTGGCGCGGCGATCGATTCGGAACGCACCTGCTCGAGCGATTGAATTTTTCCGGCCGGCTGATTGGGATCGACTTCATAAAGATGCATCACCACAGTCCGCGCGATATTCATCGGATCGCCTTGCGTTCGGGCGACGAGTCCCGGTGCCATCTGTGGATATTGCGCGTAGGGCACGCAGATATAGTCCTTCGCGCTCTGGCTGAGTTCGCGTCCGCGGACATCGCCGGCTACACCGACGATTTCCGTCCAGTTCTTGCCGTCATCAAAGGAGACTCGGCGGCCGACGGGATCCTGACCGTGAAAATAGTGGGTCACGACCGATTGATTCACGACCGCGACCCGCAATTTGTCGGGTCGATCGCGGCCGTCGAAATCTCTGCCGCTGAGAATCGGGATTCCGAGCGTGCGGAAATAGTCGGGACTCACAGCGTTAAACTCCGCAGTCGGCTTATCTTTCGGATTCGCCTGCTGACCCTCGATCAGAAATTCATTGTTGAATGCAGGCGATTTATCGAGCGGGAATTCGCCCGACATCGCGGCCGCGGTCACCTGAGGCATGGCTCGAACTTTTTCCAAGAGGGCATCGGAAAAGTTCAGCATGCTGGGATTGCTCATGTACTTTGAGAAATCCAAGCTCATTTGCACCGTCAAGACATTGTCCGGTCGAAAACCGGCATCGACGCGCTGGAGATTGATCAGGCTGCGGACCATCAGCCCGGCGCCGATCAACAGAAGAAAAGAAACCGCGACCTGAGCGACGATCAGCATGCCCCGCGTGTTGCTGCGTCCCGCGCCAAGCGTCGACTGTGTGCCGCCTTCCTTCAGCGAGGCGGCGAGATTTCCGCGACGACTGAGCGCCGGAGCCGTGCCCGTCAGAACGCTGACTAGCGCCGCGATTCCCAACGTGAACAACAGCACCTGCGCATCGACATGAATTTCGTTGGCGCGTGGCGTGAAGCGCGCGACGTATGTGGTGAGCAGTTTCAATCCGCTTATGGCGAGAATCAGGCCGAGGAGCCCACCACCAAACGCGAGCAGGAAACTTTCCGTCAGCAATTGGCGAAATATTCGAACGCGGCTCGCGCCCATCGCGGCTCGTAATCCCATCTCGCGTCCGCGGCGCACCATACGCGCCAGATTGAGATTGGCGACATTGGCGCATGCGATCAAGAGCACAAACCCAGCTGCGGCCAAAAGAAACAGCATTGTCGGCTTGGCGTCGCGCGTCAGCTCCGTTTTCATCGGAGAGACTTCCATCTTTGGCGTGGCGTCTTTCGAATAGGCGGTTGGAAATTCTCGCTGCATCGTTGCGGCGACGGTGGAAAGATCGGCCTGCGCTTGACCCGGCGTGACGCCCGGCTTCATACGACCGAAGAGTCGCAACATGCGTCCTCGCCGGTCGGCAACCATTTCGGGATCGGAGCGAAACGGGCAGGCCGACGACGTCATATACACGTCGTTTTGGTGCGGATATTGCGGAAATGGGGGCAGGACGCCGATCACCAAGTGCGGCTTGTCGTTCATGCGGAACGTTTTTCCGACGACCGTCGGATCGCCGCCGAAACTTCGCAGCCAGTATTCGTAGCTCAACAAAAGCGCCGCGGGCGCGCCGGGTTTTTCGTCCGCCGGTTCGAACATTCGTCCGATGAGCGGTTTCACGCCGAAGACGTCGAAGAAATTCCACGATACGACGCCGGTCTCCACGCGTTCGGGCTCGCTGCGGCCCAGCAAGATGAATTGCATGTTGTGATATTCGACGATGCCGTCCATGCTGCGGTTCTGCGTGCGATAGTCGTTGAGTTCGGGAACAGACGAGCGTCCGACTCCTGCTCCAGGTACGGTCCGCTGGCTGAGCATTAGCAGGCGCTCACCGTGTTCGAACGGCAGCGGCTTTAAGAGCACGGCATTTACCACGCTGAAGATTGCGGTGTTTGCGCCGATTCCGAGACCCAGCACGATGATTGCGGCGATCGTGAAGCCGAGATTCTTGCGCATCATGCGCATGGCGAAACCGGTGTCTTGTTTCAGCATCGACCAGTGTTCGCTGGGCGCGGTCGTGAAAATGCCCTTCGCGGTTTCCCACCACAGGCGCAAGATTCCGAGTTTGTCGCCGCTCTTCGCGGCTTCTTCGCGTTGCTGCGCGAAGACTTGCTCGATCTCGGGGCCGTAGTCGCCGCGAAATTCCGCGGGAAGCAGGCGCATCAAAACTTGCAATACACGAGAGCGCTGCTTCGAATCGTTGCTTGGCGTCGTGGTGCTCATGGGTGCCTCATGATGCTGCCGGGATCTGCTGGGACCTCGCGATTCATTCCTGGTGCGAAGAGAGTCAGGCTGTCTGTGTGCGCTTCAACAGGCGGCGCGAGCGCGCGAGTGCGACCACTTTTTCGAGGCGCTCGGCTTCGGTGGCCGCCACTTCGCGTCCCTTGGCGGTCAGGTGATAGTAACGGCGGCGTTCGTCATCGTTCGCGGCTGATGGCCGTTCGCGTCGTTCGACGATCAGGCCGTCGCTCAGCAGGCGCTTGATGATGCCGTAGAGCGTGCCGGTGCTGAGTTTGACCTCGCCGTCGGTGCGCAACTCGACGTCTTTCAAGATGGCGTAGCCGTGCAGGTCGTCGCCGGCGAGGGCGAGGAGCACGTGGAACATCGCGGGGGTGAGTGGAGTGGAAGGTTCGGCAAGTTTTGGCATGAGATGATGGCGAAACGCTATGACGTCGACCGCTATATCGCATGCAACTATAGCGTGGCGCGATATAGTGTCAAGAGGATTTTTACGGCGGCAACGCCGCGCCGCGCAGCGCCGGCGCAGGTCATCCGGGCCGTGCGAGCTCAAAATCGGTCTTGACAAGGGGTAGCTTTTGTGTTACCGTATCAGATGTATAGAGGCCCGGCGAATTGCCGGGCCTTGTTTCCCGCCACAAGCAAGAATCGCCCCTCTGATTCGAATCCCAAATTTGGAATAGCCCCCGGCGCGAAGGTTGGCAGTGGTGTGTGGTTTACGGGTTGCGTCGTGAGCGTCACTTAAAAAGGCGAGGGCGCAGCAACCCTTCCGCCAAAGGCTTCAGGATAAAGCTGCACCCCATTCGGAGACATTGATCGATTCTTGCCGATCGTTACTTCGTGGTTTCCTGGCTAGCGCGAATTTCCTGCCAGCGGCGCGGGCGCTTGTTGGCCTGCAACACTTTCTTGCGCAAGCGGATCGATTTCGGCGTGATCTCGACGAATTCGTCGTCGGCAATGAATTCGATCGCCTGCTCAAGGCTCAGCTCGCGATGCGGAATCAGGCGAATCGCTTCGTCGGCGCTCGATGAACGCATGTTGGTCTGCTTCTTTTCCTTGCAGACGTTTACGTCCATGTCTTGCTCGCGCGAATTCTCACCGATGACCATGCCTTCGTAAACTTCGATCGCGGGGCCGATGAAGAGTTCGCCGCGCTCCTGAATGTTCCACAGAGCAAACGCTGTCGATGGACCAGAGCGATCCGCGACGAGCGCGCCCGTCGGGCGGAGCGCCATTTCTCCCGCGTAATCCGTCCACCCGTCGAAAATCGAGTGAATCAGCGCGGTGCCGCGCGTGTCGGTGAGCAACTGGCTGCGCAAACCGATCAGCCCGCGTGACGGGATTTTGAAGTCCATGCGAACACGGCCGGAGTTGTGATTGCTCATCTTGAGCATTTCGCCGCGGCGCGAGCCGATCGTTTCCAAAATGATGCCGATGAAGCTTTCGGGCACGTCGATGACGAGCCGTTCCAGCGGCTCAAGCTTCTTGCCGTTTTCGCTGCGCACCACGATTTCCGGCTTTCCGACCATCAGCTCGAAGCCTTCGCGGCGCATCGTCTCGATCAAAATCGCCAGCTGCAATTCGCCGCGGCCGAGCACGCGAAACGATTCCGGAGTGTCGGTATCTTCGACGCGAATCGAAACGTTGGTGAGCAATTCTTTCTGCAAACGGTCGCGCAGGTCGCGCGACGTCAGATAGCTGCCTTCTCTGCCAGACAGGGGGCTGCTGTTTACGGTGAAAATCATCGCCAGCGTCGGCTCGTCGATTTGCAACGGCTCCAGCGGCTTCGGATCGTTGGGGTCGGTGATGCTCTCGCCCATCTGGATGCCTTCAACGCCGGCGATGGCGACGAGGTCTCCCGCGACGACGCTTTCGGCTTCATCGCGTTCGAGTCCGCGGAACGTATAGAGCTTGGTGATGCGCGTCGTGACGAGCTTGCCGTCGAGCTTGCTGATGCCAACATCGGATCCGCGCTTGATGGTGCCGTTGAACACGCGGCCGATCGCGATACGTCCCAGAAATTCGCTGTAGTCGAGGTTCATCACCTGGATCTGCAGCGTACCTTCGGGATCGCCCGGCGGCGGAGGAATGGCTTTCACGATGGCTTCGAACAGCGGAAGCAAATCTTTCGAATCGTCGCCGATCTTGCGATAGGCCACGCCGTCGCGCGCGTTGGTATAGACGACGGGGAAATCGAGTTGATCTTCGGTGGCATCGAGATCGATGAAGAGATCGTAGATTTCGTCGAGGACTTCGGCCGCGCGCGCATCAACGCGATCGATCTTGTTCAGCACGATGACGGGAGGCAGCTTTGCAGCGAGCGCTTTCTGCAAAACGTAGCGCGTCTGCGGCAGCGGACCTTCGCTGGCGTCGACGAGGACGACCACGCCGTCGACCATGCGCAATGCGCGCTCGACTTCGCCGCCGAAATCGCTGTGGCCGGGCGTGTCGACGATGTTGATTTTCGTGTCGTGGAAAAAGAGCGCCGTGTTCTTGGCGAGAATCGTGATGCCGCGCTCGCGTTCGAGATCGTTGGAATCCATCACGCGCTCGACGAGTTCCTGGTTGGCGCGAAAGATGCCGCTCTGTCGCAGCATGGCATCGACCAGAGTGGTTTTGCCGTGGTCGACGTGCGCGATAATTGCAATATTTCGAATATCTTGGCTCATTTTAATTGACGTCAAAGTGGCTGCTTCCGATGGGGAAAGCGCTACGTGGCGCTGGCGGACAGCAGATACAAAAATAGCTGCTGAAACAACCAGCAGCCAGGACGAATCTCCTTCTTCTCTAGGTGCGGTCGAGCAAGGTCTAGTTTAACAGACACGGCGATTTGCGGCCAGCGAGTGTATGCTGTGTTGCACAATTTTCACGTGGTGCGCGGTGTGCCGGGGAAGTTGCCCAGGGGAGCCTAAATATGGGCCGCAAACGCTGTTTGGCGTGGGTATCCGCCTTCGTTCTTTGCATGTGTTTCGCGGTGTCGGCGGCGCCGCCTCGGGCATGGTCGCGGAATGCGGCCGGCGCCGCCGCTCCCGATTCCCACGCAGAGCTCAAAACGCTGAAAATTACGCTTTTGTCGACGATGCTGGCCGATGATGGGCTCGGCGAATGGGGATTTTCGGCGTTGGTTGAAGCCGACGGGCGCAAGATTCTCTTCGATACCGGAGCGCATCCTGACACGGTTCTCCGAAACGCGCAGGAACTCAAGATTGATTTGAGCGACGTGCAAGATGTCGTCCTCAGCCATTTTCACGACGACCACACGACCGGATTGATGACGCTGCGGCGCGAATACGCGAAGAAAAATCCGGCCGCGCTGTCGCGCGTGCACGTGGCGAAGGGAATTTTCCTCGAGCGGCGGGGCAAAGATACGAATCCGATGATCGCGGTGAAAGCGGAATACGAGGCGACGGGCGGGAAATTCATCGAGCACGACAAGGTCGACGAGATTTTCCCCGGTATCTGGCTGACCGGGCCGGTGCCGCGTGTTTATCCCGAGAAAAATTATCCGGGCGGGATTGAAGTCAAAGAAAACGGCAAGTGGGTCGAGGACAATGTTCCCGACGATCAGTCGCTCGTGTTCAATACTGATCGCGGACTCGTCTTGCTCGCCGGCTGCGGCCATTCCGGACTGATCAATACGTTGGTTTACGCGCGCAAAGAGGTTCGGGCGGCTCCCGTCGACGCCGCGATCGGCGGATTTCACCTTTACGCCGCGAGCGACGAAACGCTCGACTGGACTGCTGGGAAGTTGAAGGAATTTCAAACCGCGCAACTGATGGGCGCGCATTGCACCGGTATCGAAAGCGTTTATGCTCTGCGGCGCAAGATGGGACTCAGCCGGCACAACTGTGTTGTCGGCACAGTGGGCGCGATTTTCGATTTGAAAGATGGAATCAAGACGGGGCCCATCGCGAGATAGATCGCGTGAGACCGAACGCGGAGCTGCGCATGCACCAGACACGCATCAAGCTTGGCTCGTTGCTGCGATTTTCTTTCGTCGCAATTCTGTTGGCACTGGCGCTGACTCTGCCGCTCGGCGCGACCGCGCAAGAGAATGCGGGCCCCGACGTCGACTATTCAAAACTCTTCGACAAAATCGAAGTCATGATCCCAGCGCGCGATGGGATCAAACTCCACACCGAAATCTATACACCCAAAAACGCCACCGGCTCGCTCCCATTCATCCTCGAGCGCACGCCGTATGGCACCAGTGACGATAAAAACGGATACAGCGAGAAACTCTTTCGGTACCAAGAGATGATCGCCGAAGGCTATATCTTCGTTTTTCAGGACATCCGCGGCCGATATGGTTCAGAGGGCAAGTTCGTAATGCAGCGTCCCGTCCGCGATCCGAAGGATTCGAAATCGATCGACGAAGGCACCGATACTTACGACACGATCGACTGGCTCGTAAGAAATGTTCCACGCAACAACGGCCGAGTGGGCTTACTCGGCATATCTTACGGCGGCTGGCTCGCCGTGATGGGCATGCTCGATCCGCACCCGGCGTTGAAAGCCGTTTCGGAGCAGGCTTCACCCGCCGACATGTTTCTTGGCGACGATTTCCATCACAACGGAGCGTTCCGCCTTAGCTATGGATTCGAGTATTCGACGATGATGGAGACCGACAAGACGAACTTCGCGTTCGCCTTCGATCGCTTCGACACTTACGAGTGGTATCTCCGGCTCGGTCCGCTTTCGAACGCCGACGCGAAATACACGCACGGATCGATTCCGACGTGGACCAACTTCGTCACGCACCCGAACTACGATGAATTCTGGAAGTCAGAGGCGATGCCGTACATCCTTACCAAACCAAAAGTGCCCAATCTGAACGTCGCGGGATGGTGGGACCAGGAAGATTTTTACGGACCGATGAAAATTTACGAGCTGATGGAGAAAAACGACCCGAACCATCTCAATTTTCTCGTCGCCGGTCCGTGGAATCACGGCGGGTGGGCGCGCGGGAAAGGCAATTCTCTTGGGGCAATTCCTTTCGGCAACGACACCGCGCTGTATTTCCGCCAGAAAATTGAAGCGCCGTGGTTTGCGTACTGGCTGAAGGACAAAGGCACGCTTCCCGTGAAAGAAGCGACGCTCTACCAGACGGGTAGCGAAACGTGGTCTTCCTTCACCGCGTGGCCGCCACGTGAAGCGCAAACGCGCAACCTTTATTTCCGTGAAGACGGAAAGCTCTCTTTCGATGCGCCGTCGTCTGTAACCGGAAAATCGGACGATGCTGCCTTCGATTCCTACGTCAGCGATCCCGCGCATCCGGTTCCGTACCGCCAGCGCCCCATCGACATGACTTATCCGGAAGATCATCCAGGCAGCTGGTTCACGTGGTTGGTGCAAGATCAGCGCTTCGTCGATCGCCGTCCCGACGTGCTGACCTGGCAAACCGACACGCTCACCGACGACGTCACCCTCGCCGGCCAGGTCACCGCAAAACTTTTCGCATCGACGACCGGCAGCGATGCCGACTGGATCGTCAAGCTCATCGACGTCTATCCCGAATCGATGCCGCAGGACTGGAAGCTGTCCGGCTACGAGTTGATGATTGCCGACGAAGTCTTTCGCGGGCGCTTCCGCAATTCGTTCGAAAAGCCTGAGCCGATCAAGCCGAACACCGTCACGCCGTTTACCGTCGATCTGCACACGGCCAACCATGTCTTCAAAAAGGGGCATCGCATCATGGTGCAAGTACAAAGCACCTGGTTCCCATTGATCGATCGCAACCCGCAAAAATTTGTGCCGAATATTTTTGAAGCGAAGGAATCCGACTTTCAGTCGGCGACGCAGCGCATCTATCGCTCGCAAAAATATCCGTCGAGCGTGGCGATCAGCATCCTTCCCGCGACCGCGTCGACAGCATCCGCATCCTCAGGAGCCATGAATTGATCCCAGGTCTGACCCAACGTCGTCATCGCATTCTGTTCATCGCGACTCTAACTCTCACCGCAATCCTCTTCCCGCTCACCTCGCGCCATTTCTCCACGCAAGCTCAGCAAGCCTCTCGCGACTACACCGCGCTCTTCGACAAAATCGAGGTCATGATCCCGGCGCGCGACGGCGTAAAGCTCCACACCGAAATCTACGTCCCAAAAAATGTCGACGCCGCGCTCCCCATTCTTTTCGAACGCACCCCCTACGGAATCTCCAGCGCAACTCCCGGCGGCTACAGCAGCATGCTCGCGCGTTACAACGAAATGATCTCCGAAGGCTACATCTTCGCCTTTCAGGACATCCGTGGCCGCTACGGCTCGCAGGGCAAATTCGTGATGCTGCATCCCGTCCATGATCCCGCGACCGATCCCAAAGGCATCGACGAAGCCACCGACACTTACGACACGATCGACTGGCTCATCAAAAATATTCCGCACAACAACGGCCGCGTTGGCATGGACGGCATCTCTTACGACGGCTACCTCGTCACGATGGGCATGATCAATCCACATCCCGCACTGAAAGCCGCGTCCGA
The DNA here is from genome assembly GCA_036493835.1 of Candidatus Acidiferrum sp. Lineage (GTDB taxonomy): Bacteria > Acidobacteriota > Terriglobia > Acidiferrales > UBA7541 > Acidiferrum. Next base: position 10,238 of record DASXPD010000129.1, on the reverse strand, counting down.
GCAAGCCTGCATGGGCGACACCTATCTCGGCGACGATTTCTTTCACAACGGAGCGTTCCGTCTCAGCTACGCGTTCGAATACGCCGCACTCCTCGAAACTTCCGCCGAAAATTACAGCTTCCCGTTCGATCGCTTCGATCTCTTCGACTGGTATCTCCGGCTCGGCCCGCTTTCGAACGCGAACGCAAAATATTTTCACGACAAAATTCCCACGTGGAACGATTTCATCGCGCATCCCAGCTATGACGACTACTGGAAGCATCACGCGGTCGCCTACGGCCTCAAGCAGCCGACCGTCCCCAATCTCAACGTCGCCGGCTGGTGGGACCAGGAAGATTTTTACGGTCCGACCGCAACTTACGAGCGCCTAGAGAAAGTCGACACAAAAAATCTCAACTACTTCGTCGCCGGCCCGTGGAATCACGGCGGTTGGGGACGCGGCGCCGGCAATTCGCTCGGCGACATTCCGTTCGGCAGCGACACCAGCGTCTATTTTCGCCAAAACATCGAAGCGCCGTGGTTCGCGTATTGGTTGAAAGACAAAGGCCAGTTGCCGCTCAAGGAAGCGCTCACGTTTCAGACGGGCAGCGACAAATGGACGCAATTCGATTCCTGGCCGCCGCGCCAGGCGCAAACGCGTAACATATATATGAGGGAGGATGGCGGGCTGTCCTTCAACGCGCCAGCGGCAAAGTCATCGAGCGGAGCTGATAGCAAATCCGCCTCCGAAGCCACTTTTGACACTTACGTCAGCGATCCCGCGCACCCGGTGCCCAATCGCCATCGCCCCGTCGATATGACCTATCCTGAAGATCACCCCGGCAGCTGGTTCACGTGGCTCGTGCAAGATCAACGCTTCGTCGATCACCGGCCCGACGTGCTCACCTGGCAGACCGACGGGCTCACCGACGACGTCACGCTCGCCGGCCAAGTCACCGCCAAGCTTTTCGCCTCGACCACTGGCTCCGACTCCGACTGGGTGGTGAAATTAATCGACGTCTATCCCGAGAGCATGCCGCAGGATTGGAAGCTCTCCGGTTTCGAACTGATGATCGCTGACGAAATTTTCCGCGGCCGCTATCGCAACTCGTTCGAAAAGCCCGAACCGATCACGCCGAATACCGTGACGCCGTTCACCATCGACTTGCACACCACGAACCACGTTTTCAAAAAGGGTCACCGCATCATGGTGCAGGTTCAGAGCACCTGGTTTCCGCTCTACGATCGCAATCCGCAAAAATTCGTGCCCAACATTTTCGAAGCAAAAGCTTCGGACTATCAGAAGGCGACCCAGCGCATCTATCGCTCGAGCCAATATCCGTCGCACATCGAAATGTCGGTATTGCCAAACGGATCAGCAGACACAGCGGCGGCCGCAAACTAGCTCCACGTACGGGCGTAGATGTGCTGCGCCCAACTTGCCCAGCCGTGATCCCTCAGCTCAGCTTCCGCTCTTCGCCTTCCTTATATAGGTGAAGTCATACTCCACATTCCAAGTCTTCCCGCCATCCGTCGACCCGCGACTGAATTGCCGCACCTTGTCCGCGCCCAGCGGAATAAATTGCAAATGCCTCCGCAGCGCCGGTCCGCCGGTCTGCGGAATATCATCCGTCCAATAATCCATCACGCCGTCTTTTGCCAGCTCTCCATGAAAGAAAATATTTCCGCCGACGTTATCGACCCAATATTGTTCCCACCGCTTCGACGCCGCGTCATAGATGTTGTAGCTCTTCCCGGAATATGGCGACGCCATGCTCTTCCAATTTTCCTGCACGACGCAATCTTCCAGAATCAGTTCGATCTTGCTCGTTCCCGCCGGCACCGCGCCCTGCGTCGTGCTCACAACCCATTCGCCCAGCCAGAAATCCAGCTGCCGATTTTCTTTCGTGTACGCGCAAGGCCGCGCGTTTTGTTTTGCCTGTTCCACCAATTTTTCGAAACGCGCATCTCCGTGCAGCGGCTGCAAATTCGGATCGGCGCTTAGCGCCGTTGGGTCGTTGTATCCTTGCTGCAGCGCGGCCGCCAGCGCCGTAAATGCTTTGTCCGTATCTTTCATTCCCACGTACGTTGCGGCCTTTCCATACTCCGCAAATGTACCCGCTCCCAGTTCGGTCGCTTTCTGAAACGCCGCCAGCGCCTGATCGTATTTCCCCAGCGCGCGCAACGAAGCTCCTAGCCGCAACCACACCCGCGGGGGCGCATCCTTCTGCTTCGAAAGCTCGTCGTACAATTTCGCCGCGCGCTCCCAATCCTTCGCTTCCCAGGCGGCATTGGCCTGCTCCGCAGCCGTATCTTCAGCCCGTGCCGCCGTTCGACCGGCGAAGCCTGCCACTCCGTCCTTGCCCGCAGCCTCCGCACTCCCCACTCCGACCACACAAAATCCAAACACCAGCGCCAAAATCACGCCTCGCCAGGTTTTCATCATTATTCTCCGTACGCAGTAGACAAACTTGCTGGTGTTAGACGGAGTTTTTTCGAAAGGAAAGCACCGTCCGGGCCAAATGAGCGTCAATATATATGGACGGTCGGACGGCCACATATCTTCGGGACATTCATCACTCGTCTTGAACCTACCGTCCCCGTCACATCCCTGTAACGTTTCGAACCGCTCCCTCTTATCTTAATTTCCGTAGCCCGTTTATATACTTATCTTAATTTCTGTAACTACTTTGTCTTTCTTCGCTTTACGGGAAACCTTTCCCTAAACTTTTCGTATTCCTAAACAAAACGGAAGTGAACCTTCCGCGTCTATCTGCTCATGGGTGGGGTGTATGTCTTCTACTGACCTGAGTTCGACAATGGAACCCGATGCGGCCACAGGAGCGGCCCGGACGATCCAGCTCCCTGCGCGGTACATTCGATTTGGACCGTTTCAAATCGATCAGCAACGCCAGGAAGTGAGCAAGAGCGGCTCGCGCCTTCGCCTGCAAGGCAAGGTCTACCAGGTGCTGCTTGCTCTGGTAGAAAAGCAGGGCGATGTCCTGACCCGCGAAGAACTGCGTCTCCGCCTCTGGCCGAACGAGACGCATGTCAATTACGACGCCAACGTCAATACGACCGTCAACAAGCTGCGTCAGGCCCTTGGCGATTCGTGCGAAAAACCGGTCTACATCGAGACGGTGCCGCGCAAAGGCTATTGCCTTCTCGTCCAGCCCGACTTCACCGAGTTTCCGGCGCCGCCGGGACCGGCGACCACTGATAGCAAGGACGAAGCGCTCGAATCGATCTCAGAGCCGGATGCGTCCCGAAAGAAGACCGATCTTTGGATCACCATCGGTGTGATCGCTCTCATCGTCGCGGGAATGCTGCTTGGAGCAGGTATCACCCGGCTCTGGATTGGCCATTTCGATCAGCAGCCGATTATTGCTCCCTGGCCCTGAATTACATAGTCGAGTGACATAGAACGAATCCCGGCTGTCAGCTGCGCCGCACCGACGGTGCCCCGCCTCAGTTGCGATTGATGGCCGGTTACTTTCCCTTCGTCCGTCGAAACACGATGCCCGTGCTGCGCCCGGCATCCAATTCAAATTCTGAAATCGATCCGCCGTCGCGTTTGAATTTCACCGTCAACTGATCCTCTCCCACGGTGAAGATGTCGGTCCCCGTTGGCCGAAAATCCTCTTTCGCAAAATTGTTCGCCCGCGGCATGCCCAGCCGGTCGGACACCGCAACCACCTTCAACGCTCCGTCACGCACGGCGAGCCGGTAACTCGCGCCCACTTCGTCGGCCCAGTAATCGCCGGCGTACGCCGCCAATTGCTCCTTCGTCAGCGAAATCGTCGGCGACTCTTTCTTTCGCTCGTCGTCTTCCTCAGCTGACTTCACCGTCTTCGGCTTCATCACGCCGTTCAGGTATACGTCCGCGACTTCCGAAGCGCGTCGCGATGGATCGGAGCTTCCCAGATTGCACAGGCACGCGACCGAAAAATGGTGATCGGGAAAGCGCATCAACTGCGCCCGGTATCCTCCCCACGAACCGCCATGGCTCACTGTACGCAGACCGCGATACTCTGAAACCACAAGCCCCTTCGCGTAGTTCAGCCGCTTGCCGTCGTTCAGCTTCGCCGTTTCCTGTAGCTCCGCCAGCAGGATCTTTCCGCCCACTTGCCCACTGTAAAAATTTTCGTCCCACTTCAGCAAATCTTCGACGGTCGTATGCACCGCGCCGTCGCCCGTCTGCTCGAAATACGAAACGTCCAGCGTGAATCCGTCCTTCTTCTCGTTTTCGTCGTACGCCATCGCGCGTTCCGGCACCAGCGACCGGTGATTGTCGCGAAATTGCGTGTGCGACATCTGCAGCGGCGAAAAAATATTCTCCGCTGCGAAATCGCGCAGCGTTTTTCCGCTTACTCGATGCACAATCACCGACAGCAGAAAAAATCCCGTGTTGCTGTAGAGATATTCCGAGCCTGGAGCAAAATTCAGTCCCTTTTGCCGCACGATCAGCGCCAGTGCCTCGTCGTCCGTCGTGACGCTGTCCACGTTCACGCCCGCGAGGTCGAAGAGCGTCAGGTAGTCGCGCAGCCCGCTCGTGTGGTTCAGCAAATTCAGAATCGTGATTTTCTTCCCGTAGTCCGGCAACTCCGGGACGTACTTGTGCACATCGTCGTCGATCGACAGCTTTCCCTCTTTTTCCAGAAGCAAAATGCTCGTCGCCGTGAATTGTTTCGACGTCGATCCGATGTCGAATACTGCCTTCGGCGAAATTGGCACGTTCTCTTCGATATTCGCCAGCCCGTATCCCTTCTCATAAATAATCTGCCCGCCGCGATAGATGCCCAGTGCGCATCCCGGCGAACCCGGTCCCGTCAAATCCTGAAAGACCTCATCGACCGCCGCATCCAGCTTCTGCTGGTTACCGTTGCTCTTGGCAGCGGCGTTTTGTATTGGCCCATCGCCGGCCACAACCAATCCTGCGTTCGACGCGCTCAGCAACGCGCCCATCGCCACAGCCGCGTACCACCGTCGCCCAAGAGTCATTCGCCTGTCCTCGCTCAGAAAAACGCGCGCCGAGTGTATCCGCATCAGCCCGACGCTTCAATGCGTACCCGCCGCCTCAACTGACCATTTGCTTCACTCCACTTCTTCGAGTCGCCCGTTACCCAACGATCTTGATAAACTCTCGCCGTGCTAACCGCCATCACTCGCGCTGTAAGCCCCGCTCTAGTCAATTGCGAATTAACCTTCGTCGAACGCCAACCGATCGACCTGGGCAAAGCCCAGCAGCAACACACCGCCTACGAACATCTCCTCGCCAAACTCGGCATCCGCGTCCATTCCCTCCACGCCGAGCCGACTCTCCCCGACTCCATGTTCGTGGAAGATCCCGCCATCGTCCTCGACGAACTCGCCGTGATCCTCCCGCTCGGCACAAAGTCCCGCCAACCCGAAGCCGAATCCCTGGCGAAAGCCCTCGCGCCATTCCGCAAACTCGCCTACATCACCGCACCCGGCGCCATCGAAGGCGGCGACGTTCTCGTCATCGACCGCACGCTCTACGTCGGCCAGACCACCCGCACCAACGCCGAAGGCGTGCGCCAGCTAGCCGTCATCCTCGCGCCCCACAACTACAAGGTCGTCCCCGTTCCAGTGACCGGCTGCCTCCACCTCAAATCCGCCGTCACTTACCTTGGCCGCAACACGCTTCTCGCCAATCGCCCCTGGTTCGACACTACGCCGTTCGCCAACTTCCAATGGATCGATGTCGACCCGGCCGAACCGCACGCCGCGAATGCGTTGGCCGTCGCCGACACCGTCATCTTCCCCGCATCGTTCCCCAAAACCCGCGCCCGCATCGAATCCGCTGGCTTCCACGTGACGCCAGTCGACATTTCCGAATTACAAAAAGCCGAATCCGGCCTGACTTGCTCCAGCCTCATTTTCAAAGCGAGTCCCGTTGCCAATGCGAGCTAAAAGCTTTCGCAAGCCGTGCACATGCGCCGCACTAATGCTTTGTCTCTGCGCTGTGGCCTGCGGCCAAAAGACAAATCCAACTCCGGAACCCAAGCCAACTACTGCGGCTGCCGAACCCTTGGTGCCCGACGTCGGCGAAGGCTGGCTTTCCTTCGAACTCCAAGGTCCGGAACAACGCGGCGAAGCGACGCTTTATCACGCCGCCTACCGCGCGGAAGGCAAAATCGCGCGATTCGATTTCGAACTCAACACCAAACCGCCCTCGGCCGACGGTCTCGGATTCGGTCGATTCATCGCCGTTCCCGGATCCGATTCTTCCGTACTTCTCCGCAACCTGAAAATCACACTGGCTGCGAAAAAGCTGCCCACCAACAGCGCACGTGTCAGCGAGCTTCCTTTCGCCTTCATCCTCATGGGCAACGATCTGAGTCACGCCGACGATGGCGGCATGTCACCGGAACCACGCGGCCACTGGACCGCGATGAAACTATTCATCGGCCACGAAAAAGACGACGCCGAAGTTTTCCTGAATTTCAACACCACTCTTCACAAAGCCGAATTCTCGATCAAAGACGAAGAATACGGCGACACCTTACTTCGCTATCTGGCAAAGGTTTTGTAGCTCGCAGCCCCGCAGCAATCGCTACGGTTGTTTCTCGTCTCTCGTTGTGCCATCTTCCGTTCGCTACCCAATGGGCCACCGCGACTACCCAGCGAGGGAATCGTGAAAGCGATTGTCTACTATGAGTACGGGCCTCCCGACGTTCTCCGATGCGAAGAGATCGAGAAAACGATTCCGGGCGAAAAAGATGTGTCGCTCAAAGTTCACGCTGCTTCGCTGAATCCCTACGATTGGCACTTCATGCGCGGCGAGCCCTACGCCGTTCGGCTCATGGCGGGTCTAGGCAAGCCCCGGAACAAACGCCTCGGAGCAGATGTTGCCGGAATTGTTGACGCCGTCGGCCGCAGCGTCACGCAGTTCAAGCCAGGCGACGCAGTCTACGGTGTATGCCAGGGCGCTTTCGGCGAGTTCGTCTGCACCGCCGCAGCAAAGCTGGTGAAGAAGCCCGACGCTGTGTCGTTCGAACACGCTGCCTCCGTGCCGATTGCGGCGCTGACGGCTCTCCAAGCCTTGCGCGACAAAGGAAAGCTTCAGTCGCAGCACAGTGTTCTCGTCAACGGCGCTTCCGGTGGCGTCGGCACCTTCGGTGTTCAGATCGCCAAATCGTTTGGCGCAAAAGTTACAGGTGTCACGAGCACGCGCAATCTGGAACTCGTCCGTTCGATCGGTGCCGACCATGTCATCGACTACACGAAGCACGATTTCACGAAAGGCGATCAGCGATTCGATCTGATTCTCGATTGCGTCGGAAACCACTCTTTCTCCGAATGTCGTCGAGTGCTCAATCGCGGTGGCAAGCTGGTCGCCGCTGGGGGCAAGACCGACAACTGGATGGTGACGCCTATCTCTAAGATGATTTCGGCGGCATTCCAATCCATTTTCGTGAGCCAGAAATGCATCTCGGTTCTGGCGAAAATGAATCAGGCGGATCTACTCGTCCTGAACGAACTGCTATCGAGCGGCAAAGTTGTGCCCGTCATCGATCGCCTCTGTAAGCTCGACGAAGTTCCCGACGCCATCCGCTACCTCGAAGAGGGGCACGCCCGAGGAAAGATCGTGATGACGCTCGCGGGGTAGGCCGTATTCGGGCCGACGATGGTGACCGAAGGCGCTGAGCCTCCAAAAAAAGCGGCCACCCCGAAACTTCCGAGGTGACCGCCCATGAACAACTGTTTGTAAGAGGCGCTTAGTTCGACATCTGCTCGACGCTATGCGCCACCAGCACGGCCTGTCCGCTCGTCGGATCCTTCAGCACGAGCCCGACGACGCGCACATTCAACGCCGCCGTTCCCGTCAAGCCGGCCAATCCGCTCAGCCCGCCCTTGAACTTCGTGAACGGTGTGCAGTACACGGTCACCGGTCCGTTGAAGAGCACGCCGGCCACTCCGGCCGAGTTCAACTGAAACGTGTTGGCGCCGGTATCGGTGCTGCCGACGACCCACATGCCGTTGTGACCTTCGTAACGAAGCACCACACGGCCTACGGTCACGTCACCGTTGTTCAGCTGTCCCGCGATGCTGACGTGCTGTCCAGGCACCAGCAGGCTCGAGTTAAACAGGAAGTTGGTGAACTTGTTGCGCCAAAAGTAGATGAAGTATTTTTCGTTGCCGGTCAGGTTGACTGTCGAGATCTGCGCCGAGCTGAAGCCCGTTCCGCTTGGCAGAACGCTTCGCACATACAGATCGAAGTCAGTTGCCGTGTTCGTCGCGGGATCGACGTACGTGATCAAGCCGCCCGCCCAGAACTTGGCCTGCGACACGATTGCGACCGTATCCGCCAGGACCGCTCCCGACGTCTTGTCCAGCGTGCCCGAAACTTCCACGATCGACGACGTCGACAGGTTGGCGATGGTCTCGCCGTTTTCCCATTCGGTCTGGTCGTTCACGTTCACCGTGAACGTATGACCGTGCGGGCCCTGAACGGTGAACGAGTTCGTCGCCGTCGTCGTCACACCAGCCACAAAATCATCGATGTACGCGTCCGCATCCGGTGGCGTCACCGCTTTGATCGACACCATCGGATTCACCGCGCCCGTGATCTGGCCGGTCCCATCAACCTTGACGGAATCCTTCAGATCGAAATCGAACGCCAATCCGATGACCGCGTCCGCACTGACCGTCAGCGGGCTGGTGAGGTTCACCATTACCGATGACGTCGTCAGCGACGCGGCCGGCGACGACGTTGTGTTCAGCGTCGTGATCGTCGGGCGAGTCGGCGGAGTCGTCTGCGGGTTGGTCACGTTCATGAACACGATCTGCGGATTCGCGAACGTCATGTTGACGCTCGTGTACGTGCCGGCCGGAATCGTGTTCAGGTCCAGCAGCGTGTGAAGCCCGTCCAACCGCGCAAAGTCCACGGTCTGTGTTCCGTTCAAAACCGAAATCGGCGCGTTCGTCCCGTCCGACACGGTCATTCCCGTGATGTCCACTTGAAACGACACCACGCTCGCCAGCGGCGCGTCGGTGCCGTTCACGAATACTTGCCCGTTCTCCGAGGTCGTGGAGGCCGACGTACTCGAACTCGTGCTACCCCCGCAACCGGTCAATCCGACTCCCAAAGCTACGATGCCCGCAATTGTTCCAAGCCACTTTTTCGGTCTCATAACCATTTCCTCTCTCTGATGGAATGTTCCCCGGAGGCGTGCCCACTGCCCAGTAACCCTTGCGATTTCAAACACCTGCTCCGGGATAAAGTTGTACGATTAAACTGTCTATAATCAGTTACTTAAGAAGTAGTACTAAAACTATGTTTATTGATCCGGTTTCCGAGGGACAATCAAAAAAGTTCCGAATCCAATACCGCGATTCGCACAGAAGAGAGGGGCAGTTCAGCATTGATTCGGGAGTACAGAATCAACCGGATAAGCGAGAGCCTACAGTGAGGTTAAATCTTTTACATTGATATACTTGCGCGATTTTGCGTCAAAATCTCGACCTAAACCCATTCAAATCACATCCTTACGTAAAAACCGGGGGATCGGGAGGATCGACCTTTCTACACCTTATTCCCATCGCACTTTGCCGCCAGCGCGCTCGTTGGCCGATAATCGCCAACTCACATAATGAATCGCGATGCGATGCTTTCTTCAAATTTTCACTTTGCCATTTTTCCCCGCCATGCTACTTTCGCTCTCGGTATGAATCTTTCTCTCGCCGCTAAGCGCATGACCACCTCGACGTCGTCGATTATTTCGACTACGACGAAGTCGATTACCGCTAACGGCGAGGCTAGAAACTAAGCAAGACCCAAAAGTTTCCAACCCACCGCCGAAGCGAACTGGCGGTGGGTTTCTTCTTCTAAGCCCCCTCCAAGAATCGCTCCAGCGGAACCAGACGGAGCGGCACCATGAACGCCAGAAACGTGCAGTCAGAATCATCCGCGGAGGGTGATTTATCCCCGCGCCTCGTCCCAGCAATCGCGCGGCATAGCGCTTACGCGCTGCGCGCGGATCGTGACCGTGACACGCGCTCTGCGCCCACGAAGCACGAAACTCGCGCTTCGCTTGGTTGTCGCAAGGAAATCGTCGCATTCAAGTTTGGCGGCACTTCGCTGCTCGGCGCCGCGCGCATGTTGCACGCCGCCGAACTCGTCAAGCCGGTCGCACAAAATTCCAGCGTCGTTGTGGTTGTCTCCGCGATGAAGGGTGTGACCGACAAGCTGCTCGCGATCGCGCAACTTCTGGCTGACCGGCAAAATTATCGCG
>DASXPD010000128.1:0-42387 GCA_036493835.1 Candidatus Acidiferrum sp. | reverse complement strand
GGGGTGAAGGTGGAGTTTGTGGGGGCGAAGGCGGGGATTTGGACGGTGCGGTGAAGCGGTGGGTTTTGAAAAATGGAAATTGGAAAACGAAAATTCGGTGTGCGACGGTTGACGTTCGGGCGATGTTTGCTTCTGAGATCCTTCACTTCGCTCAGGATGACGGGTGTTTAGTAGTGATTGATTGGTAGTGATTGTGGTGGTCCTTTCGGAAGGGTGGGGCGGATGCTGAGTTTGTTTGAGAATTTGATGATGGTGCTAGTTGTGGTGGGGTTGTCGGTGGTGTTGTTTGTGGTGATGGATAAGGTTTGGCCATGGGACAAGAGGCATCAGCACAATGATGTGACGGGATGGCAGCTGGGGATTTTGGGGACGACGTATGCGGTGATCTTGGGATTTATGTTGTATGCGGTGTGGACGGATTTTGATACGGCGACGCAGAACGTGGAGATGGAAGCGAACAGTTTGACGAATTTGTACCGGTTGGCGGACGGGCTGCCGGATGGGTCGCGGATTGAAGTGCAGAAGTTGGCGCGGGAGTATGCGCAGAAGGTGATTACGAACGATTGGCCGGAGATGGATCAGGGACGAGTGCCGGTGGAGAGTGTGGGGCTGGCGTCGAAGATGGAGCGGGCGCTGATTTCGGTGCCGGATGGATCGAGGACTTCTGGGATGGCGCAGGATCATGCGATGACGGAGCTGAGTGCGATGACGACGTGCCGGCGGACGCGGTTATTGGAGAATGCGTTGTCGCTGCCGACGGTGTTGTGGCTTGTTTTGATCGTTGGCGGGATGTTGACGATTGTTTCGTCGTGCATGTTTGGGTCGCAGAATCGATTTTTGCATGGGGTGCAGGTGGTGTTTTTTTCGCTGATGATTGCGCTGGCGCTGCTGGCGATTGCGGACATTAATAAGCCGTTTCGTGGGTCGGTGCATGTGGGGAATGATGCGTTTGTGCGGGCGTTGGAGAATATGAAGTGAGGGGGAGTTGACAGTCGACAGTTGAAAGTTGAAAGGGAAGAGGTGGAGGGGCTCTGTCTTGGGTGAATCTCATCGAGTTGGGTGACGCTGAAATCACGCTAGGGTCCCTCCACTGCGCGAGCCCACGCGTTCGCTCGGAAGCGAACGCGAAGAAAAAAGAGTGGGCTCGCTTCGGTCGGGATGACAGGGTCGTTTTTCGGCGGCAGGGCGATTCGGGGCAGGGCTCGATCGTGCGGACATGGGGCGCAGCGTGCTGCGCCCCTACATTTACTGTGGCGTGATTATTTTTTGGTTGGAGCGGGAGTCGGCGTGGGGGCTGGCGTTGCCGCTGGAGCGTTGAAGTCGACTTTGGGGACTTCGCGGCTGGCGGGGGTGGCCTGGAAGTAGGCGTCGTTGCGTTTGTAGCCGGCCCAGCTGGCGAAGAGGCTGTTGGGGAATTGGAGGATGTAGGTGTTATAGCCCTGGATGGAGTCGTTGTAGCTTTTGCGGGCGACGGCGATGCGGTTTTCGGTGCCAGCAAGTTCGTCTTGGAGGCGGAGGAAATTTTCGTTGGATTTGAGTTGCGGGTAGTTTTCGACGACGGCGAGGAGGCGGCCGATGGCGCCGTCGAGTTGGCCGTTGGCGGCGATTTTGTCGGACGGAGTTTGCGCGTTGAGCAAGGCGGAACGGGCTCTGGCGATTTCGCCGTAGACGGCTTCTTCGTGAGCGGCGAAGCCTTTGACGGTGGCGACGAGGTTGGGGATGAGGTCGGCGCGGCGCTGAAGTTGGACGTCGACTTGGGCCCAGTTGGATTTGACCTGTTCGTCGAGGGTGACCATTTGATTTTTGCGGCCGACGTACATGCTGCCGAAGATGGCGGCGATGATGACGAGGACTACGAGTAGGGCGATTACGGCTTTCATGATTTTGCGGTGCCTCCGTTGGGCTGAGAGAGAAATCGAGATGTTGAGGGAGTGAGTTCAGTTGATTGATGGAGAGGCTGAGTAATGAGCCAAGGTCCCTCCACTGCGCAAGCCGACGCGTTCGCACAGAGCGAACGCGAAGAAAAGGCGTCGGCTCGCTCCGGTCGGGATGACAAGTTTTTTTGTTTTGCGGTTTGAAGGATCGATGGGCGGCGTGGAAGGGAAAAACCGCACCCTCCTAAAACCAAGAGGGTGCGGCACCCGGATGCCGTCGGGATGACAAATCTTGCGAACGCGATCGAGTGAGATCGAATCATTTGGATTCCAGGCGGCGGTCGACTTCGTTGGTGATTGATTCTACGAAGGAGAGGTAGGAACGCAAGGAGGGTTCGACGGCGAGGGATTTGACTTCGGATTTGCCTTCGCGCAGGTCGAGGAGTTGGTGGAAGGTTGTCGCGTCGGTGTTGGTGAGCGCGGCGGCGGCGGAGATGGCTTCGCGTTTTGTGGCGGGGATTTTTTCGCCGAGGGCGAAGACGGCGTGGCGGAAGAGGGAGCAGAACGTGGAGAGAGAATTTGTCATCAGGGCTAGGTGAGATTTTTCGGTGAGCGGGGCGGCGATGATAGCTTGGCGAAGGCGGAGCCAGTTGGTGCGGAGTTCGCGCTCGACCTGAAGGCGATGGAGGTGGAGCGGGACTTCGAGATCGGTGAGGAAGTCGGGGCCGAAGAGGATGCGGTGCTTGGACTTCATGTCGAGGAGTTCGATAGCGAAGACGTCGGCGGAGCGGTTGAGTTCGTCGCGGGTGAAGATGAGCGGAGGGTGGTTGCCTTTTCTGATCCACCATTCGGAGATGCCGTGGAGCGCTTCGAGATCTTTGGAGTCGGCGTGATTCACGAGGCAGAGGATGTTGAGGTCGGATTGGCCGGCGCGGAATTCTCCGGTGGCGGCGGAACCGTAGAGGACGACGGAGACGAGGTTCTGGCCGGCGGCGGGTTGGAGGCGGTCGAGGAATTCTTTGAGTTGGGATTCCATTTTTATTCCACGCTAGATCGGTGCTAGGGAATCGAGTTGAGTATCACACATTTGTACAAAGCTCTCATCAGCTGACGTCCTTGGGACCGCGCGTGCGATCGACGACAAAGCAAAAACGAAGCGAACTCCGCGGCGATCGGGAGTTGGGCCGGGTCGTGTTGCATCTAAACCCCGCGATATGGGACGCGATCGCGGCTACAGGGTGGCGAAGGGTACGGCTGAGATCCTTCGCTCCGCTCAGGATGACTCGCACTTTTGACGGTCGCGTGAGCCATCGAATTTCGTAGAGCGTGTCACCAATCGCCCCCGGCGCCGCCGCCACCGAAACTGCCGCCACCGAAACCGCCGAATCCGCCGCCACCGCCTCCTCCTCCGCTGCCACCGCCGCTCCAGCCGCTGCCGCCGAATCCGCCTCCGCCCCAACCGCCGCGACCCATGGTGCTACCTATTAAGGGGGCGATCCACCAGCCGCTGCCGCCTCCGCCCATGGGGCCGCGCGGGCCGCCGCCGCGGAAGAGTCGGGAAATGATGCTGATGAAGATGAATAAGAAGATGAGACCGACGATGAGGCCAGGGCCGGATGTAGATTGACTGTCGCGTTGATAATTTTTGACGGGAGAGGGACCGGTGAGCGTGACGCCGGCGTCCTGGGCGATGACGTCGGCGATGCGGCGCGTGACGAGGAGGAGCGCGGCGTCGTAATTTCCCTGGCGGAGGATGGGGACGGCTTCGCGGCCGAAGCCGCCGACTTTGCCGTCGGGGAGGATGCCTTCGAGGCCGTAACCGACTTGGGTCCAATATTTGTGGTCGTTGGTGGCGTAGAGAATGAGGACGCCGCGGCTGACTTGCTTGGGGCCGATGCCCCACTTTGTGGCGAGTGCGTAAGAGTAGTCGAAGGCGGATTGGCCGTTGATGGTGGGGACGGTGACGACGGCGATCTGGGCTTTGGCTTTCTGGTCGACCTCGGTGCAGAGGGCGGTGAGTTTGGCTTTGGCGTCGGGGGAGAGGACGTTGGCGAAGTCGCTGACGTAGCCGAGGGGCTTGTCGGGGATTTGGAAGGTTTGGGCGTGGGATGCGAAGGGTGCGGCGACGATCAGAATCAGAAAGATCAGGGCAGCACGAACGGGACGAGCGACGGGCGGCCGATGGGCGCGGGTTCGCTTCGCGGGGATGGAAAGAATGAGCATCGCAAACTGGCTTTAGCTTACCTTGATTTGATGATTTCGGCAGGCCGACGGTACTTGAATCGTTTGGGCGGTGGTATTCTCCTGCGCGGCGTTTTTTGAACGGAGGGATTGTGGGGGAGAAGCGGGGGATGTTGGCTTGTGTGCTGACGGATGTGCAATTTTGGGTGCCGGTGATTGTGTTGGTGGGGGGATTGGTTTTGTTGGAGATGATTCGGTGAGTGGACGTCATGCGTATCCGGCTTTTGTGACGAAGTTTGAGCCGGGCGGAGTGAACCCCGCCCCTACAAAGGAAGCGTCGTGGTGAGTTCGAACTCGGGTGTGGGAGACGGTACGCGGGCGCGGGCGCTGCAGGTGGTGGGGTTGGTGTCGGGGTTTACGGCGGGGGCTTGGTTGGGTGCGGCGGAGGCGCCGACGAAGTTGGTGACGGTGGGGATTTCGCCGGTGGTGATTTCGCTGATTATGGTCATTGGAGTTTTTCTGGCGCGGTGGAGCGTGCCTGCGCTGATTTTGGGGACGTCTTCGATTCGTGCGGATGTTAAGAGGACACCGCATTTGCTGATCTGGGCGATTTTGGCGGGATGCATTTGGGCGGTGGCGAATACTCTGACGATTTTTGCGATTCGGGATGTGGGGTTGAGCATCGCGTTTCCGCTGTGGAATTCGAACAGCTTGTTGGGGATTTTGTGGGGATTTATTTTTTTCAATGAGTTGCGGCAGGCGGGCGCGCGGAGATGGGCTGGAGTGCTGGGCGGAGTGTTGGTGATGTGTTTTGGGGCGTGGTTGCTGGCGGTGGCTTCGTCGGCGACGGCAGCGGGACCGGCGGCGCATGCTTCGCGCGGAATTGCGGCGGCGCTGGGTGCTGGGATTTTGTGGGGAACGATGTACATCCCGTATCGGAAGGCGTATTTGACGGGGATGAATCCGCTGTCGTTCGTGACGTTTTTTACGTTTGGCGAAGTGGGGATGATGGGGACGCTGGCGATCTCGTTCACAGGGACGGCGGGGTTGTGGCGGCAGCTGGTTGATTCGAAAGAAGTTTTGTTTTGGTTGATGCTGGGCGGATTTGTCTGGGTGATTGGGGATTTGTTTCAGCAGTATGCGGCGAAGTATGTGGGGATTAGCCGCGGGATTCCGCTGTCAAATTCGAATCAGATCTGGGGATTGTTGTGGGGCGTGTTTGTGTTTGGAGAATTGCATGGGCGGAGCGCGTCGGTGTACGCGCAGGTTGTGGGTGGGTCGTTGTTAATGATGGCGGGAGTCGGAGCAATTGCGTTTTCGTCGGCGACGGGGGCGGAGCAGGTGAAGTGGAAGGATGCGGCGCGGCGGGAATGCGAGCGGTATGGATTGTCGGAAGAGTTTGTTGAGGCGCGGATGGATGGGCGGAAGGCGGAGGGAGAAGTTGCGTCGCGGCGGGGGATTGTGGATTGGGTTTTGGTGACGGCGGCGACGGGAGTGTTTGTTTATTTTGGGTCGATGGCGGGAGTGCCGCGGATGGATTTTAGTTGGGTGGCGGCGGGTATTTTGAGTGTGGTGAGTTTGGGGATGCTGGTGATTTGTGGAGTGGTGATTGGGAGGACGACGGGATTTCGATGAAGACTGGAGCGGGAGTGGATTTGGTTGGGGTGGGGCTGAACGCTACGGACACGATTATTCCGGTGCCGGAATATCCGGAACGTGGGTCGAAGGTGGCGTTTCGGTCTGCGAATGTGCTGCCTGGAGGGCAGGTGGCGTCGGCGGTGGCGGCGTGTGCGATGTGGGGATTGCGGACGCGGTATGTGGGAAAGATTGGCGATGACGCGGCGGGGAAGTTGCATCGCGATGAGTTTGCGCGATTGGGCGTGGAAGCGAATTTAGTTGAGGCGGCGGAGACTCCTAGTCAGCAGGCGTTTATTTTGGTGGATGACAAGGGCGAGCGGACGGTTTTGTGGAAGCGCGACGAGCGGTTGAAGTTGCAGCCGAGTGAGTTGCGGCGCGAGTGGGTGACGGATGCGCGCGTGTTGCATGTCGATGGGCACGATACGGCGGCTGCCGCGACGGCGGCGGGTTGGGCGCGCGAGGCGGGCGTGCCGGTGGTGGCGGATTTGGATGAGCTTTATCCGGGCGTGGAGGATTTGCTGCCGCGACTGGATTATTTTGTGGCGAGCCGCGATATTCCCGGACGGCTGACGGGGGAGAAGGATTTGCGGAAGTCGCTGCCGGAGGTTTGGAAGACGTATGGATTTAAGTTGGCGGCGGCAACTTTGGGTGACGAAGGCGTGTTGGCTTGGGATGGGGAGCGGTTTTGGTACGCGGCGGCGTTTCGAGTGAATGTGGTGGACTCGATCGGGGCGGGAGATATTTTTCACGCGGGATTTATTTATGGGCTGATGCAGGGCTGGGGGATGCAGAGGCAACTGGATTTCGCGTGTGCGGCAGCGGCGCTGAACTGCATGTCGGTGGGAGCGCGCGGTGGGATTCAGACGGTGGAGAAGATTGAGGAGTTGGTGGCGAATGGAGTGCGGTATGCGGCGGCGGTGGGAGTTTGAATCGAGCGTGCAGCGACACCGTGCAGCGACATCGTGCAGCCGGGCTCACGCTGGAAACTTCGAGGAACCGGGCGAGTGACGGGCAATCCAATCTATAACGGTAGGGACGTGGTTGACGAGATGGGCAGGTGAGGTTGAGCCGGCGAGGCGAGCGAGGTTTGGGCGGACCTATAATCGGGGTTGGGGTTGTCCATGTTGCCGCACAAGAGTTTGTTTTATGCGCCGACGACGATTCATTGTCCCGTCGATCATCTGCGGATGACGTTTCGGGCGGGCGCGAATGTATATCGATGCAACTGGCCTGGATGCCCGATGGCGTACTCGATGGAGAAGGGGTACTACCGGGCTGGTGAAGAGGGCAACGCGATGAAGCGGGAAGAGTTGTATGGGCAGGAAGCGATCGCTCTTTGCGAGAGGGCGGACTTTCACCAACTTTATATAGGGGATTTTGCGGTGGGGCGGAAGGTGAGGTTTTGGGTCTGCCCGGTGCGAGGGTGCGGGTACGAAGTTTCGCAGAGATTAGAGAAGACAGAGAATGGGTGGAGGACAGTTGGTTCGTTCGAGCAGACTTCGGCGGTGAGATTGAAGAGATGAGAGGGAAGGCCGAAGTAAGGAAAGTAATGAAGTCACGGAGTAAGGATAACGGCGACGAGTTGGCGGAAGATTGCGGCGTTGCTCTTGCGGCGAAACGAGTGCGGCGGTCATAAGAGAAGATTCGTGGCCTTTGGGTCTACGGCACATCCGTCGTTGGGATAGTTTACGTTGGAGAGTTGGCTCTTTAGAGTGGGATGCACCGACGGAGCCGTTGGTCGAATGAAACAGACGCTCACCTTGATCGCGCTGATGTTTGTGGCTGCCGGGAGTGTGTGCGGGCAGCAGGTGAAGATTACGAACAGTAGTTATGTGGCGGCGTCGGGGCGTTGGAAGAGCGATTCGCCGAATGTGAAGCCTGGGGATGTGGCGGCTCAGGTTGAAATTGAATGCGACAAGAAGATTTCGTTGTGCGCGGTGGTGGAAGGGAAGCTGCCGCCGGGGAACTATGGGAATTTGTTCACGCGGCTGGACGTGAATCCGATTCATTACACGATAACGAAGTGGGATGCGAGTGGGCTGGTGGCGCAGACTTCGGCGCGGGATTGCGTGACGGGGCGACTGACGATCACGTTTAAGACGAAGAGCGTGACGATGACGGAGATGCCGAAGGGCAAGGGGTCGGACGAGGATAATGAGTTTTGTCGGGTGTTTACCAAGACGGTGACATCGAGGTTGGTGAGGGCGGATAGTAAGGGCTGAAACTCGAAACTCGAAACTCGAAACTCGAAACTCGAAACTCGAAACTCGAAACTCGTTAATCCTACCTCGTCGTTCTAAACAAGAGGCCAAATAGATTGTCGTTCGGTAGACGGGCAGGCGTTAACACACTGGCGGCGTAGAATAGGACTACTGAGGGGTGAAAATAAAAGGGGCACGGCGAAAGCCGTGCCCCTTTTGTTTTGAAGATGAGTTGAGTTATTAGCGGTGCTTGATTTCGAGTGATTGAACGAGTTTGAAGTTGAGCAGGGTTTCGGCGTTGAGAGTGATTTCGCGGTTGCCGGTCAGGCCCGCGCCGCCTGTGCCTGCGGCGGCGCCGATCAGGCCGCCGATCAGCGCGCCTTTGCCTCCGCCGGCGAGGCCGCCGATGAGTGCGCCGCCACCTGCTCCCCCGCCGACCATTCCGGCGGTGCGCTTGCCTTTGCCGGTGCTGGTTTCGGTTGGGGCTGTGGTTTGAATGTCGTAGTTATCGTTCTTGACGGTGATGCTGGTCAGCGTGAGCGAGAGAACGGCGCCGCCCTTGAAGCGGCCAGCGGGTTTAGCGTCTTTCACGACTCCGGCTGCGCGCGCGCCCTTTGGAATTGCGAGGCGTCCATCGATGGAGATGGGAGCGGCGACAGTGGCGGAGAAGGCCGAACCGGGCGTGCTGATTTTGGAGCCGACGGCCTGATCGAGTGTGACGGAGATCACGGTTTCCGCGGGAACGACCAAAGGCTTTGGAGGTGGCGGAGGCGTTGCGGCCGGTGCGGCTTGTTGCATAGCCGTCGACGCCGCGGGACTGGAGCTGTCTGCCGCAGGAGCCGAGCCGGCGGGTGCGGTAGCGGACGCATCCGGCGTGGTCGATGTGGCCGGCTGGTTCGCAGACTTATTGCAGCCGAACGAAAGTGTGGCTGCCAAGGCAAGCAGCGGCAAATAGAGGGACAGGTTCCGATGCGATTTCATGCACTTCCTCCAGTGTGAGGGCGAGCGATTAAGAATGTAGTTTCAAAGATACTAGGATTGGAATCGAAGTCAATTCCTGGAGATGCGGAGGCGGCAAGAACGTTGCGTAAATGCGGGCGGAGTGAACTTTGCGCCGAAGAAAAGACGAAGATGTGAGCGAAATTCTGGTGTGAATTGTGGGTTTCTTCTAAGGTTTGAAATGCGATCGCGAGTGGCGAGAAAAAATCGCTAAAGTTTCGCGTGCGAATGGTCGATGGATGAGGCGAGTGAAGGATGCGCGCAACGAGCGCGCGCCTTCGCTCGGGAAAAATCGGCGTGAAAGCGAATCGGCAGAGATTGCCGAGCGATTCCGTTCCTCTCCGGGACAGAGTTCCGAGACGGTTCGGTCTACGCGTCTGTCGATTTGTGCAAACCCAGTCCTTGCAACATTTCCATTTCGAAAACCTTTGGCGATGAAATCGCAGTGTGGGGTAGAGCCTGTTCCACAGTGGGCGGGAAGTTTTTTCCGGCTGCCTCGGGATTGAAATGAGAACGCTCTGAGACGCGGATTGAAATTTGGGAATGTGGGGTAGTGCGATGGCGGCCACAGCGACACCGAGCGTGATGCGAACGCGGAACCGGATTTTGGTGGCGAGCGCAGATCCACTGTTTCGAGACCGCATGAAGCGGAATCCGGTGTATGCGGACGCGATGAGTGAAGAGGCGGTGGGAGGGGCGCACGCGCTGGCGAAGCTGCTGCAGTGGCCGTGCGACGGCGTGTTGCTGGATCGGAATCTGCCGGATCTGGATGCGCAGGAGGTGGCGGAACAGATTCGGAAGCAATATCCGCAGATTGAAGTGGAACTGGTCGATCCGGGGACGCTGGCAGGCGAAGAGAAGCCGGAAGAGTGCGAAACGATCTTTGCAGAAGGCGTCGGTACGGCGAGGAACGAACCAAAAGTGGCTGAACTGTCAGATGAAGCCGCAGGCGAGACGGAGTCCGCAGTCGCTGATGCGATGGAGTGGGAATCGGAGACAAGCGAGACCGTTGAGGCGAGGCGTGAGGTCGATCCATTGCCGGGAATGATCGGCTCGAGCCGTGCGATGGCGCAGGTGTACCGGCTGGTGCAGATGGTGGCGAAACGTGACACGACGGTTCTGGTAACGGGCGAAACGGGAACGGGCAAAGAGCTGGTGGCGGGCGCGGTGCACTCGCTGAGCCGGCGGGCGAAGCATCCGTTTGTGGTGGTGAATTGCGCGGCGATTCCGGAGTCGCTGCTGGAAGCGGAACTTTTTGGGCATGCGCGAGGCGCGTTCACGGGAGCGGTGCAGTCGCGGCTCGGACGGATCCATGTGGCGCAGGGCGGGACGTTATTTCTGGATGAAGTAGGCGAACTGCCATTGAGCATGCAGGCAAAGCTACTGCGTTTTTTGCAGAGCGGGGAAGTGCAGCGACTGGGGAGTTCCGATGTGTATCGCGTGGACGTGCGCGTCGTGTGCGCGACCAATGTGAAACTGCTGGAGCTGACGCGGGCGCGACAATTTCGATTGGATTTATATTACCGGCTGGCGATTTTTCCGGTGGTGATTCCGCCGCTACGCGAGCGGCTGAAAGATGTGCGTCCGTTGGCCGAGCATTTTCTGGAGAAGCTGTCGGCCGAGAGCGAGATGCCACGCAAGTATTTGTCGGCGGCGGCGCTGCAGTATCTCGAAAAAGCGGAGTGGCCGGGAAATGTACGCGAGCTGCAACATGCAATCGAGCGCGCGTTTATTTTGGCGGGGAACGATCTGACGCTCGGCGTTGGGCATTTTCAGCCCTTTAGCGATTACAGCAACTAAGGAAAATTTTAGCTCTGTCGAAGGCTACTGGCAGGGCTCGTGCAGGCATGTGTCCCGTGACCAACCTACCCACCGATCGTTCGCGGCCACGGAGCGCGCCGCCCGTTCCTCCGAAGCTGGAGGCGCCGCCGGTTGTCGCGCAAGAGAATCTGGCGCGCGCGTTTGTGACATTCACGCAAGCGGCAGGCTCGCTGGAGAAATCGTACACGCAGCTGCAGGCGGAAGTTTCGAGACTGCACGCAGAGCTGCAGCGCACGAATTCGGAATTGGAACGCAGCTTGGAGGAGAACGCGCGGATGCGGAGTTATCTGACGCGCGTGGTCGAGAGTTTGCCGTGCGGCGTGTTGGTGGTGAACGCCGGCGGGACCCTGCAGATTATGAATCCGGAGGCGCGACGGTTGCTGGGCACGCCGGTGGAATGGGTGCTTGGCGAGGGTACGCGACCGCCGCGGGCGTTTGTAAAGGCGGTCGATGAAGCTCCGCCGAAAAGTTTTGCAACGGAGCAAGAGACGCAGAACGGATCCTTGAAGCGTCCGGTCGGAATTTTGCGAACGAGCTTGCAGGATCGTACGGACGGCACGGGCGATACCGTGTGGATCGTGCGCGATTTGACCGAGCAGAAGCGCATTGCCGCCGAGCGTGAGACGGCGCGGAAATCGTTGGCGCTGGCGGAGATCGCAACGGTTCTTGCGCACGAGATTCGAAATCCTTTAGGCAGCATGGAATTGTTTACGGGCCTACTCGCAGACGCTACGGCACATCTTCCGGAAACGCGGCAATGGGTGACACATTTGCAGGCCGGTCTGCGAGCGCTTTCGGCGACCATGACCAACGTCGTCGACGTCTACATTAATTATTTGCGCCGAAAAGTCGACTCCGGCTACGAACGCGCCCTCATTCGCACCGTTCGTGGGGTCGGATACCAGATAGGCGGTGTAGCGCCTGTCGCGCGCTCTGCCGCAGCATCGTCTTCGAGCAGCGTCACGACCGTCGTTTCTTAATTTTTTTCGTAACTTGTTCGTGATTTGTTTCTGAGATCGTTTCGTGCGTCGAGATTGCTAAAGCACGGCGAGCCTTCTTGTGTTCGTCTTACGCTGCCGCCACGCCCACCAGCCCACGAATTCCCGAGACATTCGCCACCAACTCCGCAGGAATTCCATGCCGCACAGCCAAATATTCCGGCGAGTTAAAACTCAACCACACTTTCCCATCCGCTTCTTCCGACACAAGCACCTTCAGCGGCAAATCCAGCGCCGAACTCGGTGCCGCCACCATCACCGGCGTTCCACCCTTCGGATTCCCGAACACGAACAGCAACATTCGCGGCATCGTCAACCCGGCCCGTTTTGCATCGCCCGTAAAATCGATCTTCGCAAACAGCATCATCGCCTTTGCCGTCAGCAATTGCTCGAAATGCGCGACCGTGTCGTCGAAACCCCGCGAACTCGCAACGCGCTCAATCCCGCTACCGTTATCCAGCCCAGCCTTGACTGTTCCCATGCTTGCCTCCCGAAATCTCCATCCCGATGCGTCTAAACTCACGAACACGTGCTGGTGCGGACCGATCGAGGCGCAGGGTTTTTGATACTTCTTGTGTGCCGATCGTTGCAACATCATTCGAATCTCGCCAGGTTGCCGGAGCAATTCCGCTTCGACAGCCGGCCTCGCTACAAAAACAAAAAGGGCGCCCGGCAAAGCCGGACGCCCTCGGAACGAATTTAGGTTCTGTCTCTTACTGTTTCGGCTGCGACCCGTTCGGATTGATATTCGACGAGACGCCAACGCTGCCATCCGCCGTCGACGAACCCTTCGAATCCGGTTCATACGACAACAGTCCTTCCGTCGCGGAAGCCGCGACGACAGAACCATTGCGCTGCGTGCGCACGACTGGCACAAAGCCTTCGGCGAACGCACCGTCGATGCGTTTCCACGACTTGCCCGCGTCAAACGACGCGATCAAGCCATGCTGCGCGAGCGAAACAACGAGAGCGTTGCCCGAGCCTGCGACGTCCTGGAAGCGCAGATCGTGAACGTCCGCGCGATTCCAATTGCGTCCCGCGTCTTTCGACGTGTAAAGGCCCATGTTCGATGTGATGAAGAGGTTGTTGTCGTCCAACCGGTGCAAACGAAGGTTACCGGCCGAAGCGAACGGCAGTTCCTTGGCATCCCACTTCGCGCCGCCATCGGCCGAGTAGAGCAGGAACTTCTGTGAAATCGCCCAGACATTCTGGCCGTCGTTCGAAGCTTCGAGCGACTGCGTCGGCTGACGAAGCAGGTCGTCCTTGGCAACGGACTTCCAGATTTTGCCTTCATCCTTCGATACCAGGACGCCCGCGCTGGTGGCTGCAAACCAGCCATCATGCGCGAAGTTCATGTCGTTGACCTGGAACGCGGAAAGTGTCGGAGCCTTCGCTTTCGGCGCGGGCTTCTTCACGAGAACCGTCGTCTTCTTTCCGTTGACGATCTTCGTAACCTTCACCGGTGCCGGAGCTTCTGGCGCATCTACCTGGTACAAGCCCGCCTTGACCCACTTGCCGCTGGTCTCTTCATACTTCATCCAGCCGCCGTTGTTCAGCGATGCCCACCATCCGTTAGGCGCCGCATAAACGTGCTTCAGGTCGGTGCGCTTCAATCCTGCGCCGAGCGGAGCCCACGTCGTCCCGCCGTCCTTGGTCGCAAGAAACGCGTTCGTGTCAAACGTCAACACGACAAGCGCGCGGTCCGGTCGTGCCGGATCCATCGCCACATCCAGAATGTGCTGGTGATGGAAGCCGGCGTTGGCCGATGTGTACGTCTGCCCGCCGTTCTCGCTGATCTGCACGCCTTCGCGTTCCGTACCGAGAATCACGCGCTGCGGATTCTTCGGATCGATCACGATCGCGTTGATGACCCAGTCTCCCGGCGTCAGCCGCTTCCACTCGGTTCCTTCGTTCGTCGTCTTCCACAAGCCGCTGGTCGTGCCGGCATACAAAGTGTCCGGCTTCGAAGGATCCTGCTTGAGCAGCTGCGTCCGGCGGAACACAAACGGAATGCCGCTATATCGCGTCCACTGTTGTGCGCCGTTCACCGAGTGATAGATACCCGAGCAGGCCGTCGCGTGCACGTTGTCCGGATTCGCCGGATCAACCACGACGCTCATGACGTCCGAGTCGTCGATCATCCCCTTATTAATGGGGAACCAGTTCTTGCCGCCGTCCGTCGTCTTCCACGGCAAGTGATAAGTGCCCGCGTAAATCACGTTCTCGTCGCGCGGGTCAAACGCCACCGAGTCAAAATTCTTCAGGTCGTCGTGGTGAGCCGGCGTAATCCGATCCCACGTAGCGCCGTCGTCGGTCGAGCGATACACGCCGGTCAACGTGCCCGCCACAAAAATGTTCTGCTTCGTCGGAGACTGCGCGATCGCGCGCACCGTCTCATGCGCCAATCCGATCACCTTCCACGTGCGGCCGGCATCTTCGCTCTTGTACACACCGCCGCCGCCCGAATATAGCGTCCACGTGGTTGCATAAATTCGATTCGAATCTCGAGGATCAACCAAAAGGTGGGTAACAACGTCGTCCTGCCCATTGCCGATGCGGCTCAACAAAGACCAGTGCCCGCCCTCGTCCACCGAACTGAACACGTGCCCATCCGACGTTCCGAGATAGAGCTTGTTCACATCGTGGGGATCCGCTTCCAGCGAGATCACCGTTCCGCCCGGAGGCCCAACCTGCTTCCACGCCTGCGCGGGAGTGGCCGAAGCCGCCGCCAACGCGATCGCGAGTGCACCCAACCACTTCGTCTTCGTCACCATGAATTGAATTCTCCCAGAGCGCAGAGGCGCCCACATGCATAGTCTAGAGAATGCGCCTCAAAAAATTGCCTGCTCTAGAGTCCAGATTTGGGGAGGGGCAGTAACAGGCCAGGCTGGGCTATCCCCAAGGTCAGTATAAGCCTGTAGCTGAACTCTGCTTCCGCCAGAATTCCTCGATCCCCAACTGTGATGCTAAAGAGCTAATCCAGCCCCAATTTGTGACACCCGAAATCCACCCATAACCCTACCCGTATCAGTTAGTTCCAAGCCCGCCAACCCCCAGCAACTTCTTTTCCAAATCCGTGTTTAACTAGACGAAAGCCGCGACGGAGCCTTGGACCTCTCAACCATCCAAGGGGCCTTTCGCCAATACCAGATCTCGCGAAATCGAGGCTCTCACCCACCGCATCCAATAGGATGCCGGTCGGTCGCAATCGGCAGTTTACAGGTGAACCAAATATGAAGACCAACACCCCTTCTTTCGCCAGGTCGAAGATGGTTTTTTGGTTGGCAGGTCTTCTGTGCATCGCTTTGCTGTCCCCGAGCCTTCGCGCTCAAGATCCGTCCAATTCTCAAGATCCTTCCAATTCCGGCGATCCGTCGGCGAATATCGATCCGAACGCGCCTCCTCCTCCCGATGGTCAAGCACCCGTTGACCCGAACGCGCCCGATCCTCCATCGCGCGTAGCGCGCATCAGTTTTCTCGACGGCACAGTTTCCTTCCAGCCGGGTGGTCAGGGTGAGTGGGGAAGCGCCGCACAGAATCGTCCAGTCACCGTAGGTGACAAGCTCTGGACCGATCAGTCTTCGCGCGCCGAATTGCAAATCGGCGCAGCCTCGCTCCACTTGGGCAGCATGACCGCTCTATCCTTCTTGAATCTCGACGGCAACGTCATGCAAGTGCGCGTTCCCGAAGGCGCAGTCAACTTCCGCGTCCGCGAATTGCTCGAAGGCGACGTCTACGAAGTCGACACGCCCAATCTCGCTTTCACCGTAAAGCAAGCCGGAGCGTTCCGCGTCAACGTCTCCGAAAATGGTGACGCCACCACGATCGTCGCAATCCGCGGCGAAGGCGAAGTCACCACCGCCGGCAAAACCTACACGATCCACTCTGGCGAACAAGCCGAATTTGAAGGCGCAGATAATCCGCAGTATCACGAGAGCGCCGCTCCCGCGCCCGACGGTCTCGATCGCTGGGCCGCCGAACGCGATCTTCGCGACGACAATTCCGTCTCGCAAAAATATGTCTCGCCCGATGTCCCGGGCACTTCCGATCTCGACGATAACGGCACTTGGAACGAAGAGCCCGAGTACGGAAACGTTTGGTATCCCTCGCAAGTCGCGCCCGGCTGGGCTCCGTATAGCAATGGTGCATGGAATTACGTCAGTCCGTGGGGCTGGACTTGGGTCGGCTACGAGCCTTGGGGCTTTGCTCCGTATCATTATGGTCGTTGGGCGTTCATCGGCAGCCGTTGGGGCTGGTGCCCCGGTCCGATCTACGCGCGTCCTTTCTATGGACCGGCGTTCGTCGGATGGCTTGGTGGTCCGCGCTTCGGAGTCGGCTTCGGTTTCGGTGCAGGCTTTGGAGTAGGCTGGTTCCCGCTCGGCTTCCGCGAGCCTTACTATCCCGGCTTCCGCGCCAGCCGCGGCTACATCAACAACATCAACGTTCACAACACTGTGATCCGCAACACCACCGTGCTGAACTCGCGTAACTTCAACAGCTACGCGTACTCCCACAACACGCGCGCAGTCACAGCCGCATCTCGCACCCAGTTCGTTGGGGGCCAATCGATCAACCGTGGCGCGAACCACATTACCTCCGCATCGCTCCGTGGCGCGGAAGTGTCGAACCGCAATTCATTCGCGCCGACTCGCGCGAGCCAATTCGGCGCATCTCACTTGAACGCGCGCGCAACTCCGTCAAGCGCCGTCCAGAATCGCTCGGTCATGGCGCGCACCGCTCCCGCAGCAGCAGCGTCACATCAACCGTACCAGCGCATGAACGGTAATTTCTCCGCCGCGCGTCCCAACAATAATGTGGCGCGCACCAGCAATAACGTCAACGCCGGCAACCGCGGCGCTCAGACCCAAGGCAGCTTCAACAACAACGCGCCGCGCCAAACGCAGCAACTCTCTCAGAGCCGCCCGCAATCGACCAGCAGTCCCGCGACCAACAATCGCGCCGCCACCAACGGTCGCACCTGGGAAGCGCAAGGCAACTCTTCCGATCGCGGCAACGCGCCTCAAGGTTTCGGCAGCAACAGTCGCGTCAACAACGGCGCTGTCAACAATGGCGCTCGCGCTCGCACCGACCGTCCGCCCTGGGCCGGCTCCAATCAAGCCGGTGCAGGTGGCCGCGGTAACAACTCTGTCGAAGCGACTCGCGGCTCGTCCTACGAAAGCCGCGGCGGCGGTTACGCCGGTCGCGGCAGCGAAACCGTACGCCGCTCCAACGACGCTCCGTCGCGTTCTTACTCAACCCCGCGTTCGAGCTATCCGTCATCGCGCTCCTACTCCGAGCCGACGCGATCCAACTCTGCGCCCACGCGCTCCTACTCGGCGCCGTCGCGTTCTTACTCACCCCCGGCGCGAACATCCGCACCCGCACAGCGTAGCTCCGGCGGCGGAGGTGGCAGCGCTCCCCGCAGCAGTGGCGGTGGCAGTGGCGGTGGAGGCGGCGCTTCACACGGTGGCGGTGGAGGCGGCGGTGGTTCCCACGGTGGAGGCGGTCCTCACGGGGGCGGTCGCCACTAATTCCCGTAATGAAACTGTTCTAAGCGAGGCCCGGCCAAAAACCGGGCCTCTGCCTTTCAGCCGCTGCGCAGGTCACTCATCCGCTCCCCACGCCAGCAACTCTTTTATTCCCATCGGGTTCAAATATTGAAAGGGCCCCGCTCTCCGGCATTTCCTGTTTCGACATACGGAATCTGCGGGATAGGTCGCCCTGCCGTGAGCCGGTGATACTCTGCCATCACCACTTCCGATAGCTCGACCAGGTCGTAAGGCCCCAATTTTGCATTTCGCGGCGCACCCCATCACCCCGTCGCGCGGCTGTTTCAGGAGAGAAACCGCTATGAGCATCAGTAGATTCACGCCCAGGTTCGCCGCTTTGCTTCTTTTGTTTTGCGCCGCAGCGTTCCTCGCCCCCCTGCGCGCTCTCGCCCAGGATCAAGACGGACCACCCGACGGTGACGATCCATCAACCCGTGTCGCCCGCATCAGTCACACCGACGGCGCTGTTTCCTTCAATCCCGCCGGCACCGACGACTGGGTCGGCGCCGTCGTCAACCGCCCCATGACCACTGGCGACAAACTGTGGTCCGACAACGGCGCACGCGCCGAGCTTCACATCGGCTCCGCGAGCCTCCGCATCGGCAGCACCACCGGCTTCTCCTTCCTCAATCTCAGCGACGACGTCGCGCAGATTCAAATCACCGAAGGCACGCTTCGCGTCCGCGTGAAGCGCCTCGAGCAAAACGAAACTTTCGAGATCGACACTCCCAATCTCGCTTTCTCCATCCTTCGTCCCGGCACGTATCGCATCTCCGTCAACGAAAACGGCGACAACACCGAAGTCTCCGTCATCGGCGGCGAAGGCGAAGTCACCGGCGGCGGTCAGGCCTACTCCGTCCACGCCGAACAGACCGCCACTTTCGTCGGCACCGATCAGCTCGACGCCGACGTCCAGCAACTCGCTGGCGATGATGAGTTCGATCAATGGTGCGCGCAGCGCGACGTTCGCGAAGATCGCTCCGCCTCCGCTCGCTACGTATCTCCCGATGTCGTCGGCTACGAAGATCTCGACGAATACGGCGGCTGGCGCCCCGTGCCCGAGTACGGCACCGTTTGGTTTCCGCACACGACTGTCGTCGGCTGGGCTCCGTATCGCTACGGCCACTGGGTTTACATCGCGCCTTGGGGATACACCTGGGTCGAAGACGAACCGTGGGGCTACGCGCCGTTTCACTACGGCCGCTGGGTTGTCGTCGGCGGAGTTTGGGGCTGGGTTCCAGCGCCGCCACAGGTCGTCGGCGTCGCCTACGTCCGTCCGGTCTACGCGCCCGCTCTTGTCGCTTGGGTTGGCGGCCCACACTTTGGAGTCGCCGTCGGCTCCAACGTTGGTTGGTTCCCGCTCGGTCCGCGCGAAGTCTACGTTCCGTCGTATCAGGTCAGCCGTCGCTACTGCGAGCGCATCAACGTCAGCAACACGCGCGTCGACCGTGTCGTCGTCAACAATTACTACACCACCGTCGTCGTCAATAAACAGGTCAACGTCACCAACGTAACCTACGTCAATCAGCGTGCGCGCGGTGCCGTCACCGCCACTTCAGGCTCGACCTTCGTTTCCGGACAAAACGTTTCTCGCAACGTCGTTCGCGTCGACCAGCGAGAGATCGTCAGCAGCCACGTTGTCGCAGGTGCGCCGGCGATCGCGCCGAACCGCCAGACCTTCGTCGGCGCCGGTCGTCCCGCAGCAGTGAGGCCGCCCGCCACGATCCAGACCCGCACCGTCGTGGCGAAGGCTCCGCCTCCGCCGGCACCAATGAATGTCGACCGCCAGGAAGCCGCCATCCGTGCCAACGGCGGCCGCCCGGTCGCCACCCCGCAATATCGTCGAGGCTCGCCGCAACCTCAGGGCGCCGCTGCAGGTAACGCAGCCGCCGCCAACGCCGTGCCGCGCAATAACGTGCGCATCGCTCCAGTCGCTCATACCGTTACGCCAATTCAACCGAAGCCTGCGAACAATGTCGCGACCCGTCCCGGTCAGCCCGCGAACAACAACGTTGTTCGACCGGGCCAACCTCCCGTCAACAACAATGCTCCGCGCCCGGGCCAGCCTCTGAACAACGGCCAGCCCGTTAACAGTGCTGTGAATCCCAATGCACCGCGTCCAAATCAACCGGCGCCCGGCGTCGCTCCGCAGCAAAATCAGAATCCGACGCCGGTCAACGCGCCCGCCAACGCACGCGGCTACAACAACCGCCCGCCAAACGCGCGCCCCGTGGCCGCTCCTGTGAATCCGCAGGTCCAGCAACAACAACAGCAACAACTCGAAAAGCTGCGCACGCAGCAAGACGCCGAACGCCAAAAACTCGAACAGCGTCAGGTTCAGCAACAGCAAAAAGTCCAGGCTGCGCCAAACCCAAACATTCAAAAGCAACAGCAAGTCAACGAAAAGCAAACGCAGCAGCTCCAAAACATGGAGCGCAAACACGACAATCAGGCCCAAACTCTGCAAAACCGCCAAGCCGTCCAGAACAATCAAGCGGCCCAGCATGCCGGCAACCCCAACCAAAACAACAAGCCGCCGAAAGATAAAGACAACAAACAAAACAAGCAAAACTAACTGGCACCATCAAGCGCATTAGAAATCGGAAAGGGCACGGCCGCCCGCCGTGCCCTTTATTTTTCTTCTGGTATTTCGATTACGGAGCGTGTCCGACCACCTACATCTTCAACCTTCCTACCCCTTCTCCGCGTTCCTCCTGCACTTCCGCTCCTCTGCGTTAAATCCGTTCGGTTCTATCCCGCAACATCACCTAAAATAATCCGCGCATGCCCAACCCCCGCCCAATCCAACTCCTGCCGATTCACAACATCCCTGAAATCCGCCCCGGTGACAACCTCTCTCGCATCTTCCTCACCGCCGCCAAAAAATCCAAAATCACCTTCCAACAAAACGACATCCTCGTCCTCGCCCAAAAAATAATCTCCAAATCCGAAAACCGCCTCATCGATCTCACAACGATCACTCCATCCCAACGCGCCATCGATCTAGCAGCCAAATCCGACAAAGACCGCCCCAAGGATCCCCGCCTTGTCGAACTCATCCTCCGCGAATCCCGCCGCATCGTCCGCGAACACCCCGTCCTCATCGTCGAAACCCATCACGGCTTCGTCTGCGCCAACGCCGGCGTCGACCAATCCAACATCCCCGGCGAAACAATCGTCTCGCTCCTTCCCGAAAATCCCGACACCAGCGCAAAAAAAATCGCGCAAGCGATCAAAAAAATCACGCGAAAAAAAATCGCCGTAATCATCAGCGACACATTCGGCCGCCCCTGGCGCCTGGGCCTGACAAACGTAGCCATCGGCTGTTACGGCATCTCGCCCATGGAAGACCTCCGCGGCACCCGCGACATGCACAAGAAACCCCTCCACGCCACCATCATCGCCCTAGCCGACGAACTCGCCGCCGCCGCCGGCCTCCTGATGCAAAAATCCTCCGCCACCCCCGCCATCCTCATCCGCAACTACCCGTTCAAGCCCAGCTCCGCCTCCGCCGCCACAATCATCCGCCCCCCCGACCTCGACCTCTTCCGCTAGCGATAGCTCGCCAACCTCGCCCCGTAGCGCCGGCTTCCAGCCAGCATTCTGTTTCGGCAGGGTAACAAGCCCTTTACGCTCGACGTGATATAATGTCTAAGCTATATTAGGTGCATGCAATGAGTTCGCAGTTTGGTGGGAGAGTCTAACTGCGGAGGAACAATATTCAGTTCGTGCTGCGGTTTTGATTCTCGGCGAGCGCGGCCCATCACTCGGTCGGCCGCACGTCGATAGAATCAAGCACTCGAAATTTCCAAACATGAAGGAACTTCGGGCTCAACACGGAGGCGAACCCTATCGGGTTCTCTTCGCCTTTGACCCTCGCTGGGCGGCGATTCTCCTCCTTGGCGGAAATAAAGTGGGAAACAACCGCTGGTACAAAGAATTTGTTCCCATAGCTGATAGGTTGTACGAAGAACATCTGAAAATATTGGGGAATGAGGACCAGGGCCATGGCTAAGAATTTCAGAGAACTGGAAGCGAAAATGTCGCCAGAAGGCATCGCGCGTTCCAACGAGATCGCCCAAAAGCTGCTCGCCGAGATCGAACTCTCCGAACTCCGCGAGAAGCGCAAGGTAACGCAAACGCAACTCGCAGGCCGGCTGAAGAGAACACAGGCCACAATCTCTCAAATCGAAGGTCGCAACGACTGGCTCGTGAGCACGCTAAACGAATACGTGCAAGCGCTCGGCGGCGAACTCGACGTCCGCGCTATCTTCCCAGATAAGACAATCCGTCTCACGCACTTCGCGAAGTCGGCCAGCACCGGCACCGCTCGGAAAAAAGCTCGGCGATAACTCACCGGACCGAGTCGCCGTCTCCTGACCAATCCAATTTTCGGCGGAATCGTCGCCCTCGTGTAGAATTGTCGCTCCAAATAGAAAAAGGAATCGGTTTCTCCTAACGAATGGCGAACAAATCCAAATTCCAAGCCATCAAAGGCACACGCGACTTACTGCCTCCCGAAACCGCGCTCTGGAACCAAGTCGAACAAACCGCCCGCGAAGTCTTCGCCACCTTCCACTTCGGCGAGATCCGCTCACCGATTTTCGAACCAACCGAGCTCTTCGCTCGCGCAGTTGGCGGCGACACCGACATCGTCGGCAAAGAGATGTACACCTTCAACGATCGTCACGAAAACCTCGTTCCGAGAACGGTCGGCGAAACGGGCGAATATCTCACGAGGGTTAAGGCGCTGTTCGAAAGAGGTGAGATTCCGAAAACGCCCTTTAATGAGCTTGCCATTCAAGAGGCGCAAGCTATTTGGGAAAAGAGTCTTCAGCCGATGCTCGCTGCGACCTCTTCGATCGAGGACGTCTACAGTAAACCTGTGAGCGATTCATTTACGCGATTGTTCGTTTTCATGGACGCGATGGAACTCGGTCCTTCGATTAGCCTTCGGCCCGAAGCTACCGCCTCCGTCTGTCGCGCCTACATCGAGAACTCGATGCAGCAACTCCCGCAACCCGTCAAGTTCTACTACATCGGCCCAATGTTCCGCCGCGAACGCCCACAAAAGGGAAGATACCGCCAGTTCTACCAAATCGGCGCAGAGGTCCTCGGCGGGCAGGACGCCCCCGCCATCGACGCTGAAGTCATCGAAATGCTGATGACTTTCTTCGACAAGCTCAATCTCAAGGGCCTCAATCTCGACATCAATTCCATCGGCCACAACGCGCCCAACTGCCGCCCCGCGTACGTTGAGAGGCTGAGGGAGGAATTGGGTCGAGTCGCACACAGGCTCGGTCCTGACTCTGTTCGGCGAGTCAATACAAATCCCCTTCGTGTCTTGGACTCGAAAGTTGAGAGCGAACAGGCGGTAATCGAGACGCTCCCCCGAATCGCCGACCATCTTTGCGACGAGTGCAAATCCCACTACGCCGCCGTAAAAACCCAGCTCCAACTTCGCGGCATCTTCTATCGCGAAAATTGGCGCCTCGTCCGCGGCCTCGACTACTACATGCGCACCACATTCGAAATCACCGCCAAAGGCCTCGGCTCGCAAAACGCCGTCTGCGGCGGTGGCCGCTACGACGGCCTCGTCGAACTCCTCGGCGGCCCACCAACAAAGGGGATCGGTTTCGCCATCGGCGAAGACCGCCTCATCCTCTCGCTCCAGGAACAAGCGCGCGAGGCCGCTGCACAAGCGACAGCACAATCCGATCCACAAAACGCCGTGACCGCAAACCAATCGCCACTCATCGCGAAACAACCACCTCTCATCTTTATCGCCTGGATGGGCCAAAACACCTACGCCACAGCCGTCCGCGCCGCCAAAGATCTCCGCACCGCCGGCTTCCCAGTCGAAGTCCCTCCTAATGAACTGAAATTCGGCAAAGCCCTCGGCCAAGCCGACAAAGTCGGCGCCCAGTTCGCCCTCATCCTCGGCGAAAACGAAATCACCGAAAACATGTGGACCCTCAAAAACCTAACCGACGGCACCCAAATCAAACTCCCTGAACCCGCCCTAATCACCCACCTCCGCACCCTGTAGCCGCACCACCTGTAGCCGCGATCGCTTCCCAGATCGCGGGGTTTAGATTCAACTTCACCCATCCCTAAACGACATGCACGACGTCTGTAGGGGCGGGGCTCGCTCCGCCCGGCCGCTCCGTCTTGTCTCAACGTCTCTGTGAACGTCCCCCTCTTCGATTCCCACCCATCCATCACGTACAATAGTCCCGCACCTTCGCGATCACGCTCCAACAAAGGACACCGACCGTCGTGCTCGATTTCCTCGGCAACCTCACCCGCACAAACTACTGCGGCAATCTCCGCG
Source organism: Candidatus Acidiferrum sp. (assembly GCA_036493835.1). Lineage (GTDB taxonomy): Bacteria > Acidobacteriota > Terriglobia > Acidiferrales > UBA7541 > Acidiferrum. The sequence continues at coordinate 18,792 of DASXPD010000128.1, read as the reverse complement.
CCTCCGACGCCAACAAAGACGCCGTCATCATGGGCTGGGTCGCTCGTCGCCGCGACCTCGGCAATCTCCTCTTTCTCGACGTCCGCGATCGCACCGGCATCGTCCAGGTCGTCTTCAACAAAGAAACGAATCCCGAAGCGCACGCCAAAGCCGAACACGTTCGCAGCGAATACGTCGTCGCCATCGAAGGCAAAGTCATCGCGCGTCAAAAGGCGAATCCCGATCTCGCCAGCGGCGAAATCGAAATCATCGCCGGCAAGCTTCACGTCCTCAACAACGCGAAAACTCCGCCGTTCCAGGTAGAAGACGACACCAACGCCGCCGAAGAAACGCGCCTCCGCTATCGCTATCTCGATCTGCGCCGCCCTCGTCAGCACGCCAATCTCGCGCTGCGCCACAAAATCCTTCTCGAGATTCGCCGCGTCATGGACGACATGGGTTTCATCGAAGTCGAAACCCCGATGCTCACGCGCTCCACTCCCGAAGGAGCGCGCGACTATCTCGTTCCCAGCCGCGTCCATAACGGCCAGTTCTACGCACTCCCGCAGTCGCCGCAAATCTTCAAGCAAATCCTGATGATCGGCGGCCTCGACCGCTATTTTCAAATCGTCAAATGTTTTCGCGACGAAGACCTCCGCGCCGACCGCCAGCCCGAATTCACTCAACTCGACGTCGAGATGTCCTTCCCGCGCCAACAAGACATCTTCGATGTCATCGAGCAAGTCATGGTGCGTGCCTGCGCCGTCGCCGGTGTCACAGCCAGCGCGCCGTTTCCGCACATGCTCTACAAGGACGCCGTCCGCAAATACGGCAGTGACAAGCCCGACATGCGCTTCGCCATGGAGTTGCACGAAGTCACCGACTGCTTCCCACCCGAAGCGAAAGAAAAATTGCAGATCGGCGGCACCGTCTTCGCATTCGCCGCTCCCGGCGCTGCGAATTACTCGCGCAAGCAGCTCGACGAACTCACCGAGAAAGCAAAATCCAACGGCGCCAAAGGCGCCTACTTCGTCAAACTCGCGCCCGAAGGAACAACTTCCACAGTCGAAAAATTGATCGGGCCCGACAATGTTGTAAAACTTGCGCAAGCCTGCGAAGCAAAACCCGGCGACCTCGTCGTCGCCGTCTCTGCAAAAACTGAAATCAAAGGCACCGACGCCGCCGCCCTCGTCGCCGGCCAACTCCGCCTCATCCTCGGAGAAGCGCTCAACCAGATCGACAAGTCGCAATGGAAGTTCCTCTGGCTCACTGGCTTCCCACTCTTTGAGTGGAGTCCCAACGAGCAATCGTGGGCGAGCGCGCAACATCCGTTCACCGGCATCGTCGAAGAAGACATCGAGAAGCTCGAGTCCGCGCCGTGGGAAGTCCGCAGCAAAGGCTACGACCTCGTCCTCAACGGCGTCGAACTCGGCAGCGGCAGCATTCGAATTCACCGCCAGGACGTCCAGGAGCGCCTCTTCAAAGCGCTCGGCCTCAGCGAAGAACAACTTCGCCGCCGCTTCGGCTTCTTCCTCGACGCGCTGACCTACGGCACGCCCCCGCACGGCGGCATCGCCCTCGGCATGGACCGCGTCGTCATGCTCCTCGCCGGCGAAAAATCCATCCGCGAAGTCATCGCCTTCGCCAAAACCACCGCCGCCCAAGACCTAATGGCGGAGAGTCCAAGCGAAGTCGACACCCTCCAACTCGACCAACTCGGCATCGCCATCAAGCCAGAGTCATCCGAAAAAAAATGAACCAATTGGCGGTACCCGACAGCAATTGGCTACAATCTCCGTTTGAAACCTCTCTTGGGCGAGAGACAATCCTTTGTCCTAAACACGGCGATAGCCGCGCGAACGGAAGATCTTGGCACCGGGGGTCGGACCTTCAGGTCCGACATTTAGCAAAGGCAACAACGGGGCTTTAGCCCCTGAGGAAAAATCTGATGGGCCGATTGACACATCGAACTGGTCCCGGTTGGACTTACTTCGTCACGACGAATGCTTACCAAGGCGTTGCAGTCTTCCGAGTCGCCGAAATTGCCCAGATTTTCGTAACGAAACTCTACAAGTACCGCCAAAAAGGAAATTACCTGCTTCACGAATTCGTACTGATGCCCAATCACCTGCACTTATTGCTCACGCCCTCAAGCACCACAACCCTTGAAAAGGCCATGAACTTAATCAAGGGCGGCAGTTCACATGAAATCCATCGGATCCGGAAATCTGAATCGCCAATCTGGCAATCAGGCTTTCATGAATCCAGGGTAACCAGCGCAACGGACTACAAAAAGAAAGTCGACTACATCCACTTCAATCCTGTTACGGCTCATTTGGTCGGGCGTTCTGAGGGTTGGCCCTTCAGTTCCGCTAATGGAAAATACGAACTTGACCCAGTTCCTCAGGGGCTGAAGCCCGTATTGGATGCCTCCCGAGTTGTCGGACCTAAAGATCCGACCCCCACCACGAACGTCAGATCGGTGGGTGCATGAGCCGCATCCGCATACTGCCGGAAGCTGTCGCTAACCGCATCGCGGCCGGCGAAGTCGTCGAGCGCCCAGCCAGCGTCGTCAAAGAGCTGCTCGAAAACGCGCTCGACGCTGGCGCCAACTCGATCCGCGTCGAAGTCGAATCCGGCGGCAAGCGCATGATCCGCGTCGTCGACGACGGCCACGGCATGACGCACGACGACGCACTCCTCGCTTTCGAGCGTCACGCCACCAGCAAACTCAAATCTGCCGACGATCTCATGTCGATTGCCACCCTCGGCTTTCGCGGCGAGGCCATGCCGACGATCGCCGCCGTTTCGCGCCTCCTGCTCGAAACACGCGACGCCGCCGAACCAGAAGGTGTCCGCGTCGAATTCGCCGCCGGAAAATTAGTCAGCGTCAAATCCGCCGGCCTCCCTGCGGGGACAACCGTCAGCGTCGCCGATCTTTTCTACTCCGTTCCCGCACGCCGCAAATTCCTGAAATCCGAAACCACCGAGCTCGGCCACATCGCGTCGCTCGTTACGCACTACGCGCTTGCAAATCCTGGCAAGCAATTCGTCCTCACCACGCCGACGCAGCAAATCATCGACTGCCCTCCCGTCGAACGACTCGCCGACCGCATCTATCAACTCTTCGGCAAACAATCGCTCGACGAACTCGTTGAAATTCCCACCGCTTCCGCCGCGTTCCGCGCCGCAATCACCGAGCCCGAACTCGAACCCAACGAAGAAAGCGCGCGCATCAGCGTCTACGGATTTACCTCGCGCCCTGAAATCCAGCGTCCCAATCGCAACGGCATCTACGTCTTCGTGAATCGCCGCCTTGTGCGCGATCGACTCATCCTTCACGCCATTCACGAGGCCTACCGCAATATACTTCCCGGCAACGTTTTTCCCGCTACGCTCCTCTTCCTCGAAATGCCCTACGACGAAGTCGACGTTAACGTCCACCCCGCAAAAATCGAAGTCCGCTTCCGCCGCTCGCAATTCGTCCACGATTTTACGCGCGACAGCATCCGCCAAGTCCTGATGAACGCACGCGCCGTCCCGAGTTTCGCCGCGGCAGCGGGTGCAGGCGCGATCGCAGCAGGGAACTCGCCCAACGGCGGCTTCGGCACAAATCCCGTCATCGCCGCGACGCAAACATCGCCATATCCAGACACCAACGGCAACACCACGCAGCCACTCGACGCCGCAGCGCAAAACTCTGCCGCCGCTCCCGCAGTCTCAATCCCGAACGCAAACATTCCGTCGCTCGAAGACGTTGGAATCGGCTCCGGCGTAGGTTCCGACGGCGGTTTTGAACTCACTGGCGCACCGCTGCGTCCTGTCGCCCAGCGTTTCTCTTTCGAGTCTGCCTCCACCTTCGGCGCCGCTCTCGACACCGCGCCATTGGCAACGTCGCAGCCTTTGCCCAGCGACAACGCCCAACCAAACTGGGCCGCGAATTTCTCCTCGGCCACCGACGCACCCGGCCGCCTCCCACATCCCGACGAAATCGCCGACCTAAAGCCGCTCGGCCAGGTCAGCGCCAGCTTCATCATTGCTGTGAACGGCGAAGGCCTCTGGATTGTCGACCAACACGTCGCTCACGAACGCATCCTCTTCGAACAGCATCTCGAAGCGCGCCGCGCCGGCAAAGTCGAGAGCCAGCGCATGCTGATGCCGATGATTCTCGAACTCGCGCCGCGCCAGCTCGTCATCTACGAAAAGATCGCCGACGAACTCACTGCCAACGGTTTTGAAGTCGAACCCATGGGCCCCCGCAGCGTCGCGATTCAGGCGATTCCGGCCGGCGTCACCGGCAACGACGCCGAAAAACTTCTCACCGAAATTCTCGACGGCATCGAGCGCGAAAACGCCGCCATCTCCATCGAAACGCTGCAAGCAAAAATCGCCGCCAGCACGGCGTGCCACGCCGCCATCAAGATCAATATGCCGCTCGACCAAGTAAAAATGGAGTGGCTCCTCGCCGCGCTCGCCAAAACCGATTGCCCCATGAGCTGCCCGCACGGCCGTCCCGTAGTCCTCCGGTACTCCGTAAAGGAAATCGAACGCGCCTTCCACCGCATTTGATTTTCAGTCCGCGTATTTTTTCAATCCGCGCCGCGGACGTATAATGATTCACGCCAAACAGCAAGCCATTACCCTGTAGCCGCGATCGCTTTCCAGATCGCGGGGTTTAGATTCAACGACAAGCACCACCAACACGATTGGAGCTTTGCGCAAATGACCGACACAAAGAAAACCGCCGTAATCTTCGGCCTCGCCAACAAACGCAGCATCGCCTGGGCCATCGCGCAAAAACTCCACGCCGACGGCTGGCAGCTCGCCATCACCTACCAAAACGATCGCATGGCCGCCGAAGCCGCCGATCTCGTCGGCGATCTTTCCGGCTCTAAAGGTTTCATGTGCGACGTCTCATCCGACGAACAGATCGCCAAAACCTTCGACGAATTAAAATCCACCTACGGCACGTTGCAGGGCGTCGTTCACAGCGTGGCCTTTGCGCACGCCGAAGATCTCAAGGGCGAATTCATCAACACGAGCCGCGAAGGATTCCGCTGCGCGCACGACATCAGCGCGTATTCCCTGATCGCGGTATCGCGTGCCGCCATGCCGCTCATGACCGACGGCGGCGGCATCGTCACGATGTCCTACTTCGGCGCCGAGAAAGTCGTACCAAAATACAACGTGATGGGCGTCGCCAAAGCCGCGCTCGAAGCCTGCGTCCGCTACCTCGCCAACGATCTCGGCCCTAGGAAAATCCGCGTCAACGCCATTTCCGCCGGTCCCATCAAGACGCTCGCCGCCCGCGGCATCTCCGGCCTCGGCGACATGCTCAAAATGCACGGCGAGCGCTCGCCGCTGAAACGCAACGTCGACCCCGCCGAAGTTGGCGCCACGGCCGCTTTCCTGCTCTCCGACGGCGGCTCCGGCATCACCGGCGAAACTATCTACGTCGACTGCGGCTACAACATCATGGGCTTTTAGGCCTCGTTAAGCTCTCGTTCCGACACGAAGGCCGAACCTCGGCCGCGTCGCGAATTTTTAATCCATTGCTTCTTTCATCTCTGCGTCTCTCCACGTAAAATACCCGCAGCCCAAATCCCTCGAATGCCCAGACTAACTATCGCCATCGACGGCCCTGCCGGTTCCGGAAAGAGCAGTGTCGCCCGTCGCATCGCTCTCGAACTCAACTATCTCTACCTCGATAGCGGCGCCATGTATCGCGCGCTCGCGCTCAAAGCGATTCATCGCTGCATCGCGCTCGAAGACGAGAAGCAACTCGAATCTCTTGCTACGGAAACCCACATCGAACTCAAGCCGCCGACTCCGCAGCAGGAAGTTTCCGGCAGCAAGAATCGCGTCTTTCTCGACGCCGTCGAAGTCACCGAGGCAATCCGTGCGGCCGATGTTGCGCAAGCCGCGTCGCGCCTCGCCACCGTCGCCGGAGTCCGCAGCGTTCTCGTCGCCGAACAGCAGCGCGCTGGCGCGGGTGGTGGCGTCGTGATGGAAGGCCGCGATATCGGCACCGTCGTTTTTCCTACAGCCGAATTAAAGATTTTCCTCGAAGCGTCTCCAGAGGTCCGCGCCGAGCGCCGCTGGAAAGAGCATCAGGAAAAAGGCGACGACCTCACCGTGTTTCAAGTGCTCGAAGAAGTGCGCCAACGCGACAAGCGCGACCGCGAACGCAAAGTCTCGCCGCTGGTACGCGCGGCGGACGCCGTCATTATCGACAACACCGCGATGGACATCGACGAGACTGCGCGCCTGATCGTCATGCTGGCTCGCGAACGCGAACGAAACGCTGCTGTCGCCCGCCGCAGCGTCTAGTTTCCTCGATCGCGCAGCACAACCCCGGAAAGATCATGTACGGGCGCAGCACCGCTGCGCCCCATGTCCGCACAATCCCTGCGTCTTGAGAAATCGCTGTATCAGCAATCTCCGAACCTTCCATTCCATGCCCGTCCATGCAATCTCTCTACTGCTATAGTTCTTCCCCGAGGTCCACGTAACAAAATGCGAATGCTCCTTCTCCTCACGACTCTCTCTCTCGTCGCTCCTTTGCTCGCGTTAGCCTCGCCCGCTGCGACCGACGACGAAGTTCGCAAGTTTCGCGCTTACCTCGATGCCGATTGGAAGCGGTGGATGGAGGAATATCCCGAAGTCGCGACGGGCGTCGGCTTTCCTGGCCAGGACGCGCGCTGGACTGACGATTCGCCCGCCGGCATCGAGCGCCGAAAAAAACATCTCGCCGAAAGCATCGCCCAGCTGAAGCAGATTCATCGCGACGCGCTTCCAGCGAGCGAGCAACTCAATTTCGATTTGTACTCGCAACTTCTCGAAGCTTCCGACGAAGGCTTGAAATACGGGGACGATCCGTTTCCGTTTCGGTTCGTCGTGCCGCACAGCTTCTGGATGCCCATCAATCAGATGGAAGGCGTGCAGCAAGGCGCGGCGGATGCGCTGGAAAATACGCCGCATCACAATGTCGCCGAATACGGAATCATCTTGCAACGGATGAAGGCGCTGCCCGCCTATGTCGATCAGCAGACCGATCTTCTGAAAGAAGGACTGAAGCGCGGATACACTCCGCCAAAAATTACGCTGCGCGATTTGCCGAAGCAGATTGCCGATTTGATTCCCACCGATCCGATTGCCAGCGCGTTGCTTCAGCCTTTCACCGAATTTCCGTCTTCGATTTCCGAGTCCGATCGCACGCAGCTCACAAACGAGGCGAAGCAAATTTATTCTTCGTCGCTCGCGCCGGCGTTTCAGCGGCTCCACGACTACGTCGCGAACACGTATTTTTCGGCTTGCCGCGACAGCATTGCCGCGATCTCGTTGCCTGACGGAAAAGCGGCTTACGCTGACCATGTCCGATGGCAGACCACGACGAATCTCACGCCACAGCAGATTCACGAGATCGGCCTTTCGGAAGTGAAGCGCATTCGCGCCGAGATGGACAAAGTCATTGCCTCGGTCAATTTCAAAGGCAGCTTCCACGACTTCACTGAATTTCTGCGCAACGACCCGCGCTTCTACTACGACAAAGCCGACGATCTGGTGAACGGCTACCGCGTCATTGCGAAGCGAATCGATCCGGAACTTGCGCATGAATTCGGAAAGTTGCCGCGGCTCCCTTACGGCGTTTGCCAAATTCCAGATTTCAAGGCGCCTTCGCAGACGACTGCTTACTACCAACCTGGCTCGCCTGTTGCGGGACGGCCCGGCTGCTATTTCGTGAATACGTACAACCTGCATGCGCGGCCGAAGTGGGAGATGGAAGCGCTGTCGCTGCACGAAGCGGTGCCGGGGCATCACATGCAGCTTTCGCTGGCACAGGAAATGGAAAACGTGCCGGAGTTTCGGAAGCACGTCGGCTACTCGGCGTTTGTCGAGGGTTGGGCGCTGTATTCCGAAAGTCTCGGAGAAGAACTCGGCTTGCTGCGCGATCCGTACTCGAAATTTGGGCAGCTGACTTATGAAATGTGGCGCGCGGTGCGGCTCGTCGTCGATACGGGGATGCACTCGATGGGTTGGTCGCGCGAGCAGGCCATTCAATTTTTCAAGGACAATACGGGGAAGACCGATCAGGACATTACGGTCGAGGTCGATCGCTACATTGTTTGGCCGGGGCAGGCGCTTGCTTACAAGCTGGGGCAGCTGAAGATTCGCGAGTTGAGGACCGAGGCCGAGAACAAGCAGGGAAGTGCGTTCAACGTGCGCAAGTTTCATGATGCGGTGCTGGAGTCGGGATCGATCCCGCTTGATGTGTTGCAATCCCACATTCAGGGCTGGCTGGCGCAGCAGTAGTTCCCATGCGTTTTGCCGAATTCCATTTTGGGAAGAAGCGGGGGTGTACCCCGGGTGTTTTTGGAAGAGTGGGGAAGTGTCGGCGTTTGTTGGGTTTGCGAGGGGTGGGTTTTTGAGAGTGGGGAAGTTGTTTTGAATGTGGGGGATGCGGGTCGGTTTAGTTTCGCTTTTGATTCGAGGCGGGACGTACATAGAGCATGTTAGCATATTGGTATAGGATGTCAAGATAGATATCATAAGTCGTTTGGATTGTGGGGGATGGAGTGTTCGAATGCGGGTAAGAGCTGGCGTGATTGTTGTTGGGAGCCTGCCTCGAGCCCCGGCACACTAAAAAAGAAAAGACTGAGAAGAAGAGAGAGCCAGGTTCAGACGGCGAACCTGGGGCACTCGGCTGCGCCCGTACAAATACGGGCGAACGGTGGGAGTTGGGCGGGGCTGGATCTAAACCCCGCGATCTGGGAAGCGATCGCGGCTACAGGGTGGCGATCAGGGACATCGAGGCAAGACGCAGTGGCGGACGGAGCCCTTCGAAGCTCAGGGTTTGCAACAAAGTCCCGCCCGTACAGCGAGATCGTGGTTGTGGCGGTTATTGGGCGTCTTGGCGGTTGGTTATGGTGACGCGGAAGGGGGGACGGGTTTTTTCGCTGGGGTCTTGGTCGAAGGATTGGGAGGTTTTGGCGGGGTCGTAGTCGCGCCAGAGCCAGGTCATTTCGGCGGGGAATTCGGCGGCACCGTGGGCGGAATTGTGGGTGCCACGGCCGAAGCTGAGGTGGAAGTCGTAGCCAGTGGCTTTGAGGGCGTTGGCCATGCGGAGATTTGCGAGCGGCCAGTTGCCGTAGCGGAGATCGAGATCTTCGGAGCCGTCCTGGAGCCAGACCCGGATGTTGCGCTTGGGTTCGCGGAGAATTTTATCGGGGTAATCCTGGCCGCCGTCGGGATTTGATGGGTCTTCTTTCCACTGGATGGCGGAGAAACTGCCGATCCAGGAGATAACCCGGGCGAACTGATCGGGCTGCTGCCATGCGGCGTTGAAGGAACAGATGCCGCCGGAGGAGAGACCGGTGATGGAGCGGCTGTAAGCGTCCTTGCGAATGTTGTATTTGCTTGCGACGTCGGCGAGGATTTCGTCGCGCAGGAAGCGCGGGTAGCGATCGCTGACGGTATCGTAGAGCGTGCTGCGCATGGAATCCTTGAGCGTGCGATTCCATTTCTTTCCGTATGCTTCGACGAACCTATAGGCCGGAGTGCCGGGCGAGCCGCTGATGTCGCCGGGATTGATGAAGACGACGATCATCACGGGGATTTTTTTCTGCGCGATGAGGTTGTCGATGACGTTGAGCGTTTTATTTTTGCCGGAGCGGTCGATGTAGCCTTCGCCGTCCTGAACGACGAGGAGCGCGACGGGAGTTTTGGGGTCGTATTGCGCGGGGACATAGATCCAGTATTCGCTTTTCATGCCGTCGTAGATTTTGCTGGTGTGCGTTAGCTTTTCGGAGAGCTTGCCGGCCGGTACATCGGGATGTTGGTAGGAGTCGGGCGTGTAGACGGGGACGTCGTAGCTGCCGCCGAATTTTTCATGGGCGACGAGGTAGTAGAAGGTGTGCGCGGTGCCGAGGCGTTCGATGCGCGCGGGCGCGTACCAGATGTCGGTGCTGGGGATTTGCAGCATTTCAGGACCACTGGCGTCGTCGATGTAGAGCTGAGGCTTCGCGTGGGCATGCGTGGCGAAGAAGAAGTCGGGGCCCTGGCCGATGAAGGCTTTGCCGGAGTCGAGATCTTTCGGGTCGAAGGTGGCGACGATGGCGTCTTTGAGCTGAGGGCTGTTGGATTTGGCGAGTTCGATGAGTTGAGGGGCGGTGGACTTTTCGGGTGGGGCGGCGTGGGTTGGAGTGGCGGCGAGGATTGTTGCCAGGAGAATCGTTGCGGCTGCAAGTTGTTTTCGCATGTCGGGGAGGGATTCTAAGGGATGTTGGCGAATGGGTGGAAGGATTTCTTCAGCGACTGAAGGCGCTTAGACAGTTGAAACTGTGATCGTGTTTACGCCGGGCGGAGCGAGCCCCGCCCCTACAAGAATCGCGGCGGGGCGTCGAGCGTTGGCGGTGTGGTAGGCTCGGCCTTTCGCGGGGAGCGAGTGCATGCGGACTGTGTTGATTATTTTGGGCGGATTCGTGGTTTGGGGAGTTTTCGTTGCAGCGGCGAAGGCTGCTTCGAATCCGTCGCGGGCGATAGGGACGGCTACGATTGCGTTTGTGGTTGGGTGGTTTCTGGTGGCGGCGGTGAATATGTATTTTGGGGTGGCGCGGGCGGGGTATGCGTTTCGGGAGGAGTTGCCGATATTTTTTGTGATTTGGCTGGTGCCGGTGATTGTGGCGGTGGTGGCGTTGAGGTGGTTGCGGTGAGGACGGACAGAAAGAGCGGCGCGGAGGTTGGCGTTTGAAGCGGCGGCTGGCTCGGGCGCTTAGGCAGGGCGGATTCAGCTGTGAAGGCGGCGCTGAGGCGCCGCAGTCCATGTTGGCGGTGCTTGAAGTTTACGGAAGGGCGGGCGGATAGGGATGGGGACGGGGAGGCTGGAGGCGTTTAGTGATGGGGTGATCGCGATCATTATCACGATCATGGTGCTGGAGTTGAAGGCGCCGGAGGGGCACAGCGTCGCGGCGCTTGTTCCGCTGGCGCCTGTTTTCTTGAGTTATGTTCTGAGTTTCGTTTACGTCGGGATTTATTGGAACAATCACCATCACATGCTGCACGCTTGCGAAAAAGTGTCGGGCGGAATTCTGTGGGCGAATCTGCACCTGCTTTTCTGGTTGTCGCTGATTCCGTTTGCGACGGCGTGGCTTGGGGAAAATCACTATTCATCGGGGCCGGCCGCGCTTTATGGCGCGATTTTGCTGCTGTCGGCGATCGCCTGGGTTATTTTGCAGCAGCAAATCATCAAGTCGCAGGAAGGGAAGGGCGATATTTTGAAGGGAGCGATTGGTGATGACTGGAAAGGGAAAGTTTCGGTGTTGATCTACGTGGCGGGAATCGGAGCCGCGTTCTGGCAGCCGCGAGTTTCGCTGATGTTGTATGGACTGACCGCGCTGATCTGGTTTGTGCCGGACAAGCGCATCGAAAAAGTGATCGAACGGAAGCAAGCGTGAGACGCAACGGCTGCGCCGGATTTGGCGTGACTGGCCGCTAAGTACTTTGGAATTAACAAGTCACGCGAAAAAAGCCCTGTAAAATGCGGTTTCTGCTGAAATTGGTCTTGACAGAAGTGCGAACTGCCGTTACTTTGAGGTTACCTCAGATGTTCGCCTGCCTAACGGCGGGTCCTCACTGAGCGTGAAGAGCAAACTATGGGACATGACAACTTGGCCGTGAACGACGTAAGGCGAAGCATGATGGTCTCGTGGGTTGCAATTTTCACGCGACCCTAAGCAAGCCTAAGTCGTTTCGATCCATAAAAATAGCAGCGTTATAGCGGTGCTTTTGTTGTTTCGGGATTGGCTTTTGCAGCCTTTGCGCAGGCCCGGGATGGGAAGTTCACGGTTACTTCCGGCATAGCCGCCTGCGCTGAGCGAATCCGTGCATCTTGCGTGATATGCGCGCGGCGTTGGATGGAATTTTTTGGGGCTGCGGACGGTTTTGTAAAAAGAAAGGAAAGGAGGACGCGTAAATGGAAGAGATGTCATTGCAAGGACCAGTGCTGAAGGTGAATGGAAAGTTGACGCTGATGATTCCGTTGGAAAACGGAGGGGCCGAGGTTGCGGCACGTTCGCGGGGCATCTCCGAAACGGAAGGGCCGTGCGTCAAGATCCCGATTCCGGAGTGGTTGGCTGGAATGCTGCGGATCGACGAGGGCGACATCGTACGCGTCAGCAACTGGGACGGGAAACTGCGCATCGAGCCTGGAGAGGCGAAGGTGGTGCAGTGAGCCGTCGTTGCGAGTGAAGTGCGAGTGAGGTGAATCACGTGAAGCTCCGCGAACTCCGAGCAGGCGGCCGTTTGGAAGGAACTCGTCGATGACACGATCGAATCTCTCGACACGGGAGATTGCATTGTCCGCAGGGAAGGACAGGCACGAGAAGACTTGAACGGCTGCTTCGCGAGGGGGAGGCGGTGGAATGGCGTGGTTTTCGCAGATTCGCTCGCTGAAGAAAAACATGTGGGCGGCGCGATGAAGAAATTCGTCGCGCCGTTTCGTTTTGTGGAGAAGAGTCGGGCGCTGAGGTGTTTTGTTATGTTTGGGCGGTTTGGATCGGTTGCGCCCCTACATGATCATCATGACGGATGCATCGCGGCAAGACGCTTAGGCCGGGCGGAGCGAGCCCCGCCCCTACCACGGCAACTCGTGCGGCGCGATGAAGAAATTCGTCGCGCCGTTTCGTTTTGTGGCGCTCGAACACGATGGGCCGAGAGGGTGAACGAATTTTTGCGCCGCCGATCAGCAGATGCTGGCGGCCTCGCGGGCTTTCTGTTCGCAGTCGGCGACGGCGGATTCGGCGAGGCCGAGGTGAGTGGAGGCTGCGGACATCGCCGTCCAGTCGGCGCGTTCCCAGGCGAGGAGCAGGTCGTAAACTTCGCGGTAGGAGTTGGCTCCGCCGCAGAGTGCGGCGCGGACGGCGGGTGCGATTGGGAGGCTAGCCAGGATTTGCTGCATGGGACGATCGAGGATGGCGTCGGTGACCGAGAGCAGGCCCATGAGGAAGAGATCGGAACTTTGCATGGCGATGGGCGCCGGGGTGGCGATGGCGCGCGCGAGCGATTCGCAGAAAAAGGCGCGAGTGAGCGCGGTGCGAATAAGTTCGTGGGGCTTGTCGGAGGACATAGCGACGACGGCGAGGACGGAAATCCAGCGGCGAAATTCTTTTTCGCCGAGAAGCGCGATCGCTTCGCGGATGCTATGAATTTCGCCGCGGGAGGCAACGAGCCAGGAGTTGAGATAGCGGAGCAGCTTATAGACGAGCGCCGGATCGCCTTTGAGGAGATCCTCGACCGCGTCGTAATCGAAATCGGGCGAGGCGACGAGGTGAAGCAGACGCAGGCAATTGAGTTTGTTGGATGGAATTTCGCGGGCGCTCAGCATTGAGGGACGGCAAAAGAAGAATCCTTGGAAATAGGTATAGCCCAGAGCGCGAGCTTCAAGCAGGTCATCGTTGGTTTCAACTTTTTCAGCGAGCAGGCTCATGCTGTTGCCCGAGGCGTCGACTTTGCCGCGGTGACGATCGGCGATGGCGGCACGCACAGGCGGATCACAAGCGCGGAAGTCGACCTTGAGGAATTTTACGAATGGGATCAAGGGCTCCCATTTCGGATGGCCAACGTAGTCGTCGAGCGCGAGCGTGTAGCCTTCGCTGCAAAGCCTGGCGCAAAGTTGGACGACTTCCTGCGAAGGCGTGATCGATTCCAGGATTTCGAAGACAGCTTGATCGGGCGGAATCAATCGCGCGGTGCCGCGCTGGAGCGAGAGGAGATCAAGATTGACGAAAGCCCTGGCATGGCCGGTAAGCGACTGCAGACCGAAGAGCATAGTGGAGTCGACGATCACGCTGCCGCTGGCTTCTTTGTGGGGGCGGAAGAAGTTTTCGCTGCCGGCGCGAAAGAGAAGTTCGTAGGCGAAGACTTTTAGCTTGTCGTCGAAGATCGGCTGGCGGGCGATGAATTTTTCAAGCATGAAACATCCCTCTCAAGAAAGTGGAAGAACGAAAAAATCTTTTGAGAGGGAGTTACTGTGATTTGAGGCGGAGGGGGTCCGCCCTGGTTACGGAAAAATCGCGGTTTGGTCAGGGGACCGCGTTTACAAGGTGGTCACGGAACGTTTTCCCAAGGACACGATCACGTGGGGGCGGACATCGAGCCGAGGAATTCGGTGTTCGTTTTGTTTTTGGTGAGGCGGCTGATCAGCAATTCCATCGCTTCGACGGTGGAGAGCGGACTCAGAACCTTGCGCAAAACCCAAACGCGGCTGAGTTCGTCGGGCGGAAGGAGGAGTTCGTCTTTACGGGTTCCGGAGCGCTGAATGTCGATCGCGGGGAAGACGCGCTTGTCGGACAGGCGGCGGTCGAGGTTGATTTCCATGTTACCGGTGCCCTTGAACTCTTCGAAGATCACGTCGTCCATGCGGCTGCCGGTGTCGATGAGCGCGGTGGCGATGATGGTGAGCGAGCCGCCTTCTTCAACGTGGCGCGCGGCGGCGAAGAAACGGCGCGGACGCTGCAACGCGTTGGCGTCGATACCGCCGGAGAGCACTTTGCCCGAGGGCGGCGTGACGGCGTTATAGGCGCGCGCGAGACGCGTGACGGAGTCGAGAAGAACGACGACGTCGCGCTTGTGTTCGACGAGACGCTTGGCCTTTTCGAGCACCATTTCGGCGACTTGAATGTGGCGCTGGGGCGCTTCGTCGAAGGTCGAGCTGATGACTTCGCCCTTGACGGTGCGCTGCATGTCGGTGACTTCTTCCGGGCGCTCGTCGATGAGGAGAACGATGAGCGCGACTTCCGGATGATTGGTGGTGATGGAATTCGCCATGGACTGCAACATCATGGTTTTACCGGTGCGAGGCGGCGCGACGACCAGACCGCGCTGGCCTTTGCCAACGGGGCAGAGAAGATCGAGCACGCGGCCGGTCATATTCTCTTTGGTGGTTTCCATCTTGAGGCGGCCCTGGGGATAAAGCGGCGTCAGGTTGTCGAAGAAGATTTTGTTGCGAGCGACTTCGGGATCTTCAAAGTTGACAGCTTCGACTTTGATGAGAGCGAAGTAGCGCTCGCCGTCTTTCGGCGGGCGAACCTGGCCGGAGACCGTGTCACCGGTGCGAAGATCGAATTTGCGGATCTGCGAGGGTGAGACGTAGATATCGTCGGGGCCCGGGAGATAGTTGTATTCGGGCGCGCGCAGGAATCCGAAACCATCGGGGAGACATTCGAGGACACCTTCGGAGAAGATCAGACCGTTTTTTTCGGTCTGAGCGCGGAGGATCTGAAAGATCAACTCCTGCTTGCGCATGCCTGATGCGCCTGGAATGTTCAACTCCTTGGCGATTTTCGCCAAGTCGGTGATGTTCTTTTCTTTGAGCTCAGCAAGGCTGATGCTCATCTGATTGCTGCCTTCAACGCTTGTTTCCTTCATATTTCCTTAACTTTTTTATTGGGATTAAAAATTGACCGTGACATTTCCGGATTGCTTACGGGGTGGCGCACCGCAGTGGCCGATGCGCGAAAAACGCACATGGCCAATAAGGAGCGATCCAACATTATGACAACCGGTGGCGACGCCTGGCTGAAACCGGCGGCCGCGCCGAATGATCTCGAACGATCGAGGTCAGGGAGACGGAACGGGCCAACGGGCCGAAACGGCGCTGTTTAGTTGGTCAAACTCTTGTCTTTCTCAGTACCACCGACGAAAGGTTCCGCAACGGGCGCAACTGCGGCAAGTTCAAGGGGCACGATCGGGCGTTCGAGCGCGATCTGCAAAACCTCATCCATGATTTCTACGAAATGTACCGTAAGGCTCGAGAGGATTTCCTGCGGGATGTCCGCCAGGTCCTTTTCATTATCCTTCGGAAGTATGACTGTGCGCAAGCCCATTCGGTGAGCAGCGAGAAGTTTTTCCTTTACGCCGCCGATGGGGAGAACTTTGCCGCGCAACGTGATTTCGCCGGTCATCGCGAGATCGCAACGAACCGGGATATGCGTGAGCGCGCTGACGATGGTGGTGCAGATGGTGATGCCCGCGGATGGGCCGTCTTTCGGAATGGCGCCTTCGGGCACGTGCACGTGAATGTCGATGTTGCGATAGAAGTCTTTCGGCAGGCCGAACGCGTGGGAGCGGGAACGGATGTAAGCCATCGCAGCTTGCGCGGATTCCTGCATGACGTCGCCGAGTTTACCGGTGAGATTCAGCCGGCCTTTGCCTTCCATCAGCGTGGCTTCGGTGACGAGCACAGTGCCGCCGACTTCGGTCCAGGCGAGGCCGGTGGTAAGACCGATCTCGTTGTGCTTCTCGAGCCAGGACTCTCTGTACTTTAGGATGCCGAGAAAGTCGTTGACGTTGGTCGGTACGATTTCGGCACTGACGGTGTTGCCCTCGGTGACGACTTTGCGGGCCATCTTGCGGCCGATGTTCTGAATTTCGCGCTCGAGGCTGCGGACGCCGGCTTCGTGCGTGTAATGGCGAATGATGTGGAGCAAGCCATCGTCGGTGAAGCCGAGATTTTTGTCGGAGAGGCCGGTGGCTTCGCGCGCGCGCTTGACGAGGAAACGCTTGGCGATCTGAAGCTTTTCCTGCTCGGTGTAGCCGGGGATGCGCAGGATTTCCATGCGGTCTTGCAGCGGCTGCGGAATGGTGTGCAGCACGTTGGCGGTGCAGACGAACATGACTTTCGAGAGGTCGTATTCGACGTCGAGATAATGATCGGTGAAGGCGTGGTTGAGCTCGGGATCGAGAACTTCCATCAGCGCGGCAGATGGGTCGCCGCGGAAGTCCATCGACATTTTGTCGACTTCATCGAGAACGAAGATCGGGTTGGTGGTGCCGGCCTTCTTCATCATCTGGATGATTTGACCGGGCAGGGCACCGATGTAGGTACGGCGATGGCCGCGGATTTCAGCCTCATCGCGCACGCCGCCGAGAGAGACGCGTACGAACTTGCGGCCGGTGGCATGACCGATGGACATCGCGAGCGAAGTCTTGCCGACGCCTGGAGGCCCGACGAAGCAGAGAATCGAACCCTTGGGATTCTTGACGAGCTGGCGCACGGCGAGAAATTCGAGGATGCGATCCTTGATCTTCTCGAGGCCATAGTGCTCTTCGTTGAGAATTTTTTCGGCGGCGATGATGTCGCGGATTTCCTTGGACTTTTTCTTCCAGGGCACAGCGAGGAGCCAGTCGAGATAGTTGCGGCTCACGGTTGATTCCGCGGACATCGGCGGCATCAGCTCCAGGCGCTTGAGCTCCTGGACGGCCTTCTCGTGGACGTCTTTGGACATGCCAGCGGCGTCGATCTTTTTCTTGAGCTCGTCGATTTCGTTCTTTTCGCCGCGGCCGAGTTCCTTCTGAATGGCCTTGAGCTTTTCGTTGAGGTAATACTCTTTTTGCGCGCGTTCCATCTGGCGCTTCACGCGCGTGTTGATGTTGCGGTCGACGTTGAGCTTTTCAAGTTCGATTTCGAGGATGTCGCCGATGCGGTTGAGGCGCTCGATGGGGTCGACGGTCTCGAGCAAGTCTTGCTTTTCGTCGACGGGAAGCTGGAGATTGGCGGCGATGGTGTCGGACAGGCGAGCGGGATCGTCAACGCGGGCCGCGGCAATCATCGTGTCGTAGTTCAGCGACTGCGAGAGCTTGATGAACTGTTCGTAAAGGCCGGTAATTTTCTGGACGGTCTGGTCGACGGCAGGGGACGGCTCGACGCGTGCGTTCAGCAATCGGACGGTGGCGCGAAAAAAGCCTTCCTCGGTGGCGATAGACAGCGCGCGAGCGCGCTCGACCCCTTCGACGAGGACTTTGATGTTGCCGTCGGGAAGCTTGACGCTCTGCACGATGTTGGCGAGCGTGCCGACCGCGTAGATTTCCTCGGGCTTCGGGTCATCGACCGAAGCGTCGTGCTGCGTGGACAGGAAAATCTTCTTGTCCCCGGTGAGCGCCTCTTCGAGCGCGCGGACGCTGGCTTCGCGGCCGACGATGAACGGCGTCATCTGCTGGGGAAAAATAACCATATCGCGCACCGGCATCATGGGTACGCGCTTCATTTCCTGTTTTTCTCGATTGAACATGGGGCCCCTGAAATTTACCTCAAGCGGCCGGAATCAGGCCGATTTTCGGAGCGCGAAGCAGCCGGATCAACCGGCCTTTTCGAGCAGACTCCAGTTGATTTCGCGCGTGCGGACCATATCTTCGGTAACGACAAAGTCGCGCACTTTGCGTTGCATGGGAAGGTGATACATCACTTCGAGCATGAGGTCTTCGAGGATCATGCGCAAGCCTCGCGCGCCGACTTTGCGCTGAAGAGCTAACTCGGCGACGGTGGCAATGGCATCATCCGTGAAGCGAAGGCGGACGTTTTCGAATTCGAAGAGGCGCTGATACTGCTTGAGCAGCGCATTCTTGGGCTCGGTGAGAATGCGAACCAGCGCGGGTTTGTCGAGTTCATTCATGACGCCGGCGACGGGGAGGCGTCCGACAAATTCGGGAATGAGGCCGTAGCGAATTAGATCGCCTGGCTGGACTTGTTCCAATAGTTCTGAGTTGCGCCTTTGCGGAGTCGATGGCGTGGCGTCTGTGTGGAAACCGAGCGCCCGGCGGCCAGCGCGCTTTTCGATGATTTTTTCGAGGCCGACGAATGCGCCGCCGCAGAGAAACAGAATGTTGGTGGTATCGACCGGCGTAAATTCCTGGTGCGGATGCTTGCGGCCGCCCTGCGGAGGAACGTTGGCGACGGTACCTTCGAGAATTTTGAGCAACGCCTGTTGCACACCTTCGCCGCTGACGTCGCGGGTGATCGACGGGTTTTCGTCTTTCTTG
>DASXPD010000127.1:0-110594 GCA_036493835.1 Candidatus Acidiferrum sp. | reverse complement strand
ACGTCGAGCTCATGGGCTTCGAAGGTCTGCACGGCGGCAAAATCGTGAAGGGCGCGCCGTTCTCGGCGACCGCTTCGACCGAAACCACGCAGACCCTTCAGGACGGCACCGCAATCCATCGCACGACCACCGGCAATCTCTTTCGCGATAGCCAGGGTCGTTCGCGTAACGAAGTCACGCTTTCCGGCTTCGGTCCGTTGCAGGCGTCCGGCAAACCGCACACGATGGTTTCGATCGCCGATCCCGTCGCTGGCACGCACTACATGCTCGATGCCGACCACAAAGTCGCCCATCAGATGACCATGCACCAACACGGCGCGCCAACCGCCGCGCAGGAGCAAGCCTTCGAGCAAAAGATGCAAGCTCGCCTGCAAAAAGAGGAAGCGTCCGGCGCCGTCAAGAAAGATTCGCTGGGCAATCAGACCATCAACGGAGTCGTCGCCGAGGGCACGCGCATCACGCGTACCATCGCCGCCGGCCAGATCGGCAACGACAAACCGATTCAGATCGTCTTCGAGCGCTGGTATTCGCCTGATCTGCAAGTAGTTGTGAAGAGCACGCGCACCGACCCGCGCTTCGGCACGACGACCTACACGCTCAACAACGTGCAGCGCACCGAACCATCTGCAACGCTGTTCACCGTGCCGTCCGACTACACCGTGCAACAAGGCGGCCCCGGTCGCGCCGGCCGTGGTGCGATGCACGGCCCACCGCCAGCCGACGCTCCCGCAGCTCAGTAACGTCGCGGCACTTTTCTGTGTAGGGGCGGACTTCAGTCCGCCCTTGCCGCATCACCACGAAATTCCGGGAACTAAATCGCTCGCATCCCGGAAGTCTAATTCGAACGACCGGCGCAAACCATCGTGCCCGAATCACCCAACGATCTTCTCTCCTGAAGACGGCACGCCCTTTCTGCAACGTCCCCCAACGGGGCAGGAAGGGCGAAGTCGTTTCTAAGCGAACTTCTTCCTTTGTTTTGTTCCCTCATAGCGCTCTGTAAAGATTTCGGCCACAGGAAACGCGTGCGGCACGCGAATTCGCGTTTATACTGACCGTAGCTTTACGCGAGGATTCTCCCCGCAAATGACCACGCCATCGTTCGCGAAGGACTGATCTGATCGACCGGACCCTCTCCCACTACCGCATCACCGCCGCGATTGGAGCAGGCGGCATGGGACAAGTCTATCGCGCCACCGACACGACCTTGGGTCGCGACGTTGCTCTAAAAATCCTTCCCGCTGACCTCGCCGCAAATCCCGAAAGTTTCGCCCGCTTCCAGCGCGAAGCCCGCGTCGTCGCCGCGTTAAATCATCCGCATATCGTCACGATCTTCTCCGTCGAGCAAGCCGATGGCGTCCATTTTCTGGCCATGGAACTCGTCGAAGGCCAATCCCTCGATCGGCGCATCCGCGACGGCGCCCTGCCCGAAGCGCAAATCGTCAACATCGCCACCGCAATCGCGGATGCGCTCGCCGCCGCACACGCAAAAGGCATCGTTCATCGCGATCTCAAGCCCGCAAACGTTATGGTGAACGATGAAGGCTTGGTAAAGGTCCTCGATTTCGGCCTGGCGAAAGATGTCAACGCGGAAGCCGCCGGCGATCACACGATCACCTCGGCAGACCTCACGAAAGCGGGCGCGGTCATGGGTACGCCCGCGTACATGTCGCCCGAACAGATTTCCGGCCGCCCGCTGGATCATCGCACCGACATCTTTTCCCTCGGCGTCGCGATGCACGAAATGGCGACGGGACGCAGACCATTTGCGGGCAGTTCTTCTGCAGAATTAATCTCCGCGATTCTTCGCGACACTCCGCCCCCTGTCACCGACGTGCGGCCCTACCTGCCGGCAACGCTCACCCAATTGATCCATCGATGCATGGAAAAGAAGCCGGAAGACCGGGTGCAGACCGCGCGCGAGGTAGCCAACCAACTCCGCGAGATCGCGCACAAAACTCCGGCGAGCGGATCAAGAGCCGCGTCCTTCTCCGGTGTCGCTTCTGAGACGACAGTCGTAAGCGGCTTCCAATCGAGTGCGCCGGCGCGAGTTGAGGCAAAGATTGCCACGAGCGCGAGACCCGCCGAAGCAACTGTCTCGCCCGACAAGCACCGAGGAGCATGGAAGCCTCCAGCCCTCGTCGCGCTCGCTTTTGTCATCGCCATCGCCGGATATTTCGCCTGGCACGCAAAGACCGGAACCCCAGCGCCCACCGCACCAGAAGCCGCCGCGAACCCAACCGAGATTCGTTCGATCGCCGTGCTGCCTCTCGACAATTACTCCGGCGACCCCAAGCAAGACTATTTCGCCGAAGGCATGACCGATGAACTCACCACGGAGCTGGCGACGATCAGCCGACTCCGTGTCATCTCTCGCGGTTCCGTCACGCAATTCAAAGGCGACCGTCGCCCACCAACGCCCGAAATCGCCAAACTCCTCAACGTCGACGCGGTCGTCGAAGGCTCCGTAATCCGCTCCGGCGACAAAGTCCGCATCACCGCTCAGTTGATCGACGCGCGCGCCGACAAACATCTCTGGGCCAAAAGTTTCGAACGCCAATCACGCGACGTACTCGCCCTTCAGGACGAACTCGCATCTTCGATCGCCCGCGAGATTCACGTCCAACTCACCCCGACGGAAGCCTCCCGATTGTCCACTGCGCCGAGCATCGATCCTGCGGCGCTCGACGCATATCTGAGAGGCCGGTACTTCTTCAATCGACCTAGCGACGAAAATCTCAAGAAAGCGATCGCCGAATTCGAAACCGCCGTTCGAATCGATCCCAAATACGCGCTCGCCTACTCCGGCCTCTCCGACGCGTATCTCTGGGCTGGCTACAACGAAGGCGTTCTGACGTCTTCGCAAGCCAAGCCCAAGGCAAAAGCCGCCGCCGAAAAAGCCATCGAACTCGACGACGATTCTGCCGAGGCCCACACCTCACTGGCCGTTTACAAATTTTTCTATGAATTCGATTGGGCCGGTTCTGAGAAGGAATTTCGCCGCGCCTTCGCGCTCAATCCAAACTACGCGTTTGCCCACGATCAGTTTGGCCTGTCACTCGCTTTCCAGGCACGCCTCAGCGAATCCATCGCTGAAGGCAAGCGCGCCGTCGAGCTGGACCCGCTCGACCCGCAGTTCGCTCTCGACAACCTCATGGGTCTGACTTGGTCAGCCGATTTTCCAACTGCGCATGCGGAAGCGAAAAGAGCCGCCGAACTCGATCCGTCATTTTTCTTCCCCGCGTGGGGACACGGGTGGATCGACATTCAATCAGGAAACTTCAGCGCCGCGATTCCCGAGTTTCAGAAATCCAAATCGATGGATGCGCCCGATTTTGTGAGCGCATGGCTCGCCTATGCGTATGGTGCCAGTGGAGATCGCACCCGTGCGCTGGCAGAACTCGAAACCCTCAAGAAAATCTCGCCCCATGGAAAAGTTCTGCCGTTCAACCTGGCCATCGTGTATCTCGGCATGGGCGATCATGCCCGCGCGTTGGACGAGCTGGAACGCGCCAACGTCGCCGATTCCCAATGGCAAGGTTGGCTGGGCCAGGACCACACATTCGACCCCCTCCGCTCAAACCCGCGCTTCATCGCCCTGCTAAAAAAGCTTGGCTTCAGACACTAAAAATTCCCGAACGCCAATCCGTCGACGAGTAGGGAAGTGTCGCGAATTCGAAAAGCTCTCGCCAAAACTCATCTCGGTTTAGTAACGAAGACACCTCACGCGCCGTAGTTCGCCACCACACGCACCACTTTCCCATCCCCATCAATCTCCATAAACTCGCCAGTCTTCTTCCCGACCTGATTCGTGTAATACAGCACCACGCTTGACAATCCCGACATCACATCCACCAACTCAAACTTCAAATCCGGATAAGCCGCGAGCCCTTTCGAGAAATAAGCCCGCAGCGCCGCCTTCCCCCGTACATTCCCCGACGGATCGCCCAACAACCGCGCCGCCACCGGCGAAGTCAGCACCACGCCTTCCGCGTAGTGCGACAGAATCGCATCCAAATCGTGCGCATTCCAACTCCGCACCCACTCTTGTGAGAACTCTTTCACCCATTCTCCAGTCAGCATCGCCCAGTCTCCGTTCCCCAAAGTTGTCGTCGCTCCACAACGCCAATCCATTATCCACGGCCACCCTGAAAAATACTCTTAAATATGCCTTGACACGTATATACGTATAATGGCATATATAGGCCATGGAAAACGCCTTCGAGATCATCGCCGAGCCCAACCGTCGCGCGATCCTCAGCCTCCTGACCGCCTCCGAGCAGTCCGTCGGCGAGATCGAACGCCAGCTCCGCATGTCCCAGCCTGCCGTCTCCAAGCACCTCCGCGTCCTTCGCGACGCCGGCTTCGTCGAATCTACAGTCGACGCGCAGCGCCGCCTCTACCGGCTCAAGTCCGGACCCTTTCAGGAGCTCGATGCCTGGCTCGAACAGTTCCGCCGGTTCTGGTCGGTTCACATCGACGCTCTCGAACGCCATCTCGATCGCATGGGCCAGTCCCCCCGCGCGAAAGGGAAGACCCCCAGGAAACCCAGAACGAACGGAAACCACAACAAAGGAGAAACAAAATGAAAATCAAAGTTACGAGCATCTTCGTCGACGATCAGGAAAAGGCCCTGCGCTTCTACACAGACGTACTCGGCTTCGCCAAGAAAAACGATTTCAGCCAGGGACCGTATCGCTGGCTCACGGTCACGCCATCGGGCGATCCAAACGACGTCGAGTTGCAACTCGCACTCAATAACAATCCGGCCGCCAAGACGTATCAGGAAGCAAATTTCAAACAGAGTCAGCCCGCAATCATGTTCTTCACCGACGACATCAAGGGTGACTACGAGCGCGTGAAATCGAAGGGCGCCGAATTCACCATGCCGCCGACCGACGTAACCGGTTCGACCATCGCCATGTTGAAAGACACCTGCGGTAACATCGTCCAGCTCACGCAACTCGCAAAGTGGTAGGCACCGCGGCACAGCGCGCAAGAAGAAAGCTCAGCACGAACGGAAGGGAAGTCAACGAACAGAATGAACGCTCACGACCAATACACGCCCGGCCCACCCACCGGCGTACAAATTCGAAAGAGCGATGCCCTCACCTGGGAGCTCGTCGTCGTCCGGGAACTCCGCCACCCGCCCGAAAAAGTCTGGCTGGCGATCACCGACCCGGAGCACTTGCGCGAATGGGCTCCCTTCGACGCCGACAAAAGCCTCGCAACGGCCGGCGCCAGCGTAAAACTCACGACCGTCAACGCGCCGCAGCCTCACATCACCGAAACAAGAATCATGCGCGCCGACGCTCCACATTTCTTGGAATACATGTGGGGCGCCAACCCGATGCGCTGGGAGCTCGAACCGATCCCCGGCGGTACGCGTCTCACGCTCTCGACCGCCATCAACAAAAACTTCATCTCCATGGGCGCAGCAGGCTGGCACGTCTGCTTCGACATCCTTGCCAGTTTTCTCTACGGCACTCCCGTCGGCCGCCTCGTCGGCACCGACACCATGAAGTTCGCCGGCTGGCAGCGGCTCAACGAGGAATACGCACATCAGTTCGGCGTTGAGGCGCGCAAACTTCCACCTCGACCGCCTTCCCAGCAAAAATCGTGACTTGACCGCGAGCTCGCAAACAAAACTCAGCGCCCTCGCGAAGGAGCACCAGATGAACAATCCGAGCACACCCGAAGCCGCCGCAAAATTCATCGACGAGCGCATAAAAGACCTCGCCGACTGGCGCGGCAAAACGTTCGCGAAACTCCGCGAACTTATCCACGCCGCCGACCCCGAAATCGTCGAAGAAGTAAAATGGCGCGGCACTCCGGTCTTTTCTCATGCCGGAATCGTCTGCACCGGAGAAACCTACAAAGCCGTCGTCAAACTAACCTTCGCTAAAGGCGCCGCTCTCAAGGACCCCGCGAAACTCTTCAACTCCAGCCTCGAAGGCAACATCCGCCGCGCCATCGACATCCGCGAAAACGAAAAGCTCAACGAGCCCGCGCTCAAAGCCCTGATTCGCGATGCCGTCGCCCTGAACCTCACCGTAAAATCCGCGCCCAAATCAAAACCAAAATCCAAACCCAAGAGAAAATAGCCGACCGCTCGCATTGATCCTGGGTGCCGCACCCTCCGATTTCAGAGGGTGCGGGTTTTGACTTCTCAAACCGCCACCTTCCATTTTGCGCACTTCGCAATCTGCCTTACGATATCCCCGCCGTCGCAATCAAAAACTCGGAGCCCATCCATGTCCGCACCCAGCGCGAACGAACCCGCCCCCGCCCCTCAACCCGTCCTCGCCCCGCTGACCAGCTCCGCCATCTTCCTCGTCGCCACCATCAAGCCCGACGCCACCAGCTACGCCACCGTCCGCGACCTCTGCGGCGATCTCCCCGGCATCTTCCGCGCCGTCGATTTCCGCCGCATCGAAGGCGGCCTCTCCTGCGTCGCGTCCTTCGGCTCCAACGCTTGGGACAAACTCTTCCCCAACACTCCTCGCCCCGCCGAACTCCATCCCTTCAAAGAACTCAGCCACGCGCCTTCCACTCCCGCCGATCTCCTCTTCCATCTCCGCGCCAAGCGCATGGATCTCTGCTTCGAACTCGTCGCGCAAATCATGGCGCGCATCGGCCCCGCAGTAACCGCCGTCGACGAAACTCACGGCTTCCGCTATTTCGACGATCGCGATCTTCTCGGCTTCGTCGACGGCACCGAAAATCCGCGCGGCCTCGCCGCACTCAACGCCGCCCTCATCACCGAAGCCGACGACCCAAACTTCGCCGCCGGCAGCTACGTCATCATCCAAAAATATCTCCACGACATGTCCAAATGGAACGCGCTCACCACGGAGCAGCAAGAACACATCATCGGACGCCAAAAACTTTCCGACATTGAACTTAGCGACGCCGCGAAGCCAACTTCCGCTCACAGCGCTCTCACCACCATCGACGAAAACGGCAAAGAACTGAAAATCCTCCGCGACAACATGCCCTTCGGCAAACCCGGCCAAGGCGAATTCGGTACCTACTTCATCGGCTACAGCCGCACCCCGCGTACCACCGAGCAAATGCTCCAAAACATGTTCATCGGTCGCCCTCCCGGCAATTACGACCGCCTCCTCGACTACAGCCGCGCCGTAACCGGCAGCCTCTTCTTCGCCCCCTCAGCCACCTTCCTCGAATCCCTCTCCGATGACTAGCTGCCCCCTAAGGCCAACCCTGCCCACCTCTCGTCATTTCCCTGTATTGCCCGTCCGCCCCACATGTCGGAACCTATCCCTCGAAAGGTGGGAAGCAATGCTTGTAGCGGCTTACATCTTTTTTGCACTAACGGTGGCCGTTTTCGCCTTCGCCGCATATTTGTGGTACCTCACGCCCGACCCGAAAGATCTAGCCGAAGAGGTTCTATGCCAGACCAATCGACCGAAGAACGCTGGCGTCAGCTTTGCCAGCAAGCCGCAACCGAACATGACCCACATAAACTGCTTGAGCTAACCCGCCAGATCAACGCACTCCTCCTCCTGCAGCACCCCGCTCCCACCATCGCTTCACTACACCCGTCCCCCCAGCCCGAACTTTAAGTCGCTATCTCCAATTCTCGGGATTGTCGATCGCTCGGATTTCAATCTCGCTCGGTCCCGCCATCGGATTCGGACAGCGCTTCACCCACGCGACAGCCTCGTCCATATCCTTCACTTCCCAAAGCCAGAATCCCGCAACCAGATCGCGCGCCGGTTTGAACGGTCCGTCAATCACTTTGCGATTCGATCCATCGAACGCCACGCGCTTCGCCTTTGACGACGGCTCGAGGCCCTCGGCCATCTTCAGAATGCCAGCCTTGCGAAGCTCGTCGTTGTACTTGCCCATTTCCTCCAGCATTTTCATCGTCTCCGGATCGCGGGTCATGCCCTGCTCGGCCTTTTCGGTAGACTTCACGAAAACCATCACACGCATTGGATTCCTCCTGAGAATTCGCCTCCGTCCTGCTGCCAGTTCGATGTCCGCGAATCGCCCGCAGGTCGCAGAGTCGCCCTCAGCGATCGTGTAAATGTTTTGTCAGTCCGTTTTTGCGTGATTCGTCTTCGCCGTCGATTAAACGGCTCGGGGATTGTGACGAATCAAAAGGAAGGTCCCCGACACTGCCACCAGCATGAGTCCCGCGCCCGATATTGCGTGCGAGACCCCCACGACGGGAATAATTCGCCCCAGCGCCAAGGCACCCAACGGTATGCCTGCGCGGAAAGCAAGGTTGTAGACACTCATCACGCGACCACGCATCGCATCGGTTGCACTGAGTTGCGCGAGAGACAACATTAGCGACGCGGATGCCATGATCGCCACACCACCCAGAAAAATGAGCATGCACGAGAGCGGCAACCACTTAGACAGCGCAAAGCCGGTCGTGACGAGCCCGAGCGAGATCAGAATGAACAGCGTGAGACGTTCTTTCCCCTTCGCCTTTTCAATAGCCGCCACAATCAATGCGCCGCATATCGAACCTGTTCCGGAAAATACCAGCAGCAGCGTGTAAGTCTCCGGCCCTCGATGAAAAATGTTCTGCACAATGACAGGTAAGAATCCATTGATCGAAAAACCGAACAGCGTCGTGCAAAAAGCGAGCACCACCAGTGCACTCATGCCCGGGCTATTCCGTATGAATTGAATTCCTTCTTTCATGCTGCTCAGAACGCGCTGCTTCGTCTTGGCCGGAACGAATTTGACCTGGATCGTGAACAACGAGGCGATGACAGCGAGGTAAGAAAGTCCGTTCAGGGTGAAACACCACGTCGCGCCGAGTGCGGAGTACGCAATGCCGCCGATTGTCGGACCTATGACTCGCGCCAAATTAAACTGAATCGAGTTCATAGCGATCGCATTCGACAAGTCGTCCGCAGGCACCAGCGTCGGCAGCAGAGCCGAATACGCAGGCCCGCCGAAAGACTGCCCAATCCCCACGATGAACGACAGCGTGAGGATGTGCCAGACCTTGACGGTATGCGTCACGAACAGCACTGCTAACAGAAAGGCGCACGCCATCTGTATGTACTGCGAGGCAAGGAGCATCTTTCGCCGGTCAAGGCGATCCGCAAATACGCCGCCCACCAGAGAAAACGCAATGATCGGGAGTTGCCCTAAAAACAGGTCCAACCCCAGATAGAAAGGATTCTTCGTCAGATCGTAGACAAGCCAGCTCTGCGCGAACTGCTGCACGAACGTGCCAATCGTCGACGCGCACGCCCCGATCCACATAATCCGAAAATCTCGATATCGAAACGATCTGAAAATCCGAGCAAACGATTTAGGCGAAGCAGTTGTAGGAGAACTAGACGCAGGAGAATTAGGTGTGGGAGAAGGAGTCGGCGGAGAAGTTGATTGGGGGGAGTTGGCCACGAGCTTGGAGCATCATTCTACGCGAGAATCACTGCCGACAAGAGGAACTACGCGTGATCATCGAGAGTCACATGATTGGGTAGGCAAAAAAAGTGCCGTATATGATTGCGTTAGGATTGTTTCTGGTCCGTTCCAACTGATCTTCGACCTCTTCACTAAACTCGCCATCCTCGGGAACTCTGGAGGCCCGTTCAACGCCGAGCAATTTCCATCCGTAACTCTCCAACATTCGATCGCACTTTTGAGTGAATTCCTCGAGATTACTCGCCCAAGTCGTAACCACCGTAAATGCATTCTTGCGAGTGGCTGGCGTGTCGTGGGCAAAATAGCTGATTTCAATTGTCCCGATCCATACTTGCAAACTCATCGGCCGATCCCGCCCTGTAGTCGCGGAGCTGCAATGAAAACGAGCAGCTGTTGATCTGTCCGGATACCAACCAACCGCTGCTCAGGATTGCTCTGTAGGCTGCTTCACGACCGGCGTTGGAACTGTTGGGACGCTACGCGTCGGAACGTAACGCGTCGGCGCAAGTTTCGGCGCCTGCTTCTTCGGCTTTTTCTTCTCACGGTGTCTTGCGTCTTTGTTTCCCATGCTCAACATGTTATCACCGATTACGCTTCCATTCCCGAGCGCCACATCCGCGCGTGATCCTGCCATCCCGCTTGTCTCTCCACGCCGCAAAAGACATCGTTCTTACTCTCCACAGACAACTCCTTTACACGGAATCTTTCGACACAGGTCCGCCCGCGACAACGCCATCGGCATCCAAACTCCGAAATCCACATGATCCAGATGAGAGGTACCACGTGAGAGGCAAAGAGATGCGAAGCATCTTCCTGGCGGCTGCAACTTTAGTGTGCGCACTAGGCGCGAGTGCCCAGCAGCACAAAATCGACACGCAGAAGTCTTCGCTGACCATCCACGTCGGCAAGACCGGCGCGCTCTCCGGCCTCGGACATGAGCATGAGGTGCGCGCACCGATTCACAGCGGCACCACGGAAACCGGCTCGCATCCTGCCGTTGAAGTCCACGTCAATGCCGCAGACTTGCGCGTGATCGATAACGACGCCGAGAAAGATCGCGCCGAGGTACAAAAGACAATGTTGGGGCCGGAAGTTCTCGACAGCGAGAAGCACCCGGAGATTGTCTTCAAGTCCACAAGCGCCGAGTCTTCCGGCGAAGGGAAGTGGACGCTACACGGAAATCTGTCTCTCCACGGACAGACGAAACCAGTCACCGTCCAAGTCGCGCTCAAGGGCGGCCGGTACATCGGCGAGTCCACCGTGAAGCTCACTGATTTCGGCATCAAGCCGCCCGGCAAAGCAGGCGTTCGCGCCAAAGACGAAATTAAAATTGAATTTGATGTCCGGCTGACGTCGTAACACTTCCGAGTTCAAAATCTGAGTTCAACCGCAAACTCGCGAGCCTGCCCCCGCGCTCCGCTCACGCGTGCCGCGAAACTTCGATTCGAAACGAAGCGCTAAACTGCTCGCCCGCCGCAATCACACGAAGCCCTTTGCCCGAGCACAGCGCATTCGTCTCCGCAGTCATCGGCTCAATCGCGATGAATTCTTTATCCCTCGGCGCAAAAATCTGCGCAAACTCGAAACCGTCTATGAACTCGACGGCGATCGCGTAACCATTGCCTTCGATCGAGAACCCAGCCTTCTCGCCCGACAGCGCAAATCCATCGTCATAGCCAGTGTTTCCAAGACGCGCGACCAGCGCGTCCGACACAATTTCCGCGCCCGTCGGAATCCCTCGCGCATCTAGAACCAGTTTCCGCATCGTCGGCGCACTCAGCGTCCACTCCGCACGCGGCGTTCCGGGAAGCCCAAAATACGGATGGAACCCAAAACTGATCGGCACCGGTGAACCTGCATCTGCGAAAACTGTAGTTCGAATCTCCAGTTCAAAATCCCGCAGCCGCACCGCCATCTCCACATGATGCGGAAACGGAAAAATCGCCAGCAGCTCCCGACTCACCCAATCCAATCGCGCCGTCAATGCATCCGCGTCGCAAGAAATCAATTCCCACTGCAGCAGAGACCACGGAACCCCGTGCATCGGCAGTTTGTGATCATCAAAATGCAAATTTCGTGAGCGGGGGTCGAGCGACACATCGCGTCCATCTACTCGATACCGCAACCCGCTGAGCCGATTCGCCCATGGATACAGCAGCGGAATGCCCGCGGTGCTCCCTTTGAACCGCGCGCCCTCCAGATCCTCCACGCGCCGCAGAAGCTCAACCTCACGAAACCGCAGCGAAGCCCCAAGCATCCCAGCCGCCGGCCAAAATTCCGCCCGCAACTCGCCAGCACTAAGCACATTCGTCGAAGGCCCGCTCATAACGCTCCGCGAAACGTAATCGTAAACGAATTCGTCACGCGCCAGTCTACGCAGCACCAGCCATCACCGCAAATCCAACGCGGACAACCATCCGCCAACAAAAAAAGCGCATCATCCCGAGGCCATCAGACAACGATAGCCTCAGGAATTCAGCGCCAAACTGCCGTGCCGTCGTCTGCCTTCCCTCTAGCGGAACCCGTTCGGCCCCGCATTCAACCCAGCAGGGAAGAACACTCCCACCGCCGGCGTAACCACCTTTCCGCCCACAACCGCTCCGCCGCCCGTAACAACGTTCAGCACCTGCGTCGTATTCCGCGCAAACGCGATCGCATTCGTCCCATCCGCATCCGTAATCCGCGTCGACGTTGCCGCCGAAGCGCCCAGCGTCACCGGGAACGTCGCCAGCCCGAAATCATCCGGGTTGCTGTCATACGGACTCGGCGCCGCACCAAGCAGCCCCGCCTGAGCCAAACTCGCCCGCAGCGTCGAAATCAGATTCGTATATCCGCCAATCGTTGCGCCCGTCGGATCCAACTCATTGATCGTCGTGCGAATCAATCCCGCGTGATACGCCTCGACCGCCAATATCCCCGCCGCCGTCGCCAGATTCGCCGCCACCGTCAGCAGCGACGCCGCTCCGTGATACGCCGTCACTCCCACATCCTCAAACACATACGCGCCGACCAAAAAATTCTCGTCGCTCGCATACGGGCTGAACGTCGACCCATTCGGAATATTCGCCGCCGTCGCCAGCGTCTGGAACGAAGTCCCCAAGTTAATCGCCGGTTGCGCAACCGCCGCCGTGCCCAACGCACTCAGCAGCAATTGCACGTGCTTGCCTTCTTCCACCGCCGTCTCGATCGCATACGACGCAACTTGGGTCGTGCTGAACGGCACCATGCTGCCGCCCGTCACCGTTCCCGCCGTGCCCACCGTTCCCGACAGCGTGATCTTCGGTGCGCCCGCCGCCGTCGACATCGCCGTCGCGATATCGATCGTCGTCCCGAACGCCGCCAAATAATAAAAGTTCGCCTCCAGATACTCGAGGTTCAACGCGAAGTTCAAAATATCCGCGTCCGTAAACGTAGCCGCCTTCGCCGACGGTGCCAGCGCCCCCGCCATAACTCCGGCCAGCGACGTCAGCCCGACGGTAAACATCTTCCGCCGGCTCTTCGCGATCACATCATCCAGCAATTGCGTTTCTTGATTCGCCATAGATTTTGTCCATCCTTTGAAATTTTTTGACTTGCCGTGCTCGCACTGCGTGTCCCGCTTGGTTGGTCAGTTGTTTTGCGCCGTCGTATTCCTGAATTCTGCGGCGTCCCCGGCCTATGCCGTCGTCTTGGCGAAAATGCTGTTCGTCCCGCTCGGGAAAAATCCGCCCGAACTCACTCCCACCGTCGCCGAACCATAAACAATGTGATGAACCTGGTTGACGTTGCGCGAGAACCCGACCGCCGTATCCGGATCAGCCGCCACAATCGCGCTCGGCATCGTGATGTTCGTCGGCAGCGTCAGCGTCGTCTCCACCGATCCCTTCGACGAAGGCGCCGCGCTATTGCCCACCGTCAGCATCGCGCGCAATGCCTCCACCTTGTTCGCCGCACCCAAAAACGGATACGCCGCCGCCGATCCCGCCGCGATCGCGCGACCAGTCAGCGCCGTGCGCACATAGCCCGCGTGATATGCCTCGACCGCCAAAATTCCCGCCGCCGCCGTAAGCAATCCCGCCTGCACGCCCGCCGAGCTGATCAGCCCCGCCGCGCCCGCATACGCCGTCACGCCGACATCCTCAAACACAAACGCCCCGACGAGAAAATCGTCGAAGCTCGCGAATGGATTGAACGCCGGCGCCGAAGCCGTCGTAATTCCAGCCGCAACCGCCAGCGGTCCAAAAAACGACAAATCGATATCCGGCATCGGCACCGCATTTGCCCCAAGTGCCGTCCGCAAAAAGCGCACATGCGCGCGCTCTTCAAACGCAATTTCGTTGATAATTTCCAACTGTTCCGGCGTCACGCCCGCAACCATCGCCGCGTTGCCCTTGGTGACCGCGCCCACCTTCGTGAAGCTCGAGCTCGCGCCCGCCGAAATATCCGTTGCCGCTAGTCCCGCCCCGGTCGCCGCATACAAATAAAACTGCGCTTCCAGGTATTCCAGGTTCAGCGCGAAATTCAAAACATCGTTATCCGTCACAGTCGGTGTCGGCGTAGGAGTTGGCGTCGGTGTAGGAGTCGATGATGAACCGCCTCCGCATCCCGTAATCGTCATCGCCGCCGTAGCACCCGCGACCACTCCCGCTGTCGCCACAAACTTTCGTCGAGACACACCCCTGCCGACGAGTTCTTTCAGTTTCTCCATAAGTTTTCCTCCAAACAATTTAGATATGCGTGCCATCGCAATGCGGCAGTGAGGACTCGCCGGGAGGAAGAGATCACTGGTACAGCTTCCAACTTCACTTCAGCTTAGAAACCACCACTGGGATGGACTACGGCAGGTGTCACTTCGCGGATGCCAATTTCATCAATCTTTATCTGTAATAAATCCTGTATGCGCCCCTAGGACGCTTCTGGTCGCTGCGATGTTCCCATCTGCGAGTTCGTGGGTGAGACGTGAGTAAGAGCTCATCCGACTGTGCTTCGCCCCCCAAAATAGCCGGAAGAATCCTTACACCGCCAGAATCCAAACAAAGGCCGCATCGGGGCTGGCCTTCGAGGAATTTCCGTACGTTCACCAACGCAATACGGATCCACGGCGACCCAGCTCTTCTTTGTCCTTCACGATGCCACTCTTCGTGAACGCCGTGCCTGGCGGCACGCTAGGGCGAACGTCACTGTGCGGCTGCTGATCGCTTTGCAGGAGCGATATTCGCCGCCGCTACCGCTGCCGGTGTCCAGGTCACCCCCGGATACAAGCTCGTCATTCGGAAGCCGCGATACAAACGGCCTCCCGCCACATCCATTCTCCATGCGAGGTTTGGTGTGGAACCAGGCAAACTCTCTTCGATGTACGATATATTCGGCGAATTTATGTCCAGCGCCACGTCGTACTCGATGTTCCCATTCGACAGAATGTTTGCGTTGCCGCAGCACGTGGAATACGCCGGCGCGAGCACGATTTCTGACGCGATGTCCACTGTCTTCGCGGATTCGCTAAGATTGTAGATCGGCACGCTGCTGTAGCACGCGCTGGCGCCAGTCGCTCCGCAAATCTGCTTCGCTGAATTCAGCAGCCGGTCGTTCCCGTTGTTGAACAGCATCAGCTGGAAGTTTCCAGCACTGTTCGGCGACACAACTGACGGGAAATGCTGACCATAGTTCCACTCGATCGGGTCCTGGCCGGCAGGCAATTTGAAGTCGCCGTCCGGGCCGAAATGCCACAGAATCCTCCCGTCGCCTGCTCCATCCCGGTAGTTGATCTTGATCACCCAGTTCTGGTTTCGCATCGACAGAATGATGTTTCCATCATCCGGCGAATAGATCATGGCATTTGCATGCGTCCAATCGTTCGCGCTCACCGGATCGTGCTGGAGGGCCAAGTGATTGAATGTGTTCCAATACCACGCAACTGCTTTCGCCTTCGGATCCCAATCGATAATTACGTCGCCGACTACTTTGTCGAATCCCGGCGTGTCTGTAACCTCCTTGGTGTAATTCGTCAGAATCAGATAGTGGCCATTAGCCAGTTTTTGAACGTCGTGGTGAAAAGTCTCGATCTCAAAACCCGCATTCAGCTGAGCCAGGGCCTGGTTCACTTGAGTAGATGTGACTTTGAAAACGATATTGCCAGCTAGATCGACTTCACGCATTTCGTTCATCGATTGCTCTACGTTGAATATGTTGAGCAGCATATTCCCGTTCGGTAGCTGCTTGATGGGAAAGGGGAGGTTTCCCGGAGTTAGCTGGTAGTACCAGATGATATTGCCATCGAGGTCTGTCACCATCGCCTGTAATGGGTTTCCCACAATCACCTGCCCCAGGCCCACGATGTCGAGCATCTCGACGCCCGGCGCGGTATTCGGTCCCTTCGGATTCGGTATCGAGATGTTCGGCACGACTCCCGTCGCCAATGTTCCCGTCGTGAACGTTCGATCCGTGTCGGTAATCGTCTGCCCGGTTCCCAGTTTGATCGTTCCTCGCAGGTGGTAGGTCGTTCCTTGCCGCATGCCTGCTACCAACACAGTCGCGTCGCCTCCGCCACTGGGTCCAGGTTGCACCCATGTATTGAGTCCACATGCCGTTGTCGTTCCAAAATTCACCTGCACCGTCGATCCCTGCGGCACAGTCACCGTGTACGAGGCCACAAGCGGATTGTTCGTCGTACTCAACATTCCCGGTTTGAAATTGGAAGGCGAGAAAAACGACACGGTCGCTGGGATCGCCGAAGCTACCCCGCTAATGCCGTCCTGAACCGTAATTTGTACCGGTGCGCTTGGCGGTGTCGCCGGTGCGGTGTAAAGGCCTCCCGCGATCGTGCCCGTCGCCGCTGAACCTCCCGCGCTTCCGTTCACCATCCACACCGGATTCTGGATGCTTCCGGTGAAACCGGTCGCAGCGAACGTCGCCTGCTGCCCCGGCGCCAGTAGCGCGTTGCTCGGCGTCACCGTCACGAACTCCTGTGGCGTCAGCGTTGTATTCGTGCAACCTGCCACTGACATACCGAGCAGGACAAAAGAGCAAATGAGAAGGAAATATTTTCGGTCCAACGTTCAGCGCCTCCGGTATTTTTCTCAGGGTTGCCTTCCGCGCCCCTGCGGCTCGGCATCCGAAATCTCTAAAGCCCGTGGTAAATTTTGCGAATCTACTTTCTGAATCGACCCCGCGAATCAATTTGGTGAATCACGCCGCGATGCGCTGAAATTAATTCATCGTCGTGCACCCACACCCTTGTGATGTTCGTTTTTCACAAACTTCCCGAATAGTTCCCGCCCGCTCGAAAATTCCTGTCAGGAGAATCGGCGACTGAAAACAGAAAAGTGTTGCGGCGCCGGCGGCGTTAGTCGCCATCGGCTCAACTTTCTGTTAATCGAAATGTGCTTCCCGAAGCCGCCTTGTAACATCAGTTGATGCGACAACAGCGAGTACGGAATTCAGGCGTCGACGTTTCACCGGCCGGTGAAGATGTGAATGAATGCATTGCCACTCACGTCCGACCGCTGAACATTTGTGGATTTAGCAAAAGCTTAAAAATGCTCGGTCGCGCATGCCGATAATCACGCGCGTCGACATCCCCTGTGAAAGACGCCGCATTCTAGTGATTCTTCCTTCAGGCGTCTAGTCGGTGATGGGGCGTTAATCTAACGGTGTCGTAACTACGTACCGTCTCGAGCCCATGCATCGCGAAGTCCGCGTTCCACCCAGCCAGTTGGCATGAAGGCAGCGACGTCATAACGCAAACGCTCATCCTTCCCGTATAGAAAGAAATCCATTCACACGGCCCTTCGTTCGGATGTCTAATCCGCCCACAAGCACTCTTTCCATTTCTTCAGAGCGCGCTACAGGCACCGCCCCGCCCTACCGTATCTCCCACTCCCACTAAGAAAATTCCACGACCGTCCTACCAGGACACCCGTATTCCGCCTTAGCCCCACTCCGCCTAAAGTTTCCTTCGAAATCTGGAGGACACACCGTGCAGAACTATTACGAAACTCCCGAAAGCATCGAAGCCCGCGCCATCCTGCGCCTCGTCTCCATCGGTACGACCACCTTGGAAGCCGCCCGCGACTTGATCGCCGTTCCCGAACGCGAAGAGCACGTCCTGCAAATCTTCGCCGCCATCGCCGGCAAAGACGGCGCTCCCATCGGCCGCGCGTTGGCTTTCCGGCGTAAAGTGATGGCCGAATTCGAAAAGCTCATCAGCCAGGGCCAATTCGAAGCCGCTCTCCCGGCCTGAACCGCGCCTTCCTAAACTTCGCGGTTTCGCGGCATCCTTTCGTCCGCCAGCGGACGCAAAGTGCGTCTCCGCCTAAATTCGCCGAGCAACGCGACACGCGAATCCTGGCACACCCATCACACTCGACTGAGGCTAGGGGATCACCAATCCCTGAGTCGTCGCCCCCATCTGCGCCCCTTCCGAATCTCGCACAACGGTGCGAACGAGAAACGTCCCCGGTTGCACGTCAAAGTTCAGTTTCACGTTCAACCCCGTTCTGTTCGCTCTCTCTAGGGTTGCATCTTTCAACTGCAGGTCCAGAACCCGCTGCAAGCCGGAAATCATGCTCCCGTTCTCGTCAAAAATTCCCGTGGTGATCGTCAACGTATCCTGATTGCGTCCATCCACCTTGCGAAACTTGATCTGCTCGGTTCCTACATGGGTAACGACGGTGAGGCGTACTCCGTCCGCGCCCTTAAAAAACTGCGTCTGGCACCCGACAGGCAATTCGTTCAGTTCATCTTGAGAAAAGACCGCTTGCTGAATCTCCTCTTTCGCCGCGATTTCGCGGTCGATGTTTGCGCGCGGAGCGTAATACCCACGGCGCGCTTGCAACGTCCATTTTTGCTTTTCCGTTAGGGTCACTTTTAGAGTGTGATACTTCCCATCGAGCTTCAGGTTTTGCGGTGTAAACCCCAGTACATAGGAAACCTCCGGCTCGGCCGCGGCATGCAGCAAACCTTGATCGATGTCGTTCCGATCGTGAAAGAAAATCCCTCCGGTGCTGTCTGCCAGTTCCGCAAGCGGCGCGTATTGCGACATTTCTTCCCACATCGTGGCTTGTACCCTCAGAGGACTAACAGAGGCGTTAGCGTCATAGGCGGAGGGAACCCACAGGCCCCGCGCATCAATGGTATTGATCACGACATTTTCTTTCGTGGCTCGGTCGATGACCTCCTCTCCGAACCCATGCATGGTTGGAAGCGCTAAAAATCCCGGAGACATCATCACGATGACGCGCTGTCCGGGCAGCAAGCTCATCCGTCGAACGAGTGCCGTCAAACTCTGATACGTGCGCTGTATCTCCGCTTCCGCGACATTCAATACTTCCGAGGCCGCGGCACTCACAATATTCGCGGCGGTCTGGGCCGCACCCGGTTCCTTGGGTGAAATCCCGCTGCAAGCCATATAGTCCGCGATTGCCACTTGCATTGCCGAGGAATCGATTGCGGAAGCGATCATAAACGCCTCCTGCAAGCTCATCGGGGGACAGCCGCCAGAGCCTCGCACGAGTGAATGCGGCAGGATTTGTTGGACGGCCTTCTCGAGTTTCGCTCGGTCCCCCGTGAAATCCTGTTCCACTTGTCCAGAGCTGGTCAAAATGGCGATGCGGTCGCGAGGCCCCATGGCCGCGAAGAGCTTCCCCGTAGCCTGTCGCGAAAACATGGCGTCCTGCGTTGAGAGATGCAGATCGTCGAAAAATAATGTGACGAACCTTTCCGGCAAATCGGGCGCTTTCGATGGTGTTCCGTCCGAAGTCGGCTCCTCGGAACTCGCCGTGGGCACGTGCGAAGCGGGAGTCTCCACCGAAAAACTCGAAATGATTTGTGGTTTGCGTTCGTCCGCCAGCCGAAAATCTTCCTTCGTCAAGTTCGTAATCGCTTTGCCGTCCGCATCACGCACAACCACGCGCACAAGCACCAGGTTGACACGCACTTGAAAAGTAGCAGGAGTGTCATGCGAAACAATCTCCTCACTGCCAGAGTTTTTGGCTGTGCCGCCCTGTGTTGTTGGAGAAGCTTGCGGAGTCGCGGAAGGGGACTGCGCGCGAGCGCCTGGCAAAGCGATAAACAGAAGGAAACCTGTCAGAAAGCGCAAAGGCCGACTGGGCGCGACTGCCACAGGCATTCCTCCACTCCGTCGTGGATTCCGTCAATCCACCGGACGTAACCGAGAGCCCTGCACGTGAGCGGATCGTTGACATGTGTGCCGCATATTAGCTCACGTCTACTATGACGAGAGGCTGAAGCCTGAGGTTACGGCGACGATAGAACTCGTAACCAATTAAAAAGTATGTGAGCTTCACTCCACGACGAGATTCCCAAACCTCTTGGAGGGCGATGCTCCCGGATCTCAGCACGAGCCATCGCCGACAATCCAGCACGAAGCACGCACACTCGTCGGCTCGCCCCCAAATCCGACCGCCCTTCACTCAATTCGGTAGCGCTCCCACAACGCACATGCAACAATCCGCGTCACCATGAACCGCCGCTCGTTTTTTCCTTTTCCCGTCGTCGCCGCGCTATTCGCCTCCGCACGTTCGTCAGTCGCCGCAGTAGTAACTCAGGCTCTTCAGTCCACCGCCAAGCCACTCCTCGTCAAGTCCGGAGCCGACCGCGACAACCAGCCCTTCAAATTCCTCGAAGCCACCTTCCACGTCAAAGTTTCCGGCAAAGACAACGAAGATCGCTGCGTCATCTTCGACACTCTTCGCCCCGAAAAAGTTGGCCCCCGCCTTCACCTGCACACCGACTGCGATGAATGGTTTTTCGTGCGCGACGGCGAGTTCAAATTCAAGGTGGGCGAAGAAATCATCCATCTGCAGCCCGGAGACTCATTGCTAGTCCCTCGCAACATCCCTCACGCTTTCGTAAAAACCAGCGAAGGCACCGCCCGCCTGATCGTCATGCACCAACCCGCCGGAACAATGGAAGAATATTTCCCCACCCCGCCCAACTCCCCAACCATTCCCCCGAATCCCGCACAAAATTCGCCGAGCACCACGGCATGCGCATCCTCGGCCCCGCCCTCACCGCTGACTAACAAACTCCGTCCCAGCCGCGCGAGCCCTCCGGCGAAGCGACTAGGTCCCATCCCTTTTTGGGCGCCGCACCCTCCGTTGTCGGCGGGTGCGGGTTTAAATGCAGCCCCACCCACGCCATAACGCCACCTCAAATCCCACCGCGCCACCCTGTAGCCGCGATCGTTTCCCAGATCGCGGGATTTAGACCCCACCCACCCCACATCACCACGACATCCCCAAACCCCTTTGGAGTGCGGCGCCCCCGCGCCGCTTTTCCGACCGATCCGCCCACCCACCAACCCTGACCCCCAAAAGCCCGTCATCCTGAGGCTACCCGACGAGGGTAGCCGAAGGATCTCAGCACTACCCATCACCGCAAATCCACCTTCTCAATCGATCCAAACTCAACTAGCTGCGCATAGGAAAGTTGCTTCTCGGAGGAAAAGAGCATCTCGGGTCGGAGCTTGAAGATTTGGCGCATTAACTCGCCGATATGCGCATCGAATTGGCTGACGAGTGCTACAAACAGGCTGCGAGGGACCAACACACGGGAAAGAGTAAACCTGTGGAGTCTCCGAACCAGCCGTTGAAACCTCAGATGCTCGCTGTCGCCGATTTCGAACGTGATCTTGTTTCCTTCCTTCTCGGTTATCTTCGCGTGATCTTCGATAAACTTTTTGAATTCCTTATTAGCGGCAGATCTTGCCCGTTGAGTTGCTAAGTCCGACAAGGGGAGGGTTTCGGCCAGCGAATCGATCTGACTAACAAACAGATTCGTGGCGGCGCGGATATCCTTCGGGGCGACAGCGGGCGTAGTTTTTGAAGTCTTTTCCAGCTTATCGGTTTCGGTCACTGTGCGGCTCCATGGAGAGGCAAGTGTATTTATCCGTCCGCTACTCAAGCAAGAGGAAGATTAAAGGATCGATAAAATGAGCCAATGTATATTCTTGCGCATGATCCACTGGAAATGGACTCGTGAACAGAAACCGCGGAGAGACGAGACGCTTTTCCCGGAACGCGATTCATGTACCTCTGCGCCAATCGCGGCTTTTGGCATGCGCCCTTTCTCCGTCGGCGACATCCGGCTGCGCATCCCCATTCGAATTACCTGCAAGGTAAACACATCTTGACAACCCGTACCTTTTAGGTTATCATGCTCCGTGAAAGCCGAAACCTATTCGAATCACCCCTTCTTACCCTTCCCGCAACTCCCGCATTCTCAAGAGCTTCCACACTCTTTAAAATCGCCCTCTGCAACACCAACAAAACGAATCACTTCCACACTCTTCAGAAAACATACCGGGGTGCACCCCCGAACCGTCCCAAATCGGAACCATTTCAAATTGGAACGTCGCCGCGCCATCCTTCTCGCGTCGTGCTACCGTTTCTCATAGCCCCAATGGGCCAACGATGACCACTGCTCCCCCTGTCCCCGGCCAGAATCCCGCGTACGAAGACTTCGCCCGCTGCGTCCATTGCGGCATTTGTCTCAACGCCTGCCCCACCTATCGCCTTTGGAATCTGGAGGCTGACTCCCCGCGCGGCCGCATCCACCAGATGATCCACGTCGCCCAGACCGACCTCGCCAACATCGGCAACGACCACGCCCAGCCCCAACTCCAGGAGCAGTCCGCCTCCGCCCCAACCAACGGAAAGGGAACCGCCACCAGTTCCACCGGGGGTGCCGTAGCCTTCGGCCCCAAAAATCCCAAAGCCCCTCGCCCCCAGATCACAAAATCTTTCGTCGAGCACATCGACAAATGCCTCGACTGCCGCGCCTGCGAGACCGCCTGCCCCTCCGCCGTCGAGTACGGCAAACTCGTCGAGCATTCCCGCGCCCTCATCGAGCGCGACTACAAGCGCCCCCTCCTCACCCGTATCGCGCGCAATCTCGCCTTCCGCAAATTTCTGCCGTACTCCGATCGCATCGCCACGCTCGCGCGCCTCATCTGGCTCTACCAGCGCACCGGCCTCCAGCGCTTCATTCGCTTCAGCGGCATGCTCGAACTCTTCGGTCTCGCCGACCGCGAACAACTCCTCCCAACAATTGAGACTCCGTTTTTCTTCAAGGAGCTCGGCCGCACATTTCCTGCCGTCGGAGAAAAGCGCGCTCGTGTCGCATTCTTCGCAGGCTGCATCGCGCAAGTCGCCTTCGCGCGCCTCAACGACGCCACCATCCGCGTTCTCAACGCGAATGGCGTCGAAGTCGTCGTCCCCAAATTTCAGATGTGCTGCGGAGCGCTCGCTGCCCACGCCGGAATCCGCGACGCCGCGCGCGACCTCGCCCGCAAAAATCTCCTCGCCTTCGCCGGAAACAATTTCGACGCCATCATCACCAACGCCGCCGGTTGCGGCTCTACGCTCAAGGAATACGATCACCTTTTCACCGACAAAGAACCCGAGTACGCGCAGGCCTCCGCGTTCAAATCCAAAGTGCGAGACATCACTGAATTTCTCGCGAATCTCGGCGTCGTCACCCCGCTGCGCCCGCTCAAGCCTTTGTATCTCCGCGTCACCTACCAGGATTCCTGCCACTTGCTCCACGGGCAAAAAGTCCGCAACGCCCCGCGTGATCTCTTGAAACAAATCCCCGGTCTCGAACTCGTCGAACTCCCGCACTCCGACATTTGCTGCGGTTCCGCTGGCGTTTACAACGTCACGCAAACCAAAGCGTCGCTCGAACTGCTCGACGACAAAATGAAAAACATCGCCACCGTAAAACCCGAAGTCATCGTCACCGCCAACCCCGGCTGCCTCCTGCAACTCCGCGCCGGCGTCCAGCG
Organism: Candidatus Acidiferrum sp.; assembly: GCA_036493835.1. Taxonomy (GTDB): domain Bacteria; phylum Acidobacteriota; class Terriglobia; order Acidiferrales; family UBA7541; genus Acidiferrum. The sequence goes on along the minus strand of DASXPD010000127.1, from coordinate 87,394 downwards.
CGTCAAAGGCAAGCAAGAAGTCATGCACGTAGTCGAACTCCTCGACCGCTCCATGCGCGCCAAAGCTCTTTAGCCATGGACTCTCGAAATGCAGGAAGGATCACGCGAAATATGCACGGACAGGCACCGTTCGCTGGTAGTACCCGGTGATGACGGATTCGCGCCTCACCGTTGCCTTTGCGCAGCGCAGCGTTCACCCCAGGGTTAGCATCGTTTCAGCCTTTCTCAAGGAGCCGTTTTTACGGAGCCGTCTTTTTAAGGAGTAACAGTGGCGATGCGAACGGAACGAAGAAAAGCGACGCGACATCCATTCATAGCGCGAGCGGAAATCATCGACGAAAAGGAAAACGCGCGCACGTCATCCAAGATTAGCGACCTCAGCCTCAACGGCTGCTACGTCGAGATGGGAAATCCGTTTCCCGAAGGAACCACGGTCGTCATCGAAATTTACACCGAAGACGAAATGCTCGAAGCCCACGGCACCGTCGCGCGCATCGAGCCCAAGCAGGGAATGGGCCTCGCCTTCGACGAACTCCCGCCGTATTTCGCCGGCATCCTCAACAAATGGATCAAAGAAACCAAATCGCAGAAAGTCAACTGAGTCTCGAAACTCGAAACTCGAAACTCGAAAATCGAAAATCGAAACTCAGAACTTGTAGCCGCGATCGCTTCTCAGATCGCGGGCCTTTTCCGAGAGTTGTCAAATCGCCAAGCAGGCTGCGGCGAAAGCGGGACCAAGGTATAAAGAATTAAGCTAGACGCCGGAGATTTCGCCGGCATCATCAGTATCGATGTTGAGCGCGCGCGATTGTTTCGGCAGTCCCGGCATCAACACCATGTTGCCGGAAATTATGACCACGAACTTCGCTCCCGCCGAAAGTGCCGCATCGGAAATGTGCAGAGTCCACCCAGTCGGAGCGCCCGGAATTTTCGGATCGTCGGTGAAACTGTACTGAGTTTTCGCAATGCACACCGGCAACTTCGCATAGCCCCACTGGGAAAATTGCGCGAGCTTCGACTCGGCCTGATCCGTAAAACTCACGTTCGCCGCGCCGTAAATTTTCGTCGCCACCTTCCGAATTTTCTCGACCAACGAATCCGACAAATCGTACGCCGGCGTAACAACCGGGTCCGGATTTTCCGCCATCACCGCAACGACCCGCTCCGCCAGTTCCTTCGATCCCGGTGCGCCCTTTGTAAATCCTTCCGACAGCGCCGTCGTCGTTCCGTGCTCGGCGGCGTAATCCGCTAAATATTTCAGATCCGCTTCCGTGTCTTGCGGGAAACGATTCACCGCAACAATCGTCGGCAGCCCGTACGACTTCATGTTGTCGATGTGCTTGCCGAGATTCGGAATTCCTTTCGCAATGTCGCCTCCGCCTTGCGTGCGAATGCTCTGAACTGTCGTCACCACAACAGCGACCGCCGGCTTGATTCCAGATTGTTGCATGACGATGTCGAGATATTTTTCCGCGCCAAGATCGGCGGCGAACCCCGCTTCGTTTATCACGTAATCCGCAAGGCGCAGCGCCATTTTCTGCGACACTACGCTGCTGGTGCCGTGCGCAATATTTGCAAACGGTCCGGTGTGCACAAACGCCGGCGTACCGTCCGATGTTTGCGCGAGGTTCGGCATGATCGCTTCGGAGAGCAGCGCCATCATTCCGCCGACGGCGTGCAACTCGCCGGCTCGCACGGGCTTGCCGTCACGCGTCATGCCGATGACGATGGCTTCGAGACGTTGGCGTAGGTCTTTGCGATTTTCGGCGAGCGCGAGAATCGCCATGATTTCGCTCGCCGCCGTGATGACGAAGTTCGTTTTGCGATTCGCGCCCTCGCGCTTGCCGCCGACGTCGATCTGAATACGCCGCAGCGCGCGATCATTCATGTCCATGGCGCGCGGCCAAGTGATTTGATTGGGATCGAGATTGAGTTCGTTGCCGTGAAACAGATGCGCGTCGATCAGCGCAGCGAGCAAATTATTCGCGCTCGAAATCGCGTGGAAGTCGCCATAGAAGTGAAGGTTGATTTTTGCAGCGGGCTCGATTTGCGAGAGGCCGCCACCTGCCGCGCCGCCTTTCATTCCGAACACCGGGCCAAGAGATGGCTCGCGCGAAGTTATCACCGCGCGTTGACCGATGTGTGCGAGTCCTTGTGTTAAACCGATCGATGTGACGGTTTTGCCTTCGCCGGAGACGGTGGGCGTCGTCGCGGTGACGAGAATCATTCGGCCACGCGGTTTTGCGAACGCGGGATCGTTCAGCAGTTCGAGGCGAATCTTTGCGCCGTACGAGCTGACCCGCTCGACGTACTGATCGGGAATTTCGAGTTTCTTCGCAACTTCTTGGATGGGAAGAAGAGTTTTGGCCATGGGTCCTGTGAGTGTGTAGGATGGGCCTCCGGTCGCAGGATAGCACAGCGATTAAGATGCTTCGATTGGGCTCGGGGGACGCAAGGTGGCTATGAACAAAGCGGAATGCGTGGTCCGCTCGCGCGATCTTTGCGGCGAGAGTCCGCTGTGGGATGCGGCGGCGAAATGCGTCTACTGGACCGACATCAACGGGTTCGCGATTCGCAGATTGTTCCCTTCGACACGCGAAGTGAAATCGTGGAAGTTCGACGCGCCGGTTACGGCACTTTCATTGACTTCGATCGATGGATGGCTGCTCGCCGCGGTTGGCGGGCGATTGCTGTTTTGGTCGGTGGATGGAAACCACCGCGTGGAGTTTGTGGCGGTCGAGGGCGATTGGCCGAATCATCGGCTGAACGACGGAGCGGCGGATGCGGAAGGGAATTTCTGGGTTGGAAGCATGCGGAACAATGTAGCTGCCGATGGCAGCGAGGTGAAGGCGGAGGGATTTACGGGATCGCTTTATCGCGTGACACCGGACGGAGAAGTATCGGTGCGCGATTCGGAATTTGGAATCGCGAACACGGTGGCGTGGAGCCCGAATGGAAAGACATTTTATTGCGGGTGCACTGTGCGGAATGTGATCTGGGCTTACGACTTTGTCGAGGCTGGCGCGAAATCGGACGTGCGAAATCGGCGCGTGTTTGTGGAGAAGATTGACGCGGGCTTGCCGGACGGATCGGCTACGGACGAAGAAGGATTTGTGTGGAACTGCCGGTGGGGAGGCGGATCGATTTTGCGAATTTCGCCGGCGGGCGAAGTGGTCGAGAAAATTGCGATGCCGGTTTCGAACGTCACGAACTGCGCGTTCGGCGGAGCGGACGGGCGAACGCTGTTTGTTACGACTGCGTCGGTGGGGGCGGAGTCGGAGGAGACGGCGGGGAGTCTGTTTGCGATGCAGGTTCCGGTGCGAGGGACGCCGGTGGGAAGGTTTCTGATTTCGGAGGAGTGGGCGGCGCGGCTGGAGCGTCGAGCGTAGGGAAGAGATTGTTCGGATCGAATGCGGATTTGATTCTTTTTGCGAGCATGCGTTCGGAAGCGAGCGATTCACTGAAAATGGCACGGTAGGAGGATTTGATTTGAGTTGGCGCGGAGATTAGTTGAGCACGTCCGCCAAATGAGCGCGCGAGAGAGAGAATTTCTCGTGCAAAAAGAGAAGCGATCGGAGCATCGCTCATTATCTCAGCGGATGAATTCTCTGTTTGCAACGATGTGGCGATCAACATCGGCCCTGACGCGCGCGCGATAATTGCGAGCGGGAGATTCGCCGCTCCGGCGATGGATTGCAGAACGGTGGCCGCGTGGACGTGATGGGCCTGCGGCATTGCGAGTTTTACAATGACCGAGTCGCTGAACGTCTCTCTGAAGTGGGCGACGGATTCGCGCAGACGCACCGCAAGGGCGGCAAGAGCCGTGGGGTCGTCGAGGATATGCATATCGCCGGCCTGGGATTGCTCCGCAATTTCGGCGAGATCGCGATTGTAGCGCGCGAGCAAGGCCTCGTTACCGGAAAATTCCGCAAACAGGTACCAGTGACGGGCGTCGATTTCGGGAATCGGACCGGTTCCATTCGTATTCCCATCGAAGATGCGCGCAGCTTGGGCGTTTAAGACGTCGAGGGTCAGCGGCGTCAGTGGGGAGTGGATGATTTTGTGGCGCGCGGCGAGTGCGGCTTCGTGACCGGGAAAAGCGGCGAGAAAACCTTGCGTAGTTTCGGGAAGCGGAAACGTGCGGAAGTTGAGGCGAGTGATGACGGCAAGCGTGCCGAAGGAGCCGATGAGAAGTTTGTGGAGATCGTAGCCGGTGACGTTTTTGACGACGCGGCCGCCGCTTTTGACTTGAGCGCCGTTGCCGTCGATGAATTCAGCGCCGAGGAGAAAGTCGCGGGCGGTGCCATAGGCATTGCGCAACGGCGAATCGAGACCGGCGGCGATAGCGCCGCCAATGGTGGCGTGCGAGTAGTAGGGAACGAGAAGCGGGAGGAATTGATTCTGCTCGCGCAACATCGTGTTGAGTTTTGCGAGCGGCATGCCTGCGCCAATGCTGACGGTGAGATCCGCCGGGTCGTAGTGAGCGACGTCATCAAGCGCGGTGAGGTCTAATGCCACGTCGTAGCGTGCCGGCGTTGGGGCAGAGAAAAGTTTGCTGCGCGCGCCGACTGGAATCACCGACAGATTTTCTTTGGCGGCAAAGCGAACGATTTCGGCGGCTTGGTCGGCGGAAACGGGCTTGGCTAAGGCGGTTGGCGTGATGCCGTCGATGGCGTAAAGCTCGCGGTTCGCAGCTTTCGCGACAAAGATTGCGTTCGCCCCCAGAACAGACTCGAGCCGAGCGACGGCGCTGTCGGTAACGGCGCTCATGTAGCCGGAACCGGAGCGGGGGCCGCAGTGGCGGGGGCTGGCTCGGAATTCGATGTTTGCACGTGATGAGGCTTCAGGCGTGTCTCTCCGCAGCCTTTACCGAGCGGGAAAACTTTTCCGGGATTCAACGAGCACTTCGGATTGAACGCGTCGTGAACGCGGCGCATGAAATCGAAATCGGCGTCGGAGAAGAGGAGCGGCATTAGTTCGCTTTTTTCCATGCCGATGCCGTGCTCGCCGGTGAGGCTGCCGCCGATTTCGACGCAATAGCGAATGATTTCGGCGGACGCTTGCATCGCGCGCTGGAATTGTTCGTTGTCGCGAATATCGTACAGAACAATGGGATGGAGATTGCCATCGCCTGCATGGAAGACGTTGCCGATGTTGAAGCCGAATTGAGTGCCGATTTCCTGGATGCGGCGCAGCGTTTGCGGAAGTTTCGAACGCGGGATGACGCCGTCGAGCACATAGATGCCGGAAGCGATGCGACCGAGCGCACCGAAAGAGTTTTTGCGTCCCTTCCAGAGAAGATCGCGCTCTTTATCGTCGCGAGCGACGCGGACTTCGCGCGCTTTGTGCGCGCGGCATATTTCGTCGATGGCGGCGGATTGCGCGGTCACGGCTTCGAGCATGCCTTCGACTTCGAGGAGAAGGACGGCGCCGGAATCGAGCGGATAGCCAGCGTGAATGTAATCTTCGATGACGCGCAGTGTCCAGCCATCGAGCATTTCGCAGGCGGACGGCGTGATACCGCGAGCGGTGATGTCGGCGACAGTTTCGCTGGCGTCGTCGACAGTTTCGAAAACGGCGAGGAGCGTTTTGATAGCTTCGGGCTTGCGGGAAAGCTTGACGGTGACTTCGGTGACGAGAGCGAGCGTGCCTTCGGAGCCGACGAAGAGAGCGGTGAGGTCGTAGGCGCAGCTATCACCCTGTTTGCTGCCGACGCGAACGATTTCGCCAGTCGGGAGAACAAGTTCGAGCGCGGTTACGTGGTTGGTGGTGACTCCGCTGGCGAGCGTGTGCGGGCCGCCGGCGTTTTCGGCGACGTTGCCGCCGATCGTGGAGGATTTCTGGCTCGAAGGATCGGGAGCGAAGTAGAAGCCGGCGTCTTCGACGGCGCGGGTGATGTCGAGATTGACGACACCGGGTTGGACGACGGCGCGTTGATTATCGAAATCGAGTTCGAGGATGCGATTCATGCGCGAGAAGACAAGCATGAGTCCGCCGGAGCGGGCGAGCGCGCCGCCGGAGAGGCCGGTCCCGGCGCCACGGCCGAGGATGGGGATGTTGTGATCGGCGGCGAGGCGGACGATTTCGGAAACTTCGGCGGTGGTGGAAGGGAAGACGACGAGGTCGGGGCGGCCCTTTTCGACGGAGCCGTCGTATTCGTAGAGGATGAGGTCTTCGGGGCGGGAGAGTACGGCTGTTGAATCGAAAGATCGATGCAGCGCGCGAGTCAGGTCGCGGAGAGCGCTTGTGTTTGGAGATGTGGGGACGCCTGGCACGATGGAATCAGGTTAGCGCAGATGGAGCGAAGAGGGGAGATGACTTGGGCGTACATTGAGGAAGAGTTATAAGGGGAGATGGAACTGGCGGACGGTTCATGGTGTGGTGCTTACGGCAGCTACACGGTGTAGCGCCCTTCTCCGAAGCTTCCGACGGAAAGACAACTTGTCCACTTCCGGCTGCCAGCTCGGGGGGGCGATGCAACACTGGCCTGAAGTCTATCCGCAGGAGTGTGGAATCCTAAGTTTTTCTGGGGCGTTGATTCAAGAGCAGCGAGACTTGGTCGAGCTGCTCTTGAGAGTAGCCGGACCGACTGAACAGCGCCACGTTCAATTCACTGCCACACGTTAGGCCCAGCACAAGCAGCGCGACTAAATGCAGTTTCATCGGCTTGTCCCGTTCCTGTTTCGATGCTGCAGAAAGGCTGATTGTGCCGAAAGCTACCTGCATTGTGGGTGAGTTTGAGTCAGCGGAACGTGGGTTTTGCAGTTACGGCGTTAGTCGTGCATCGATGCCAAAACACAGTCGAACGAACATGGATTAAGCGAAATCGTCACTGGAGTCCAAGAGCATGAGACGCGACCAATCAGATGGGATGAGAAGGACGGCTTCGATTCCCGGTTTTACGGTTTCCGCTCGAAGAATTCGTAGGCGGTTTGCTCAGCACCATGACTGTCGACGGTCAACACAGTGGTGAGAATTTTTCCCTGTGAGCCAAGCTTCATAACACGAGTCGTTACCAGGGGACCGTTCGGAGATTGCTGTTTGACGGTCAACACCAAGCGGGTACCGTCAATATCGCCCCACTCAGCAGTAGCAGCATACGTGATTCCCGAGATAGTCTCGGTGGCCGCAGGCCCGTCGGCGGTCAAATCGAACACCAGGTCTTGAGGGCCGTGTTTGGTTTCCGACTTCATCTCGATGTGGAGTTTCGGCTCGTGCTGCTCGATGGTCAACGTCATACTCCTTGGTGCGGGGAGCTCTTTGTCGAAGCGGCTTGCCCGCGGATCCAATTGCCAGGTCCCGCTAAAATCAGGTTTTGCTGATGCCGCGAACGCAACACCGCTGACCGCAGCAAGAATACAGATGGCAAGAACGCGCTTCAAGGTGCCTCCTCTAGAGGCCAGTATGTCATTTCCTTTCGGCATGGCTGGTCTACGTGAATTGTATATTCAACGGATTGTCGATGGAGTCGTTTTTTTCGTCTATGCGGAGCTACTCTAACGTCGAAAGCTAGCTTCGAACCGAGTGCCAGTTTCCTGGCTGGGCAGCAGCGACTCTAAACGCGCATTCTGACGCCAATTCCCGATTGGTTGGGGATCCGGAAAGATGGCTCGTAGCGCCGAAACGCGGATAAGGCAACGTTGGGAAGAGAGCCGAGGAATGGCAGTGCGGCATCCAAGGGCAGTTTCGAACCTAAGTGTTGGAGTGGTGGGTGTGTTAACGTAACGCGAAAGTTGCGGAACTGAGTGGGGCGGAAAAGTTGGAGCCAAGGAGCTTTGAATGCCGAGACCGCGGGTGTTTGCGACGAGGCCGCTATTTCCGGCTGCGCAGGAAATTTTGAAGGCGAGCTGCGAAGTGGAGTATTGGACGCAGGCGGAGCGCATCTCGAAAGAGGAATTGTTGCGGCGGGTGAAGGAGAAGGACGGACTGGTGTGCCTGCTCACCGAGAAGGTGAACGATGAGTTGCTGCGAGCGGCGCCGAAGCTGCGGATCGCGGCGAACGTGGCGGTGGGATTCGACAACATGGATTTGCCGGCGTGCACGAAACGAAATGTGGTGGCGACGAATACGCCGGGAGTGCTCGACGAGACGACGGCGGATTTTGCGTGGACGCTGATGATGGCGGTGGCGCGGCGGATCGGCGAAGGCGAGGCGCTGGCGCGGTCGGGCATGTGGAAGGGCTGGGATCTGGATCAGTTGGTGGGCACGGATGTTTGGGGGAAGACGCTCGGCGTGGTGGGATTCGGGCGCATCGGGCGAGCGATGGCGCGGCGCGCGGTGGGATTTCAGATGAAAGTGATTTACTCGGATGCGATTCAGGCGCCGCCGGATGTGGAGAAGGAGTTGAACGTGGAGTATCGCGATTTGAATTCGCTGCTGGCGGAATCGGATTTTGTGAGTTTGCATGTGCCGCTGACGGGCGATACGCGCGGAATGTTTGAAGGCGCAAAATTGGCGCGGATGAAGCCGACGGCGTTTTTGATCAATACATCGCGCGGGCCGGTGATCGATGAGGCGGCGCTGGTTTATGCGTTGGAAAGCAAGAAGATCGCGGGGGCGGCGCTGGATGTGTACGAGCAAGAGCCGTTCATTCACTCAGGATTGAAGCGGCCGAACGTGGTGTTGGCGCCGCATATCGCGTCGGCGTCGCTGGAGACGCGGACGAAGATGGCGGTGATTGCGGCGGAGAATGTGGTGGCGTTTTTTAAGGGGAAGAAGCCGGCGAATATGTTGAATCCGGAGGCATGGAAGGGCTGAGGGGCAGTTTGAATTGCTGTGTTGGGCGGTTGCGGATTTGAGGACAGCGTTTTTGTTAACGTGATGTGAGTGTCGGATGTGCGGCAGTTGTTGCTCCGATCGGGAGTTTTTTATGGCGGAACTGAAACAGCTTGCCCGCCAAATTTTCCATCAAACATTAACGGCGATTGATATTCCTGCGGCGATGCGGCGGAAGCTGTGGCGCGACGGGACGGTGCTGCATTGCGGCGATGAGTTGGTGGTGGACTTGGGCGGATATTCGCGCGTTTGCGTGGTGGCGATCGGGAAAGCGGCGCATGCGATGGTGGAGGGGTTGGCGCCGGTGGTCGCAGGATTTGGTGCGGGCGGAGCCGGTGCTGACCACGGTGCAGGAGGGGGCGTGAAATTTGGTGGGATTGTTAGTGCGCCGACTGCAGCGGAGAAGCCGGTTGATGGGCTGCGCTATTTTGTGGGTGGGCATCCGATTCCGAATCTGGCGAGTTTGCAGGCGGGGCGCGCGATTCTGGGGGAGTTGCAGAGTTGCGACGAGCGGACGCTGGTGTTTTTTCTTTTGTCGGGTGGAGGGTCGGCGCTGGTGGAGTTGCCGATTGATACGGCGGCGACACTTGAGGATGTGCAGAGTTTGTATTCGGCGTTGGTGACGTGCGGCGCGCCGATTGCGGATTTGGGTACGGTGCGGCGGCATTTGTCGGCGGTGAAGGGCGGAAGATTGGCTGCGGCTGCGGGACGCGCGACGAAGATTACGCTGGCGATAAGCGATGTGCCGAAGCGGCAGGAGGCGGCGCTGGCTTCGGGGCCGACGATTCCTGATCCGACGACGGTCGATGATGCGATGCAGGTGATCGCGAAATACGATTTGCGAGCGCGGCTACCCCGGGCGATTTGCGAGTGGATTAATGCAGGGCGGATGCGCGAGACGCCGAAGTCAGGCGAGTCGGCGTTTTTTAACGCGCATTTTTCGCTGTTGCTGGGGATGGATGATTTGTTTCATCCGGCGCATCGTGCGGCGGAGGCGCTGGGATTTATTACGTGCTGCGATAATTCGACGGATGATTGGCCGGTGGTGGATGCCGCGGAGTTTTTGTTGAAGCAGTTGGAGGAGTTTGCTGCTGCGCATGGCGGGAGGCGCGTGGCGTTGATTGCGGATGGGGAAGTGAGTTCGCCGGTGACGGGGCCGGGGGTCGGCGGGAGGAATTCGGCGTTTGTGTTGGCTTGCGTGGAGAGGATTGCGGGGCGGCGGGTTGCGGTGTTAAGTGCGGGGACGGATGGGATCGATGGGAATAGTTTTGCGGCGGGGGCGGTGGCGGACGGGGCGACGTTTGCCCGAGCTGGTGAATTCGGAATGGATCCGGCGGAATTTTTTCAAGCGAGCGATGCGTTTACGTTTTTCGCGAGGTTGGATGATGCGGTGGTGACGGGGCCGACGGGGAATAATTTGAGGGATTTGAGAGTTTTGTTGGCGGAGTGACGAGCGCTGAATTTGCGGTGTAGTTTTTGCGATGACGGATACGCATTTAGTCGGCCTAGACGTTGAAATCCTTCGGCGGCTTGCGGCCGCCTCAGGAGAACAAACTTTCTTATAGTTCGAAGCGATGGGGGCGCTTTTGCGCCCCCATCGCTTTTTCGTTAATGCTGAGGCTGGGTTGCGGCTGGCAGGCGCGATTCCATTGATTTCAGGCGCTGGGACATTTGTTCGAGCAGTTCTTCCAGGTGGTCGAGGCGATTGGTGACTGCGGGACTTGCGCCGTTTCCGCTTTGCGCGGGTGAATCGTCATCTCCGTCGGCTGATGCTTCCTCATCTTCATTTTGAGCGGGTTTGTTCTTCTTGGCTTGCTTCGGTTGCTGCAGGTGTTCGATCTGTCCTTTGATTTCGGGGACCATTTCGATGCTGAGGTCGTCTCGTTTGAGCAGGGCTTCGAGCGCGGGGACTGCGGTGGCGTCTCCGCGCGCGCCGAGCGCGTGAATCACGGACCAACGAATGTTGAAATATGGTTCGTTGAGATACGAAGCGATTTGTTGCGTGATTTCTTTGTTTTGTTTGTCGAGACGCGCGAGGCTGGCGATGGCAGCGCTGCGCGAGTCGACGGCTTTGCCGGGCTTCGACCAATCGGTGAGCAGCGGAACGGCTTTGTCGTTGCCGAGATAGCCAAGCGAGCGGAGGGCGGCGATGCGCAAGATGTCGTCGGGAGAATCTCCGTCGACGGCGGCGGTGAGAACGGGGAGCACGTCGGCGGATTTCGTGCGGCCGAGAGCTTCGAGCGCTCCGGCGCGTGCGCGATAGGAGCTGTCATCGCGAGCGATGGCTTCGAGTTTCGGCGCGACTTCGGCGCTGTCTTTGAAATTGCCGATGCTGGAGACGATCGGATATCGGACGGCTGGCTCTTTGTTGGTGTCGAGCGCGGCGAAGAGATGTTTGAGCGCGGAGGGGCCGCCGATGTTAGCGAGAGCTTGGGCGGATAGTGCGCGGATGCTCCACGAGGGATCGGAATTTAGAGAGGTCGAGAGTGCGGCGATGACTTCGTCGTCATTTTTAATTTTGTCGAGGGCGACGATGGCGTCGGCGCGATCGGAAAATTCTGTGGCGTGCGTGAGCTGGTAGAGCCATTCTTTCTTTTCTTTGTGGAATTTTGCGGTCTTGAGGAGATAGCCGCCTTTGTCGAAGAGAACCATGAGCGGCGGGGAGTCGGAGGGGAATGTGAATGTTTCGTCGGCTTTGTAAACGTGAGCGGGGTAAAGCTTCGGGCCGGACGCGGTGGTGATTTCTACATCGACGGGAGCGGAGAAGATGCCGACGTTGCCTGCGACTTTTTGTGTTTGCTTGATGGTGAGGGCGACCTGGTGTTTTTCGGCGTCGTAGGTGTAGGCGAGATCGAATTTCGGAGCGCCGGCTCCATAGATCCACTGCTGGAAAAAGCGATCGACGTTGACGTGGGTGGTTTCTTCGATGGCTTTGATCAAGTCGGGCGTGACGACATTTTTGCCGCGATTGACTTCGAGATAGTGCTTGATGCTGCGCCAAAAGGCGTCGTCGCCGAGTTGATGGCGAAGCATGTAGAGAACCCAGCCGCCTTTGCCGTAGGCGTTGTCGTCGAATTCTTCGGACTCGTCGAAATTGCGGCGCACGATCGGTTTGTCGTAGAGACTGGTAGTGGCGAACCAGGCACGCCGCGTTTTCCAGATGTCGTAGGCGGCTTGGTCTTTGCCGTAGTGCGATTCGGTCCAGACGGTTTCGAAAAATGTGGCGAAGCCTTCGTTGAGCCAGATATTGGCCCAGTCTTTGCAGGTGACGAGGTCGCCGAACCATTGGTGGGCGAGTTCGTGGGAGATGAGGTCGTCGGTGTTGGTGGGATATTCGGGAATGAGTTTCGGATCGCGGAGGGACTCGGCGGTGTTGGTGGTCGCGCTGGAATTTTCCATGCCGCCGGCGACGAAGTAGTCGACCATGACTTGCGCGTATTTTTCCCAGGGATAGTCGACGCCGATTTTCTTGCTGAAGAGTTCGATCATCTGCGGCGTGCGTTCGTAGTTGGGGAGGAGGCGATCGCCGCGGCCTTTCGGGGCGTAGTAGGTGAGCGGGAGATTGCGCAGAGATTGCTTGGCTTCGTCGAATTCACCGGCGACGGCGGTGATGAGATAGGTTGAACTGGGCTGCGATTCGCGCCAGGTCCAGGTTTTCTGGCCGTTGCCGGCGTCGGTCACGCTGATCAGTTTGCCGTTGGAGACGGTGGTCCACGCGGCGGGAACCGTCATGATCGTTTCGGTGGTGAGTCGATCGTTGGGATAGTCGTAGGTCGGGAGGTAGTAACGCGTGTCTTCGGATTCGCCTTGCGTCCAGATCTCGATCGGCTGCTTCGGATAATTTTTGTCGGGCAGGATGAAGTACATGCCTTTGTTGGGCTTGCCTTCGTAGCGGATTTCGACTTCGAATTTGTCGCCGACTTTCGGAGTGCCGGAGAGGGAGACCAAGAGCTTCGCGGAGGTCGTCTCGAATTTTGCGGCGGATTTATTTACGGTGACGCTTTGAATCGTTAGTCCGACGGAGTCGAAGGAGAGGCGCGTCGTATTTTCGCGGAGGATGGAGACGGAGTGGGTAACGTCGCCGATTACTTTGCGTTGGTCGATGTCGAACTTGAGCGCGATTTTTGAGTGCTGTAGGTCGTAGTCGCGGGTGCGTGCGTAAGGCTCGTCGGCGCGGACTGGCAGTGAAAGCAGTAGAGCGATCGCGAAGACCGCTGCGCTTGCGGCGGCGCGAAGTTTAAATCGACGAGATCGGTCCGTCGTTGCTGGCACTCTACGCGATGTTTCAGTCATTCCGATTTTTCTCCGACGCATTAAGAACTAAGAATTACTCGAGCCGTTTTCGTGCGATGGCACACACATTTATAGCCGCGCGGTCTCACCATCACTTGGACCGCAACGCACTGCGAAATCAAACCATACTGGCTGGCGTTTTGAAATTTGAACGCGAGCGAGGAGATCGTATCGACGTCGAGGCAGCGAGGCCTTTACAGCGCTACTTCACATTCACATCTCTGGTGGAACTCCTCTATTTTAGACGTAAATCGTCAATATCGGTTACCACCGTATCCGGCTGAAATCAAAGAGCTTGCCTCGGGAGTCACGCCGCACTAAGATGCCGCCCATTCCCGCTCCAGGGCTCGAGTTTTTCTTGTTCTTGCGCGAGTGGTTCTTCGAGGAGGTCTCATGCGAACTTACCTTCGCTCGTTTGGTTTCCTAATCATCTCCGTGTGCGCCTTTTTCGTTGCAGCGCTGCCCGCTGTGGCGCAAATTGGCAAAAGTGTCCCGGTGCCTGCGGGCTCCGACGCCGACCATGCGCTTACGGAAATCAATGCGGCCACGGACCCGGCGCAAAAGCTCGCCCTCATCGACAAGTTCGCCGCGAGCGCGCAAGGCGACATGGCAATCGTCGTCGACGATACCTACGTGAACTACTACCTCGCCGCGAAAAACTACGACAAGGCGTTCGAGTACGGCGATAAACTCTTCGCCCTCGACCCCGACAATTTCGCGAACGCCGTCAACATGGTGCGCGCCGCTCAGGAAAAGGGAGACTCCGACAAGTTGTTTGCGTACGGCGCGAAAGCGGCCGATATCCTGAAGCGCTACAAGGCAGCGCCCGCGCCCGAAGGGAAGAGTGCCCAAGATTGGGAGCAAGAAAAGACGCGCAACCTCGAAAACGCGCACGACAACACGGTCTACGTGCAACAACTCATTTTCAACGGCGCGTACCAGACGCAAGATCCGGCGAAACGCGCCGCGCTTCTGGTGCAGTTCGCGCAAATGTTTCCAGATTCGCCATACGCCGATCAAGCGATGGGCGTCGCAGCCGCTTCGTACCGGCAGACGCAGAACACAGCGAAAATGGTCGAAGTCGCGAACGGCCTGCTCGCAAAAGATCCGAACAACGTGGGCATGCTCCTGTTGCTCGCGGACTATTACAGCGAGAAGGGCGAGCAGCTCGACAAAGCGGAGGCCGACGCCAAGAAAGCGACTGCGGCTCTCGCCAACGCCAAAAAGCCTGAAGGCGTGACCGACGACCAGTGGCAGCAGCAAGTCTCACTTCAAAAGGGACTCGCTCTCAGCGCGCTCGGCCAAGTCAACATCCAGAAAAAGACCAACGCCGCAGCCGTCGAGAATCTGAGACAAGCGTCGCCGCTGCTGAAGTCCGATGCCAACAGCTATGCCCGAAACCAATACCGCCTTGGCTACGCGCTGCTCAATCTGAAGAAAGCGGCAGAGGCCAAACAGGCGTTCACCGAAGCAGCGTCGGTGAACAGTCCGTATAAACAGCCGTCGCTCGACAAGCTGAAGGCGATGGCCGGCGCGTCAGCGGCCCGCGCCAAGTCCTGACGCGCGAACTAGTTCCAGATGGCCGACAGGATTTAGAATCATTCGCTATAGCGAGTGCATCCAATGGTTTGCCTGCGGGCAACACGCAGGGAGGAGAAGCAGATGACGACAGAGATTGCCACATTCGGCGCCGGTTGCTTTTGGGGCGTCGAGGCCGCGTTCGCCCGCGTGCCTGGAGTGATTGAAGCCATTTCAGGTTACAGCGGCGGCCACACGGAAAATCCGACGTACAAAGATGTTTGCACCGACGAGACCGGCCACGCGGAAGTCGTGCAAGTGACGTTCGATCCCGCGAAGGTGAGTTTCGAGAAACTACTGGAAGTTTTCTGGACCATGCACGATCCGACGCAGGTCAATCGACAAGGGCCTGATCTTGGTTCCCAGTATCGCACCGCAGTCTTCTTCCATTCGCCGGAACAAGAAGCGACAGCGAAGAAGATCAAGGCAGAGTTGAACGCGGGCGGGAAATTCAAGAAGCCGATCGCGACCGAAATTACCGCCGCGAGTCCGTTTTATCGCGCCGAGGAATATCACCAGAAATACCTCGAGAAGCGCGGCGCAACGTCTTGCCATAACTAAACGGAACTGTTCGTCAGACCTGAAAAGGGAATCGAACCGGCGCCGCGAATGAGCTAAACGCCCTTCACCGGCGCCGGTTCTGTTTGTGCCGGTGCCGCGGCAGCCGCAAGGGCTTCTCGAATCTTTTCGATGAGCGACGATCGCGAAAACGGCTTGGACAGCACCAGATGTTGCGGCCGATCCCGATTCTGCGACTCCACGGCGTATTCCGAATATCCCGACATGAGCAGAATCTTCGTACCCGGCCGCACCGAAGGAAGACACGCCGCAAGCTCGCTTCCGCCCATCTTTGGCATAACGACGTCGCTTAGGACCAGATCGATCCTGTTCGGATGTCGGCGCAGCATATCGAGGGCTTCGATGCCGTTCCGCGCGCGCAAAACCGAATACCCCGTCATCGTCAGAAATTCGCAGGCAAGATCGCGTACATCGTTTTCATCTTCGACGACCAAGATCGTCTCGTGCCCCGGCATGATTTCTGCTGGCTTGTATTCGCCGTCATGCCGGGCAGCGCGGTCTGACACTCTCGGCAGATAGATTTCAAACGTCGCGCCTTGGCCTAACGAGCTTTTCACCCACACAAAACCGCCACTCTGCTTTACGACGCCATACACCGTCGCCAATCCGAGCCCCGTGCCTTTGCCGACTTCCTTTGTCGTGAAGAACGGCTCGAAGATATGCACTTTGGTTTCCGCCGACATGCCCATCCCGGTGTCCGAGACCGAGAGCAACACATATTCGCCAGGCAACATCGGAGCGCGCTGCTGCGCCTCGGCTTCGTCGATAACGATGTTGCGCGTGCGCACTGTGATCGTTCCGCCGTTGGGCATCGCGTCGCGTGAGTTCACTACCATGTTCATCAACACTTGTTCGATTTGCCCCGGATCAGCCTTCACCGAAGCGAGTTTCGAATCCGGCACAAAAACGTACTCGATGTCCTCACCGATAAGCCGCGGAAGCATCTTGCCGAGATCGGTCACGATCGCATTGAGATCGAGCACGCGTGGCTGCAGCACTTGCATGCGGCTGAAAGCGAGAAGCTGTCGCGTCATCGTCACCGCTTTGCTCGATGCCTTCTGAATCTGATCCAGGTTATGACGTTGCGAATCCTCCAGCGATCCGCGATCGAGCATCAAGTCGCTGTGCCCGCGAATGATCGTCAGCAAATTATTAAAATCATGCGCGACACCACCTGCGAGCCGTCCGACAGCTTCCATCTTGTGCGCCTGGCGTAGGCGCTCTTCGAGCCCTTTATGCTCGAGCTGTGACTTCTGCATAGTCGCGCGCATGCGATCGAACGCCGCGGTCACTTCGGCAACTTCATCTCCACTGGTGACTTCGAGCGGGTAGCGGAAATCGCCTTGCTCCAGCGCGCGCACACCGCCAACGAGATTTTCGAGCGGCCGAGTAAACGAACCGGAAATCAGGAACACGAGAACGCTGCCGCCAAGCACGCTCAACACGCCGAGTCCCAGCAGCACACGATTGAGGTCGCGTAGAAACGATGTCGCGCGATCGAGCGATTTGAAAATGCTGAGCGTAACACTCGAATCGCCGTTGTCCGAAAGCGCGACCGTCGATACGAGAAATCGCTCGCGTCCCAGCTGAACTTCTTTCGCGGTTACCGTGCCGCCGGGAAAGTTACGGCACAGGACTTCGAGATCGTGTTTCTGCTGGGTGCTGAGCGTCGATGCGACGAGCACACCGCCGTCGAAATACGCGACGTCGCCCGTCACGATGTTGCCGAATTCGTGCGCCGCGCGATCTTGAATTTCGTGGCCGATCACAAGAAATCCGAGCGTCGATCCGTCTCCCGGCGCGCCGAAATAAATGGGCTGCACCCAGGTTTCATACAAATGGCCGCCGCCAAACCACCAGCCGCGATCTTCGCCGCTATCCAGAGATTTTCGCAGTAGCGTTTGGGCATCGGCTCGCGACAAGCCCGCAGTCTTCGTTCGCAGCGCCGCGACATTTCCGCTGCGGTCCGACATCAACAACAGATCGGTGCCGCTCATGCGCCAGACTTCCGCCGAGCCATCCTGAATCGTCGCGCTGTCGTGTGTGGTCATCAGCGCCCGAATATTGGGCAGGCTGGCCAGCAATTGCGCCGAGCGGGCGAGCGAGTCGCGGCGCTGCCGTTCGAAGCGGCGATAATTGTTGACGGAATTCTCGAGATCGACGCGAATGTCGCCGCGGATGCGCTTTTCGATGTTGTAGCTAACGATGATGAGGGTAGCGGCCGTCAGACCCGCGGAGATGGCCAACAGCGAGATGAGAAACTTGGTGCGCAGCCGGATTTTTCTCATCAGGGGCCTCGGCGATGACCTATTACACGAGTGAGATACCCGACGGAAAGCTCGCCGGATATGTCAGGAATACAAATGTAACAAGTGTTTCCGCACGTAGCGCCGAGGCCGGTTTTGGGCGTGTCGAAAGGCCAACAGTCCGTTAGGACGGTGGACAGCGGGGAGTCGATATCGGAGCAAAGTGCTGCGCGATGCCAGTTGAAGACGCTCAGACTTGCAGCACGTCGCCATCGCGCGCGACGATTTCGTAGAGCACTGGATTGACGAAGAAGCCGAGCAACAAACGTGACAGAAGTCCGGCAACGACTACGATGGCGAACGGTTTTTGCGTATCGCTGCCGACGCCGGTCGAGATCGCCGCGGGCAACAGGCCGAGGCATGCGACCAGCGCGGTCATCATGATGGGCCGAAGGCGGAGCAGGGAAGCGTCGCGCGTCGCATCGCGAATGGTGGCGCCCTCGATGCGCAGCTTATTGATGTAGCTGACGAGGATGACGGCAGTCTCGACGGAAACTCCGAGCAAGGCGAGCAGGCCGAGACCGCTCGAAACGCTGAACGGCACGTGCAGCAGTTTCAGCGCGATCAGAGCGCCGACGGGCTCGGTGAGAACGACGCCCAGCGCGATCGTGACCGGGAACTTAAAGTTGCCGTAGAGCGCAAAGAGAATCAGGAAAATCAAAAATATTGCCAGCGGGCCGATGATCCAGAGCTGTTGCTTCGCCTCGAGCAATTCGCTGTATTCGCCTCCCCAGTCGAGATGGTAGCCGTCGGGCAGGCGAACCGACTTCGCGACCGCTTGCTGCCCGGCCTGCACAATGCCTTCGAGATCGCGGCCCGTCACCGAAAACTGAATGCCGATGTAGCGGGAATTGTTTTCGCGATAGATGAACGACGCGCCGCTCTGCTCCTTGATTGAGGCAAGTTCGGACAGCGGAATCTGTTGGCCGTTCGGCGTCGGCACCAGCAGGTTGCCGATTTGCTGCGCATTCGAGCGGTATTGCGGCTCCATGCGCACGACGAGGTCGAACAGTTTCTCGCCTTGGATGACTTGCGTCGCGGCCTGACCACCGACGGCGGTTTCGACGACCATCTCGGCGTCGGATACGTTGATTCCGTAACGCGCGATTTTTGGCCGATCGATGTCGACGATCAAACTCGGCTGGCCGAGTTCGCGAACGACGGTGAGCTCGGTGAATCCCGGTGTCTTGTCGAGTACGTTGCGGATTTCGATGGCCTTTTTTTCGAGAACGTCGAGGTCGGGACCAAAGATTTTCACGGCCAATGCCGATTTCAATCCGGTCAGCGCCTCGTCGACGGCATCTTCAGCGGGCTGTGTGAAATTGAAAATCACGCCCGGATACGCAGAAAGCTGTTTCTCGACGTCGCGAGCCAACTCTTCCTTGGTATGAAGCGGACCGGAAGTCCACGACTTGTCGTTGTAAGGCTTCAGGCCGACATAAAACTCGCAATTAAAGAAGCCGGTCGCGTCGGTGCCGTCATCGGGGCGGCCGAGTTCGGACCCGACGACGGTGACTTGCGGATATTTAATGAGCACATTGCGAACTTGCGGCGCGAACTTTGCAGCTTCGTCGAATCCGATGGTGTAGGGCATCGTTGCGCGCACCCAGAGGGCGCCTTCATCGAGGTGTGGCAGAAACTCGCCGCCGATGAGTGGAACGAGCAGCAACGCGCCACCGAAGATCAGCAGCGCGACGATCACAGTTGTCTTCGGATGGTCGAGACACCATACGAGCCGGCCGGCGTAGCGATCGCGAACCCAGTTGTAGACGTGGTTTTGTTTCTCTTTGACGGGGCGCTTGAACCAGTACGAAACAATGACCGGAACAAAAGTCAGTGTGAACACCAGCGCGCCGAGCAACGCGAACGACATCGTGTCGGCCATCGGGTGGAAAAGTTTTCCCGAAGGCCCGGTGAGCGCATAAATCGGCAGGTATCCGGCGATGATCACCGCGACGGAATAGAAAATCGGACGATCGACGTCGCGCGCGGCGTGCAGAATCACTTCGTGCAGGTCGTAATCGGTGCCGTGGCGCTCGGAAAGTTCGCGATAGATGTTTTCGACCATCACGATCGTGCCGTCGATGATGATTCCGAAGTCGATCGCGCCGATGGACAGCAGATTGGCCGCTTCACCGGTTGCGTGCAGGAAAATAAACGCGAACAGTAGCGCGAGCGGAATCGTCAGCGCGGCGATCACGGCTGCGCGGAAGCTGACGAGGAAAAACAGCAGCACCAGGAACACGAGAATCATGCCGCTGAGCAAGTTGTGTTCGACGGTGTCGGTGGTGACGCGAACGAGGTCGCTGCGATCGTAGTAAGGATGAACTTTGACGTCGGGCGGCAGAACGCTGCGATTGAGCTCGTCGGTTTTCTGCTCGACGCCGCGCAGCACGTTCTGTGTTTGCTCGCCGCGCCGCATCAGGATCACGCCTTCGACGGCGTCATCGTTGTTCTTCGCTTTATCTTGAAAGCCGAAAATACCGAGGCGCGGTGCATTGCCGATCGTCACGGTGCCGACGTCTTTCACGCGCACTGGCACGCCGTTGTTGCTTCCGACGACGACTTCGCCGATGTCGTCGGTCGATTTCAGTAAGCCCAGGCCGCGCACGTAGTAGAACTGCCCGCCCTGCGTGTAGAAACCACCGCCAGTGTTGGCGTTGTTCGATTGAATCGCGTTGAAAACGTTTGCGACCGACTGGTGAAAGTTGTAAAGCCGCGCCGGATCGAGCAGCACGTGATACTGCATCGTCGGTCCGCCGAAGCCGGAGTCGTCGGCGACGCCCGGAACGCTGCGATACGAGCGCTCGATGATCCAGTCTTCAAAAGTGTGCAACTCCATCGGCGAGCGATCGGGGCTGTCGATCACATAGCGATAGACGAGCCCGCTCGGGCTGAACAGCGGCGCCATGCTTGGCGTCACACCGCTCGGTAGTTGTGCGTCAGCGATGCGTTCGAACACAACTTGGCGTGCAAAGTATGGCTCGGTGCCTTCGTCGAACGTCAGGATGACGTCGGAAAGTCCGTAGAGCGAGATCGACCGCATCACATGCAGGTTCGGCGTGCCGTTCATCGCGAGTTCGAGCGGCAACGTCGCGAGGCGTTCGACTTCTTCGGCGGCGTGGCCGGGCCACTGCGTGATCAGTTCGACCATCGGTGGCGACAAATCGGGATACGCATCGACGGGCATGCGTTTGAACGAAACAGTGCCACCAACGATGATCAGCACCGTGAACATCAGCACGACGAATCGCTGCTTCAGCGCGAATTGGACGATGCGATGAATCATCGAGCGATTCTCGATTTCATTGCGCCGCTGCGTGTGCCGAAAAAGTTTGCCGTCATTTTGAACATAGTTTCAGTCGTAGAGTTCTTCTCGCGACGCCGCCTAGTGCTGTAAAGAATTCTTGAATTGCAGGAACAAACTGCCGTTCCCGACCACCCGTTCGCCTTCTTTCAATCCGTTTTGCACCAGCGTGCGGCCGTTCTCGCTCTCGCCGATCTTCACGACCCGCCGCGCAAACCTGTTGTTGTCCGTCTGCACATATACAAACGGCTCGTTCTCCGTATCGCGCAGCACCGACGCGTCCGGCACCGTCAATGCATCCGCCAACGCGCCCGCGTGCACATCGGCGGTCACGTACATGTCCTTCTTCAATTTATATTGGGAGTTCTGCGTGACGATGCGCGCCTGCAAGGTACGCGTGTTCGGATCGAGCGCGTCTGCAACGTACGAAATCTTCCCGTGAAAAGTGTCGGGATACGAATCCGTCGTAATCTCCACGCTGTCCCCGACGCGCACATACGCCAGATCGCTCTGATAGACGTTGACCAGCACCCACACCGTGCTCATATCCGAAATCGTGTAACACTGTGTCGAGCCAGCCTGCAGCAATTGCCCCGGACCAACCAGCAACTCCGTAATTTGTCCCCCGACTGGCGCCGGCACTGGAATCTGCCCCGTGTTCTTCGGCGGCTCCTTCATCAGCGCTTCGGGATCGTGAATCCCCAGCGCTCGCAGCCCATCGGCGGCAGCTTCCTGATCTGCAAGGGCCTGCGCGCGATCGGACTCGGCTTGCTGCAAATCGCGCTCCGCGATCGCCTTATGCTCGAGCAAATCCTTCGCCCGTTCGTAATTCTTGTCGGCCAACTGGAACGCACTCACCGCCTTCAAATAAGCCGACCGCGCTGTCGAATAGTCGGGACTCGTGACCGTCAGCAGCGTCTGCCCCGCGTGCACGTTTTGCCCTGGCTGCGCGATGATCTCCTGCACCGGCCCACCGACCGCGCTGAACACCGGCGTCGTCTTGAACGCGTTGTACGCCACCGCGCCCGTCAGCCGCAGCGTCCGCGGCACCTTCGATTTCTCGACGGTCACCACTTGCACGTGAGACATCTGATCCTGCGGCACGCTAAACAAATCCGCCGTGTCGTTCTTATTCTCGCCCGTCGAGTACGACGTCATCTTCGCTTCGTTCTCACCAGCCCCAGAGCCGCACCCCGCCGCCATCCACGCGCAAGCGCAGACGCACGCAATCGCCGCGATCCCAGCCCTATGCGCCGTCGCACCAGAAGGCAACCAACTCAATCCATCGAACCGCTTGCAAACGCGAATGCGAATGTCACCGCGAACGTTCATGGCAGATCCCTCGTCCCCACGGCTTGCCGCATCTGCTCAAGCGCCGTCATATAGCTCGCCAATGCCTGGCGATAAGCAAGTTGATTCGAACGATACGTCCGCTCAGCATCCAGAAAGTCCAGCAAGCTCGCCGCTCCACGCTTGTACGCGTACTCCGTGATGTCGCGCGATTGCTTGGCCTGGTCGATATACCCGTTCTGATAGAGCTGAATAATCTCGTCGTTCGAATGCAGCGCCGCGTACGCGTCCATGATGTCGGTGTTCACCTGCTGCGCCGTCTCGACCGCCGTCTCTTCCGCCTGCGTAATCGCAAAACGTGCTTTCGCAATCTCGCCCTGATTGCGATCAAAAATCGGCAAATCGATGTTGAAGAAAAACGCCCCGCTGTTAATCCCCGCCGTATGCGTGTAGTCAAAGCTCACGCCCAAATCCTTCTTGCCGTTCGCCCGTTCCAGCGCTTCCTGGCTCCGCGCCGCCGTCACGCCTTCCTGAGCCGCACGCAAATCCGGCCGATCCTGCATCGCCAGTCCTTTAAGCGCCTGCAGATCCGAGCGCACCGGCTGATACGCCAGCTCGCCGCTCACATCGAAGTCGTCCGTCACCGATTCGAACCCAATAAATTGCCGCAATCCCGCCAGCGCCTGAATCTTCGCCAACTTCGCCGCCGAGTAATCGCTCTGAAACTGCAGCAATTGCAACTTGATCTTCAGCAAGTCGCTCTCGCTCATATCGCCCGTCTTGTAGCGCGACTCGCTGATGTCGACCGTTTGCCGAAAACTCTCCGCATCTTGCTTCGCCAGATCCAGCGACGACTGCGCCAACAGCACCGAAATAAATTGTTGGCTCGTATTGAAAATCAGCGTCCGCTCGTTATCCGTGACCGTCGAGCGCGACACCGCCGTCTGATCTTTCGCCGCCTGCAGCCGGTGCTGCCGCTTCTTCCCACGCTCGATCAAATAGCTGATCCCGACATCAAACTGCGCCTGATTCTCCAGATAGTCCGCGCTGAACTGACTCGGATTGAACAGTGGAAAGAATTGCGAGTCCCACGACAGCGTAGGATTCGGCCGCAAATTCGCCGTCACCTCCTCCGCCTGATTCTGCAAAATTGTCGTCCGCGCAGCTAGCAACGCATGGTTATGCTGCAGCGACAATCGAATCGCCTCATCGAGCGTAATCTTCGTCGGTGCACTCGCAGACGGCGCTGGCGCCGAAGCAGGCGCACCAGCCGGCGGCAACGGCGGCATCTTCTGCCCTTGGCCTTCCGCCAAAGAGGGCAGTGCCAGCAGCACCGCGGCCCACGCCAATCCTTTCCTCATGGAAAAAAACCTCGCGTCTCGCAAAGAGACAAACCGAAATTGAGCGAATGGAACTGCAACGAACGAAAGGGGAGAGAGAACTACGAGAGGGAAGGAGGCGCGCGCGGAGAAGTTGTGCGCGCAACTTCAACAGAAAGCTCAAACGCGACCGCTACGATTTCCAGCCGAGTGAGAACCGGAATCATCGCCATGCTCAGCGCCGGCGTATAAATTGCCGAGCCCGCCGTCGCGCAGAATGGACAAATATGCGAAGCGTAGCCGCCCACGTTCGTATCGACACACAGGTGGAACTGGCCCGCGAGGAACAGAATCGCGAGCACACAGACGAAGAAGAGGCGGACGTGCTTTCCACTCATGTGCTTAATAAGACGAAGCTTAGGCAAGAAAGGTTGTCAGGTCAAGTAATTCGGCGGGCTCTGCTCGCAAACGACCACGTGGCACGCCCGGCACACTCGGCCTATAGCTGACGGCGCGATCGGACTCGGTGCCGATTATCCTCACCGCTTCCCATCAAGATTCGCCCACTCCCCCGACTCAATGAAACTCGCCCAATAAAACGGATGTTGCCGCCCCTTGCGTTTCAACATCGCCAATTCCGCCTGACGCAACGCCTCTCCGCGCCCAAGCCCATGCTTCAGCCCGGTGTAATAATCGACCATCATCTCCCGCGTCACCGAATCGCTCACCGGCCACAAACTCATCACCAGACTCTGCGTCCCCGCCAGAAAAAACGCCCGCCGCAAACCGTAAACGCCCTCGCCATCCTTCACCTGACCAATCCCTGTATCGCACGCCGATAGCGTAACCAGCTTCGTGCCCCAAAGATTGAGCCCCGACGCCTGCAGCGCCGTCAAAATCCCGTTCTCGCCGCCGGCGCCAGACCCAGAAGCATGAACATTCGCCCCACTCAGCGCCAAACCCGATCTCAGCAGCGGATTCTCGGGAATCATCGTCGCCTGTACCTGCGAAGAGCGAGAGCCAGTTTGTCCCGCTTTCGAATTTTCCGCATCCTCCAGAAAAAATCCATGCGTCGCAATATGCAAAATGCTCGGAGCCTCAACGCGCTTGATCGCAGATTCGGTGACCTCTTTTCCACTGAGCACCGTTGCATCGGGGAACAGCGCCTTGATACTGCGCGCCTCCAAAGCGGTTCCCGCCAGTGGAGCGAAGTAAATCGCCGAGAGATCTTGCCCCACAGTAATGCTGCGCCGAGCCCCTCCAGGTGCAGTTCTCCTTGTAGACGTTGCGCTTGCGCTCCCCGCTTTTGCTTCCGCCACACCCTCGCTGCCCGGCTCTCCAAAAAACGGATCGGCCACGATGAGCGGCTTGTTCTTGCTCGGAGGCGCGACCTGCAATCGCAGCAAATCTCTCCCGGTCGTCACATAAGTAGTCGAATAGCGCTCCACCAAATAGCGCCCCCTCGCATCCACCAAAGCATCGAAAGGAATCAACTGCAGTTCGCCATCAGGCGAAAGAATCAGATGCGTCGTGTCGCCAAATGCATTCGCGATCGGTTGCAGAATCTTCGCATACGCAATCATCGCCGTCGCTTTGGCGTCCGTGCGTTGAGGGTCGCGCAGTGTCAACCGGAGCGAATTCACAATCTGATCGATCTCTTTCACGCTCCCGAGATCTTTCCCGTAGACGTCACCCTGATGCGGTATCACATACACGGCGTAGCGGCGCTCGCCGTATATCTCACTGCGCACGTCTGGCGCCGTGGGATGAAACGAAGCGTACAGCGCAAACTCCACGAGCGCTGCGTTCGCGGGAACTGCCGCTTGCACCTCCGCCAGAGTCACAGCCCGCGAACTTTTGTAAAATCCCTCGCTGCGCTTGCTGATTTCCGCTTCAATGTCTTCCCGCGCTTTCTGCAATGATGCAAACTGCTTTGCATATTCCGGCGCCGATGTCTTTCCAGGACCTTTCAACGCCAGTTGCGCCAATTTATTCGTCGTGACGTCCAGATCATCGAGCAGCTTCTCGTCCTCAGGACGAAGATGCTCCCGCAGCGTCGCTCGGCTGTTCGCGATCGAATCCAGCACGCGAGCCTTGCGTTGCAAGACGACGGTCGCCGCGAGATTTGTCGCTGTCTTGTCCTGCGGAGCCTGTTGAAGGTTGATCGAAAGGATCCGGTCCTTCGTCTCTTCAATCAGATCCGCATATTGCAGTTTGTCCCGTTCCGAACCGGTCGCCAGGTTGAGTTCCATGTTCTTCTCAAATCCCTGATTGGATCGTTCGCTGTACTCGACGGCTTCCGCGGATTTGCCTTCTGCCGCTGTTACCGTCTGCATCGAACCGATCGCCTGTAGCGTCATCCGGTTGTACGGGCCAGACGCGACCTCGAGAATGCCCAAAGCTCTCTTGAATAATTCCTCGGCTTTCTCGTATTGCCCCTCGTCTTTGTAAACGTTGCCGATGTTGAGCAATAGGCCCGCCGCTTCAGGGTGCTGCGGTCCCAGCGTTTTCTCGTTGATTTTCTCCGCTCGCTCAAACAATTCCAAAGCGCGCGCATATTGTTTTCGTTCTCGTGCGATCGAGCCTAGATTCCGCAGTGGCAAAACGAGCGTCGGATGGTCGGGCCCATACTTCTTCTCCAATCTCGCCAGCGCTTCCTCCGTCAGCGGCTCGGCGTGATCTAGATCGTCAATATTGAGATAAATGTCTCCGAGATTGTGCCGCAATGCGATCGCCCAAAAGTCGTCCGGCTCCAGAACCTTGTCAGCGATGGCAATCGCGTGTTGCAGTTCGAGAATGTCGTCATTGAAATCGCCGCGACGTCCGTACTGCCAGGCGAGTTGCGCGCGGTAAATGACCATCTTCGGGTGCTCATCGCCCAGAGAGTCTTGCATCATCGCGATGATCTGTTTGAGGATTCCCTCAGCTTTGGGGCCCTGTTCCGTTACGCGATAGACGAGCGCCATCCCGTCCATCGCCAGTGCAGTTTGTGGCTCATTGGGGTGCGTATCCCGCCGCGCGATTTCGATGGAGCGCTCCGCCGTCGCTTGGGCTTGCGCGTAGTCACCCTTGGTCCAGAAGAAACCGGAGAGCTGCGTATTCAGGACGCCGACATAGGTATCGTCAGGCCCCGCTGCCTTTTCAGCGAGCGCGATCGCTTCTTGCGCGCGGGCGATCGCGTCGTCGTACTTTGCTCCATCCTTGAATGACACTGCTTCGGTCGCGAGCCGATGCGCCTTATACAATTCGCGATCCGGTTCGGTCGATGCGCGGATCGCGACAACTCGAATCTCGTACTTTCCCGCCGGGGCTCGCGAGTACCGCGGTTTAATCCGGATTCCGTAGGTTTCGCCGTCATCGGACGTGACGACTACATTCTCTCGGCCCTGCGGCCGCATATCGGCGTCGAATTCCGCGACCACTTTCTTTTGTCCATCAACGACTTGCACAACGACGTCGATTCCGCGCTGCTCCACAACCAACTGCGCACATTGCCCCGCAGTCAGCACAATCGAATAGGCGTCGACAGCCTTCCCCGAGATGTCGCGTTGAATCGCGGAGCCTGCCTGAAGGTTCGTCGGTGCGACGGCAGCTGATTCTTGGGCTTGAACATCGCCCGCCAGAAAATAAAATGCGATCGACGCGACGCAAACGGCGAGGCGTATCGGTCGAGTCTTTACAACCCAGACATCTGCTGATCCCGTGGTAACCAGGGCCCACCCATGGACGAGAGATATTCTTTATTTCACTTCCACTCGAAACGGATACGTCCCAAGCAACTCCGGCGCGCCGTTCGCCGCATCATGCATCAACTCGATCAAATACATTTGCGACCGTAGCACATGAGCCGGAACGGTCACAGACACGTACGTGCCGTCGCTTCCCGGCCGAAGCACTCCGCTGTGCCACAAAACCTGTTGCGTCGCCGGATTCATCAACTGCACTCGGTAAGTTTTTTCATCGCTCGAGCCCAGCCCTAGCGACAACACCACCAATCCCGTCCCCGCGGGAACATCAACCTTCGGAACTGTACTGGCACCCCGCGTCGGGGCAGGCAGAAACATCGTCACCGTCGCGACGTTGTCCAGTCCGTGCGCCAATGCGTCTGGCGCTCCACCCTTCTTTGTGTTCGCCGTTGCCGCGGCATGCTCTTCGTTCAACTTTGCTGCCAACTCGGTCGTTTGCTTCTTTGTTTCTGCCACTTCGTTACGTAGGCGCTTGTTCCGGCTCGACAGAAAGCCGACGGTAACGATCAGAAGGATCACGGCCGTCGCGAATCCCAGCATGGACCAGTCGCTCAGCCTGTCGAACCACGCCTTCGCCGGCTTCTGCTCGCCGGAACTTCCACCAAGCAAGAACTTCGGCGCCACGTTGACGTTAGCGTTGACTTCAGGCGCAGCGATCGCCGCAGGTGCGGCACCCACCGACACCGACGCCTCAACCGGCCCTATATCCGCCACCCGCAAAAACGCCCGCGCAAGCTCCACCTTCTGCACCCGCACCGGCGACGACAAATACCAGGTGTGGAATCGCGCGAGAGTCCCGCCTTCCAACTCACCTCTCACGTACCGATCCACAAGATCGTGCTCCATCGCGTTCAGCCGCGCTGCCAGATCGTCGTCCACCACCGTCGCCCCTTCGATCGGCTCTGCTTCGTCCGCTGGCAGCGCTCCCAGCAGATAGCGGAGCAGCACCGCATCGTCCGGCATGAGTTTTTCGAGGTCGCTCATCGTCTCTCTACTGAATTAAGACTCTTATCGACAAAATGTGTCATACGGCCCGCTTGTCCGGGCATTTCCTGCCTAAGCCAGAATTGATGCAGGCCTCTAGTCTCTGCCGCACCCGGCACGCGCGAATACTCAGCGCATTCGCCGTCAGCCCGAGCCGCGCCGCCAGCGCCGCGCGCCGCTCGATCTTGCCTCGCTGCTGGCCGCGATAGTATTCGACGATCAATTCTCGATCCGCGCTCGAAAGGTTTTTCAGACAGTGATCCAGGCATGCGGCGATTTTTTCTTTCTGGTCCGTCGCCGTGCTGGCTTCCAAAAGAGTCCCGGATTGGGCGAAAAGGTTTCCCGGATTTGCGCTCGCAACTGGACGATAAAACGGCGCGCGTTTCTCCGCTCGCAGCGCCTCCAAAAACACATACTTCGCGACGATATAACAGTATTGCAGCGGCCCGACGTCGGTAATCGCGCCGTTCTCTTCCAGTTTCCGCGCTACCCGGTTCAGCGTTTCATCCGCAAGCTCGCCCGGCGCGACACAATTCTTCCGATCGAAATACACTTCCAGCCGTCGGCGCACTTCCAGATACCGTTGGCCTTCGGAGTCGGTACCCCCATCGAGCCAATGCAGAAATTGCTGAAATACCTTTTCTGTTGGTTGCCAGTCCTGGTTCGGTCCCACTATCGGCCCCAGACACCTGCCCGGATTCGGTTGATTCTACATGAACCTGCCTTGTCAGAAACTCGGGAATAACGCGTACGCGTCTGTTTTTCACGCATACCAAAATCACCTGAAATGTTTCTCACATTCCGTCTTATCTCAGTAAGAAGGCAAGTCCATCCTCCAAGGCAGAATTACGGGGTATCCCAATGCGTCTCATGCGACTTTTCGCCGGTATGAAGCGTCTCGCCGTGAAAAAGATCGGTGCGCGAAAGTGGATCGTCGCCATCGCGCTGCTAGCTTTGGCGGGCGCCGTCTCCGCGGCCGTCGTGGTCATTCCGAATCTATTCCCGTTCCTCGATCCGACCGGCTTCGTCTCCACCTACAACACCAACGGCCCCATCCGCGAGAACAACGCCTTCTTCCAGAGCCTGGGAACCAATGGTCGCTCGTGCGCCACCTGCCACATCGCTGGCAATGCCATGGGACTCAGTGTCCAAAATATTCAAGCGCGATATCTGCTGACGGGCGGTCGCGACCCGCTCTTCGCATCGTTCGACGGCGCCAACTGTCCGAACGACACCTCGCGTAGCATTCAGGCCCACAGCATTCTGCTCAAGAATGGATTGATTCGTATTCCGATCACCATGCCGGCGACGAGCCAGTTCTCGATTCGCGCTGTCGTCGACCCCTACGGTTGCGCCATCGTGACCGATCCAGTCACGCAGCTTAAAACCGTATCCATCTATCGCCGTCCTCTTCCCACCACGAATCTAAAATTCCTCAGCGCCGTAATGTGGGACGGCCGTGAATCCACGACCAAGCCGCTCAACGCCGAAGCTACCTTCCAGGCCAATCTGAACGCGGACCTGATTCAGCAAGCGATCGATGCGACCACCGGCCACGCCCAGGCTACCGAAGCGCCGACAGTCGATCAGCAGACGGAAATTGTGAATTTCGAGCTCGGCCTGTTTTCCGCGCAGATCGCAGACCGTCACGCCGGCCTGCTCAACGTTGACGGTGCCAATGGCGGCGCTCAGAATCTCGCCGCAGTCAACTATTATCCCGGCATCAACGATGTTCTCGGTGCCGATCCCAATAAACTTCCGTTCAACCCGAACGGCTTCTCACTTTTCTCGGCGTGGGAAAATGCAGTGCCCGACCGGCGACACGGCCCGATCGCGCGAGAAGTTGCCGCCGCCCGTGCCGACATCGCGGCTGGCGAAACGCTATTCAATACGCGCCAGATCAACATCACCGCCGTTCGTGGTATCAACGACAACCCGGCAGTCGCCACCGCGCTTGGCGTGTCGCTACCCGTTGCGTCTTTCGCTGGAACCTGCACCACCTGCCACGATGCCCCGAACGCTGGCGATCACTCCTTGCCCCTGCCGCTGGATATCGGTCTCGTTCACGATCCAGGCGCGGAGCACGATCCCGCCATCGCGAACAGCCTTGCGCAACTCAGCTTGGCCAACGTCCCCGTCTATGAAATCGACGGTTGCCCCGATCCCTTCGCCGAGCCCGGCAGCACGGCCACCCCGAATCCTCCGATTTACACCACCGATCCCGGCAAAGCCTTACTGACCGGCGTGTGCGGCGACGTGAACCGCGTCAAGGGACCCATCCTGCGTGGCCTGGCCTCCCGCGCCCCCTACTTCCACAACGGCTCCGGACGCGACCTCGACGAAGTCCTCAACTTCTACAACCAGCGCTTCCAGATGAACCTGACGCCCACCGAAAAGCGCCAGCTCATCGCCTTCCTCAACAGCCTCTAGCCCCAACTTTCGCCGGCTGCCGCGCCCCGACTCGTAACTGTGTAGGGGCGCAGCACGTCGAAGATCCTGAGCCTCGAAGGGCTGCACCCCATGTCCGCAAGATTTCAGCCCTCGCGTCTCTCGTCCGCCCGATCGGTCATCGACTCCGCCACCTGGCTTTCCATCCGGTTCCTCATCCAGCCGCCCAAATCCCTCTTGACGAAACGTTATATTCTGCTAAACTACCCAACAGATAAAATCACGCTTCAAACTCTCCGTCAGAACCGTCAAACAGCAAATCAAAAGCGAAACCATGGCTCTCGTAACTCGTTGAAAAGAAGCCATCTATTCACTCTTTGCCAAGAGTCGTCGCACTTGATGTCGTAACTCTCGTAGATTCAGCGTATTGCGCACAACGCGCTCTTTGACCGGGGGGTATACCCCCCAACGTCCCAAAACCGAACTGACTCTAGACGCCTAAAGGTGGTCGTCCAAAGTCAGCAAGTCACCACTCGAATGGAACCGAGCCTCGCTGGTTCCACGACCCTCGTGCTTTTGGCGAGTCGGCTGGCGAACCCCCGCCGGCCTCCTCAGGGACCATGCAGAATCGAAACTCCTGCACCGTCTCCTGAAATTCTGAGGTCAACCCGCGGCGACAAATCGACACTGGCAAATATCCGTCGCAACTTCGTCGCGAACAACTCACACACTCCCACGCTTCCCGTGCGCAACTCGCAACATCACAGCAGGTTGCGCGGAACCGGATTTCCTTCGACCGAACTAGTTCTCTGGCATGTCGGTTGCTTACACATAGCTTCCGACAACCAAGGAACGAGTTTGAAAACCGAAGGAGAAAACACAAATGAAAAAATGGGCCAAGATTTTAATTCCTGTTGCAGCGCTCGCCATACTCGCGGCTTGGTACGCGTTTCGACCAGAACGGCTGGTTGTCAATCGCCAGATCGACGAAGCCATGCCGCCAACGCAATCCGCCTCGCCGGCTCAGCTTCTCGAAGCCGGGCATTTCTACAGCATCCTGCATCCGACGCAAGGCAACGCCACGGTCTACCAGCTGGGCGACGGGACTCGCGTTCTTCGCCTCACGAACTTCACAACATCGAATGGCCCCGACGTGCACGTCTACATGGTCGCGTCCGACGACGCGAAAGATGTGGCGACCGTCGAACAATCCGGATTCATCGATCTCGGCGTCCTCAAAGGAAACATCGGCGACCAGAACTATCAGCTCGTGAGCGACGTCGACCTCGCGAAATATCGCGCCGTGTCCATCTGGTGCAAGCGCTTCAGCGTCAATTTCGGAGCGGCAGCGCTGAAACCATCCGCGGCGACAGAAAACGCCCCGACCGCAAAGACCGAATCGGCAACCCTGAGTGATGCCCGTGAGCCGGCGGCTTCGCGTTGACGCGTGTCGAAAAAAGGAAATTGTGTGAACCCAAAAACAACGGTGGAAGAATTCGACGTCGTAATTCTAGGTGGCGGCACGGGAGGAACACTCGCTGCGTGGACGTTTGCCGCGGAAGGCCGGCGCGTTGCTGTCGTCGAACGCAAATATGTGGGTGGTTCGTGTCCCAACATCGCGTGTTTGCCTAGCAAAAACATCATTTACAGCGCCAAGGTCGCCTCGTACTTCTGCCGCGGCCGCGAGTTCGGAATGGTCAGCGAACGCAGCGAATTCGCCGTCGACATGCTTGCCG
The DNA here is from genome assembly GCA_036493835.1 of Candidatus Acidiferrum sp. GTDB lineage: Bacteria > Acidobacteriota > Terriglobia > Acidiferrales > UBA7541 > Acidiferrum. The sequence goes on along the minus strand of DASXPD010000127.1, from coordinate 55,093 downwards.
TTCGCGAACGCAAACGCAAAATGGTCTCCGACTGGAACCGCGTCTATCTCGAAGAGTACAAAAAGAGTGGAGCGGAACTAATCTTCGGCACCGGACGATTTGTCGCCTCCAAGACCGTCGAAGTCGAACTCCCCGACGGCGCGAAGCGTCAGTTGTGCGGCACAAATGTAATTGTGAACACAGGCACTCACGCTTCGCTCGAACCGATCCCAGGTTTGCTCGACGCCCAGCCACTCACGCATATCGAAGCGCTCGAGCTCGACGAAGTTCCCGCTCATCTCATCATCCTCGGCAGTGGCTATATCGGCCTTGAATTTGCCCAGGCGATGCGACGTTTCGGCAGCAACGTCACGGTGGTCGGCCGCAGCTCGCGTTTGCTTTCCGCGGAAGACGACGACGTCACAGCCGGAATCCACCGTTTATTCAAGGAAGAACGCATCGAAGTCGTCCTCGACGCGAATGTCAAACGGATCGCCGGAAAGTCCGGCGACTCCGTCAGGATTCTTCTCGAGAAAAATGGCAGCGGAGCTCAGAAAACGATCGAGGGAAGCCATCTCTTGGTTGCAACCGGCCGCACTCCAAACACCCAAGGACTTGGATTGGAACTAGCCGGCGTTGAGCTAACGGAAAACGGATACATCAAGGTCGATGAGCATCTCGCAACAACCGCGCGCGGCGTTTGGGCGATCGGCGAGGTTGCCGGCAGTCCGATGTTCACGCACGTTAGCGTCGACGACTTTCGCGTCGTCCACGCAAGCCTGACCGGCGGCAATCGCGTTACCGCAGGAAGACAAATCCCATTTTGCTTGTTCATCGATCCAGAGCTGGCGCGCTTCGGACTCAGCGAAAGGGAGGCGCAATCTCAAAACATTCTCTACCGCCTTTTCAAGATTCCGATGGAAGCAGTGATGCGCGCCACCACCGTCGCCGAGACGCGAGGATTTCTAAAAGCACTGGTCGAAACGAAGACCGATCGAATTCTCGGCTTCACCGCGTTCGGCGTAGGCGCAGCCGAAGTCATGACTTCGGTTCAAATCGCGATGTCCGCCGGACTACCGTACACAGCGCTGCGCGACAGCATCCTCACTCACCCAACGCTCGTCGAAGGCTTGATTCCACTGTTCACGTCAGCTCCCTCGATACCGGAATTTGCACAAGGTGAATGATCCCGCCGCCAGCGATCCTCAGAAACAAAAAGCAGCTTGCCACGTCTCTAGGATGGAGTCGCCAAGACCCTTGTCGCGGCACGAAGCATCCAAGCCGTAGGGTTACTTTTTTTTGGAGGATTCATGCCAGGTACGCAGGCAGCGCTCGTTTCCGCCAAAGAACTTGCGGCGACGAACAAAGCGCACTTTCCCAATGAAAGCTCCGAATATCGCAAGGCGCGCAACGCGTTGCTCGTCGAGGAAATCGAATTGCGGCGCACCATTGAGCGTGTGGCCGCGCAGCGACGCGCTTTGCCGAGCGGTGGTGAAATTCCGAAGAACTTCGAGTTTTCTGGCGAGAAAGGGCTCGTTCGCCTCTCCGAACTTTTCGGCGATAAAGATACGCTGCTGGTCTACAGCATGATGTATGGACCAAAGCGAAAAGGTCCGTGCCCGATGTGCACGTCGTTTCTCAACTCGTGGAATGGAACCGCAATCAACTTGCGCCAGCGCGTGGCCGTTATCGTGACAGCGCGCTCTCCGATCGAGCGGCTCACCGAATACAAAACGCAACGTGGATTCTCCAACCTTCCATTTGTGTCTGACTCGACCGGCGAATATACGCGCACCTACGTGAATCCCGAAGACGCCGACGTTCCCGGCTTCAGCGTTTTTACCAAGCGCGACGGAAAGATCCGCCATTTCTACAGCGGTGAGATGAGCGGTGCGATGGCCGATCCCGGCCAAGACCCGCGCGGCGCGCCGGACGCCGACCCGCTGTGGTTCATGCTGGACCAAACGCCCGAAGGTCGCGGCGAAAAATGGTATCCCGCGCTCTCTCCCGCATCGAAGTAAGCGCAGAACCGCTCCGCACCGAAAGCGCGACAACGCGCCGCGCCGCGAACGTCGGCACCGCTCCGCACTGCGAACATTTGCGCCGCTCCGCATCGAAAGCGCAGCGCAGCGCTGCGTCGCGCCGAAAGTGCGGCACCGCGGCGTGCCGACTCTGCTGTGAATTGAGTTTTTCTGGAGTGAACGAAATCGCTATGCGCGAAAGCGCAGTGGGATTACTTCGGGGGATTGTTGCTTCAAGGACGGGCCTTGGGGTGCGGCGCTGAGGCGGTTCATTCTGCCGGCGGAAAGAGCGCGATTCGATCCAAGTCGCACTGCGCCCAATCCTAAGGCGCCGAGTTCGACCGAACCCTCGCCGTCGAATTCCCTGGCGTCAGACGCAAGAGGGTTTGCAAGGATCCCGTCATTCGACAGGATGACGGCGCGCTCGACGAGGTTTTGCAACTCGCGAATATTTCCAGGCCATGAATACGATTTGAAGGCCTTCATCGTTGCCGAAGGAATGTCGACAATGCGCTTGCCCATGCGCTGCGAATGCAGCTCCACGAAGTGTTTCACCAGCGGCACGATGTCGTCGCGCCGTTCGCGCAAGGCGGGCAATTGAATGGGAACCACGTGCAGGCGATAAAACAGGTCGAGGCGGAATCGATTCTGACGCACCAATTCTGGCAAATTCCGGTGGGTCGCAGTCACCAACCGCACATTCACACGCTGGGTTGCGCTGCTTCCTAAACGCTCGAACTCCTGCTCCTGCAGAACGCGCAAGAGCTTTGGCTGCAATGAAATGGGCAGGTCGCCGATCTCGTCGAGAAAAAGCGTCCCTGAATCGGCTAGCTCGAAGCGGCCAATCCTCTGCGAAATGGCGCCGGTAAACGCGCCGCGCTCGTGGCCAAACAGTTCGCTCTCTAAAAGATCCAGTGGGATTGCCGCGCAATTCAGCTTTACGAAGGGGCGCCCGCATCGGGGACTAATGTTGTGGATCGCTCGCGCGATCAGTTCTTTGCCGGTGCCGGTTTCGCCCAGCACTAAAACCGTGGAGTCGGTAACCGCTACGCGTTGTACCTGCGAAAGGGCCGCTTCTAACGCAGCGCTGTTGCCCACAATTTGCTCAAATCTTCGTTCAGAGGCTTGCCGTTCGCGGGACCTGCGAGTTGCTGTCATTTTCACGGACACCTCCTGCAAAGCTGCGCACATTCACTGCAACCGCGGTCGATTCTCCATCGCCGCTCGCACGCAATCGAGCAGCACTTCTTCGTCGAACGGTTTCGCCAAAAACTCAACCGCGCCTGCCCGCAAAGCCTGCATGCGCATGCTTTCGTCGCCATGAGCGGTGATGAACACGATCGGAATCCTGACGCGCTCGGAGTTCAGCCGAGCTTGCAACTCCAAGCCCGACATGCCCGGCATCCGAATGTCCGCCACCAGGCACGCTATCTGGTTCAAACCGCCGGACTCCAGAAATTCCTCAGCCGACGCGAATGCCTGCGCAGGGAGCCCCGCCTCTTTCATAAAACCCTGCAGCGCCGCGCGAATGGACTCGTCGTCGTCAACAATGGCGACAAACTTCCGACCCGTCTGAATGACCATTTGGAAGTAATTAACCGTCCTTGTGGAATTTGGCGCAATCATACGTTGGTATGATTCCGGCGCCCGATCGGAGTGCTGCTACCTCTTTTTGGGGGGACGGCTCAACTTTTCCGACATTTTGACCAACTCGGCGACAGAACCGGCCTGCATCTTCCGCATGACGTTGCCGCGCTGGATCTTCACGGTGACTTCGCTGTTGCCGAGCTTCGACGCGATTTGCTTGTTCAACATACCGGCGGTGACCAGCGCGAAGACTTCGCGCTCGCGCGCCGTTAGCGCGTCATAGCGTTTCTGCAATTCCCGCACCTCGCCGCGTTGTTGCCGGGCGGACCGATCTCGATCGACGGCCTGGCGAACAGCGGCGAGCAATTCCTCGTTCTGGAATGGCTTCACGAGAAATTCCACGGCGCCCGCTTTCATGGCCCGCACCGACATCGGGATATCGCCGTGCCCGGTGATGAAGATGATCGGTATCTCGATGCCTGCTTCGGCCAGTTGCCGCTGGAAATCCAGGCCGTTCACGCCGGGGAGCCGGACGTCGAGAACGAGGCAACAGGGAACATCGCCGGGTTTGGATTGCAAGAATGCCTGGGGACTTTCAAACGACTCCGACCGCCAGCCTTCGGCAGCCAGCAGTCCTTGAATCGCGTCGCGGACGCCGACGTCGTCGTCCACGATGTATACGATGGGAGTTTCGGGAGACATCATGCGTTCTCGGTTGCGTCAGCACTGGCGGGCAGCGTGAATTGAAAGCTTGCGCCGCGTTCTTCGTTCGGCCCGGCCCACAAACGGCCGCCATGCGATTCGATGATGGACCTGCTGATTGAGAGGCCCATTCCGGTGCCATAGTTTTTCGTCGTGAAGAATGCGGTGAAAATCTGATCCGCTTGATCGGCGGGCAAGCCGAGGCCGGTGTCCTGGACGGAAACCAAGAGCAGCTTTTCGCCGGTGAGTTCGGACCGCAGAGTGAGCTGGCGCGCGCCATCGACGTTTTTCATCGCGTCGATGCCGTTGATCATGAGGTTCATCAAAACTTGCTGCAATTGCACGCGATCCGCCATCGCCGGCGGCAAGTCCGCGGTGAACTCCATCCGGACATTGATCGAAGATTGCGCCACTTCATTCCGAAGAATGACGATCATTTCACGCATCAGTTCGTTGACGTCGACAGGCTCGCGCGGCACGGAGCCTTTCCGGAAAAATTGGCGCACGCGGCTGATGATTTCGGCCGCGCGATTTACGTCGCCGACCATTCTGGTGGCGGCCTTGCTCGCTTCTTCGATGTCGGGTTCGTCGCGTTTCAAGAGGCGAAGACACACGTTGGCGTTGATGGATGCGGCGGCGATCGGCTGATTTACTTCGTGAGCGAGCGTCGCGGTCAGTTCGCCGAGGGTGGTGACGCGGTTTACGTGCGCGAGGTCGGCTTGCGCTTTGCGCAAAGACTCTTCGGCATTTTTCGTAGCGGTGATGTCGGTGACCGCTCCGATAAACTCGATGGCGTTTGAGGAGTCGCGCAGCGCGTGGGCTACGACGTGAAGGTGTTTGACGTCGCCGTTGGGCATCAACAAACGATGCTCGACGTCGAAGCTCGATCCGTCGCTGGCCACCTGGCCGAGGAGTTTTTGCATGCTGAGCGCGTCTTCGGGATGGGTCCGCTCGATCACTAGACGTAACGACGGCTTCGTCGAACTTTCATAGCCGAAGATGTGAAAGGTTTCCTCGGACCAGAGAATTTCGCCGGTCGTCACTTGCCAGCCGAAACTTCCGGTGCGGCTGAGTCGCTGCGCTTCGGAGAGGTAGGCTTCGCTGCGGACGAGTTGCTCTTCAACGCGCTTGCGATCTTCGATATCGATGCCGGTGCCGTACCACTTGATGATTTTGCCTGGGGCGTCGCGCAGTGGGACGTTGCGCACCAGCATCCAGCGATATTCGCTGTGCGCGGTTCGTACGCGGGCTTCGCTCTCGGTCGGTTCGCCGGTGGCCAGTGCGTTTTGCCACTCTTTTACGTAGCGCGCGAGATCGTCGGGGTGAACGATCGAACTCCAACCCGATTTCGAGAGGTCTTCGGCACATAGCCCCGTTTGATCCGACAAGCGCTGATTGACGAAGTCTACGGAACCATCGGGCAGCGTGCTCCACACGTACGCTGGAATGGTGTTGATGACGCGACGCAGCCGGTCTTCGCTGCTTTGCAAACTCGCGTACAACTCTTGCAATTGACGGCCGGTGTCGTTGAAGACTTGGCCGAGATGCGAAAGCTCATCGTTGCCGTGTATGGGCACTTTGTAATCGAACTCGCCGCGCGCGAGTCTCCGCGACCCTTCGACGAGGCGCGCGAGCGGGCCGGTGATGCTACGCGTAATGCCCAGTCCCAGAGCGGCTGCGACGAGCACCGTGAGAATCGAGGTGACCGGCACCATGATGAACACGCGCTGCTGGACGCGCCGAATATTCTGCGCGGCTTGAGATTGTTCTTCGCCTATCTCGTGATCGACTTTTTCGACCAGCGTGGAGGTCAGGAATTCCAGCGGGCGCACCTGGTTGGCGATCCGCCGATGAACCGCGCCCCAATCTTTCTCAGCAGCCAGTTCGGTGATTTCGTCGAGTTGCGATCGCAGCGTTCTTTGAACGATTTCGATGGTCGGCAGGACGGACGTGTCGGGCTGAATTCCGGACGGAAGCGAGCTTAGAGATGCCTTGGCGCGTTGCGTGTTGTCGATAAATTCTTGCTGGAGCGGACCGGCTTCCTCGGCCATGCGCGCCGCATTTTGATCGTCGGCGAGCGCTTCCAGTTTGCCGTGGAAGGAGAGCAGGCTGGCGTGAACGCGCACGACCGCCGCGAATTCCTGGTCATAGCCGTTTAAGCGTCCGGCTTGGCCGCGCACCGTCTGAAATTGCCATAGGACGATCGTGTCGCCCAGCAACATCGCGAGAATAATCAGCACGAAGCATAGCGCCAGACGTGGACCGATGTTGAGCTGCAATCCTCCCCCTGTCATCGCGGCTACGGTTTTCCTGAGGCAAAACCGGTGATCTGCATCAGTTCTTTCTCGGCCTTCGCGGCTGCCGCCGGCGCCGTGGAATCGTGGGTCAACACGGAATGCAGCGCGTCAGCGTAGGCGCGTGATACGTCTTCATAATGTGCACCCGAAACAGCGGAAGGACGAGAGATCAGGATCCCGCCTGGTGCGTCTCCGGGTTTCCTCGCCCAGGGATATGCTTCGTCCAATAGTTTTGGCAGCTCGATCAACTGAAGATTTTTCCAGAGTGGGCCTGACTTCGCGTGATCCAACTGGAGCTGCGTTTCTCTCTTCCGAAGAAATTCGACAAACTTGATGGCTTCGGCTTGATGCGTTGAAAATCGGGAAACTCCCAGAGCCCAACCACCCAAAGTTGATACGCGTGGACCTTTTCCATGCGGGACGCTGGTTACGCCCGCGTCTTGGCGGAATGGTTCGTCCGGCGGATGGCGCTGAAAATAGTCTGCCCATCCACGCGCGAACGCCGCGTCGCCGGAAATCCAGAATGCGTTGCTGGCATCCCATTCGGTGTAGGAGGGAATGCTCGGCGTCGCGATCGAGCCGATCCAACGTGCGCCGCGCTCCCACGCGTGAATGGCGTTCGGATTATTTACGCTGACGGTTTTGTTGGGCTCGATGATGAGGCCACCGTTTTCGGTTACCTGCCATTCCAGACCAATGTGGGTGAGAGATTCGCGGGTCGATCCGGGGAACACGAATCCCCAGAAATCTTTCTTGCCCTCGGAGCGCTCGCCTTTCTGAATGCGCAGCGCCATTTTTTCGAGGTCGTCCCAAGTTTTAGGCGGCGCGCTGTATCCGTATTTGCGCAGCAGGTCGACGCGGTAATAGAGGACGCTCGAATTGGGGTGATACGGGATGCCGGTTAATTTGCCGTCGATCACGTAGGCTGACAAAACTTCGGGATCGACGTTGGGCATTTCGGCAGGGAAGTACGGCTTCAGGTCGACGAGATATTGCGCGAGCATTCCTGGCCAGATCGAATCGATGCCGTAGACGTCGGGCGTTGAAGCTCCGCTTTGCAGGAGGTCTCGAATGAGTTGAAGCTGGGCGCGGTTGTCTTGCGGAGTGGGCAGATGATTGACTTTGATGCCGGTCTCGGCGGTGAATGCGGTGATTGCGGAGTCGGAGACCATGCGGCGATCGCCGAGATCGAGCAGGCCTTCGGGATCGAGGAAGCTAATGGTGACGGGCTCGGCGGGTTTTTTGCAGCCGAAGAACGCCAACGCGAGCAGCACGAGCAGGGCTGCCGTTTTCGTTGGTCGAAGCGAAGTGCGCAGCAAGTCGCGGGGCCGGCTGGGGACGCGCTGCGTGGGTGAAGTTGTTCCTGGTCTCATAAAATCGTCCACATTTTTATCATCGAGTCTCGCAGCGTCGAGCTGTGTCGTGCCGCCCGGCTCCATTTTTTGAAGCCGATTGACGGAGCGTCCAGCGACACACCCATTCATCGACGGCACTTTTAACCGCCAGAGTTTACCTCTTTCAATTCGCTTATTCACACGGGATGATCAAACGATGGAACGATACACATTGCCTCATCGGCTGGCGGGAGAGAAGGATCGCCTGGCGCTCATGTCGGCGCTGCTCGATCCCGTCGAGTTGTCTTGGATTGCGCGGCTTGGAATCGGCGCTGGGAGCCGCTGCCTGGAACTCGGGTGTGGCAACGGATCGATTTCCGTGGCGTTGGCTGGGCGCGTCGCGCCCTCGGGTCGGGTGGTTGCGAGTGACATCGACCTCGCGTTCGTTGGGGATTTGAGTGGGCCGAATCTCGAAGTGCGGCGCGTCGACGTATTGGAAGACGCGATCGAAGAACATGCTTACGATTTCGTCGTCGCTCGTGCGCTGCTGCATCATCTTCCTTCGCCGGTTGCGGCTTTGCAGCGAGCTGTCTCCGCGTTGAAACCGGGCGGAGTGTTTCTGTCGATTGAGCCGGACATGCTGCCGTGTACCGTGACGGAACCGCAAGCGATGCATGAGTTTTGGCAAGGTTGGCTGAAATGGTCAGCCGAAGCGGGCATCGACTATTTCATCGGGCGCAAGACGCAGGCTTGGGCGGCGTCGCTGGGGCTTGAACAAATTGGTAGCGAAGGTTTTACTGCGCATTTCAATGGCGGATCGGACTGGGCGAGATATTGGAGCGAGACGATTGCGGAACTCGCGCCTGCGCTCGAAAAATCGGGGCACGTGTCGCCGGCGCTCATGCAGGAGTTTATGGCGAGCTATCAAGATCCGCATTATTGGACGAGCGTGATTTCGTTCGTTGGAACTTGGGGAAGGGCGCCGCGATGATAGAGGCTGCGGGGGGCAGCGCACGATTTTAGAGTTTGTGCGGCTCGAGTAATCGCGGGCCTGGTCCGAGTTTCGACAATCGATCCCACGGATTTCTCAGCGGGCAGGCTTCCATGGAGAGGCATCCGCAGCCGATGCAGCCGTCGAGCTGGTCGCGGAGGCGGGTCAGGCGTTCGATTCGCTCGTTCAACTCGTTCTTCCAATTCGCGGATAGTTTCTTCCAATCTTGTGCGTTCGGCGTGCGCTCGCGGGGCAGCGACTTCAACGCTTTGCGGATTGCGGCCAACTCCATGCCGGTTCGCTGCGCCACGCGAATGATGGCTACGCGGCGGAGCACTTCGCGGGCGTAGCGGCGCTGGTTTCCCTGAGTTCTGAAACTCTGGATAAGGCCTTTGGCTTCATAGAAATGCAGCGTGGAGACGGCGACGCCGCTGCGGCGGGCGATTTCGCCGACGGTAAGCTGCTTGTTGAAACCACTTTGCGGACTCGCTTTCATTACTTTTGCCCTTGACCTCAAGTTTACTTGAGGTTGCAGGATTGTCCAATGTCGATGTGTTTCGACAGATTTTTTAAAAGGGCTTAGCGATACATCCACGAACACGGAGAGAGATATGAATCAACGAGTGAAGGTCGGACTAATTTATGGCAGCGCACGGCAGGGACGATTCTGCGACACGGTCGCACGATGGACGGAGAAAGAACTTGGCGCAAGCGGCGATTTCGCTGTCGAGGTAATCGATCCGGCTGCGCACGCTCGCGTGGCACGGAATGACTTGGCGCCGCATCAGGCGAGTGAGTATCGCTCTTTGCGCGCGCAGCTCGGAGAGGCGGATGCGTTCGTTGTCGTTACGCCGGAATACAACCACGGGTATCCCGCAGCGCTCAAAGAGCTGATCGATTCGGCGGGGGAAGAGTGGTACGCGAAACCGGTGGCGTTTGTGTCCTATGGCGGCGTTTCTGGCGGAATCCGCGCCGTCGAGCAGCTGCGACAAGTGTTCGCGGAATTGCATGTAGTGTCGATTCGCGACTCGGTGAGCTTTCAAAATGCGTGGCAATTGTTCGACGCAAGCGGTTGCCCGGCTGAGCCGGAGCGCTGCTCGGCTCAAATGTCGAGGATGCTTGCCAAGTTGCACTGGTGGGCGATTGCGCTTCGTACGGCGCGCGACAAGTCGCCGTATTCGGCCGCGGCGTAGGCGACGACTTTGGAGTAGCGAAGTTCGGAATTTGCGTCTGGAGGAATGAAGAGGATTGGCCTCGTTGTTGAGGCAGAGCGCTACGCGACAGAACCTGAGGTCAATCCAGACGCGGCGCCGTTCTTCGCGCCGCCGCGCCGCCACGTCATCGCGACGAGATACCACGGAGGAAGGACAAGCAGCCAGTTCGGAATCCATAAAGCTGCGTGGCTCCACGCTGCGATCATCAAGACGGTGATGGTCATCGCGAGTGTAAGCGCGGCCCACAGTTTGATTTGGCCGATGCGGATGCCTTGCACCGCGCCCCAAATTGCCGGAACGAAAAACAGAGTCAGAGAAATTTTGCAGAGATACCCGGCCATAAAAGCGGGGGCGCAAAAAAAGACGAGGGCGGTACACAGTGCGACGCTGATCCACACGCTCCCGCGCGACACCGACCCGACGACAAATCCGACCGTCCACGACCATGCGATCAACAGAAATACATGACACGCCAGCAGCAAGAATCCTTCGTTGCCGGTCGGCGAATGCCAAGCGGGCATCCGATGGAGAATGACGCGTTGAAACGTCGCGGTGACGGAGGCGGAAACTGCCACGAGCAAGTAGCTGCTCGGCAACGCGACGACCAATCCTGCGAACCATGGCTTCCAACTTTTCCAGAGAAAAGTCTGGCGTCTTAGCGCCAAGCCGAGCACGCCGAGCAACCCACGCCACGCGCTTTCTCCGGCTTCAGACAGATCGCCCAGCACGGCCTCGCGATCGTCGCGCTCCAGCAATTGCGAAGCAAACTCTACCAGCGACCAGCTTGCGCTGCTCATGATGCACTCCCGGCGCGGCCCGTCGACCACGCGGCGCCACGGCTGACGCGCATCACCGCTTCGTAAAATGCTTTCGCTTCAGCGACGCCCTTCGCCGTAACGCGCACCATGCGCTTCGCGCGGCCGCCGCGTTCCGCGGTCGCTTCGCCCATCCAAGTTTTCACGAGGCCCTTGGTTTCCAAGCGGTCGAGGGTCGTGTAGAGAGCGCCGACGGAGCACTTGCGCCCGGCCGTTGCCTCGATTTCTTCACGGATTGCGGCGCCGTAGGCCTCGTCGCCAAGAGTGGCGGCGGCGGTGACGAGCAGATATTCGAATTCGCCTAGCATGATTAGAAGCACATTGTGATACTAATAGGAAGCAACGTCAACTATTTTCCGACAGGCTAAGCACTGAGCACTTCCGTGCGGTCGCCGGGAATTACGTCGACGAGACTGATGGCATCCAGCGTGTGTTTCCAATGAACGATGAGAAACGCGTTCGGCTGACCGTTCAAATAAAGATCCTGCCGCAGCAAGCACCACACGGGCACTGGTCCGGCGTCGGCTTGAGGTCGCGACGGATCGTTTGGGTCGTATCCAAATGCTTGGATGTCGCTGACCACGTCGCGTTCCGCCGCCAGCGCCCGCTCGAACGGAGCACGCGGACCCATTCGCGCATCGCGATCGATGGTCAGGACGCGCTCGCGCAGATTCACCGGCGTTCGAGAGGGGAGTCGTGACTGAAAGTGGTATCGCGCAATCGCGATTGATCCCGAAAATCGCTGGGCGCACGATTTGTCTTGCTCTCCGTCCGTCGAAAGACAGAACGCCCGGTTCGACAAACGATCACGGAATCGCAGATTCTCCGCAGAGGTCCGTCCGAAATATTCCACGCTCATCTGCACTTCGCACTCCGGCGTCAGCAACCGATAAACCGTCTCGGCTTTCGTCTCCGATCCGGATCGGAACTTCGACTGCGATTTTTTATCCCGCTTCGCTTCTGCCGCCGGCGCTCCCCGTGCCAACCCAAACCCCGCCAGCGAAGCTAAGAACGATCGCCGCCCTGCCGCCCGGAGCAATATTGCTCTCTCCGCAGAGTTCGACATCTTCGTTTCACACGCCGATGCGCGCTGCGCAAACCAATATCGAGGCGAAAATGCCTTCGGATTGGAGTAAATGACCATTACAACTACATTGTAGTAGTAATGATTAAATCTGTCAATCCGCCACTTTTCGTTTGCTGTTGGGTGCGACTGACTCTAAATTCGTTGGAGCGAGAGGATCGATACTGTGCCACGAAAATTGAGACGCAGGGCGCTTACAGGCGATGCGATTGTGCAGCACGTCATTGAGCTAGAAAAACGAGTGTGGGAGGCGGCGACGAAGCGGGATGCCGAAGCGTTCCGCCAGCTGGTGCCGTCGGATGGCATCATGATCTTTCGCAGCGGCATCATGCGGCAGCCGGACTATCTGGCAACAATGAAGTCGCGGACGGTGGGCCACTCCAAGTGGAGAAGAATGAAGGGATTCAGGCCGAATCCGACGACCGTGATTTTGACTTACGAAACGGTTCGGGTCGGCAGCTACCGCGGGAAGAAATTCCCCTCGAACCCTGTTATTGAAAGCACGACGTGGATTAAACGGGGAAAGCGTTGGGTCGCGATCCTGAATCAGGAAACGCCTCTCACGGCGTGAAAACGAAACAGCAACAGGCCTACTTTGCCAGGGGCTTGAGAATTTCGTCCAGGTAGTCGGTGGTTCCTTCGGTTCGCTTGAGGTGGGGTTCGCGCAGGCCGTCGCGGTAGGAGATGTCGTGGCGCTCGATTGTGCCGGTGTTTGACGACAGGATCGCGATTGGCGAAGTTGCGGTGTGCGAAGTCTCGACTGCCCGGTTGAGTTCTTCGACGGAGAATTGGCGTCCGCCGACACTAATGATCTTCATATAAGGACTGAGGCCCGCCTGTTCGGCAGGCATTCCGGGAATGACGTCCTGAATCGTTCCGTCGCTCTTGACGGTCATGCCGAGAGACGCGGTGAAGTCGCCGTTACCCGACATGGCGTGTTGGGCTGCGTGAATGTCGTTTGGCGCATCGGTGTAGACCAATTCCCAGCCACCACCGGTAATTCCGCCTAAAGGCGCGTGTGGGTCGAGTGAATCGAGACGCTCGCGAAGAAGCTTCTTCCAATCGTAGGGAACGACTTGATTTAGCGTCGAGACGACGTCTTCGAATGTGTAGGGCTTGATGATTGGAAGGCCTTCGGAACCGCTGTAGAAGATTTTGCAGAAGTCGTTCATCGAACGCTGGCCTTGCGTGAGCTTTCGAATGGTAACGTCGACTTCGAGCCACAGCAGGACGCTCTCGGTGTAGAAATCGGTGCCGCGACGGGAGGAAATCCATTCCGGCGGCGCGAAGTAAAGTACCTGCGCGGAATCCGATGTGTCTTGCAGCGAGCGCCAGGTACGTCCGGCGCGATGGTCGAGCATGGAAGCAACAGCCGCGATTTCCTCACGAGTTTGCTCGGGTGTTCGAAGGCCGCTGCGCGCGGCGAGCACGGTGCCGAGATAGTCGGTCAGGCCTTCGTAGACCCAGATGAGTTCGCCGCGCATAGGCTGCTGAAAGTCTGGAGTAGCCATCCCTGCGGGACGCCGATACTGTCCGTTCCAGGAGTGCGTAAATTCGTGAGGGAAGAGGTCGGCGGCGAGCAGGCGGCCGTTCGGATCGGAAAGCATATGCTCCGCGATGCGATCGTCGCTGCTTTCGTGATGCTCCTGGCCCAAGAACAGAACGTTGTCGCTAAGCGTCAGCAGGAAATGGTAGTCGCGATAGTGATGCGACTGATAGAGGGCCGCCGTCTCCGCTACCAATCGATTGTAGCTTTCGATGAGCGCAGGCGAAATATCGAGCGCCCACGGGTCGTCGGCTGCAACGTCTACTTCGTGAGTCGGTTTTTGCCCAGCGGCGAGAGGAATCACGCGCAGGTATTCGCCGGACTGAACCGGGGAATCCACGAGCAGATCGAGCGGCACAGGTGCGAACGTGACGGTGCTACCGGAGCGAGTGGCAACCGGAAGGGAAGTGTTGAAATTCCAGCCTTCCGGCAAATGCAAAGTTGGTTCGAACGTGATTTCGTTCGCGGGGCGGCCTTTGGGGTAAAGAATGACTTCGTGCCACATCAATATAAAGAGCTTGGAAGAGGAAGCGGCCGAAAAATCAATCGTGGGTCCAGGAGCCGAAAGAGGGAAGTCGATGTGGGCCGAGATGGAGCTCGCTCCGACCGGAACGTCCAAGTGGATCGCGAACATGTCGTCTGGATCGCGATGCCACGCGATGCGCTGACCGTTCGCGGTAAATTTCAAGCCAGTGAGATTGGTGACTGGACCGTCGGGCGAATGGTCGGCTGGCATCCACTTCGAGTAGTACAAGGTGAGCGGGCCGGGCGCCGCAGGTATCTCGAGGTCAGAGCGAAGGATCTTTTGCGAAGATGCGTGCGTTGCGTCGACCGTGATCTTGATCGGCTTCTGCGTGGCTTGGGCTCGCGAAGGAGTGCCTATAGCCAGCGAGAGGGAAACCAAGACCAAGCAATAGACAGCAATGCTGCAACGTCGATTGGTCATGGATCTCCCTCGGCCGCACATATTCGAGTGTTCAGTTACCTGGAGTTCACCAGCGAAGCTTTGCGCCGAACTGAATGTTGCGCGGCCCACCTGCTCCGAAGTGAGAGTCAAAGCTGCCGTCGTCCGCAGTGGCCGTGATCCTGGTGCTCAGGTCCGGTGAAGGCTCGGCGAAGTTGGCGTGATTGAAAGCGTTGAAGAACGATGTACGGAATTCGAACGAGAAACGCTCTCCAAACTTGAAGGTGCGCTGGACGGCGAAGTCCCAGTTCGTCAGGCCTGGGGCAACGATGGGGTTTCGCCCGCAATTTCCGAACGTGCCGGGAGCTTCAGGTGCAAACGCTCCTGGCAGAACATAAGGCGCCGAGAAATCGCTTAGCTGGTAACGAATCGGGCCGATGCAGTCGGGTCGCTCGTGGAAATTGGCGGTACCGCTGCCACCATCCGCCGACAGCACAGGAGATGCAAGGCCATCGCGGAATGTGGTCGTGCCGGAAATCTGCCAATCCTTCATCAAGTATGTGAAGCGATTGCCGTTCTTCGGGAACGGAATCTGGTAGATATACGTGATGATGAGCGCGCGGCGTTGGTCGAATTCCGAATTGCCGTAGCTCCCGGCAAGATTGGTCGAATCCTGTGGGACGTAACCGCTCGTGCCAAAGAAATCGTCGACTTCGGAAGCGGTATCCAGATTGTGCGACCAGGTAAAGGCGGTCTGCGTCGTCAACCCGTGGAAGTCATTTGATTTCAATACAACCTGCAACGAGTTGTAGTTCGCCCAACCCGTGGACGAGATCTGATTGATCTGACGCAGGTCGGGATAGATCGAATTGAAGGGACGTCGCGACTGCGACGTGTCCGGAGAGGGAAGGCCCAGGGTCGGCTGGTTGATGTCGATCAACTGCAATTGATGCGTGCTTTTGTTGCCGACGTAGGCGACTTGGAGAACGAACCTCGGATCCAACTCCTGCTGGAAGTTGATGTTCCAGATTTGGGTATTCGGTTGTTTGATGTGCGGATCGATGGTGGCGACGTTAAAAGGCGGCTCAGGCGCGCCCGTACCGAAAATGGGTACTCCCACACCGAAGGGAATCGGCGCCGATGGGAAAATCGAGAAACCACCGGTCGGCCCGACTGGATTTTGCGCGATGCCCTGTTCGAAGTTATTCAATGGAATGGTATCGTAGTAGATGCCGTAGCCCGCGCGGAAAATCATCTGGCGGCCTGGAATCAACGTGATCGGAGGAACCCACGAAATACCGAGTCGCGGTCCAAAGTTTTTCTTCGGCGAGTCGTACAGATGACCGCCTGGCAATTGGCTTTCCGGAACGAGACCCAGGGAAGGGTCGAACGCCGAGAATCGTCCGCGTGACTCACCTACCGTTCCCATCAAGTCATAACGCAGACCGGCGATGATGGTCAGCTTGCTCGTCACCTTATAGGTGTCCATGCCGTAGAAGCTGGTGATGTTCTGATAGATGTTGGCGCGGCCGCTGCCAACCCGGTTGATGAACGTGTTGCCCGGGCTTGGCTGGCCGGCAAGCAAATCGATCAAACCCGCTACGCCGTCTGGGTTGTTGAAAGTTGTCCCGCCAGCTGTCAAATTCGCGACCAACCCTGTTCCGAGCTGGGAACCGTCGAACGTGAACAAACCGCGCGAACCGACAATCGTGTAATTCGAATAGTCGTGGAAATAGTTGAACCCAAATTTCAGCGCGTGAGCGCCGTGGGTAAGGCTGAAGTCGTCGGCTACCTGGAACGTCGTCGCAACACGACCGCCCGCACCATATTGCAAGCCGAGGTTCGAATAGCGGCCGGCCCCGGAGCCTCCGATGTCGAACTCGGGGATACCGAAGCTCTCTGGTCCAACTCCAGTGTTGAGTCCGATCGTGGCGGGGTCGACGTCGGAGTCACGGCCTCTTTGAAACTGGCTGAATCGGTTCCAGCCGAGGCGCAAGCTGTTGACTGCGATCGGCGAGAAGATGTGGACTTCGCTGATTCCAAAGTTGTCGACTGTCGTCGGTGTAACTCCAAACCAGGGGCTGAGCTGTGACCCGCCCTGGGGGCCTGGACCGCCACCGGGAAATTCATCTTCACCGCTCGCGTAAATGAATCGCGCCGAAAGAGAATCCTTCTCGGAGATCTTGTGATCCAGCTTGGAAATAAAGCTGTTCGGCGACTGCTGACCGCGATTGTCGACGACGAACGGACCCGAGAGACCGAGACCCGAATAAAGGTTGAGGACATTGAGGCCGAGCTGATTCGGTGTCATGCCTTGTGTAGCGAGGGCGGCTTCTGCTTGCGAAATATCGGTTGGGGTCGGCGCGCTGCCGTTGAGCGTTGTGCCGAGTTTCAGACGGCTGCCGTCGTACGCGACGAAGAAGAACGTGCGGTTGCGGCCATCGTAAACGTGCGGGATGTAGATTGGACCGCCACCAGAGGCTCCGAACTCGTTCCAGACGAAGGGCGCTTTTTTTACTCCGCCGAGATTCTCAAAAAAGTTGGTTGCGTCCAGCGCGGCGTCGCGGTGCATTTCGTACGCCGTGCCGTGGAACTGATTCGTGCCGCTTTGCACGATCGCGTTCATAACGCTGCCGGAGTTCTGTCCGGTGTCGGCCGGGCCCGCGCTGACCACGCTAACTTCCTGAATGGCGTCGAGCGGTAGTCGCGTCGCAGCGGTGGCGGAGTTTCCTCCCTCGTTCAATGAAGGGAGGTACGTCGAAGGATCGGTGTTCGAGATTCCGTCGATGTTGAAGCCGTTGGAGCGCGACCTGGAGCCGTTGATCGTGTACTGCGCGAAAGCGAAATTGCTGTTCTGGGTCGCGCCTGGAAGAACAAGCGCGAGGCGGGTGTAGTCGCTGTTGCCGAGTGGGAGCGACGACACTTGTTGCTCCGACAGCTGGCCGCCTGCGGAGTTCGTCTCCGTCTGCAGCAATGCCGGCGCGGTCGTGACTTGGATCTCCGAACTCGCGCTGCCGACGGCGAGAACCGGATCGACCGTGTTGACCTGCCCGAGAGCAGTGGTGATTCCGTTCAGCACCGAGGTCTTGAAGTTTTCCTTGCTGACCGTTAGCTGGTAGGTGCCCAGCGCGAGTTCGGCAAAATTGAAGTCGCCGTTCTCTCCGGTCACCGCCACGCGTTCGAAACCCGTCGCGGGGTTGCTCAGTTTGACAGTCGCGCCGGCGACAGCTGCGCTCTGACTGTCCGTGACGGTGCCAGTAATTCGACCCGGAAAAATTTGAGCGGAGCTCGTGGCCGCTCCAACGAGAACGATCGATAGAAGCAGGAAAAATGTAATAGAAAGCCAACGATATGAGAGAAGAATCATTTTCAGGCCTTTCCTAAGGAGTTTCGGCCCCCGACAGGTAGCGCAAGCTAACTTACGAGGTATGACATGTCAAGAAGATTCTAACTGACATACAAGCCGTACATCATTGCGGTACAAGTGCTTGAGTATTCACTGCGAGAATGCGCGTGCCTTAAAACACTCCGAAAAATTGGCGAATCGGCTGAATGCATGTCTGAGAGATAGACGGGCTCGCCGTCCAGAAGTCACCTTCGACTATTGCTGCAACGCCAGCAAATCCAGATTTTTCTTCAACGCATCGAGAACTGCTTCCACATCGTCCCCTGTGTTGTAGACGTGGAATGCGATCCTCAACCCATCCTTCCGGTTCGAGACGACGATCCCCTGTGCCGCAAGCTTCGCCACCAACGCTTCCGAATCCTTGCATTTCAACACAGTGAGCGGACCGACGCTGTCGGCAGGAGTTTTCGTTTGAATCCCCAAATTCTGTACGCCGCTTAGGAGTTGCGCCGTCAAATGGGCGATCTGGCCGGCAACTTCGTCGAGACCAATTTCCTGGAGAAGCTCGACGCCCTTGATCGCGGCGTAGATGTTGGGAATTGCCGGCGTGCCTGCTTCAAACCGGCGTGCCGTTGGCGATAGGTCCAGTGTGCGAACATCGAACGCGAATGGATTCGTTTGCGCGAACCAACCGGAAATCGTCGGCGCCAAGGTCTTCGCCAACTCTGGCTTCACATACATCATGGCCAGCCCTGGAGGACCGAGTAGGTATTTCAGCGTGCCTGAAACGTAGATGTCGACGTCCAGATCCTTTACATCAACTGGTCGCGTGCCACAATCCTGATAGTCGTCGAGCATCAACAGCGCGCCTCGCGAATGTGCAAGAGCGACGAGCTTTTTCACTTCTGAACGCCACCCGTTCATGAAACACAGACCGGTGACCGGGACGATTAGGGTGGATCGGTCGACTGCTCGTTCATAATTTTCCGCCGGCATGCGATCGCCCGTTGCTTCCACAAACTCCACTTGCGCGCCGCGTGTTTGTTGGGCCAGCCATACATGGCCCATGGTCGGAAATTCGAATGCGCCCAGAACTACTTTCTTTCGCTCATTAAAATTCAGCGCGCTGGCGATCGAATTAATTCCCGCCGACGCGCTGGGAAGAACCGCAACTTCATCCATCTTGGCTCCGAGAAATTTCGCGAAACCGGCGCGGGCTTTCTCGTATTCGTCCACCCAAATGTCCCACGGCGATCCGTAGCGGTCCCAGCTCGCGGTGTACGCGTCGACTCCGGCGCGGACGGAATCCGAAAGCGCGCCCTGAGAGCAGCTGTTCAAGTAAATCTTTTCGCGGAAGACAGGGAATCGGGCGCGGATTTCTTTAACGCGGGCGGGCGTCAACATGTAAAGGGAGCCTTTCTTGCGTGCCTGGGATTACTTTTCGCCGCCACTCGCTGGGCTAAATGGCGGCGAAAAGTCGGATAGGACAGTCCGTTTGCGGTCGGAAGTCTTCCGTGAATCAACTCACCGGCTACTGCGCGCGGAAAATTACAACGCGATTGTTGACATGTCAAGAAGATTGCAACTTGTATGCACGCTGTATATCATCGTTTGACATCGCGATATCGTTATCGCAGAATACCCGGACGATGTTATCCTTTCGCTCACCCTGTCGTGTGACGAACGCAACCGTGTCCCTCGATCGGCCACGAAGCTCATGAAAAACAAGAACCTGCAGCCTCGCAATGCTTCCCCTGTCCTTCTCCTCGGGGCATTTTCTTCAGCGCCGACGAACCGACGAAATGGGGCGTCACTCAGTGAGCGCGTTTATCAGGCGTTGAAACAGGACATCATCCGCGGAGTGTTTCGACCAGGCGAGGCGCTGAGCGAAAAGGATCTCGCAAAGAGATACCGTGGCAGCCGTACCCCGGTTCGCGAAGCCGCGGTGCGCTTGCAGCAAGAAAATTTGATGCAGATCGTGGCCAACCGCGGCTACTTCATTACGCAGATCACGATTCAGAACGTGAATGAAATCTATGACTTCCGCGCGGCGGTGGAAGGCGGATCGGCCGATCTGGCCGCCCAGTGCAACTGGGATTCGGGCGCTATTGAGCGGCTCGAAGAGCTAGCCGAGGCAGAACACGGCCGCGAAAACCGCGAAAGCCACATTCGTTTTATCGAGGCTGACACTGAATTTCATGTCGGCATCGCACAATTGACTCGCAATCCTTTGCTCGTTCGCGCCGTGGCCGACATGCGCTGCCAGATGGAGCGCATTATGTTCGCGTCGCTCGATATCGGATATCACGGTGAGCTGCCGAACAGCGAGCATCAGGGTATTGTCGAAGCGATCAAAAAGCGCGATGCGCAGCTCGCTCGCAAGCGCATGTGCGACCACATCTATATTTCGAAAGACAAAGTTCTCCGCGTCGCGACGCGCGGTTCGCGCCTATAGAGGCGTTGGCGTCGCGCTACTTTCTTTTCCACGAACTCGCCAATACGCCACCGAAACCAATAGAAGAAACGGCAGGAACGCCGGAACCGTGTATTGCAGACCGTCGACATAGAACGTCGTGATGGCAATGCCCGCGATAGCGATCAAACCCAGCCACGTCGAATAGGGGTAAAAGCGAATGCGTATCGGCAGTTGCTCGACGCGTTCAGGACCGAGCGCGCGTCGAAATGCGATGTGAGTCAGTAGAATTACGCCCCACACGAAAAACATTCCCGCGACCGCCACTCCGTACAGCATCAGAAACGCTCTGCTCGGTGCAAAAATCGCCAAAAGGATGGCCGCGATCATCCCACCAGTCGAGACGGCCAAGGCGCGCGTCGGAACTCCGCTCTTGCTGAGGCTGCCCAGCCATCCTGGCGCGTAACCACCGCGCGCTAAGGAAAAGAGCATGCGCGTTGTGAGATACAAGTCGGTGTTCGAACTTGAAAGCGCGGCGGTGATCACGACGATGTTCATGATCGACGAAGCGTAGGGAATGCCGGCCGCGGAGAACGCGCCAACGAAGGGGCTGCCGGTGATCCCGCTTCCCATCTGGTTCCACGGAGTCATCGCGAGCATGACGATCATCGCGAGCACATAGAAGAGAATGAGACGAAAGACGATAGTGCGCATTGCTCGAGGAATCGTGACTTCGGGAGTCTCGGCTTCGCCGGCGGTGACTCCGATCACCTCGACACCCATATAGCTTGTCAGTCCAAGCGTCATCGCCAGCCAGACGCCCTTGAATCCAAACGGTAGGAAGCCTCCGTGTGATGTCAGGTTCGATAATCCGACGGCGTGTTTTGGTCCCACGCCGAAGATCAAGCCGAAGCCGACAACGATGAAGATGATGATGGCGAGGACCTTGACGAGTGCGAACCAGTATTCGAACTCGCCAAACCGGCTGACTTGCAACATATTCAGCGCGACAAGCCCGGCCGACACTGCGACGACCCACACCCACTGAGGAATCGAGGGGAACCAGAAGGCAAAGTAAATCGCGACTGCAGTGATTTCGGCGCCAACTGCGATGATTTGAACGAAGCCGTAGGTCGCCCGCACTGAAAATCCAGCCCATGGGCTCAGATATTTTTGAGCGTACACGCCGAACGAGCCTGCAACCGGATGCACGACGGCCATTTCCGCGACTGCGTATGCGACGATGAGTGCGATCACCGCGCTGAAGAGATACGTCACGATCACGCCTGGCCCGGCGAGCCGGATCGTGACGCTGCTGCCCAGGAAAAGGCCGACACCGATCGCGCCGCCGATGGTGATCATGGTCATCTGGCGCTGCGTCAGCTTGCGTTTGAGTTCGGTGCTTCCCGGAGGCAACGTGGAGGAATCGCTAATCGGTGTTCACCTCGCCGGCATTTAGATTCTTACGCGGAGTGCGTCAGGTCTTGCAAGACTTTCTCAAACTCGCGAATCTCATTGATGGTGTTGTAATGCAGGAGAGATGCACGCACGGCTCCTGTGTCAGTACTCAATCCCAGTCGGCGTATCAATCTGGGTGAGTACATGTGTCCGTCGCGAATACCAATTCCAATTTTCGCCATTGCTTCGGTCACGGTTGCCGGGAGTTTGTTCGGTAGATTGAAACAAAAAGTTGGCACTCGGTCGGAAGTACGTTGCTCTTCGGAAACTCCGTAGATCGTCGCGCCATTCTGTCTCAATACGCGGATCATTTCTCGCGAAAGAAATGCCTCGTAGTCCTGGATCGCAGTCATGGCACGAACCAGATTTTGGCGGCGCGCCCCGACCTTGTCTTCGGTCCCATTTGTCGATAATGACTGGCCCAGTTCGGATAAATAGTTCACTGCCGCTTCCATTCCCGCGACGTTTTCATAGATAAATGTTCCGGCTTCGATTTTGCCGGGCGGTTCGTCGGGGATGAAGTCTTCGCGAAATGTAGGTAGTTTCCGGAGCAGCTCAAGTCGTCCCCAAAGAAAACCCATGTGCGGCGAGAAAATTTTGTAGCCCGAGCAGACGAGATAATCTGCTTCCCAGGCACGCACGTCGATCAGGCCATGTGGGCCGTAGTGCACGCAGTCCAGAAAGATTTCCGCACCGGCCGCGTGAGCGACCTTCGCCACTCCAGCGACGTCAACGATAGAACCGAGCGCATTCGATGCGACGGGGCACGCGACCAGCCGCGTTTTCGAATTGAGCAATGGTTTCAAGTCTTCGACGTAAAGGTTCGCGTCCTCGCGCACTTTCCACCAGACGAATTTCGCGCCGTAGCGTTGCAATGCCAGCCAGGTTGCGACGTTGGCCTCGTGGTCCAAATCAGTAAGGATGATTTCGTTGCGGTCGCTGAGTGTCTGGCCGATGGCGTCGCTGACCAATCGAATGAACGATGTGCCATTCATCCCAAGGGCGATTTCGTTTGGGTCATAAGCGTTCAGCAAATCCGCGATGCTTTGCCGGCCGCGTGCGATCGTCGCATCGACTTCCTGGCTTTTCGCGTATCGTCCACCGCGCTGCACGTTGCATTCAAGCAGGTGGCGGGTGACTGCATCCAGGACGCCCTGTGGGATTTGCGCTCCAGCTGCGTTGTCAAAAAAAATGAAGGGAGGAGTCCGATGCAGCGCCGGAAACAGGGAACGGACGCTTTCGACGGGGAAAGCCGCTGGATTGTTCGTCATTGGGAGGTCTTTGCCACTCGTTTCTGCCAGGGAATGAACGCAGCACTTGCGATGGCCGCCGGCGCATAAGAATATTCACGCCTTGGAGCGGCGTCGAAGAATCGTCGCGGACTCTTCGCGCAATGGACAGCGCGACGCAATCTACAACCCAAAATGTTGCATGTCAAGTGCACCGTTCGGACATACCACTGATATGCAAGATGCCCGGCCGATTCGCCTTGACATCGCCACGACGCGCCTTTATCGTGCGCTGACCGTTCGGTTTGTGATGATAGCGCTGTCATGACCTCTGCCGCCGACGCCGTCTACGAATCCCTGCATCGCCAGAACATCGGCGAAGTGTTGCGCCCGAACGATCCCACCTACAGCGAAGCCCGGACGATTTGGAATGGCATGGTCGCTCGTAATCCGGCGTTGATCGTGCGTTGTGCAACGGTTGCGGAAGTTCAGGCCGCCGTCCGCGCCGCGCACTCCGCAAATGCATTGACTGCGGTTCGTTGTGGCGGTCACAGCCTTGCCGGCCATAGCACGTGCGACGGAGGCGTCGTCATCGATCTATCGGGTATGCGATCCGTGTCGGTCGATCCGGAAAATCGAAGAGCGCGTTTTTCGGGAGGATGCCTGCTTGGCGACGTCGATCGGGCGACATTGGCGAACGGCCTCGTGTTTCCTGCGGGCGTCGTTTCGCAGACGGGAGCAGCGGGGTTGGTTCTCGGTGGCGGTTATGGCTGGCTGACGCGCGGATTCGGAATGTCATGTGACAACGTGGAGGCGTTCACGCTGGTCGTCGCTGACGGGTCCGTTGTTCGCGCCAGCGAAAAGGAAAACGCCGATTTGTTCTGGGCGCTCCGCGGAGGGGGCGGTAACTTCGGCGTTGTCACAGAGTTCGACGTAAAACTTCACCCGCTCTCGTCGGTTTTGTTCGGTACCGTGATGTGTCTCGGCGACGATATGACGCGGGTGCTCCAATACTGGCGTGAGTTCATGCCGGACGCGCCCGACAGATTGAAGTGGAGTTTTTCTCTGCGTTTGGCGCTCGATGCCGAGAGTACGCCGGCGAACCTTCGCGGGGAGAAGGTCGCCAGTCAAGCCGTTCTCTGGATTGGCGATCCCGAAACTGGGCGTTCGAACGTCGACCACGCGCTGTCCGTCTGTAATCCCGTCGCCGTTACGAAAAACATCTTTCCCTTCGTCGAGTTGCAGAGCATGGCGGATTGGGAATTTCCGACCGGCTATCGTTACTACACCAAATCGGGCTACATGAAGAATCTCGACGACAGAGCTATCGCCTGCATGATCAAGGCCTTGGACACGATTCCTTCTCCATTGACGCAAATTGAGGTGGGGTATCAGGGCGGCGCGGCTGCGCGCGTCGGCGCCGACGAAACTGCGTTTGGCGATCGCAGCTCGCCCTTCATCATCAATATATTGGGAACTTGGGTGGACGCGACGGACGACGAGGCAAACATTTCTTGGATCCGCAATCTCTTCGCAGAACTGAAGCCGTTCATGACGCCCGGCGTCTACGTCAATTTCATGAGCGGGGACGAAGATAATCGTGTCACTGAGGCCTATCGTCAGCGGTGGGAGCGCCTGGTCGCCGTGAAAACGCACTACGATCCCGATAACTTCTTTCGGCTCAACCAAAATATTCCGCCGCGCAAGACTTCGGCTGCAGAACACGGGTGACCGACGTGCCTTGTATCGCCGTTCGAATTTCTGTAGCGCATATTTGGCGGATCGAAACAGATTTTCATCATTTGGAGACCAACCATGCCTGAAAATATCCTCCAGCAATTCGCTCGTGCGCTTACATCCGGCGAAATTAAAGTCGTCGATCTCAGCCAACCGCTTGAGGCGAGTACCGCGGTGATTCAGCTTCCGCCCGAGTTTGGAAAATCGTGGCCCTTCCACATGGAGGAGATCTCAAAATACGACAATTGCGGGCCGGCTTGGTACTGGAACAATTTTTCGTGCGGTGAACACACCGGAACGCACTTCGATGCTCCGATTCATTGGGTTACAGGCAAGGATTTCGAACGCAATGCTACCGACACCATCTCGGTCGATCGTTTCATTGCACCCGCATGCGTAGTCGATGTTTCCAAGGAAGTCGCCAGCAATCCCGATTTCTTGCTAACGCCGAAATATGTCGAAGGCTGGGAGTCAAAGCACGGCCGC
Organism: Candidatus Acidiferrum sp.; assembly: GCA_036493835.1. Taxonomy (GTDB): domain Bacteria; phylum Acidobacteriota; class Terriglobia; order Acidiferrales; family UBA7541; genus Acidiferrum. The sequence goes on along the minus strand of DASXPD010000127.1, from coordinate 29,950 downwards.
ATCGAAGCGGGCTCCTGGGTCTTGATGCGCACGGATTGGTCGAAACGCTCGGACCCAACGGCGTTCTTGAACATAAAAGAGGACGGCGCGCACGTGCCGGGACCCGATCCCGAACTGGTTCCTTTTCTCGCCAAGCACCGCGATGTCGTCGGCTGGGGCTCGGAAGGCGTTGGCACCGACGCGGGGCAGGCGTTTCGTTTTGAGCCTCCGTTCCCGTGCCATACCGGGATGCATGGCACCAACAAGTTCGGGCTCGCGAGTCTTGCCAACCTCGACCAGCTTCCGCCGAAAGGCGCGCTCCTGATCACTCCGCCACTGAAAATCGTCAAAGGGTCGGGGAGTCCTTGCCGCGTTCTTGCTCTCGTGAGCACGAAGTAGAGAGCATTTACTTGACACATAAACTATTTAGACCTAAATTGTTTTTGCCCGCTTCTGTTTCGAAGAGTGTCGAGGCAGATGCGGTGATTCTGAATTTCTAGTTGATTCGAAGCGAATAGAACTTCGGCGCTCATCATGGCGGAACGTTTTTTCACAAAAGAAGTTCAGAAACTCTACCTTGGCCAAGGTCAGGAGTTTCGCGGTGAAGGTATCCTCGCGGTCACGAAGGCTCTGCTGCAGTCTGGCGTTTCGTATGTGGCGGGATATCAGGGCGCGCCAATCTCACATTTGATGGACGTCCTCACTGACGCCAACAGCATTTTGGAAGAGCTTGGCGTTCATTTCGAACACAGTGCGTCCGAAGCGACCGCTGCCGCGACTTTAGCCGCCTCAGTGAATTACCCGCTCCGCGGCGCGATTACATTTAAATCCACGGTTGGCACCAACGTCGCTTCCGACGCGCTGGCGAACCTCGCGTCCGGCGGCGTTATGGGCGGCGCGCTCATTATCGTCGGCGAAGACTACGGCGAAGGGTCGAGCATCATGCAAGAGCGCTCGCACGCGTTCGCCATGAAGTCGCAGATGTGGCTGCTCGATCCGCGACCCAACCTGCCAAGCATCGTCCAGGCTGTCGAGCAAGGTTTCGCTCTCTCGGAAGCGAGCAACACGCCGGTCATGCTCGAGTTGCGAATTCGGGCGTGCCACGTTCATGGCAGCTTTGTCGCGAAAGACAACGTCCGCCCGACCTTTACGCTGAAAGACGCGATCGAGAAACCGTCGCGCGACCCCAGCCGTATCGTCTTGCCTCCGGGCAGCTTTTTGCACGAACACGAAAAGATCCAGAAACGTTGGCCTGCGGCACAGAAATTCATTCAGGAGCATGCGCTGAACGAGTGGTTCTCCGATGGTGCGCAAGACTTCGGGATCATTCTGCAAGGTGGCATGTACAACACGACGATTCGGGCGCTCGAATTGCTCGGACTTTCGAACGCATTCGGCGACACCAATGTGCCTCTCTACGTTCTCAATGTTACGTATCCTCTCGTCGACGACGAGATCAAGCGCTTCTGCGCGGGCAAGCGCGGCGTTCTCGTAATTGAAGAAGGCCAACCCGATTTCATCGAGCAAAACATCAACTCGATTCTGCGCAAGGCCGACATTCAGACGAAAGTCCACGGCAAAGGCATGCTTCCTATGGCTGGCGAGTACACGGCGGCGGCCGTGACTCGTGGCGTATTCGAATTTGTTCAAAAATACGCGCCAGAGAAGATCGACCGCGAAAAGCTTCCCGCCGTCGTTCGGCCTGCATCGCCGTCGTCAACGCAGCCTGCCAGCAACGTCGTCAGCCAGGTTCATCCACGCCCACCATCGTTCTGCACCGGCTGTCCGGAGCGCCCGATCTTCACTGCAATGAAATTGGTCGAAAGGGAATTGGGTCCACATCACGTGGCCTGTGACATTGGTTGCCATCTTTTCTCGATACTCCCGCCGTTCAACATTGGCGCGACCACGATGGGCTACGGCCTCGGCTGGGCCAGCGCCGCCGCGCTGAATACCAAAGAAACCAGCAAGCGCACAATCAGTTTTATGGGGGACGGCGGATTCTGGCACAACGGCCTTACGAGCGGTGTGGGCAATGCCGTTTTCAATCAGAGCGACAACGTTCTGGTTGTCGTCGACAACAGCTACACCGCCGCCACCGGTGGCCAAGACATTCTTTCCTCCGAAGCGATCAATCCGATTCGAACGACTCAACTCTCGATCGCCGATGCGGTCCGCGGAGTTGGCGTCAAATGGGTGCGGACGATCACGCGCACATACGACTTGGTTGCGATGCGCGACACGTTAAAGGAAGCGCTGACAACGAAAGAAAAAGGCCCGAAAGTAATCGTCGCGCAAAGCGAATGCTCTTTGAACAAGCAGCGCCGCGTTAAGCCTCAATTGCTCAAGCTGCAAAAGGAAGGGAAGCGCATCGTCCGCGAACGGTTCGGCGTTGACGCCGACACATGCACCGGCGACCACTCTTGCATCCGGCTTTCCGGCTGCCCGTCGCTTTCGATCGCTCCTAATCCGGATCCGTTGCGAAAGGATCCCGTCGCGACCGTGCTCGAAAGTTGTGTCGGTTGCGGCCTGTGTGGTGAAGTTGCGCACGCGGCAAGGTTGTGTCCGTCGTTTTTTCAAACCGAGGTTATTTCGAATCCAACGGAGTGGGATAACTTCAAAGCTCGTATCGCCGGCACCGTGATCAGATTTTTGCAGCGGCGAACGAATCGGCGACTGGCGGGAATCACAGCGTGAGCCGCTACTCGAAAAATTAAATGGGAACCAGTGCCACATATCAATCGATCGACACGAACGCCGGCTCGCCGTCGCCACGCGCGATCACAATTGCGATTGTAGCGATGGGAGGCGAGGGTGGCGGTGTTCTCGCTGACTGGATCGTCGATCTCGCTGAACGCGCTGGGTATCTGGCGCAAACCACCTCGGTTCCAGGAGTGGCCCAGCGAACCGGTTCCACGATCTACTACATCGAAATTTTCCCCGAAGCATCCGCAGCCGCGGCGAGAAAATTACCTGTATTCGCCTTGATGCCGGTTCCTGGTGAGTTGGATATCGTGCTTGCGTCCGAACTGATGGAGGCTGGCCGCGCAATCCAGCGTGGTTTCGTTACTTCCGACCGGACCACACTGATCTCCTCGACTCATCGGGTGTACTCGATGACCGAGAAAATCGCGCTCGGCGATGGCCAAGTCGATTCCAAGCAACTTATCGAAGCGGGGGCCACAGCCGCCCGCGTTTTTGTGCATCGCGACTTCGAACGCATTGCGCGAGAAACAAGAAGTGTGATCAGTGCAGCGTTATTCGGAGCACTTGCCGCCACGGGCGCTTTGCCGTTCAGCCGCGCTCAATTCGAAGACGCGATTCGAAGGGGCGGAGTTGGTGTCGAATCCAGCCTCGCGGGGTTCGCGGCCTCCTTTGATGCGACCCTCGAACCCATCGCCCAACAAAGCAACGATACGGCCAAGCACAGTCTCAAAGTCGGCGTGCAACTGCAGCCGCTGGCCGCTCGCATCGAATCGCAATTTCCTCCGGCGTCCCATGCCATTCTCTTCGCTGCGGTTCAAAAACTGGCCGACTATCAGGATGTCTCCTACGCTTCCACGTACCTCGATGAATTGGCTGTGATTCGTGACGTTGACACCAAAAACGGAAACGGCGCCTTTGTCCTACTCTCCGAAACCGCGCGATACCTTGCACTTTGGATGAGCTACGAAGATGCCGTGCGCGTTGCCGACCTGAAGACTCGCGACGCGCGCTTCGCACGAGTCCACCACGATTCTCGCGCAGGCAATTCTGAGTTGATTCAAATCAAAGAATTCCTTCATCCAGGAGTGGAAGAAATCACCGACATACTTCCGGCTGGCATTGGCGGGTGGATGAGAAATTCCGGCGCCCCAAGAAAAATCATCGAGAAATTCGCTCACAAAGGGCGAATCGTCAACACGACTTCACTCTTTGGATTTCTGCAGCTCTACGCTTTAGCTGCGTTACGACCATTGCGTCGTAAGTCTCTGCGATTCCGCGAAGAACATATCCGCATCAAGCAATGGCTTGCCCAAATAGTTGAGGTCGCAAAACAGAATTATCCACTCGCGCTCGAACTCGCGGAATGTCCCTGCGTCGTGAAAGGTTACGGAGACACCCACATCCGAGGTCGCAAGAGCTTCGATACTCTGATGTCGACTCTCCCGAAGCTGGTTCACTCCAGCGATTCCGCTCGCATCCTTAAAATCTGCCGCGACGCAGCATTGGCCGATGATACTGGCGACAAACTGACCGCCGCCTTACGGGAGTTGCCAGCATGAAGATCACTTGTCTCGGCGGCGGACCTGGCGGTCTCTACTTCGCAATCCTCGCGAAAAAAGCAAACCCCTCATGGGATTTCACCGTCGTAGAACGCAACAGCGCCGACAGCACTTTTGGCTGGGGCGTCGTTTTTTCCGACAAAACCATGGGTGGCTTCAAGGATGCGGATCCCGAAACGCATCGAGACATCATGCAGGCGTTCCGGCATTGGGATGACATCGACGTTTTCTTCAAGGGCCAGCGTCTGACGTCGGGTGGTCACGGTTTTTGCGGAATCTCCCGCATGAAGCTGTTACAGATCCTGCAACAACGCGCGGCAGGTCTGGGCGTCAAACTAGTTTTCCAAGAAGAAATATCCGATCCCGGAAAGCTTGCCGCCGACTGCGATCTGCTGGTCGCATCGGACGGCGCTTCGTCGATTACCCGCCGCACCTTCGAAGACATCTTCAAGCCCAACGTGCAGGTTCGAAAGAACCGTTTCATTTGGCTGGGAACAAGAAAGAAGCTCGACGCTTTCACGTTCGATTTTCGAGAGACGGCCTGGGGTTGGTTCAATCTTCACGCTTACCGCTTCGATGAAGATTGGTCGACGTTCATCGTCGAAACTCCGGAAACAAACTGGCTCGCTGCCGGTATCGACAAAATGGAGACGCAGGAGTCGATTGCGTTTTGCGAAAAGCTTTTCGCCGAGCGTCTCGACGGCAATGTCCTCGTTTCGAACGCGAGCCACCTCTCGGGTTCCGCGGTCTGGCTGAAATTCTCGCGCATCTTGTGCGAGCAGTGGCATCACAAGAATATCGTCCTCATCGGCGATGCCGCGCACACCGCCCATTTCGGCATCGGCTCAGGCACCAAACTCGCGATGGAAGACGCGATGTCGCTCGCTCGCGTCCTTTCTCAGCACGACGGCGAAGTCTCCAGCGCTCTTTCGCGCTATCAAGGCGACCGCGAAATCGAAGCGTTGAAATTGCAGAGCGCCGCGCGCAATCGGATGGAATGGTTCGAACAGGTCGAGCGTTACGTCCACCTAGAACCCGAGCAGTTCACCTACAGCCTACTCACGGGCAGTCAGCGCATCGGCCACGAAAATTTAAAATTGCGAGATGCGGCCTACGTTCGAAATGTCGAAGAGTGGTTCGCCTCTCAAAACGGTGTCGATCACGCCGTGCCACCCATGTTTACGCCGTTCACCGTCCGCGGGCTTACTCTGAAAAATCGCGTGATCGTTTCTCCAATGGCGACCTACATGGCTGTCGATGGCATGCCCAACGATTTTCACCTCGTTCATCTCGCGAGTCGCGCCATGGGCGGCCCTGCGATGGTCGGCACCGAAATGACATGTGTGTCTCCTGGCGGTCGAATCACACCTGCCTGCACTGGCATGTGGAACGATGAACAACAATCTGCCTGGAAGCGCATCGTGGATTTTGTTCACGCGAATACAGATGCAAAAGTTGCGCTCCAGCTTGGCCATTCCGGTCGCAAAGGCTCCACACGCCGTGGATGGGAAGGCATTGATCTTCCGCTCGACGCCGGCAACTGGCCGCTTCTCTCTGCATCCCCGATTCCTTACATCGAGGGAGTTTCACAAACTCCCGTGGAAGCGACCCGCGCCGATCTAGAAGAAATCATCGCCCAATTCGTCTCCGCGACGCGCCGGGGCATAGCTGCTGGATTTGATTGGCTCGAACTGCATTGCGCGCACGGCTATTTGTTGTCGAGTTTTATTTCGCCGCTGACCAATACGCGCACTGACGAGTTCGGCGGCTCCCTCGAAAATCGTTGCCGCTTTCCGCTCGAAGTCTTCAAAGCCATGCGGGCAGTGTGGCCTGCAGATAAACCCATGAGCGTTCGTATCTCGGCGAACGATTGGGTTCCGGGTGGTCTAACTCCTGAGGACGCCACCGAAGTCGCTCGTCTGTTCACCGCCGTCGGCGCCGACGTCATCGACTGCTCGTCAGGCCAAGTCAGCAAAGCGGAGAAACCCGTCTACGGTCGTATGTTTCAGGTGCCGTTCTCCGATCGCATTCGAAACGAGGTTCGTGTTCCGACCATCGCCGTCGGAAATATTTTCGAAGGCGATCACGTGAATACGATCATCGCTGCCGGCCGCGCCGATCTTTGCGCAATCGCGCGTCCACATCTTGCCGATCCTGCCTGGACGCTGCACGAAGCGGCGAAGCAGGGATTCAAAGAAATCAAATGGCCTGACCAATATCTTTCGGGCAAAGAACAACTCGAGCGGAATATCGCTCGCGCTCAATTGCTGGTGCAGGCATGACACAACCCGTACAAAGTGGCGGGTCGCAGCTCCTTGCCGGCAAGCACGCGCTCGTCACCGGCGGCAGCCGCGGCATCGGAGCCGTCATCGCAAGCGCTTTGTTGAGTCACGGTGCACACGTGACCTTACTCGGCCGCACTGCCGCGCCAACCGACAACTCGCAGCCCATCGATCAGAATCGCAGCACAGTTTCTGCGGACGTCACCGATCCAGCTGCCGTCACGAAAGCGTTTCAGCAAGTGCGCTCAAGATTCGGCCCGGTCGACATTCTTGTAAACAACGCAGGCCAGGCTTCATCCGCGCCGTTCCTGAAAACCGATGCAACGCTCTGGCGCCGCATGAACGCCGTGAATCTCGACGGAACATTTCACTGCACGCAAGCGGCTCTCCCAGACATGCTTGCAGCAGGCTGGGGCCGAGTCGTAAACATCGCCAGCACCGCGGGATTGACTGGCTACGGCTATATCACCGCATACTGCGCGTCCAAACATGGCGTCATCGGGCTCACGCGCGCCCTCGCCATCGAGGTCGCCGCGAAGGGAATTACCGTGAATGCCGTCTGCCCGGGTTACACCGACACCGACATGGTGAAAGAAACCATCGCCAACATCGTTGCGAAGACGGGACGGACGCCTGATCAGGCTTTGGCGGAACTGACCGCGCGAAATCCTCAGAGACGATTGATCAAGCCCGAAGAAGTCGCCAACACGGTTGCGTGGCTCTGTCTTCCGGGTACCGAATCGATCACAGGCCAATCCATCGCCATTTCCGGCGGAGAGGTGATGTAAGCAGCTATGTCGGCAACATCCCTAGTTCGACGAAATGCGTCCGACCTGGCCGGTGCCGCGCCGCATGTCGATCTCGAAACGCGCGCTACCAAAGAGGATCACCAGTCGCTGCGTCTCTGGCTTCGTCTGCTATCGTGCACGGTGCGCATTGAAAATCACGTTCGCAGCGGCCTGCGACAAGAGTTTTCGACAACGCTGCCACGATTCGATTTAATGGCGCAGTTGGAACGATATCCCGAAGGCCTTCGGATGAATGATCTGTCTAAACGGTTGATGGTTTCGGGCGGTAACGTCACCGGCATCACCGACCAACTCGAACGCGAAGGACTGGTCGTTCGTACTCTCGACCGTGGCGACCGCCGGGCCATCACCGTTAAATTAACTTCCGCTGGGCTCAGGCGTTTTCGCGAAATGGCAGCAAGCCACGAAGGGTGGGTTGTCGAACTCTTGGGAGGCCTCAGTCAGGAAGACAGGCAAACAATGTTGGTGATGCTCAGCAAACTGAAATCACACCTGAGCGAAGTAGCTCCGCTTCTGGCGCATCGTAAGACCGGATCAGCCGCGAGGAAAAAATAATGGGCGATCTCCCGGGCCAGACTCACAAACCTTCGGTGAACCGGTGCGCCTTCAAAGGACATGAGGCGAAGCACTTCCAGTTCACCGTCAAAGATGCGACCGCCACCATCACCTTGAATCGGCCAGAGCGCAAGAATCCGCTCACGTTTGAGTCTTACGTCGAATTGCGTGATCTGTTTCGTTCGCTTTCCGGCGCAACTGACGTAAAAGCGGTCGTCATCACCGGCGCAGGACAGAATTTTTGTTCAGGCGGCGACGTGCACGAAATCATTGGACCGCTGACGAAGTTAGATGCGACGGGCCTTCTGAATTTCACGCAGCTCACGGGCGATTTAGTCAAAGCCATGCGTGCTTGCCCTCAACCGATCGTCGCGGCGATTGACGGCATTTGCGTAGGCGCGGGCGCCATCCTGGCTATGGCCTCCGATATTCGCTTGGGCACCTCGCGATGCAAGATCGCGTTCTTGTTTACGCGAGTCGGGCTCGCGGGTTGCGACATGGGCGCGTGTGCAATGCTTCCGCGCATCATCGGCCAGGGTCGAGCATCCGAATTACTCTTCACCGGTCGCAACATGGGTGGGGAAGAAGCGGAACGCTGGGGTTTTCTCAATCGTATTTGCGCGTCGGAATCGCTTATGTCGGAAGCGGAGACTCTTGCAGCTGAGCTTGCCTCCGGGCCAACATTCGCGCACGCGATGACGAAGAAAATGCTGCACGAAGAATGGGATATGAGCGTTGATCAAGCGATTGACGCCGAGGCACAGGCCCAAGCCGTATGCATGGGCACGAATGATTTTCACCGCGCGTACCACGCGTTCGTAAACAAACAGAAGCCGGAATTCAAGGGAGACTGAGCGTGCCCTCCTTTCCTCATCTCGACTGGCCTTTTTTCGAGCCTCGCCACAAATCGCTGGTGGCGGAGCTCGACCGCTGGGCCACCGATCATCTGACTGCCGATCACTCTGGCGACGTCGACGAAACGTGTCGCAAGCTCGTCCGTCAACTTGGTGAAGGGAATTGGCTGAAGCACGCAGTCGGAGGCAAGTCGTACGGTGCGATTTCAGACACCATCGACACGCGTGCGATCTGTTTGATTCGCGAAACGCTGGCGTCGCATTTTGGGCTGGCCGACTTTGCTTTCGCAATGCAAGGCCTCGGTTCAGGCGCGATCTCGCTCTTTGGCACAGACGAACAGAAACAATCGTATTTGCCTCGCGTCGCAAACGGAAAAGCCATTGCCGCGTTTGCGCTGTCCGAACTCAATGCCGGCTCCGATGTTGCGGCGTTACAGTGCGAAGCCCGGCGCGACGGTGGTGACTACGTCCTAAATGGCGACAAGACTTGGATTTCGAATGGCGGCATCGCCGATTTCTACGTCGTTTTTGCGCGCACCGGTGAAGCTGAAGGCTCGCGCGGTGTAAGTGCGTTCATCGTTGACTCGGGCACTCCCGGATTTCGCATCGGCGAACGTGTCGAGGTGATCGCTCCGCATCCGCTGGCCCGTTTGGTTTTCGAGAATTGCCGTGTCCCAGGTACGCGATTGTTGGGAGAAGCGGGCCGCGGTTTCAAGGTAGCGATGGCGACGCTGGATGTATTTCGCACGTCGGTCGCGGCAGCCGCGATCGGCTTTGCGCGTCGCGCGTTAGCGGAATCGTTGCGTCGCGCATCCTCGCGCAAAATGTTCGGCCAGACGTTGGCGGATTTTCAACTCACTCAAGCAAAGATCGCTTCCATGGCAACGGAGATCGATGCGGCCGCCCTCCTCACGTATCGTGCCGCCTGGCAACGCGACAAAGGGCAATCAGTCACCGTCGAAGCAGCTATGGCGAAGTGGACCGCCACCGAAACCGCGCAGCGCGTCATCGATTCTGCCGTGCAAATCTTTGGCGCGCTCGGTGTCGTGAGCGGCTCGGTTGTGGAACATTTGTATCGCGAAATCCGGCCGCTGCGAATCTACGAAGGCGCGACCGAAGTCCAGCAGTTGATCATCGCTCGCGGAATTCTCAAGACATTTCAAGAAGCCGAGCCTTCGCGTGGCTAAGGACACATCTCTCACCTCCACGTTTCGCAAGCAGATCCTTGTCCGCTTCGGAGATTGCGACGCGGCGGGAATCGTCTTCTATCCACGTTACTTCGATATGTTTAACAGTCTCGTCGAGGACTGGTGCCGCGAAGAGCTTGATTTTTCCTTTAGCGAAATTGTCACACGTCGCGGTTGGGGCTTGCCTACCGTTCACCTGGAAGTTGATTTTCTCACCCCGAGTGTCTTCGGAGATGTGCTTTCCGCGACGCTGTCGGTGACTGCGTTGGGTAAAACCTCAATCAATCTGAGCATTGTCTTGCAAGGCTCCGACTCCGTTGATCGTGTCCGCGGCAAAGTAACCCTCGTCTTGATCGATCGAAAGCCGCATCGGGCGATTCAGCTTCCAGAGGAAATCCGCCTCAAAATTGTGAAATTTCAAACCGACGGGAATCATAGCGACGTCCAACGCAACCGCAAGGAAAAAGTAAAATCATGAAAATTCTTCAGCCCCCTCATTGGCCGCGACCCAAGGGCTATTCCAATGGCATTGCAGCGAGCGGACGTACCGTATTTGTCAGCGGCATGATTGGCTGGGACGCGAAAGGCAACATCGTGTCGCCGGATTTCGTGGCCCAGGTCGCACAAACCCTGCGAAATATCGTAGACGTCCTCGCCGAGGCAAACGCGAAGCCCGAACATATCGTCCGGATGAATTGGTATGTGCTTGATAAAAAGGAATACGTGAATTCCTACAAGCAACTTGGCGCCGCCTACCGCGAAATTGTCGGCGCTCACTTTCCGGCCATGACAGCGGTGCAAGTCAGCAGCCTCATCGAAGATGCCGCACGAGTCGAAATTGAGGTAACCGCAGTCGTACCGGAATGACTTCCGGCAACAGGATGGATCAGACCTTACTCGTCGGCATTGAGCCTCCCGCAAGACTGAGTGCTCGACGATTGTTATTGCTCGGCGGAATCGCTCTGATCGTCGCCGGCATGATCTTTGGCGATCTCTTCGCAGTCTTCGTGTTGCATCAAAATGCCTCGCGCGTAGGCTCCAATCTTGCGGCGGCATCTCAGGCGGCCTTGCAAGGCGAAGCTTCTTCGGTCGCGGCATATTTCACAAACGTCGGCTCGTTTCTCGAAAATCGCGGCACAAAAGTTGACGCGCACGTCCACATGGCGGAATTCGGCTATCTGGCTCTGCTGCTCGCCGTACTGATTCCGTGGATCGCACTCTCCGAGAAATCGAAACGCGCAATCGCATGGGTTTTTCTCGTCGGCTCCGCATTACTTCCTGTCGGAGTTTTCCTGATTCACTACGTCGGGCTTGCTCGCAGCCCCCTCGAATCGATCGGATGGGCCAGTATCTTCGCCGATGCCGGCGGCGTTGCCGTGCTTCTCTCCACGCTGGTGTATCTCTTCGGGCTATGGAAGCACTTCCAGTCTCGGCGCGTTGCAGTCGACGCTCTATCAAACGCGCGTACGACGGCAGGAAAACTCCTCTTGGCGGGAGGACTTGTCTTGGTCCTTCTCGGTTTTGCCCACGGCGCGTACTACGCCGCCTCCGATCTCTACCGGCAAGAGGCGCAGGACAATCTGCTCCTGTCCAACATCCTGCATGCGAGTGTTTCGGCCGACAAACCCGGTCTGGATCTCGCGCTCGCGGACTACGGCCAACTACAAGGCGACAAGGCCGTCAAGATCGCGGCGCATGCACACATCATCGAGTTCGGATTGCTGGCAATGATTCTTTCGTTCTTCCAGCCCTACGTTCGGTTTTCAGAAAAATGGAAGCGACGATGGGCGTGGGTTCTTCTCGCCGGTTCGGTCATTCTCCCCGTCTGCGTGCTTTTCGAATTGCGATTCGGTCTTTTAGCAGGCGGCCTCGCGGACTTCGGCGGCGCTTTGGTGATTGTAGCCCTGGTCGCAATGTGGATTGGAATCGCTCGCTACATCGAACAGTTCGACTCTCGGTCGGATGTGACTCCATGACTCTGGCCCGTCGCGTTCTAATACTCGGCGGAATCGCTCTCGCAATCATCGGCATGTGCCACGGAACGTGGTACGCAGTCTTCGCAGAGCATCAGGCCGTCGATCATATGGGCGGCTCCCTCGTCTCGGCATTCACGCAAGCCGCAAATCGCAGCTCGGAACAAGCGCAGACGGCGCTCGCCGACTATCGCCAACTCAAATATGTCCACGACCGCCAAGTCGACGCACACGGCCACTGGATCGGCCTCGCAATGCTATTGATCGTATTGGGAATCGTATTCGATCGTGTTGGACTCGCCGAAAAGTGGAAGTCACTCCTCGCCATCGGCCTTCTGACCGGCGCCGTCACATTCCCCTTGAGCGTATTTCTCCAAACACTAAGTCACGGCTCCCTGCCTCGCGCACTGAGCATCGCCAGCTCAGCCCTGATGATCGGCACCCTTGCGATTGCAGCTTTCGGATTCGCCTCCAACCGATCGAACCCTAGTCGCCTTGATATGTAAGCAGTCATTCGCCGTTTTCACGTCAGGCTACCCGCCTCTGGCCCGCAAAGGAACACCAAGATGACGGAAGTAAGGCCCGTCAGCGCCCCGACATTGACCAGCACGGCAAGCCATGGCACGCCGAGCACGTCGATGCCGACTGCAAAGGGATCGGGAACATTTAGCCGACCGTATGGCACCAGCCCTGTCAATACCGCCGCCACGGCCATATAGAAGATGGTGCAGATGATGAGCGACCCCATGATGCCAACGGACATGTCTCGCTGCGGATTCTTTGCCTCCTGCGCCGCCGTCGACACCGCATCGAAGCCTATGTAGGCGAAGAAGACGACCGAGGCGCCGCGCAGACCAGCCGGGTCGATTCGAAGTTATCGACGAACGGATTCCGCTCGAGAAGAAAATACGAGTTTGTGCCAAGTTGACGGGGTTGCCGACAAAGTTGGGACCAGTCAAAGTATCCGCTAATCCGACCGTGGACGAAGCTAGCCAATCTCCCAGCGACGGAAGCAAATTAGCTGCTGATAGTTTTGCCAGTACTAAACCAGCTCTTCAAACTGATACAAGTCATTGCATCGAACCAACTGAAGCCAAGGAATGCTGCTCCCAGTCTTTTTTTGGCGCCGATCACATCAACTATTTCTTCTGGGCGACCGCCAGCGCTGAAGATGGATCACCACCGGCTCCGCTCGTGATGTCGGGAACCTGAGCCAGACTATGAGAGCGGAGCCGGACGTCTCACTCTGGGAATTGACGGCTCACAGGACTGCCGTGTGAGATGTCCGAGGATGCTCGTGGCCGTGACGGTGCTTGTCGTGCAAATGGCCGGCACTATGCTAGCGCTTGGCCAAGAGCCGGTTGATCGCTCATCGACTCGTGAACCATCCTACGAAGAGTTTGAAGGCAGGACAATCTCCGCAGTCGAAATCGCGATGGCACCGGGACAGGACGAAGATCGCGTGCGCGCTCTGATCCTCCTGAAACCAGGCGAGGCCTTCTCGGGCGAGAAGCTCCGGAACAGCGTCGCATCCATTCAACAGAACGAAAACGTCGACCAGATACAAGCGAGCCTCGAACCCGATGAAAAAGGTCTCAAGGTGGTATTTCTGCTGCAACCGGTTTTCCACGTCGGCCTGATTTCATTTCCGGGCGCTACGGCGAGATTTCGCTACACGGATTTATTGCAGACGTCGGACATCCAGCTGGACGCGATCTATTCTCCCGATTATTTGCCGGCCCGTGCGGCTCGCATGCAGACATATTTCGTAAAGGAGGGGTATTTTGAGGCGAATGTCGCGACGCGAACGCAGACCGACGCGCCTCACCGGCTAGTGAATGTCATTTTTAACTGCAATCTCGGCAAACGTGCCAAGGTCGGAAGAATCCTGATCGAGGGAGTATCCGAAGAAGACGATCGAAATCTGCACCAAACGCTAAGTTCACCGTGGGCCAAGGTCAGTGGAGCGTCCCTGAAGACCGGCCAGAAGTATTCGTGGAAGCGAACCCAGAAGGGAATGGACCGGATGCGAGGCTACTACCGCCCATCCGGTCGGCTAGCTCCCAAGTTCGATTTTCAGCCAAGGTACGACTCAGACTCAAACACGGCCGATCTTCATTTCAAGATTGATCCTGGACAAATCCTGGACGTAAAGATTGAAGGCGCGAAAATCTGGAAGCGCACGCTGCGAAAGCTGGTACCCATCTATCAGGAGGGCGCCGCGGATCAGTATCTGGTGGATCAGGGTGCGCGGAATCTGAAGAACTACTTCCAGTCGAAAAGCTATTTCGACGCTGCTGTCAGTGCGGATACAGAAAATGCCGCGGACCGCCTCACGATTACCTATCGCGTCGACCTGGGGACGAAACACAAGGTTAGCCGCGTTCTATTTACAAACAACAAGTATTTCAGCGATCCGGAGCTGCAGGAGAGGATTTCGATCAACAAGGCCAAATTCCTATTTGGCCGCGGTAAGTACAGCGATTCGCTGTTGAAGAAAAGCACCGATTCGCTGGTCGCCATGTATCGCAACGAGGGTTTTTCCTCGGTGAAAATCGTTCAGCAGATAGCCAGAGACGGAAAGTTCGTTGATGTCGAGTTTGTGATTACCGAGGGTCCGCGAGACAAGGTCCATAGCTTGGAGATCGCCGATTCTCGCGGACCGGTAGAGGTTAGTTTTCTTGGGCGAAGTCTGCGAATGCTGCCTGGGAAACCATACTCGGCGCACCATCTGGCGGAAGATCGCAGTCAGTTGCTGGCGCGTTACTTGAACCGCGGATATCCGAACGCCACGCTTGAAGCGAACGTCCGGCCAACGGTCGAAGGAGCGCACGAATTCGATGTGAAGTACGAGATCAAAGAGGGCCAGCTTATTAAGATTCAGGAGCTGGTGCTTCTTGGGCCTGAACATTCGAAACCCGACTTCATCGAGAACGTAGCTGGGAAAGAACTTCATGTAGGTCAACCACTCAGTCAGCAGCAGCTGTTTGAATCTGAGAGCGCGCTCTACGGGCTGGGAATCTTTGACTGGGCTTCTGTGACAGGATCGGACTTCGCGCAAGGCGCGAGTATGGAACCTGTATTGGTGCGGGTCCAAGAATCCAAACGAAGCACGTTGGATTTGGGTGGCGGAATAGAAGTCATTCCGCGGTCCGGCAATGTTCCTGTCGGATCGGTAGCGCTGCCGGGTTTGCCGCCGATAGATTTGGGCGACAAGTTCACCGTCAGTCAGGAGAGCTTTTTCGGACCGAGAGGCTCGCTCCAATATGCCAGGCACGACATTCGAGGACGCGCGGAAACGGCCACGATTGGATTTGTGATGTCCAGGCTCGATCAGCGCGGCACCTTCACATATGCGGACCCTTATCTGCACGGATCGCGATGGTCTTCGCTTTTTAGTCTGACGGGAGAGCGCACAACGGAAAATTCGATCTACACAGCAGTCCTCGGAACTGCATCCTTCCAGTTCGAACGGCAACTCAACAAAAAGAAAACGCAGAAGGCAGTGTTCGGATATCTCTATCAGCGTACAGATTTGACGGACATCCTGATCCCGGACCTTGTGTTGCCGCAGGATGAGCATGTACGGGTCTCCGGCCCCCAAGCGCAGTATCTGCGCGATACGAGGGACCGGCCGCTGGATGCGCATCACGGGCAGTTTCAATCGGTCAGCTTTCTATGGGCCTCCAAGTCGCTGAGCTCCAGCGCCGACTTCATGCGGTTTCTCGCGCAAACGTCCTTCTATAAGCCTGTGACTTCGAATCTAGTTTGGGCGAACAATTTTCGAGTGGGCATCGCCATACCTTTCGGAAACAGTCTTGTCCCACTGAGCGAAAGCTTCTTTACCGGCGGTGCAGATAGCTTGCGTGGGTTTCCTATCAACGGTGCTGGCCCGCAGCGTCCCGTTCAGGTTTGCAGCAATCCTCAGGATCCGTCGACATGCTCGCTGATCAGCGTTCCTGTCGGGGGGAAATTGCTCGCTATCGTGAACTCCGAGGTGCGCTTTCCGCTGCGCATCTATAAGGGCTTGGGCGCAGCGGTCTTCTATGACGGTGGGAACGTCTATAGCGCGATCAACGCGCGCCAATTTGCTGACAACTATACAAACTCAGTCGGGATCGGGCTCCGATACAACACCAAGGTTGGGCCGATTCGAATCGATTTGGGCCATAACCTTAAACCAATTCCCGGAGTGAAGGCGACTCAGTACTTCATAACACTGGGGCAGGCGTTCTAGAGAGCGGTCGCTCTGAAGGGGCTCGATTTGTGAAACTTCGAACAAAGAAAGGGACGATAACAACCGTTCTGCTACTCGGCGCGACAGCGTTAGTTGGAATCGCGGCCGTTAGCATCGCGATACATACACAAACATTTCGCGCCTGGGTGATTCAGAAGATCATCGCCAAAGTGGAAGGGGTGACTGGAACCCACGTCCAAGTAAAAGCGTTCGAGTTGGGGTTGTCTTCACTGACGGCAGACTTGAGGGGCGTTACGGTACACGGCAACGAGTCGAGCCACGCGACGCCGCTGTTTCAAGCAGAACATATTCACATTGTGCTGCGATTACTGCCGCTGCTGCGCCGGCGCGCTGAGATCGACCAAGTCGTCGTGGAACGACCGGAACTGTTTGTGGAGTCGGATTCGAACGGAAGAACCAACCTGCCGGCTGCGCCAGCAGCACAGAGCGGTTCTGGTTTCCATGTAGCCGTCCACTATGCGCAGATTCGCAATGGCGCCGTGATCTTCAACGATTTTCAAATTCCGCTCGCTGCGGACATTTATGGCCTGCAGGGGAAGTTGCTGAGGCCCGTGCTCAGCGGCGGATATCAAGCGGAGTTGCAATACGGCCGTGGACAGGTAAGGGCGAAGGACTTCAATCCGATAGAACATAGCCTGCTGCTACGGGTAACCCTCGGCCAGACGCAAAGTAGAGTCGAGGAGCTAAAGATTGTATTGCCCCATTCGCAGCTGAGCGCCGAGGGCACGATCGACAACTACCGACATCCACAATTTAACGGCACGTTTCGAGCTACCGTTAGTGGCAGCGACGCCGCATTCGTACTGAGGAATGCGAGCATTCCGTCTGGCGATGTGTCGCTTCAGGGCAGCCTGCGCTACGCGCCGTCATCAAGCGACGCGATCTTGCTGAACGCCGCTGAAGTGAAGGGCACATTCACCAGTAGCGCGATAACAGTGCGAGAAGGCGGAACAGTCCTGCCATTTCGTTCTGTTCGGGGAAGCTATTCATTGAAAGGCGGCCTGCTGCGGTTGACTGCTGTACGCGGCGACGTTCTGGGTGGCACTGCTTCCTCGGATGGCGCCGCGATTGACTTGGCTCGCAATTCAGGGAGTGTGGGCGCGGAATTGACGAACGTTTCTTTGTTAGAGGCTGGCCAGGCATGGAATAACGGAAAGTCGCTGCCGCGAATCGCGAGCAAAGGCCGACTCCAGCTGGCGATGAATTGGAAAAACGGCCCTAGGAACTCCCTGATCGAAGCGAAGGGAGAGTTTTCTAGCCAAAGCGTTCAGCGCCTCGCGGGCGAAATACCGCTCGACGGCTCGGTAAATGTTTCGTACGACGTTGCGGGCGCCAAAGCTACCGTTCGGAACAGCTCCCTAAAGACTCTTTCCTCTGAGTTAAGCGCGACCGGCACTCTCGCAAAGAGATCGGAAGTAAATGTTTGGTTCAGCACAACCAATCTCCACGAGCTTGTGGCCATTGGTTCAGAACAGGGGGCTCAAGAGTTTCTCCGACGCGCGCAACTGGACGATCTTCGGGGCGCAGCATCATTTCAAGGGCTCGTGAGCGGCACCGTGGAAGATCCTCACGTGAAGGGGCTACTGACGGCGGGGCAGATTGTGTGGCGAGAGTCGGAATGGCAAACGATTCGCGCGGATTTCAAGCTAGATTCGGGTTCGGTTCAGGTCACGAATGGCCTTTTGCAGGGGCCTGACGGCAGTCTGCAAGTTGCCGGCACAGTTCCGCTAGCGAACTGGAGCGTAAATTCATCAGCGGATTTTTCGGCGGATGCGAAGGTTCAACAATTGTCCGTTGCCGTGCTTCAGAAATCCGCGGGGACTAACTATCCCGTCGAAGGACTTCTGAATGGAGAGGTTCACTTAAGTGGTTCCGTTTCCGAACCTAAGGGCAACGGCCACCTTGAACTCGTGCATGGGGCCATTTGCGGCGAAACCCTGTCGTCCATGAGCACTGATTTCCAGGCTGGAGCGAAGAAGATCCAACTGGATGGAAAAGTACATTCGCCGGCTGGAGCCGTGACGGCAAGAGTTTCCTATGAGCCAGCCACGCGTCGCTACGAATTGAATGCTGATCTCACCGGTGTGAATCTGTCAAAGCTGAATATTCGACAGGCAGATCTTTCTACTCTTGAGGGCTCTCTCTCTGGAAAAGTGACAGGCGGCGGAAGTCTGGATGATCCTCAATTGAAGGCCACCGTGCACAGTGCCGCGCTGCACGTACACAACGAAACTCTGTCGAATCTTCAGGGAGTGTTGGAATTGCAGAATCATCGTGCAAAGTTCCAGGCAGTTTCGACCGCGCTGGGCACGCGGGTTTCCGCGAAGGGCAACGTGGCGCTAACAGGGGATTACATTGCCGACGTGAATATCGATACAGGTTCGGTAGAAATCGGCCCGATTTTGCAAATATATGCGCCGGCTGCCACTTCCGCCAGTGGAACCTTCGAACTGCACGCAACAGCGAAGGGACCGCTTAAGCAGCCGGAACAGATACAAGCACACTTGGAAATTCCCGCGCTGCACCTCATTGGGAAAAATGTGACTCTGGCCAACGTCCGGCCAATCCAGATCGACTATGCGGAAGGTATGGTCAAGCTAGTAGATGCGTCCTTGAGAGGCCCTGGTACAGAGCTAAATGTCAGTGGATCCATTCCGGTTGAGAAGGCTGGCACCTTGGATCTCACGACCCAGGGCAATCTCGATTTGACAATGTTGGAAGGTCTCATGACCGACACCACGGCTGGAGGTCAGGTCGAAATGCAGGTCCAAGTGCGCGGAACACGGAGCGACCCAAACGTATCTGGAAGCGTCAAGGTCACCAACGCGGTCTTTGCTTCCGATGCGTTGCCGATCGGAATTGAATCCTTGAACGGGACTGCAACGCTGCAGGGGAAGCGAATTCGAATTGAGAAGTTATCAGGGACAGCCGGAGGCGGAACGCTCGACATTAATGGCACTCTGGATTTGGGCGCCAATCCAGTCTACGCGTTGACCCTTACAGCACGGTCGACGCGAATTCGAGAGAACGGCGTGTGGGCTGTACTTGATGCCGACCTGAACTTGGACGGTAGTGGCACGCATACGCTGAGTGGGCGTGTGGCTGTAAAAAAGCTTTCGTTTGAAGAGGGTTCGGACTTGGAAGGTTTGGTGGCACAACTCTCCGGGGACAATACGATCAGCGATCCTTCGCCGTTCGAGCGGAAAATTAAGCTAAATGTTTCGGTTCAATCGGAGCAGGAGGTTGGCCTAACAAGCAGTCAGTTGAGCATTTCCGGCTCGGCAAATTTGCTGGTCGTCGGGACGGTGGCCGAGCCGATCCTGCTTGGACGCGCCGCCCTCACTGGTGGTGAAGTGTTCTTCCTGGGAAAGCGCTTCGAGTTGCGGAACGGCACGATCGCCTTTGCGAATGCGGCACGTACTAGTCCGATTCTTGATTTAAACGCTGGAACAGAGGTTGAGCAATACAACATCACCATTCACCTGTCAGGAAGTATGGATCGATTAAAAACGACTTACACGTCCGACCCCTCATTGGCATCAGCAGACATCATTAATTTGCTGGCATTTGGACGGACTACGGGGGAGGCAGAATCGCGCTCGTCAACTCCTGGAGCTTTAGGAGCGCAATCGGCAGTCGCCAGCGCAGTGGGAGCACCGGTCGCGGGCCAGATCCAGAAACTAGCGGGCATCTCTCAGGTGACCATTGATCCGCTGGCAGGAAGTAGCCAAAACCCCGGTGCTCAAATCGCGATTCAGCAGCGTGTATCCGGGAATCTGCTGGTTACGTTTAGCACGGATGTTACCTCGGTGCAGGCGCGGACGGTGCAGCTGAAATACCAATTGAACCGAAATGTGACTGTCTCCATTTTGCGCGACGAGAATGGCGGATACGGACTGGATATTCGCTACCGGAAGGCGTTCTGAGGTTACATGATGGATTAATGTAGGGGACGGTTCAGTCCGATCTATATATCTATTCGATCAAACGGGCTGAGCCTATTCGACTCTCAATTTTTTGCCATAGGGACCCTTAACGGTTTCACGGTTCATAAAGCGAAGCAGCCAACCGCTTCAGTCCACGATGCCGAGCAATGTCCAGGTGAAGCGAGGTCCAGTCTTCCGGCAGAAATGATTCATGTCCTCGCCCCGCATTAGTTTTAAGATAGCCGCCTCCCAATTCGCAGGAGTCGGTGCGCAGACCATTTTCTCTTTCGGCCGCCAGCACCCGGAATTTCTTGCTTCGTTTTTATACGCTGGCCTCGATCGTCGAAATCATGGCAGCCGTAACCGGAAGGTGGAAATCGGCCCCAGATTGACTTGTACGGTAATCCGACTAATCGGCAAGTACAGCAAGATGCCTGCTCATAATATGATCTTCTTTGGGGGAGTACACACACTCCCGATTCTTGCTACGGAGTGTTCTTCCGAAATACTTTACGGCGGATATCGGGCCAGAATTCCTTCAGTTCGTTGGAAAGACCATCCCACATGATCAACATTCCCAGCGTGCCGATGTTGCGGCCGACCGTGCGATCTTCGGGTGCGTGGTAGACGTTCGATAGCGCCGCTGCCGCCGCATTGCCGACGACTTCGGAATAATTGAAGCGCGTGTTCCCGGAATCAGTACGCGTAACAAAGAGCCGATTGACTGCGTGGTAGGCACGGTGCGAGAACGATCCCTTGGCCATCTGGTAGTATCGCGGATCCTCATGAAGCATCGACGGGAACACCGCTACCGTCATGTAAGTTCCAATTCCGTTGTCCGCGAACGAAGCTCCGTAACGTTGGCCGTACGCGCCCCAACCTTGGCCCCACGATTTCGGCGAATTGTTGGCCTGATCGATCGCCGCGAGAACGCCATTGAACGGGAACGCGAAATAATCGAAAACACCTGCGGTCGCGAGCCGATATTTCTGGCCGGTGGTGAGCGGTGGAAGATCTTTAGCGGTTTCGACGGTGCCGTAGTTGGGCATGACTTCGAAAATGCGATCGTTGACCGTGCCGGTTTCCTTCTCGAGCTTGCTCTTGCCAACCTGCTTGTCTGCTTCTTCTTTTGTCGGCGCCGGCTGGCTTTGTGGAGCTTGCGTCTGTGGTGCTTGGCTCTGAGAATCCTGTGAAGCTGAGCTCTGCGAAGCCGAGGGTTGCGAATACGAATTGTGCGACGGTACCGATCCGGCGTCTTTGGCGACGGGTGCGTCGGGCTTGTCTTGAGCAGGACATGAAGCCACGATTGTGGCGAGTGCAAAACACAACGCGGGATACACGAAAACCTTCCGGAGGACTCTTAACGGTCGCACGAGATCAATGTCTCCCTATTGTTGGTCCCCCTGAGGAGACCGTTTGTCCAGTGTAAGCGAGTGAGAGGCTAGGCGCAGCTGTGTGATGCCTGACAAATGCTAAGAGTAACGGAACGCACAGAAACAAGCCCGCATCAAGACTTGCTAAGGACATATTGTTGCTCTATTTGCAGCCCGATTAAGTGTGCCAGAGACAGCTCTTGATAAACGCCGTTACCGTCCATGTGGATTTCAAGTTTCCGGTAATCCGTGCCAGCTCACGGGGTCGACGCAACACTGGCCTGAAGTTTATCTGCAGGAGTTTGAAATCCTAAGGTTTTTCTCGGTCGTTGATTCAAGAGCAGCGAGACCTGGTCGAGCTGCTCTTGAGAGTAGCCGGACAGATCGGTGCCTCGAGGAGAGAAAGCCTCGATCGCTTCCGTTGGATCACAAACACCACCTTTGAACAGATCACTTCCTAGATGGTGTTGCATCGACCCATCGAATGCACCCGACTTATCGGGACTTGAGCCACGAGTTTCATTTTGCCCGTGAATTTTAACAGTTCTTACCTTACGAGTTCGGTTTTAAACCCTTTCGTCGGGATCTGCAGAAACTGCTTGGTTCTCATTTATCGCTGGCTACAGCGCCTCGCAATGAAGGGCGAAAATGACGAGAATACGGACGATTATTGCCGTAATCATTCTGCTGGTGGCAACATGCGCCTCCGCGCAGGAAACACAACAGACCCATATCGGAACGCTAACCTACGAGAGCGGTTAAGCCTGGCAAAAACACCCTCGTTACCAGCTCACCACTCTGTCGCCAACCTCACGTTGTTGCGGCCAGTCCACAAGGAGTTTTATTTATTCTCAATGAAGGAGGGCGACGATGACCGAACCCCAAAGCGCAAGGATCACGTTACCTGCAGCATAGGTAACGCCATATCCGAGCGTTGGCACCTTGCTGCGCGCCCGTTCCTGCACCGCCGCCAGCGCGGGCGCGGAGGTCGCTGCCCCGCAGCAGACGCCGAGTAAGATTCCCGGATGCATGCGGAAAACAAACTTCCCGGCGAGCAGCGTGATGAGTTGCGGCAGGATGACAAGAGCGAGACCGGCGGCCACCAGACTCACGCCGGACTTCTGAAGACCCTTTACGAAATCGGGGCCCGCCGTTAGTGCAGTCACGGCGAGAAAAGCGGTGAGACCGAGAGAATCGAATAGCCACACCGCCGCTGCCGGCAGACGCGGAACGCGACGATTCACCGACCGTAGCCAACCGAAGACAAGTCCGCCAAGCAGGACGCCGACACTCTGGCTCAAACCCAACTCGATGCCGCCGAGACGCAGGGCCGGAATTCCGATCGTGCCACCGATGAACACCGCGGCGGCGACCAGCGCCATCTCGGTCGTGTTGGTAGGCCGGTCGACGTATCCAATTTCGGCGGCGACGCGCGCAACACTTTCCGGAATACCACCGAGGGTAACCACATCGCCGCGTGCGAGCACCGTCGCCGGGGCAAGCGGCAGCTCAGCACCCGAACGGACGATCTTTCTTACGCCAACGCCGCGGATGAAATCGGCCTGCGCTCGCTTGAGAATCTCCCCAAGTGCCACTCCGACCACTGATTTCTTAGTGAGCACGACGTCGGCTGTTTCAACGGGAAAGTCCAGGAGCGCCTTATCGTCGACCTCAGATCCGATCGCCGACTCCGTCTTGATAACGCTACCCCGGCGGCCGGCCAGAGCGATTACATCACCTCGCTGGATAATTGAATCAGGTGTCGCCGTCTGGACCTCTTCCCCGTGGCGGATACGGTGCACCAGGAGCCGCTGGCCATTCGACGCCAGCGTCTGCTCGACGTCACGCACGGTCTTGCCGGCGTAGCGGTCGTCTTCAACGCGATACGCGCGGATCGCGAACACGTTGTACCCGGTGGCGGTTGCGTCCTCACCGACTAGTCCCATTTCGCGCTCGAGCTGCGCACACTCTGCCACCAGGTCGACCCGGAGGATTTGCGGTGCGACGCGCGCGAGGAACGTCACGGTGGTGATGACAGCCAGGAAGTACGTCACGGCAAACGCAACCGCCATATTTGAGAGCAGCGTTTGTGCGGCACTGCCGTCGAGCCCGAGCCGATTGATCGCATCGGTCGCGGTGCCAACGGTAGCCGACTCAGTCGTGCCGCCAGCCATGAGTCCGCCTGCGGTACCTGCGTCGTATCCGAACACCCGTGCCGCGCCGTAGGCGAGCGCGAGCGCCGAGACGCAGAAGACGACGGTGAGCGCGAGCTGAGGAAAACCGCTCGATTTGAGGCCGCTAAAGAATTGCGGACCGGTGCGATAGCCGATCGAGAACAGGAAAAGGAGGAAAAAAGCGGTCTTGAGGTCGGGCGACACTCTGACCCCAATCTGTCCGATAATCACGCCGGCGATAAGGACGCCGACGACCGCGCCCAGCGGCACCGAGCCCAGCTTTATCTTTCCGATCCAATATCCGAAGGCGAGCGTGAGGAATAGCGCCATTTCCGGGTGTTGGCGCAGCACATCCACGAACCAGTGCCACATCGGGCTCTCCCTCTCCCTGCTCGAGCGCTGACCTGATTGAAGCAGAGGCGCCGGCGCACCTATTTAGGAGGCTTGTGACGCAATAACTCAACATCATGGAAACAAAAACCGAATGGATGATGCGAAGAAAGCTTCTCGGCGAGAAACTGCTACTTCTAACAGTCACGGCAATCCGAATTACGATGTTGTGACAAAGATGAAAGGCATGACCGTTAAGCCTAGTCGCTGACGGAAAACCATATTAGCCGCTCGAATTTAATGACGAAGCGAGGCTCTCCAGATTTTGCGGGTGCACTCGGATGACTCCGCGCCGTGGGCTATCAATGTCCGCAATGAGAAAA
This sequence comes from Candidatus Acidiferrum sp., assembly GCA_036493835.1. Taxonomy (GTDB): domain Bacteria; phylum Acidobacteriota; class Terriglobia; order Acidiferrales; family UBA7541; genus Acidiferrum. Next base: position 5,602 of record DASXPD010000127.1, on the reverse strand, counting down.
AGCGAGATGGACAGAGCGACAGGCAAAATCATGAAGAGTATACGGCTTTTCCCCTGCGCTCGATAGCCCATCAAGAGGTTGCAGAAGATGGACATCGCGATGAGCAGAGTCCATGCTGCAACCGGGATGCGGTTCCACCAGGCGGCCTGAGTGTATCCCTGCGAGTTCAACACATCGTTCATGCCAGCAAGGACGAGGGCAGCCACGGGAGTCGGCTGCGCCCCGGCGGAGGCAGCTACAGCGGACCACATCTGGTTCTGAAGCTGAGCAGTTTGGGCATTGATGCGCCGAAGCGGCTCACCGCCTGGCGACAGGTAAAGGAGTATGCGTTGATCGAGATAGCTTTTAAGCAGCGCGCGTACTTTTGCTGCGTCGGCGACGGGCAAGAGGTCCGCGCGGACATATTCGGTGCCAATTGCGTTGGCCTCCTGTTCTTCGAGGTTCTTGCGCTGATCGTACCTACCTACGGCCATCGAAAAGGTGAATCCAATGATGAGGCCCAGCAGCGTCAGTGTGGCGCCCAGGAGAATGTCGAAATCCTCGTTGCTTTCATTCTGATCCTTTCGCTGCCATCTCCTGAAGGCGCCGCCGATCCATCCCGAGATCCACAATCCGCATAGGGATGCCACAAAAACAAGAATCGGATAACTGAATGGGTTAAACATTTGGCTAAAGGTCGTTGAGAGTGTTGGCAACAGCGGCAGTCTCTGGGGTACGGAAGGCAACTTGTTCAGCAACAGTTGCCTCGTGAGTATTGACGCCGACTGCGGTTGACGGCCGTTGTTGACATCCGCCGAAAAGCGAAAAGTAGACCGAGAAGGCTGTGAATGGAGCTTTTTTTGTCACGCTGAGCTCCTGCCGCGGGAGGATCAAGCAAGCTCCGCAACGCGTAAACTGTAACTTCTGCCAGTTCGACGGCGGCGCTCAAGGCCCTGGCCAGTTATGAAGGAATCATCTCGATGGAAATTCTCCGGCGGTCGGCAACGGGCGGGTGGCGCAGTGGCGAATTCTATATGGGGCGAATTAGGCCGAGGACGTTTTCAGTTGCCGCGTCCCATCGGCGGGGCCACGGTTTGAGCCGGGTAGCACTTCGCATACACGAACACAACCACTGGAGCCAACAGTGCATAGCAAGCCACAATCGGCAGTGCGTGTCGTGCCTGAACGTATTGGCCGCTGAGCAGCAGGGCCAATCCTACATGCCGGTTCGCGTTGCAGATCGCGAACGTCTGTTTGACCAGCGCGTCGCCGGACGTTAGCAACAGAATCGCCGCAATCGACCCAACGGCTAACAATAACGCGGCGACCGGAGCCAGTGGTGTGATGGCTTTCAGCGCCGGGCCCATCTTAAACAAGACTACTGCGATCATCGTGGTGAGCAGGACATTCCCCAGCACATTCAGCACCGGCTGAAACCGCGAAATTCTGGGAAAAGCCCGGGAGGCTATCATCCCAACTGTCAGCGGCAAGAATTGCTTTAGGACGATCTGTTTGAAGAGCGCCGCAGGCGGAATCCAAATATCTCGGCCGTATAGTTTGCCAGCTACTGCGACCAGTATTGGGATCAACAACGGAATCATTAACGCAGCCCAAACCTGATAGCTCGCTGCCATTTGCATGTCGAAGCCTTTGCGCGCCAAATTGCGCGTAAGCAATGGAGCTCCCGGGGCGACGCCGACCAAGAATAACCCAGCCGTCTCTCCCAAACTCAGCTGGAACAATTTCGCGATTATTAATGCGAGCGCGGAGGGAATAATGAAGGTCGCGGTCCCCAAACGCCCCCACATGAACCAGTCTAGTCGCCGCCAATGGGCAACAACTTCCGTGAGTTTGAGGCTCAAGCCCACGGAAACCATCAACAGGAATACGGAAGCTGGAAGCAGATATTGCATTTATTTCGCTGCGCGGCGGTTCAGTATAGACCCGACACCACCGAGCTCAAGCGAGGATCAGCGGCGACAGCCATGCACGAGGCAATCGCACAGGTGGTCGGCCCGACCAGGCATTAAAATTTTGGCTTGATGATCCGCACCGGTGGAGTACTTGTCGCTCTTGTTTACCGGGGAGGCCTTCTCAGACTACTTGTGTTGTCGGGATCGCATTGCTGAAGCCATTCCATTTTCCCAAGTCCTGGTAAACGCTGCAGGCTCAGGCGGTCGACGCAAGACCATCCAATCAGTTGATCCGACAACGCTTCCCCCTAGGGACCGATCCGTTTGGCTGTACCCGGTAAAAACCCAGCCAGGGTTGCGTTTCGACAGATCTAGCCTGGCGAGAGATCTTAGCCTTTGTTTTCAATGCCAATTCAGTTCGAGTTGAGTGTTGCGTCCACCCATTGAGACCACCGCGTTTATCGGGAGTTGACTGCGCCAAGGTGGCTACTGTTTGAATACCAATGGAGGTCCGCTTACTCGCTTCCCTTTGAGGTCGACTATCACTTCGACGCGGTCGGCGATCTTTACCAAGGGGATGCCTTTGTTCATGCCGTAATCCTTGCGGTCGAAGGCCATCGTTCCTTTAATCTCGCCTGAGCCCGTCCCCTTGCCGGAAAGCGTGAACGTGAGCTTCTCGGTCTTGGTCACTCCGCGTATCGTGAAGTCTCCGACGTAATCAAGTGTGTCGGGGCCAGTCTGTACAATCTTCGTCGAATGGAATGTGATCAACGGATCGTGCTCGGCGTCGAAAAAGTCCTTGCCTTTCAATTTGCCGTCCTTCATGCCACTTCCGGTGTTCACACTGGCTGCCTGAATCTTGATGTCAAGAACGCCTGTCTCCACGTCCGGAGAAGTCATCGTTGCTGTGGCGTCCCACTTATCGAATGTGCCGTCGATCGCCACTGACGCCTTCACGTGGAACTTAATCGAGCTGTCCTCCCTGGTAATCTTGATGACGGGAATCTCAGCAGGAGTCTGCGCTCGGCTTATGGATGGGAGCACGGCGGAGGCTAAGAAGCATAGGATCGCTAAGCGCATGAATCTCCTAAAGTAGCGACAAGACTCTCACTCGTCTCGCGAGGCTGTCATGACGGGACCCCAAATCTCACTGTCAATAGTTACAGGCCGTTCACTCATCGGCAGGCGACCTGGCGGTAACGCGAGATTGCCCCACCATCTAAAACAAACCCAAGTCCAGACAAACGCCGTTTCCGGAAACCGGCATTGACGTCCGATTCCGCCACCTACCACGAGTTACCCGTAAGTTCTCCTGGAATTCCTGTCCGCGTGGTATAAGCGCGAGTAAACCATTCCCGTTAATCGTTCGGGAGATAGGGTCCAGACCTGTATGGCCGGAACCAGCCTCCTCGCCCTAATCGACGACATCGCCACGGTGCTGGACGACGTGGCGGTACTAACCAAGGTCGCTGCAAGGAAGACCGCTGGCGTGCTGGGCGACGACCTCGCGTTAAACGCTCAGCAGGTCGCCGGAGTCAAAGCCGACCGCGAGCTGCCCGTGGTGTGGGCGGTCGCGAAGGGGTCGCTGCTGAACAAAGCCATACTTGTGCCCGCAGCGCTCGCCATCAGCGCATTTGCGTCTTGGATGGTTCTGCCGCTCCTCATGGTGGGCGGCGCGTTCCTATGCTACGAAGGGTTTGAGAAGGTCACCCACAAATTCTTGCACAGCAAGAATGAGATTGCCGAGCATCACGACAAACTCGTTCAGGCGGTGTCCGACCCGGGACTGGACCTCGTGGCAATGGAGAAGGAGAAAATCAAAGGCGCTGTGCGCACCGACTTCATTCTGTCGGCGGAGATCATCGTCATCTCGCTCGGGACGGTCGCCACGGTACCATTCATAACCCGTGTGTTGGTGTTGACTGGCATCGCCCTCATCATGACAGTGGGCGTCTATGGGTTGGTGGCTGGGATCGTGAAGCTGGACGACGGCGGCCTATCCTTGAGCCAACGAACCGGCGATGCATATTCGGCCCGGATGCAACGCGCCTTTGGCGCGAGCCTCGTCGTGGTCGCGCCCTGGCTCATGAAAGGCCTGGCGGTCGTGGGCACGGCGGCAATGTTTCTTGTGGGCGGAGGCATACTCACACACGGTATCCCTGGCGCCTACTCCTGGATAGGAGGGTTGGCCGACGCCACCGCAAGAGTGCCGGGTATCGGCGTCGTGGTGCAATGGCTGACGCCCGTACTGTTTGAAGGCGTCGTCGGCATGTTGGCCGGCGCGCTGGTGCTGGCTTTGGTGAGCGCCGCTCGGCGCGTCATCCACCCAGGACGGACTGCAATTCAATAGTTTGGCGCCAAACGATCAAGGCTCTGATTAGAGGTTGCCGGGAACTTGGCGATCCGGCAGGAACTTTCCGGTAATCGGACTACCCGTGCGTTCGGGGTTGCCGTGCTTGCGGTTCGGCACGGGCTGCTTCCTGAGCCGGCCCATGTAGTCGTTGGTAACGCCGCAGTGTTCGATGAACGGCTCAATCGCAGCTCCTAAAACTCAATACTGGGGAATTGACCGGCTGGAGATTTATTAGGAAAAGATTTTAGGAAGGCTCTAACCCACGGACTCTAAAACAATGGCGGAGAGGGTGGGATTCGAACCCACGGTACGGTTTCCCGTACGCTCGCTTTCGAGGCGAGTACTTTCAACCGCTCAGTCACCTCTCCGCGGTCGTAGCACGGTTTGTCGTGCTGCGTTTTGACGTCGAACCAATCGTAGCAGACCCTTCGCGGCCTCAGCAACGACCGCCGTCAGCGCTTCGAGCGAGTCCATCAATACCTCGCGCGGACTTGGCGAAGCATCGGCGAACGAGCGCCCGGCGAAAAACCGACGAGAGACGCCAATGTCGGTGCCTCGACATCGATCGCCTCTGCTCGTCTACTGCACGACGAGCGTCAATTTTGTGTTGTGCGTGATGTTTGTCGCGCCGGTCGCAAAGTTGCCCGATACGGTCACGGTGTAAGTTCCACTTTCCGGGCTTGTCCCGCCACCGCCACCACCATTGGAACCGCCGCCACACGAACTAAGTGCGAGACACGCGGTGACAATAAGCGCCACGGCAAACGCCGGCGCCCACCGCAAACGATGTTGTCGCCGCCGAATCAACGTTCCGAATAAGCCAACAGCCGCGAGAAACAGGGAAGTCCTGACGAGCGCTACAACCAACGGAGTTGAGAATTTTCTGTCCGTCGGCCAAGTAACCATCGACGGAATCGATGCCGCCGCCGGCGTGGTGACGGTGACCTTCACGCTCTGAGGAGCGGAACCGCTGAGCGACACGGAACCCGGCGACACGGAGCAGTTCGATCCCACCGGACCGCCACTGCAGGTGAGCGCAACGCTTTGCGCGAAGCCGCCCGCAGGAGCTAGCGAAATCGAATAATTCGCGGCCTGCCCCGCGCTAATCGTTGCGCTCGAGGCCGATCCCGGCGTCATCGAAAAATCCTTGCCCGTTCCCGAAAGCGGCACGGTTTGCGGATCGCCGGCATTGTCAGTGATCGTGAGAGTGCCGGTTCTGGTTCCACCCGCTGTCGGATCAAAGAAGACGCCGATCGCGCAACTGGCGCCGACGGCAAGGCTGCTTCCACAGGCGTTGAGGGTGGCGAAGTCGCTCGGCGCCGCAGTTACGTTCGTGATGTTGAGCGTGCCGGTTCCG
>DASXPD010000126.1:0-2531 GCA_036493835.1 Candidatus Acidiferrum sp. | reverse complement strand
CGACCGTTCCGGCGCCTTCCGCGAGGCGGACGGCGGTTCGCTTTTTCTCGACGAAATCGGGGACATGCCAGCGACGATGCAGGCCAAGATTCTACGCGCCCTTCAGGAACGGGTCGTGACGCCGGTCGGCGGCAATCCCGTGCACGTCAACGCGCGCGTCATCGCCGCCACCCATCGCGACCTGCCGGACATGGTTGCGGCCGGCCGGTTTCGCGAGGATCTCTACTACCGCCTGAACGTCGTGCCGATCGTCTTGCCGCCGCTGCGCGAGCGTCGCGAGGATATCCTGACGCTGGCGGAACATTTCCTGCGGCTTGCCGCCAGGCAAGGCGTTCCAAAGCGCCTGACGGCCGCCGCTGCCGCCCGACTCCTGGAAAACACGTGGCCTGGAAACGTGCGGGAACTGAGAAACGTTGTCGATCGGGCGAGCGTCCTCGTTCGCGGCGACGTCATCGACGCGAACGATCTCGACTTCGTGGCGCGTGCGAGCGACTCTTTGTCTCGCGACGATCTTCTCCACGGCGATTTGCCGACCGCGGTCGCGAAGCTCGAAAAGGCGATGATCCAGAAGGCGCTGGAGGCGTGTGGCGGGAATCGCGCTGAAGCCGCGCGCCGCCTCAATATCCACCGCCAACCATGCCTGTCCGGTTAAGCGAGAGGGGCGTGCTGAATAGCCGTTGTGTAGCAACGAGTTGCAGTGGATTTTGTTTGGTGTCGATTTGAACTTAGATTTGCGAATCCGCGGTAGGGTGCCCGATTTTTACGATCGGAGGCCTGACCGTGAATGTGGGACGGACGCTGTTCTCGCAAGTTATGGATTTTGTGCCGTGGACGAGTTTTGATCGGATCGTGGCACGGTATCGCGGGGATGTTCGTGTTCGCAGTCTTCGTTGCGGTGAACAGTTTCGCATCATGGCATTTGCGCAAATGACGTACCGGGAGAGCCTGCGCGATATCGAAGCATGTCTCGGAGCGCAACCCTCGAAATTATACGGGATGGGGCTGCGCGAAGCGGTGGCACGTTCGACATTGGCCGATGCCAACGAGTTGCGCGATTGGCGCATATGGGCGGACATCGCCGCGGTGTTGGTTCGGCGCGCACGCAAATTATACGTCAGCGATGATATCGGGCTCGATCTCGCCAATACCGTTTATGCGCTCGATAGCACGACGATCGATCTGTGCCTGTCGCTGTTTCCGTGGGCCGATTTTCGTTCGACCAAAGCGGCCGTGAAGATGCACACACTGCTCGATCTGCGCGGTCCGATCCCCAGCTTTATCCATATTTCGGACGGCAAAATGGGCGATGCTGCAGCGCTCGATCTGATCATGCCAGAGGCCGGAGCCATCTATGTGATGGATCGCGGTTACGTCGATTTTCGCAGGCTCTACGCGCTCCATCAGGCCGGCGCCTTCTTCGTCACGCGCACCAAAATCAACATGAACTATCACCGCGTTTATTCACGCGCCGTCGACAAGGGGACAGGCTTGCGCTTCGATCAATCCATCGCGCTTGACGGCTTCTACACGAGGCGGGAGTATCCGCAGCATTTGCGCCGGATCGGTTTTGTCGATCCGGAAACTGGCAAACGACTTATCTTTTTGACCAACCATTTTGCGTTGCCCGCCCTGACGATCGCGGCGCTCTACAAGCGGCGCTGGCAAGTCGAACTGTTTTTCAAGTGGATTAAACAGAACCTACGCATCCGCCATTTCTATGGAACATCCGAAAACGCCGTGAAGACGCAAATCTGGACGGCAGCGTGCGTTTACGCGCTCGCCGCCATCGTCAAAAAGGAATTGGCGCTCGATGTTGCGCTCTACACTTTTCTACAGATTTTGTCCGTCCATTCCTTTGAGAAAATCCCCATTTTGCAGGCGTTCTCTCACAGCAGCCCCAACCCCGCCCCCACCACATTGGCTAACCAATTGAATCTATTCAGCACTTAACCGGACAGTAGTGAACGAATATACTTTCGCACATTTCGGGCCATAGCGAACCGTCGCTTGCCGACGCGTTCGCCACTATCAAGTCGTTTCGGCATGTCGCGTCGGCTCCGGAGGCGAGCCGAGGTGTTCTCACTGCCACCGTGTGGGCAAAGGACCTCAGTGAGATCGAAGCCGCGATAGAGCGCGGACGGCGGCTCACCGGTCTTCGCAACGAAATCGATTCCCTCTTTCATGGGGATGCATGGAATCTCGACACGAAGTCGTTGCTTTTAGTGTTGCGATCTGATGGTTCGTCATTTTTCCGGCGGCTCGGTAGCCGGTACCGGCAAGCCGCGGCGAGCTTTCGAGCGATTTACAAAAATAGGCCTCCGAAGACTCTGAAAGAGCGCATCGCGCTGGTGGAGAAGTTGCAGATTGCGCAAGAGAACCAGCATGAATATGCGCGAATAGAGCCGCTGTTGTCTTCGGCCCTCGGGCCGTTTTGGAGAGGGCCTGGAACATCGTGGAATGATGCAGGAATCCTTGCTGCCTGGGCACGTGTTGCCCTCTCTGAATTTGGCGGGGCGCGTCTGATTAAGCTC
>DASXPD010000125.1:0-30118 GCA_036493835.1 Candidatus Acidiferrum sp. | reverse complement strand
CGACGACCACCATCGCCCCAACTCGTCATCCCGACCGAAGTGAGCCGACGCCTTTTCCCCGCGTTCGCTCCCGCGAACGCGTCGGCTCACGCAGCGGAGGGACCTTGGCAACGTGTCAACACGACTCCACTCGTCGTGACTAACGCAACGAACCCGTTCTTCGCCTGATCCCAACCAACGAACCTGCAATACTCCCTTCAAATGCTATAATTCCGCTTCAACGACAATGCCAAAACCCGCTACAGAGTCGACGCTTTCCCCTGAAATCCTCGCCAAGTACGAGCCCGTCATCGGCCTCGAAGTCCACGCCCAACTCCTCACCAAAACAAAAATCTTCTGCGCCTGCTCCACCCGATTCGGCGACGCCCCCAACGCCAACACCTGCCCCGTCTGCCTGGGCCTCCCCGGCACGCTCCCTGTCCTCAACAAACGCGTCATCGAAATGGCGTCCCGCGCCTCGCTAGCGATCAACTGCACCGTCCACGAGCACTCCCGCTTCGCGCGCAAAAATTATTTCTACCCCGACCTCCCCAAGGGCTACCAGATTTCCCAGTTCGAACTCCCGCTTGCCACCGGCGGCCACATTGAAATCGAAATCGCCGGCGCTAAAAAACGCATCGGCATCACGCGCCTCCACGTTGAAGAAGACGCCGCCAAAAATCTCCACGAAGGTTTTTCGCACTCCGCCACCAAGGCGTACATCGACTACAACCGCTGCGGCTCCCCGCTCGCCGAAATCGTTTCCGAGCCCGACATGCGCACGCCCGAAGAGGCCTACGCCTATCTCACAACGCTCCGCCAGATCCTTCTCTACACCGGCGTCAGCGATTGCAATATGGAGGAAGGCTCGCTCCGCTGCGACGCCAACGTCAGCGTTCGCCTGCGCGGCGCCGAGCAATTCGGCACCAAAGTCGAAATCAAAAATCTGAATTCCTTCCGCTTTGTGCAGAAAGCGATCGAGTTTGAAATCGAGCGTCAAATCGGCGTAATCGAAAGCGGCAGCCGCGTGCCTCAAGAAACGCGCCTCTGGAACGAGCGAGAGTCCTCCACGGTCTCGATGCGCTCTAAAGAAAAAGCCCACGACTATCGCTATTTCCCCGAGCCCGACTTGCTTCCCGTGCATGTCAGCGAGACATGGCGCGAGGAAATCCGCCGCTCCATCCCCGAGCTCCCCGAAGCCAAGCGCAATCGTTTCGTCACCGCCTTCGGCATCACTCCCTACGACGCCGAAGTCCTCGCCACCACGGAAGCCCGCGCCGATTATTTCGAGGCCATGGTGAAAGCCGGCGCCAGCGGAAAAAACGCTGCCAACTGGATGCAAACAGAATTGCTGCGCCGTCTCAACGACAGCGGCAAAGAAATCGAAGACAGTCCGGTCGCTCCCGCCGCTCTCGCGGAATTGCTAAAGCTCGTCGAGTCCGGCCAAATCAGCGGCTCCATCGGCAAAAAGGTTTTCGCCACGATGTTCGACTCCGGCCGCTCCGCCTCCGAAATCGTAGCCGCCGAAGGCCTCGCTCAAATCAGCGACACCGGCGCCATCGAAGTGGCCGCCCGCGACGTCATCGCCAAAAATCCCGACAACGTCGCCAAATTTCGCTCCGGCAACGAAGGCGTCTTCAAATTCTTCGTCGGCCAAGTCATGAAAGCCACCAAAGGCCAAGGCAATCCCCAAGCCGTCAACGACGTCGTCCGCAAACTCTTAACGGAGTCGAACTGAAATGCTGAAGGTTGGTGACAAAGCCCCAGACTTCACCTTAACGTCCGACGAAAGCAAACCCATCTCGCTCTCCGACTTCAAAGGCAAAAAAGTCGTCCTCTACTTCTACCCAAAAGCCAGCACCCCCGGCTGCACCATCGAAGCCTGCGACTTCCGTGACCTCCGCCCCAAATTCGCAAAACAAGACATCGTCGTCCTCGGCGTCAGCGCCGACCCCGTTAAAGCCCTCGTCAATTTCAAAACGAAGCAAAAGCTAAACTTCCCGCTCCTCAGCGACCCCGATCACAAAATGATCGAATCCTACGGCCAATGGCGCATGAAAAAATTCATGGGCCGCTCTTTCAAAGGAATCGTCCGCAGCACCTTCCTCATCGACAAAGACGGCCGCATCGCCCAAATCTGGGACGCCGTCCGCGTCAAAGGCCACGCCGCCGAAACCCTCTCCGCCTCCAAGTAACCATCCCGCTTCGTCACAATCTTGTAGGGGCGGGGCTTGCTCCGCCTGGCGTCACCACGATCGCTCCTCTTCGCGAAGCCTCTCCCCTCGCAAAGAACCGAGATCAATATGGACTGCGGCGCCCCTGCGCCGCTTTACGATCGTCCATTCATCTCACAAACGCGTCGTGCAAGTTGGGACCGCGCTTCAGCACGCCCTCGCTCCAAAGCGACACCCGATCCGCATCCTCACCAAATCAAAAGCCCGTCATCCTGAGCGAAGCGAAGGATCTCAGAAGTCAGCCTCACTGCGATGCCTCCGCTTATGTCCCGCTAAAACACAAAAGCGATCTCAATGTCAGCATCGACTCGATTCGAACACAAACCCTTCAACCCCAATTCCCAACCATTCACTGCCTCAATTCAACCACTCGCCGAATTTTTATCTCTTCGAACGACAAAACCCACTACACTCCCCTCGTAGAAAACCACGTCAACTTTCTCCGCATCACCGGCGAAACAATCACGAAAATAAACCGCCCGCAACTCTCTGTTTCCAAACAGCTTGCGCACTCTCGTTTTTCTGATTTTCGCAACTCATAGCAAACAAAACCGCTTCCACACTCTTACGAAAACATGGGGGGGCGGGGTACCCAAATCACCAAAAAATTTTCAAAGCGAGAAGCGCTACCAAAGGAAGGAATTGCAGCCGATCACGTACTCGGCAGAATCGTAACCCGCGGCCGCCCCGACGATTCCAGTTCCACCGCCAGCGGCGTCTGAAACACCTGCTCCAGCAACTCGCGCTGGTACACCGCAGCCGGCGGCCCAACGCGCAAACTCTTGCCCTTGTGCAGCAGCACAATCTGATCCGCATATTGCGCCGCCAGATTCAATTCGTGCGTCACTATGACCACCGTGTACCGGTTCTCATTCGCCAGCTTCCGCAGCGTGTCGAGCAATCCAACCTGCGCGCCAATATCCAGGTGCAGGGTCGGCTCATCGAGCAGCAACAGCAGCGGCTGCTGTGCCAGCGCACGCGCCAATACAATGCGCTGCTTTTCGCCGCCCGACACCTGATCCATCCACCGATCCGCCAAATGCGCCGCCGTCACCTGCGCCAGCGCGTTGCGCGCAATCGTCATGTCATTCGCGCTCTCAAATTGCAGCGACCCGCCGTACGCATGTCGCCCCTGCAGCACAAATTCCCATGCGCGCGTCGGAAACAGCAGCGGACTCTCCTGCTGCACCATCGCAATGCGCTGCGCGCGCACGCGCGGCGTCATCGAAAACGTCGTCTCGCCGTTCAGCAACACGCGGCCAGAAAGCGGCGGCTGCGTCCCCGCAATCAATTTCAGCAGCGTCGATTTTCCGCTCGCGTTCGGCCCGAGGATCGCAACAATTTCGCCCGCCCGCGCCTGAAAGCTGCTCGCTTCCAGCGTAAACAGCGGTGCCTGCGACGGATTCGGCGAATACGCGTAGCTCACCTGCTCGACGCTCAGCCGAACTTCTTGCGAGCGATTGGCGGGCTGTGGGGAAAGGGAAGGCATTGCGTTTACCGGACGCTCGGGCGGTGGTTCATGCAAACTTCCGCCGCAACAAATAGATGAACAGCGGCGCGCCAGCCAGCGCCGTCATCGCGCCGACAGGCAATTCGCTCGGAGCCACAACCGTGCGCGCCAGCGTGTCCGCCAGCACTACCGCGATCGCCCCGCCAAACGCCGAAGTCGGAATCAAAATCCGATGATCCGAACCAAAGATGATCCGCATCACATGCGGCACCAGCAATCCCACGTATCCGATCGCGCCGCTCACCGACACCGCGAGCCCCGTCAAAATCGACGCCGCGATATAAACCACAAGCCGCACGCGCGGCACATCGACGCCAAGATGCATCGCTTCTTTCTCGCCGTTGAGCATCAGGTTCAAATCGGAAGCCGTCGAATAAATCACACCGCTCGCAATCAAGAAACCGACTCCCAGCACCCAACGCAGCGTCGGTTGCAGCGTCGTCGAAAGATCGCCCATCAGCCAAAATAAAATCCCGTGCAGATCGCCGCGTCCCGCCAGCGTCGAAATCAAAAACATGATGATTGCCGACAAAAACGATCCCGACACGATGCCCGAGAGCAGCAGCGTGTTGCTGTCAAGCAGCCCCTCGCGGCGCCCCAGAAAATAAACTGCAGCAATCGTCGCCGCCGCACCGAAAAACGCGCCGACCGGAGTGAACACCACCGAAATTGCCAGCGGCAGCGCGATGTACGGCTGCACGATCAGGGTGAGGATCGCGCCTAGCGATGCGCCGCTCGATGCGCCGAGGATGTAAGGATCGGCCAGTGGATTCCGCAGCAACGCCTGAAACGCCGTGCCTGCCACCGACAGCGACGCGCCCACAACAATTCCCAGCAAAATCCGCGGCAGCCGGATGTCGATCACGATCAAATCGTAATTGCTCGAAAGCGCTGTCCGGTGAAACAAAACCTGCAAGAGATCGGCCGCAAGTCCGTAGAGTGAAACCGGAACCGCACCCAACTTCAGCGCGATTACCATCACAACAAACAGAACTACCGCGAGATAAAAACAATTCATGACCAATCGCGTGAATGTCAGCGGGCGCATGCACACTCCGCAATGACGAGGGGATCAAGTTGCGCGCTCGGCGGTTTCGGCTTCAGTTCCGTTGGAGGCGGTGCGTTTTCTGTAGGTGCCGGCAGGCGCGTTCCTCCTTGGTCAGTCTCTGTCGGAGTTTCGACCTTAAATGCTTCGGGATGAAATTGGCGCGCAAGATCGGCAATCGCTGAAACGATCCGCGGCGATGTGCGCTCAATCGCGTCCGACGTGTTCGCGTAGCGGCGATCGCGCACCGCGTTCAAAAGTCGCCATCCCGGTGTTTCGGCCAGTGCCTCGATGTTAACCGCCGCCGACGCCATGTGTGATCCCGAAAAAACCAGAAACTCCGGCTGCTGCCGCGCCACTTCTTCGAGACTGATTTGCGGCCACGATTGCGGTTCATTGACGATCGATATCGCTCCCGAATAGCGCAGCGCGTCGGCCATAAAAGTATCCTGCCCGATCGAGATCAACGGCTGCGGCCACACGACATACAAAACACGGCGCGGTGGAAACGGCGCCACGCGCTTCTGAGTTTCCGCGAGTTGCTGCCGCAATTTGGTCGCGAGCGTATCGCCCACTTGTGTTGCGCCCATCAAATCCGCTAGCCGTTGCGTCGAAGTAAGAATCTCCGCCACCGAATGCGGATCCATCGCGTAGGACGGAATCCCAAGCGATGCGAGCGAATTCACCGTGTCGAGTCGATTGATTCCCTTCGTCACGAGCACAACATCAGGATGCAGCGACGCGATCATTTCGATGCTCGGCGAAATCGTGCCGCCCACGTGCTGCTTCTGCTTTGCTTCCGGCGGGTAGTCGCAATAGTCGCTGTCGGCTACGAGACGATCCTCAACTCCGAGTGCGTAGAGCGTTTCGGTAACGCTCGGCGCCAGCGAAATTACGCGGTGGATGTTTTGCGGAATCTGAATTTTGCGGCCGAGTTCGTCGGTCACGTCGCGCATCGGCACGTTTGCCGTCGACGAAGTTGTATATGTCGTGGGAGCTGCCGTCTCCTGAGCGTTTAGGCAAGAAGAAACAGCCGCGAGAACAAAGAGCGCAACCGCGAAACGACCTGCTACGCGAAGATTTTGGGCGAAAGAGCTTCGCTGCACGAATATCCCCTGATATTTATTGCGTTCACGTAAAGAAAACGGAACGGTGCGACTGGAAACTGGCGGCGTTTTTCAGCCAACGGCAAAGAGAAGTAGAAGTGTATGGTTCGCCCGCGCGGAGTGTCAACGCGCGTCCCTCTTGCGTCAAAAATCTTCCCGACGATTCTTCCGAAGAACCTCGGTTGGCACCGAAAATCAACGATTCTTCCAATTCGGCTTGCGCTTTTCGACCAGCGCGCGCAAACCTTCCTGCGAATCTTCGAGCTTGTAGAGCTGGTTGAGAAAAATATCCATCGATTGCTTCAGGCCATCCCTCAGCGACAATCCCATCCCGCCAAGAATTGCCTTCTTTGCCATACTCAGCACCGGCCCCGAATGCGCAGTGATCCGTGTGACCAAGTCACCGACCGTCTTTTCCAGATCCGCGTCAGCCACCAACCGATTGACTAACCCCAATTCCAGCGCCCGCTCCGCGGTAATCGGCTCGCCGGTCAAAATAATTTCCAGCGCCGTCTTTGGTCCCACCAAAAAAGGAAGAATCGTTGATGCCAGCGGTGGAAACACGCCGATCGTAATTTCGGGCTGCGCAAATCGCGCCTTCGGTGTCGCGATCACCAGATCGCCAAACAACGCCAGTTCCGTTCCTCCGCCGATTGCCGGTCCATTCACCACGCAAAGCACCGGCTTACCGATGTCGAGCATTGCCGCGAACGCGCTGTGAAACGCGTCCAGCATCTGAAACACGCGCTGCGAAGTGTATTCGCCGATGTCGATGCCGCCCGAAAAAACTTTGCCCTCCGAATCCAGCACGATCAACTTTGCCGTTTCTGTTTCGCCCGCCGTCAGGATCGCGTCGGCGATCTCGCGCAGCATCAATTCATTGAGCAGATTATGTTCGGGCCGCGCAAGCGTAATGCGCGCCACACTTTTGTCGATGGCGAATTTGACGTGCTGAAATTGCGAAGGATCGCGGCGCGTGGTCTGCGCGCTGGCGGTGAAAACGGCGGTCGCGGTGTTGCTGCGTTGCTCCATGAGGGCCTCCGAAATGAATCGCCACGCGATGCGGACTAATCGCTAAAATGGGCCGAAATCGATGCTAACACGCACTCCGGGCGCGCTTTTGCGCAGCCGTGCTCCGCGTGCGCAAAGAGTCGCTGCACGCATGGACTTGCTCCGTCAAACGCGATTCGTGGCAAGATCGTGGGGCCACTGGGAGACTGCTCGATGATGACCGGCGACGCGGGAATGCCGCCCAAAACTGACGCCATCACCGCCGTGCAATGGACCGGCTCGATGGACGCCGAGGGATTTCCGCCCGACGCAGCGTGGGAAACTGTGCCCGGCGTTCAGTTCGATTGGGACTGGCAGGGCGCGAACGCCGATCCCACGCGCGAGACGCAAGTACGCCTGCTGTGGACTCCGGAAACGCTCTTCGTCGAATTTCGCGCGAAATATCGCAGCATCACCGTTTACGATGACGCCGATTCGCGCGGCTGGCGCGACAAGCTGTGGGACAAGGACGTCTGCGAGTTGTTTTTGCAAAGCGATCCGTCGCATCCGCGGAAGTATCAGGAATTTGAAGTCGCGCCCAATGGAAACTGGATCGATCTCGACATCGATCTCGACGGCGGCGAACATCACGGCAAACGCGATCTGACGAGCGGCTTGAAGCGCCGCGCCAGCACCGACGATGCGGCGAAAACCTGGCGCGCAGTTCTGGCGCTGCCGATGAAGAGCCTCGTCGCCGGGACGTTCGATTCATCAAAAGTGTGGCGCGTGAATTTCTTTCGGGTTGAAGGGCCGAACGAGCCGCGATTCTATGCTTCATGGCAGCCGACGAAGACTCCGCAGCCGCAATTTCATGTGCCCGAAGTTTTTGGACGGCTGGTTTTCAAAACACCAGGCGGAAGTTGATCCGTGGCTACTCTGGCTCGACAAATGCGGCAAGCCGTTCTCTTTTCCCTGATTGCTACAACTGTCTGCGCAGCAAACGTCGCTGCCGAGCCTGCGCAGAAAAACTCGCCTAACGACAAGTCTCCCGCGGTGACGAAAGTCGAGCCGCCGAACTGGTGGGTTGGACTGACACCGGAAGTGATGGTGCTGCTCTCGGGCCGCGGGCTCGACGCAAATCGAGTTGATTGCAATCTTTCGAGCGTCATCGTCGAGCGCACGCAAGCGACATCCGGCGGAAATTATCTTTTTGTCTGGCTCAAGTTTGGCCCGGATACGAAATCAGGCACGCTGGTTTGCCGCACCACGAATTCCGACGGCGGCGTGGCCACGTTTGAACTGCCGATTTCGTCGCGCACCGAAACGATTCACCGCTTCCAGGGAATCACGCCCGACGACGTGATTTACCTGATCATGCCGGATCGTTTCGCGAACGGCGATCCCACCAACGACGAGCCTGAAGGGGCGTCTGGCTCGCGCGATCGCTCGAAGGCCCGCGCGTATCACGGCGGCGACCTGCGCGGCATTCGCGAACATCTCGATTATTTAAAAAGTCTTGGCGTTACAACGCTTTGGCTTACGCCCGTGGTGAAAAATGGCGCGACCGAGGATTACCACGGTTACGGCGCCATCGATTTGTACGCCGTCGAACCGCATCTCGGCACGATGCGTGATTATCAGGAGCTGATCAACGCCGCGCACGCGCAAAAAATGAAAGTGTTGTTCGACATCGTCCCGAATCATGTCGGGCCGAAACATCCGTGGGCTGCGAATCCGCCGCTCGCCGATTGGTTCCACGGAACCGTCGCGCATCATATTAATTCGTCGATGCCCGTCGACCCTGCCTCAGGTATTGCACCGGCAGCCGCGTTTTACGGCGAATCGAACGAGCAAGCGTTCGGGCACGATCCCTTCGAGGCGATGACCGATCCGCACGCGCCGCCGAATTTGTGGCGCTATCTGACCGACGGCTGGTTTTTTGGCGTGCTGCCCGATCTGAATACGGAAAATCCGATCGTCGCGACGTATCTGCAGCAAAACGCGATCTGGTGGGCTGAATCGTCGGGACTCGACGGATTCCGCATCGATACTTTTCCATACGTGCCGCGGATTTTCTGGTCGCGCTGGCACGCGGCGCTCAAACGAATTTATCCGCGGCTCACGACGATCGGCGAGGTTTACCATCCGGATCCGAGCGTGACGTCGTTTTTCGCCGGCGGCGAGAGGCGATTCGACGGCGTTGATTCCGGCGTGACGACGGTGTTCGACTACCCGATGTATTTTGCGCTGCGCGATGTGCTGGCAGGTAAAGCGCCCGCGGCGAAACTGGCGGATGTGATGCGGCATGATTCGCTCTATACGCGACCGGACCAACTCGTGACGTTCTTCGGAAATCACGATACAACGCGCTTCACAGGCACCGACGCGATCGCGGGCGCGAACAGCGAGACTGCCGCGAAGCTGAAATTGGCTTTCGGACTGAATCTGACGCTGCGCGGGATTCCGCAGCTTTACTATGGCGATGAGATTGGAATGCCTGGCGCCGGCGATCCCGACAATCGGCGCGATTTCCCCGGTGGCTGGCGCGAAGATGCAAAAAGCGCTTTCACCGAGGACGGACGGACGGCGGAACAGCAGCAGATCTTTTCGTTTGTGCAGAATCTATTGCGTGTGCGGCGCGAACATCCGGCATTGAGTGAAGGACGGCAATGGAACTTGCTGTCCGACGACACGGCGCTTGTCTTTCTTCGCGAATCCGACGAGGAGAAAGTGCTCGTCGCGTTCAATCGGTCGAAGAGCTCGCGTGAGCTGCGCGTTCCCGTAGGCGAGACTCCCGCTGCTGGCGTTGCGGGAAGCGAAAAACTATTGGGAGAAGGTCGAGTGCAAGTCGGCAGGGAAATCGTCATCAGCATGCCTGCGGAATCGATTTCGATTTTCGAGTTGAACTGAGAGCCCTTTGGCGGCTTTAGGTGGCAAGCCAGGATTCAAAGAGCGCCGCAGCTTTCGCGCCCTCGATGCGTCCGCGCGTTGCGTCGAGAACTCGACAGCGCACGGTGTTCTTTCCGTAAAACGCCAGCCAGTAGGCGAGATGTAGATCGAGCGGCACTCGTTCGACGGTCAGATTCGCATCGCGCAGTTTGAAAAACCCTTGCTGAAAGATTACTCGGAGCACTTTTTCTCGCAGACGTTCTTGTGCCGTCTCATTGCTCAGATTCATCGGCAACGCATTTCTCGTGTCGACATGCGAAAGCTCGTCTTGCTTCGGAACAGCCGGAAACTCAAAGAGATCAAGTGAGCCTTCAACGGCGTCGATGGCGAAGAGTCGCGACTGATGTTCGCGGCCGAGGTCGTAGTCGACTCGATAGAGATGAAACGGGACGTAGACTTCGGCGATGCGCTGCAGCGGGCCGAGGCGGAGCTGACGGAGCAGTGCGCCTGGACCGAAGGCGGAGAATTTGCGTAGTGCGGCCGTCTGCGAAACGTTGGGCTTCAGCGCCTGAATCGATGTAGAAGCCCGCCGTTGAACGGCTGACGTCCGGGCAAGCTGGGGCGCAGCCCTTCGAGGCTCAGGGTCTTCGACGTGCTGCGCCCCTACAACATCGTGCCCGGAATTGAGATCGATCTGCATCGCGGTCATTAGCGGAAATAAATCCAGAGAATTAAAACTGTCGCCAACAGCACGTAAGTCAGCGCAACGTTGATCTTGTGCTCGGTGCGCGTTTCTTTCGCCAGGTGTGCTCGCTTCACGTCGACTGTTTCGATTTTGTCGTCGACGGTGGCGAAGGTCAGTCCGGCGAGCTTGCTGCGCTCCGGCGCGGGCGTCATCAAGCTGACGACGATCAAAATCAGCGCGCACACGACGAACATCAGGATGCTGTAGTGGAGAAAATTCATATCGACCAGCGCGCGGAGGAAGCCTGACTGGTAGTGCGCCGTCTTGTCGAGCACTTCGAAAATGAAGCGCACCGAGCCCATTACAAATCCGGCGAGAAGCGTCGTGATCGCTCCGGTCCCGTTGAGCCGCGGCCACAAAATTCCAAAAATAAAGCACACCGCGATCGGCGGGCTGATGTATCCCTGCACGCTTTGCAGATAAACCCAGAGTTGCGCGCTGAGCACGTGAATGAACGGCACCCACAGCAGGCCGAGCACTACCATTCCGCCCGTGGCGATGCGTCCGAAGGTGACGAGTTGTTTCTCGCTCGCGGACGGGCGGAATTTCTTGTAGAAATCGAGAGTGACCATTGTTGAGGCGGAGTTGAAGACAGAGCTCATCGCGCCCATCAACGCGGCGAGCAGAGCGGCGACCATCAAGCCGACGAATCCTGTGGGCAACAAGTTGACGACAGCGGTTGGAAACGCGATGTCTCCGTTGGTGACCGCGCCGTTTTTGATGTCGAAGAGTTGCGGGTAGAGCGCGAACGCGATCATGCCAGGGATCACGAGTAAAAAGACGGGGAGAATTTTTAGGAAGCCCGCGAAGATCGTGCCAGCTTTCGCGTGGCCTTCGTCTTTCGCCGAAAGCACGCGCTGCACGATGACCTGGTCGGTGCACCAATACCAAATGCCGATGATCGGCGCGCCAAAAAAAATTCCCGTCCACGGAAAATCGGGATCGGTGATCGGCTTCACCATGTGGAAATAGCTCGCGGGTACGGCGGCGCGCAACGCGCTGAAGCCGCCGACTTTGTCGAGGCCGATAAAAGTGAGCGCGATCGCGCCGGCGAGCAAGATCAACGTTTGCACGAGGTCGGTGTAGATGACGGCGGCGAGTCCGCCGGCGATGGTGTAAATGCCGGTCGCAATGACGAGAATGATCGCGGCGGTCCACTGATTCCATCCAACGACGCGCTCAAGCACGATAGCCGCGGCGTAAAGATGAACCGAAATTTTCGTGAAGATGTATGCGATGATCGAAATCCCGGCAAGATACGTGGCGCAATTGCGGTTAAATCGCCGCTCGAGAAATTCGGGCATCGTGAAAACGTTGGAGCGCAGATAGAAGGGAACGAAGACCCAGCCGAGCAGCAACAAAATGCATGACGCTTGCCACTCAAAATTTCCGGCAGCGAGGCCCGAGGTTGCGCCCGAACCCGCGAGGCCGATGAAATGTTCCGTCGAAATGTTGGAGACGAAGAGCGACGCGCCGATGGCGAACCAGCCGATGTTGCGGCCGGCGAGGAAGTACTCTTCGGAGTTGCGCTCTTTGCGCGAAAAATAAAAACCGATGCCGAAGACGAGAATGAAATAAACGGCGATGATTGCCAGATCGACCGGTGCGAGCGTCCGGTGCGTGACTGCGACTCCCGCTGCGAGGAGCATCGAGCCTCCGTGAAATCGGCGTGACGACGTGCAACGCTAGGATGCCAAAATCGCGCGCGGCGCAGTCTATACCAGCGGCCAGCGGCTGGGAAGGCTGAATAGACGGTCGTAAGGCGCGCGCCGCGATGGATGTCGTAGAATGGTAAGACGCAGCGGCGTCCCGGCGATCAGTTTGCGGGCGCGCAGGGTTTGGCTCCGAATTGTGAAGCGCCGCCCGAAGATGTATCGGAGCAGATCGACGACTCGCAAGCGAACTGGGAGGAAGGGAAATGAAGAAAATGATCGCGCCATTGGTATTTGGTTTGTTGTTTTGC
Organism: Candidatus Acidiferrum sp.; assembly: GCA_036493835.1. Classification (GTDB taxonomy): domain Bacteria; phylum Acidobacteriota; class Terriglobia; order Acidiferrales; family UBA7541; genus Acidiferrum. The sequence continues at coordinate 17,657 of DASXPD010000125.1, read as the reverse complement.
GCTGCGGCGGTAATCGCGGGCGGGAAATCGGTGTACGACTTCACGCTGAATTCGATCGACGGGCAACCGACGTCGCTCGCGTCGTATAAAGGGAAAGTCGTGATGCTCGTCAACGTCGCCAGCCGCTGCGGATTTACGCCGCAATATACGGCGCTGGAATCGACGTACGAGAAATATAAGGACAAGGGATTCGTGATCGTCGGAATCCCGGCTAACAATTTTGGCGGCCAGGAACCCGGCACGAACGCCGAGATCAAGACGTTTTGCTCGTCGAAATACAGCGTCACGTTTCCGATGATGTCGAAAGTTTCGGTGAAGGGCGACGACACAACTCCGTTGTATCAATATTTGACGGACAAGTCGGCGAATCCTTCGACCGGCGGCGACATTCAGTGGAACTTTACGAAGTTTTTGGTCGGGCGCGATGGACAGATCGTGGCGCGGTTCGAGCCGAAGGTGACGCCGGATTCGCCGGAAGTGGCGTCGGCGATCGAGAAGGCGCTGGCGGCGAAGTAAGCGTCTCGTTTGACATCGGACGCATCTGAAGTTCGTCCGATTACGTAACACAAATGTATTGAGAATACGGGCGCGGCCACTCTCAGACTTTCGATTTGCGTCTTTGGGTGACTGCGCCCTTACATTTCTATGCCGATTCTTTCCCTCCAAAATGTGCGCAAGGATTATTCCACCGACGGGCAGCTCGTGCGGGCGCTGGATGGTGTGTCGCTTGACGTCGAGGCGGGGCAGTTTGTCGCGCTCGTTGGGCGCAGCGGATGTGGAAAGTCGACGTTGCTCAATCTTGCAGGCGCGATGGATTTTCCGACGTCGGGAAGCGTGCTGCTCGATGGCGTGGCGACTTCGTCGCTGAAAGATGCGGAATTGACGAGGCTGCGGCGCGAAAAAGTTGGATTTATTTTTCAGTCGTTTCAGTTGTTGCACACGCTCACAGTTTTGGGGAATGTCGAGTTGCCGTTGTTGCTTGCGGGGCGAGCGAATGCGCGTGAGGCGGCGCATGAACGTTTGAGGTGGGTGGAACTGGAAGCGCTCGGCGAGCGGTATCCGCATCAACTTTCGGGCGGGCAGATGCAGCGCGTGGGAATTGCGCGCGCGTTGGTTCATGGGCCGAAGTTATTGCTGGCGGATGAGCCGACGGGAAATCTTGATACGACGACCGGGAACGTGATTCTCGAATTGCTGCGACGCTTGTCTCGCGAGAAGAACACCGCGACGGTGATGGCGACGCATAGCGCCGAGGCCGCGGCGCTCGCCGATGTCATGGTGCACTTGCGCGACGGAAAAATCGAGAACGTGGAGCGTCGCTAATGGCGCTCGGGGCCAGCGAGGCGATAGTGGGGCGACTGCTCTTATTTTATCGGCTGATGGTGCGGCCGCTGTTCGCGGAACCGGTGCGCACCGCGCTGACCGTGCTCGCAATCGCGCTCGGAGTCGCCGTAGTGCTCGCAATCGATCTCGCGGGATTTGCGGCGGCGGCATCGTTTCGCTCGTCGATGGAGACGCTTGCCGGCGACAACGATTATGAAATCGTCGCGACGGGGGGTGTACCGGAAAGCGTTGTCGGCAAACTGGCGCAGCTTCCGTATTCGCTGAGAATTTCGGCGCGGATGGAAGACTACGGCGCCATCGATGGGAATCGCACGTTTCCGCTGTTGGGGCTTGATCTCGTCGCGGAAGCGCAAAACCACGCGGATGCGGCGTCGGCATTTCCGCTGGCGAATCCGGAAGACGCTCTCAAATATTTGGGTGACGACGAAAGTATTTGGGTTGGGCAGAGCCTCGGCTACCACGTGGGCGATCGAGTTTCGCTGCTCATCAACGATAGGATGCGCGAGTACATCGTGCGCGGAGTTTTTCCTGATGATGGCGGAAATGCCGCGGCGATCGTGATGGACTTGGCTGCAGCGCAGCGCTCACTTGGTCGCACCGGGCACGTCGATCGAATTCTCGTGAAAGTCCCCGAGAAAGACGACGGCGGTTCGAGTCACGTTGCTAGCGCCGCGGAGTGGGAGCAGCGGATTCGCGGCGTTAAGTCGGAAGGCGAAAGTGTAACCGGCGGCCAAGCTGGCGCGATTTCGGCGGGGATTTTACCTGAAAGCGTCGAACTTCGCACCGCTGGCACAGGCACCGACGAAAATCGCAAAATGCTCGCGGCGTTTCGCTGGAATTTGAAATTGCTGAGCTACATCGCGCTCGTTGTCGGCGCATTTCTGATCTACAACACGATTTCGGTTTCGGTTGTGCGGCGACGCGCGGAAATCGGCATCGTTCGCGCTCTCGGAGCGAGCCGCGCGACCGTTCTCACCGCGTTTATCGGCGAAGCTGCGAGCCTCGGACTCGTCGGCTCTTTGATCGGACTACCGTTAGGCCGCGTGATGGCGAGCGGCGCGGTCAAATTAATGTCGGCGACGGTCGAGGCGCTCTATGTCAGCAGCCGACCGGGCGCAATCGCACTTGGCGCCGATTCGATCGCGCAGGCACTGATCGTCGGAGTTGGCGTTGCGGTGGCGTCCGCATATTCGCCGGCGCGAGAAGCGTCGCTGGTCGCGCCCATCGAAGCAATGGCGCGCGGCCGCCGCGAATACATCGCGCGAGTTCACGAGATGCGCGATCTGGTGATCGCGATTGCGCTCGCGATATGCGCGTTAGCCGCATCGCGCGCGCCTGCTGTCGCGGGCAAGCCGCTCTTCGGCTATCTCGCGACGCTGTTCGTGATCGCCGCGTCAGCGCTGGCGATGCCTGCGGTAGTCGATCTCACCACGCGGCTTCTCACTCGCGCGCTCGGCGCAACGTTAGGCGTCGAAGCATCGCTCGCGTCGCAGAGTTTGTCGGCGTCGTTGCGGCGCACTTCCGTTTTGGTCGGCGCGCTTTCCACGGCGATCGCAATGATGACCGCCGTCGGCATCATGGTCGGTAGCTTCCGCGAAACGGTGCAGCTTTGGATGAACGATCAAGTCCCGGCCGATTTATACGTGCGCGCAGCAGGAGTGCCCGCAGCGGACCGCCATCCGAGCCTGACGCTCGAACTGGCCGATAAAATCGCGCGCCTGCCCGGAGTCGCCGCGATCGACCGCCTACGTGATTACGAAATCAGCTACGAAAGCATGCCCGCCGGGCTCGCGTCCGTCGACCTCGACACGCGTCGCATGTATCACAAGGGCGATTTTCTCTCAGGCCGCGCCACGGGAGAGGTTCTGAATGAACTGCGTGGCGCAAGTGCAGTCATCGTCAGTGAGCCGTTCGCGAACAAACACCACGTGGGTCGCGGCGATTCGATCACGCTATCTCTGGGCGGCGGCAAAGCGGCGTTTCGTGTTGTCGACATCTATTATGATTATTCGAGTGAGCGCGGCACGGTGGTGATGGATCGCGCGACTGCGCTGAAATACCTGCCCGATCCCGCGCCGTCGAGTCTTGCCGTCTATATTTCACCGGATGCTTCGCTCTCCGACGTACGCCACGAAATCGAAAACGCTGCGAGCGCGGGCGATCATCGCATTCTCACTTTCTCGAATCGCGATCTGCGCACCCAGGCTCTAGTGATCTTCGATCGCACGTTCGCGATCACGTATGCGCTAGAGGCAGTTGCGGTACTTGTTGCCGTAATCGGCGTAGCCGGAGCTCTGCTTGCGGTCGTGATCGATCGCCGCCGCGAACTCGGCCTGCTGCGATTCCTCGGCGCCGCATCCTGGCAGATTCGCAAACTCATTCTCGTTGAAGCGGGCTTGCTTGGCTTACTCGCCACGCTCGCCGGAGTCATCCAAGGCTTCGCACTCTCGCTGATTCTGGTTTTCGTGATCAACAAACAATCATTCGGCTGGACGATTCGATTTCACTGGCCGGTCGCAATCCTGCTCGGCGCGCTCACCGTTGTTTACATCGCGACAGTGCTGGCCGGACTCTATCCAGCGAGCGTCGCGATCCGCCTAAAACCGATCGAGGTTGTGCATGAGGAGTAGCCGTACAAAATCGCGCGTGATCGTCGCGTCCCTGCTCGCCGTGCAACTTCTCTTCACATTCGCGACGCACGCGGCGACCGAATCGCAATACTCCGTCGCGCTGCCCGGCTATCGCTACGAATTTCCGCGCGATCATTTCGATCATCCCGGCTACCAAACCGAGTGGTGGTATTACACCGGCAACGTCGTCTCATCAGACGGCCACCGATTCGGTTTCGAGTTGACTTTCTTCCGCCAAGGCGTGAGCCGCGCCGCAACCACGACGCCGACCAGCGCCTGGGATGTGCGCGACATCTATCTCGCGCATCTCGCCCTTAGCGATCTCGACGGGGGCCACTTCTATCACGCCGAGCGCACGAATCGCTCCGGCCCGGGCATCGCCGGAGTAAGCGCCAGCGACGGCCGCATCTGGAACGGAAACTGGCAAGTGCAGTGGAATGGCGAAGAGCAGAATCTCAAAGCCGTCGATCCACGCTTTGAACTGCAACTCACGCTGCGTTCCGAAAAATCACCCGTGATCCATGGAGAAAACGGCGTCAGCCAAAAAGCTCCCGGACCCGGCCACGCCTCGCACTACATCTCGCTAACGCGCCTCGCGACAAGTGGCACCCTCGCGCTAAACGGAAAAACGTTTCAAGTCACCGGCCTCGCCTGGATGGACCACGAATTTTTCACCCATCAGCTCGAAAGCGAGCAAATCGGCTGGGACTGGTTCAGCGTGCAACTAGCCGACAAAACCGAACTCATGCTCTTCCGCATTCGCCGCAAAGACGGCTCCGTCGATCCATTTTCCGCCGCGACCTTCGTCGACGCCCGCGGTCAAAGCACGCACCTCAACTCAACGGAATTCTCTTTGCAGCCGACCGGCGCAACCTGGACGAGCCCCGCGACGAAAGCGACGTATCCGGTGCAATGGAAAATCACCGTGCCAAAATTCGGCCTCGAACTCGAAACAAAAACGCCGCTCCCGTCGCAAGAACTGACAGGCAGCAGCGGTACGTTGACTCCCTCCTATTGGGAAGGCGCAGTCACTTACGAAGGCGCGCGCGCCACTACGAAAATTCAAGGCGCCGGCTATCTCGAAATGACCGGCTACGATCGCCCATTTGAAATGGGCTCGAACTAGAAGATCCGCCAACGCCGTTCGCGAAAGGGATTCCAACAAAACAAAAGAGGCGGGCCCCAAAATTCAGGAACTCGCCTCTCCAGTCACCGCTAACAACAAATCCTCGTAATGCACGAATGCCCAGCGGGCGTCAGCCCAACTAGACAGTCGTGCTCCGCACCTTCGCATGCGTCACGGTCTCATCCGTGCCATAAGTCCGCGAGAACTCATCCACCTGTCGCTCAGCCTCTTCCTTCGCGATGCCGTAGCGTTCCTGAATTCGGCCAACCAGTTGATCGCGTTTTCCACTCACCCGTTGGAGATCGTCGTCTGTCAACTTGCCCCATTTTTCTTTCGCTTTGCCTGAGGCTTGTTTCCATTTTCCTTCTACTTGATCCCAGTTCATGGCACCTCCTATGGACTTCCGTGATACATCCTCAGGAGACCACTCGGAAATTCGCAGTGAAATACTGTGAATCATTCAAGGTGCGGACGACACATGTTGTGCGGATCCTTAGTACTGCGATTGTTCGCACATCGACAGCACATCTGCTGCGCAAATACCACACCACAAAAGAAAAGGGGGCGCAGAACCCCTGCGCCCCAAAAAATTTCCTACACTGAGCGCCGCGAACGGCGGCTCAAGCCTCGATGATGTTGTTTCTTACCGCGTAGCGCACCAACTCGCTGATCGAGTGGCAGTCCAGGCGACGCATGATGTTCGCTCGGTGCGTTTCCGCCGTTTTCACGCTCAGCCCGAGCGCCACGGCCACTTCCTTGCTGCTTTTTCCTTCCGCCAGAAGCTGCACAATTTCGCGCTGGCGGGGTGTCAGGCGGCTGCGAGCTTCGTCCTTGCGCTCGTCAGGCACTGTTTTCTTCATCTTCTTGTCCAGATAACCGTCGAGCACGATCTGCGCGACCTTTGCCGTGAAAAATGTCTTATTGCTCCGTACGGCGTTCACAGCAGTGATTAGATCGCGGCTGGCGTCCGACTTCAGCACATATCCGCGCGCTCCCGCGTCGAGCACCTCGCGGATCAGAGGGTCCGACTCATGTTGAGTCAAAATGAGAATTTTCGCGCGCGCATCGTTCTTGATCATCTGCCGCGCTGCTTCCAAACCGTTCAACGACGGCATGCTGATATCAAGTACTGTTACGTCAGGCTTCAAATCCCGCGCTTTCTCCACGGCTTCGCGGCCGTCACTGGCTTCCGCGGTCACCTGCCAGCCCGGTTGAGCCTCCAACAGCGAACGAATTCCTTTCCGCATGATTTCGTGGTCATCTGCGACTAACAAGCGTATGGGTTCCACTATTACCTCCTGGGATCCCGACCGGCATCGGTTAAGTGCAGCGTGATGCTGCCGAGGTAACTCACTACTGGACCCGATGCCCGAACCTGACACCAGTTAAGACGGCACGAGGGTCCAAAGCGGTTGCAGCAAACTATGTAGTATTCGACACTCCCTTAGGTGCATCTCGCACGCCAATCAGTACAACAATTTATGCACCCTTGAAGACACAGACCCTAATGAAGTTATCGCTCTCATACGTCCTAGTACGTTTTCAGAAGGCATTTGTGATGCCGCAATTTTTACACCGACCCGCGAAAAACTCGTGGCAAAAGTTTTCCCACGGCACCGATCCTCGCGTCTGCAATCAAACGCCGCCGAAGTTGATGCGACGAAAAACACCTCGACCCTGTCATTGAGTATTGGCCCAAAAGCGAGGCCCGCCGCGCATTGACGCGCGCTGGTTGCTATTGCAAGCGGCTATTGGGCCGTTCTCCGCTACACGATGGTTCCAAAATGACTACGGTCGATACCGTATGGAGCATCAGATACACGTCTTGTACAAACTTAAGGCATCGTGGCCCAAGTTAGGCAGTGTCGTCGCTTGGCCCGGTTCAGGGCCCCTTTTAAAATTTGAAAGATTATCAAATCAGGTATCACCTGCCAGGAGGTTACGATGTTGCGTTGGGCGTTGGCATTTTTCATCGTTGCGTTGGTAGCTGCGTTGCTCGGTTTCACCGGTGTCGCCGTTGCGGCCGCAGGCATCGCAAAAATCTTGTTCTTCATTTTCTTGATTCTGTTTTTGGTGACGCTGGTCGGGCATCTGCTTCGCAAGGCCTGATCGATTATCCCTATTGAACGGACGTAAACGGGCCACTGCACATTAACGGAGGGTGGCGGGCAACTTATCGCCCGTCGCGTCTTGAGCATCCAGGAGGAACTAAACTATGAAGCCGCTCGGACTGATTTTAGTCGTTCTCGGAGTGTTGGCCTTGATGTATCAGGGCTTCACCTACACCACCCACAAAAAGGTTTTGGATGTCGGACCCATCCAGGCGACCAAGGAAGAGCATCACAGTGTTCCGCTGCCCCCGATCCTGGGAGCGCTTGCGCTGATTGGCGGCGTCGTGATACTGGTGTCCGACCGTAAGGGCTGACCGTTCGAAGGAATATCGTTCATCAAATTTTGCTGTTCCGGTAACATAACCATCGAACTTCAAAGTGCATTAAATAAAAGGGCATCAAAGAAAAAGGAGACGCATTCATGAAGGAGTTGAATAAAAGGCTTTTCACAATGTTTCTGGCGGGCGCATTCGTTGTTGCGGGGCTCGCGCTTACACCGGTATCCAGGGCGAAAGCCAAGGATGACGACACAAAGGACAACGATCGCATCGAAAACGCCGGCACGGTTTTCGGCGAGATCGTCGACATCCCCGACGACATCCCGCAAGACCTGCTCGATAAGGCGCGCTGCGTGATCATCTTCCCGTCGGTCGTGAAGGCTGCGTTCATCGTCGGCGGCAGCTACGGCCGCGGCGTGATGACCTGCCGCACGCACAAGGATTACACCGGCCCGTGGGGCGCTCCTACGATGATGGCTCTCGAAGGCGGCAGTGTTGGCTTCCAGATCGGCGGCCAGGCGACCGACTTCGTCATTCTCGTGATGAATAACCGCGGCGCCGACAGCGTTCTCCACAGCAAAGTAAAGCTGGGTGGCGATGCTTCGATCGCAGCGGGTCCAAAAGGACGCAACGCTTCGGCTGAGACCGATGTCACGATGCGCGCCGAAATGCTGAGCTACTCACGTGCACGCGGCGTGTTCGCCGGCGTCTCGCTCGAAGGCTCGACGGTTCGCCCGGACAACGATGCCAACAAGCGCGTTTACGGCAAGACCGTTTCGGCGGAAGACGTCATCACCGAATCGCGGCTCCATGCTCCGGATTCGGCGCGCAAGCTGCTTTCGCGGCTCGAAAAGGCTTCGCCGCACCTAAAGCCCTGAGCGCATTCAAACAAGCCTAAATAGAGAAGGGCGGAGAGAAATCTCCGCCCTTTTTATTTTTGATTTTGCCGTCGTCAGTCCGCGCTGTCCGAAGCTCCCGAGAGAGTCTCCCAGCCGCGCCGCGACAAACTCCAATAGATGAAATAGCCCGCGATCGCTGAGATAATCAGCAGCACAATTCCCGTCACCCACTCCTGAAGCACAAGCTCGCCGATTCCGAACATGCAGCAATAAACCAGCGTGCAGCCCATGATCCAGTCGAACGTATTCGCGCCGAGATCGCGCACCGGTTTGATCTCCGGAGCGAGCGCGGCGATGCGCTTCCATCCGAGAACCGTCGGATGTACGCGCCGATAGAATTTCAGCAGTCGCTCGTCGGTTTCCGGCGGCGTCAGCATCGTGACGACGAGCCACACGACTGTAGTAACCGCGGTCGTGATCAGCGCCGTCTTCGCGAACACCACGGTCGTGTTCCCCGTGAACGACATTTGCGCCAGCGAAATCGATGTAACAAATGCCGCGATCATCGCCGAAATCTCGCTCCACGCATTAACGCGCCACCAATACCACCGCAGCATCAACACGCCGCCCGTGCCCGCGCCCATGCCGAGCAGGAGTTGCCACGCCGACTGAATCGATGTGATGTGCGCCGCGGTGTAACCGCTCAAAATCACCAGCAGCACGATGAACAGTTTGCTCACGGTTACGTAGTGCTTTTCCGTTCCTTTGCGAACGACAAAGCGGCGATAGAAATCGTTGATGAAGTACGAAGTGCCCCAGTTGAGCTGCGTACCAACTGTAGACATAAACGCCGCGAGGAATGCCGCGATCATCAGCCCGCGCAACGCCGGCGGCAGAAAATCGCGCAGCACCATCACGTATCCTTTTTCGGGCTCAGCCGCAAATTCCGCGCTCGGATGCAAACCGCCATGCGTTGAGTAAACCGCGACGGCAACGAGGCCCGTGACGATCCACGGCCACGAGCGCATCGCGTAGTTCGCGATATTGAACCACAGCGTCGCGCCCAGCGAATTCTTCTCATCCTTCGCGCTGAACATGCGCTGCGCGACGTAGCCGCCGCCACCAGGCTCGGCGCCGGGATACCAGCTCGCCCACCACTGCACGCCGAGATAGAGCACAAACGTGATCACCGGCAGCGTCCAGATCGCGTCGCTTGTCCACCCCTGATGAAAGCTCGGGAAGAAAGCGGTGACGTCGCTCGTCGCCTGTCCGGTTTGGCGCACGGCATCATTCACGTGCGAGAGCTGCAACTTCAGCAGCGTCATTCCGCCGATTTTCGAGACGGCGACCCACGCCAGCACGATGATCATCGCCATCTTTAAAACGAACTGGAACAGGTCGGTGACCAGCACGCCCCACAGGCCGCCGATAAACGTGTAAAGCCCCGTAAACGGAACGAGCAGCAAAACGCAAATCAGCAGCCCGGTGTGCGCAGGCGTGCCAAGCGTGTAGTTGAAAAGTGTGTGCCCGCCGATGCCGATCGACAGCACGCGACCCTGCGCGATCGCATCGCCCAGCAGCACCGTGGTGATGCTGATCATCGCCTTGATGACCCAGCCGAGAATCAGGCAGTTCATCAGCCCGCCGAGATAAATCGCGCGGAATCCGCGCAGAAACGCGGCAGCTTTGCCTTCATAGCGCAATTCAACAAATTCGACGTCCGTCAGAATTCCCGCGCGTCGCCAATATCGCGCGAAAAAGAAAACCGTCATCATTCCCGAAAGGCACTGCGACCACCAGATCCAGTTACCCGAGATTCCCTGTTTCGCTACGACGCCCGTGACGAACAGCGGCGTGTCGGCGGCAAACGTCGTGGCCACCATCGACGTTCCGGCCAGCCACCACGAAACGTTGCGCCCAGAAACGAAAAACTCCTCGGTGCTGCCCGAGGAGCGCCGCCGGTAATAAAGACTGATCGCCAAATTCAGTGCGAGATAAGCGGCAATGACAATCCAGTCGGTCGCATTCAGTGCCATTTTTTAGGAATCACCCCAAACCCGAAATCCAAATCAACGTTGACCCGGAAGTGTAGACCCAATAGTGTGTTGCGTGCCCAGAAATCTTTCTGGGCGAGCGAAAGATTCGTGGCGGCTCGAACGAGCGACGATCTTGCATTGCGCGTCGGCCGCTCGGATCCAAAACTCTGCAACACGGCTGGAATTATACGTTTAAATCGGTTTAATCTATTACCCGCATAATCGCGAACATGCTCCTCATTCTCAAACCCGACAAAGAACAACTCGGCCATGAAGGCGCGCGCATCGTTGCCAACGCCATTCGCCGCAATCCGCGGATTCGTCTCGGCCTCGCGACTGGCAGCACGATGCTCACGCTTTACAAAGAGCTCGTTCGCCAGCATCGCGAAGAGTCGCTCGATTTTTCCGGCATCGTCAGCTTCAATCTCGACGAATATCTCGGTCTTCCGGCGACGCACGGCGAGAGCTTTCACTATTTCATGCATCAAAATCTGTTCCGTCACGTGAACGTCAAACCGGAAAACATCCACATTCCTGACGGCACGATTTCGGAAAATTACGATCGTTATTGCTCCGCGTATGAACAATCGATTCGCGATGCAGGCGGAATCGATCTGCAAATCTTGGGAATCGGCCGCAACGGGCACATCGGATTCAACGAACCGACTTCGAGCCTCGGCTCGCGCACGCGCCTGAAAGTCCTGACGAAAGAAACTATCGACGACAATCGCAAATCGTTCGGTCCCGGCGAAAAAGTTCCAGAGTGCGCGATCACCATGGGCATCGGAACGATTCTCGAAGCGCGCCGCATTTTGCTGCTCGCCAGCGGCTCGTCGAAGGCGACCTCGATCGCGCAGGCCATTGAAGGTCCAGTCACCGCGAGCGTGACCGCGTCGGCGTTGCAGCATCATCCCGACGTAACCTTCATCGTCGATCAGGAAGCCGGCGCGAACCTCAAGCATCACGATTACTACGCGCGCGTTCTTCGCCTCACCGCTGAACTCACGCCCGAACGCATCTGAGCCACTGCCGCGCGTTTCTGCATTCGCGCTCCTGTTCGCTCCTCGCTCGCTCCCTAAACCTCCGCGCCTGCGCTAACATTGGATTTCTCCGTGGCTGAGTTCGTTCGGTTATTCCACCCATCGCGGAGCGGAAGCGGGAGCTGACGCATGGCGATTCATCTCGGCGAAAACAGTTACGGCGAATCGCGCGTGCGCTTGCTGCGCGTCGCCCGGCAAGAAGGCCGCCACGACATCCGTGAGCTGACCGTGTCGATTCGTTTCGAGGGTGACTTCGAGACCGCGCACACCAAAGGCGATAACTCCAAAATTTTGCCGGCCGACACGATGAAAAACGCCGTGTACGCGCTCGCGCGCCAGCATTCGGTCGAGCCCGTCGAGGAATTCGGCCTCCACCTGATGGATCAGTTCGTCACCTACAACGCGCAGGTTTCGCGCGTGCACATTTCCATCGAGGAAACGCCGTGGGCGCGATTGCCGCTCGGTGGAAAGCCACATGCCAGCGCGTTCACGCGCAGCGGCGATGAACGCAGAACTGCTGTGCTAACCGGAACGCGCGAAAGCACAACCATCCGCTCTGGTATCCGCAATCTGGTTGTGCTGAAAACGTCGAACGCGCAGTTTGAAAAATTCATGCGCGATCCTTTCACGACCCTGAAGGACGAAAAAAATCAGATTCTCTCAACGGTCATTGAAGCCGACTGGCTGTATTCAGGCGACAACGAAGAGATCAACTTCGGTCCAGTGTGGCACGGCGTTCGCCAGCTGCTGCTCGAGACATTCGCCGAGCATGAGAGTCAGTCGTTGCAACACATGCTCTTCGCGATGGGCGAAACGGTCCTCAACAATTTCGACAACGTGCGAGAGATTCACCTCGCGCTGCCCAATAAACATTTCGATCTCATCGATCTCGATCCGCTCGGCATGGACAATCCGTCCTTCGTCTTCCTCCCAACCGACGAGCCGCGCGGCGTGATCGAAGCCACTCTTCGCAAGGCGTAGTTCCGTGGAGTGGCTTTGGTCCGGAATGCGCACAAAGACGCCTGTAAGCCGGGGAAAAATAAGCGCTTAACTGTTGATCGACCAGTGCCCATCGCGAATTGTCCGGGGTGCCCCGTACACTCCCGCCGCCAATAAGCGCTTTAGAATCACATTCTTGTGCAGCCCGACGCCGCAACCCACGTAGAATCACATTCTTACGCAAAACCACGGGGGTAGGGGGGGGTAGGGTCCTTCAAAACCTCCCAAGCGTCAACGAACGGGGTTCTAACGTCGCGAAAGCGCTGGTTTAATGCGACCGTGAGGAATTGAAGAGGAACTCGAACGGATATGCCGGAATTGCCAGACATCACTGCGTACATCGTCGCACTGGAGCCGCGCATTGTCGGCAAGCGCCTCGATCGCGTGCGCCTCGGCACTCCGTTCCTGCTGCGCACCGCAATCCCGCCGCTCAGCGACGCCGAAGGTCGCACGGTCCGCGAGTTGCGCCGCATTGGGAAACGGATTGCGATTGGACTCGACGGAGACTTGTGGCTGGTTCTGCATTTGATGATCGCAGGGCGGTTGCATTGGCGCGCGCCGGAAGCGAAGCTCGCCGGGAAAAATATGCTGGCCGCGTTTGATTTTGCGGATGGGTCGTTGGTGCTCACCGAAGCTGGCGCGAAACATCGCGCGTCGCTTCACGTGGTCAGCGGAACGGAAAATCTTCCCGCCTTCGACGCAGGCGGCATCGATGTTTTCGCAAGCAGCCCGGCGGAGTTTCGCGCAGCGCTGACCGCGCAAAATCACACGATCAAGCGCGCGCTCACGGATCCACGATTTTTGAGCGGAATCGGAAACGCGTACGCAGATGAAATTTTGCACGCGGCGCGGCTGTCGCCGATTGTACAAACGCAAAAAATGAACGACGAGCAATGGAATCGTCTGTATACAGCGACGCGCGAAACGATGAAGATGTGGATGGATCGCTTGGGCAGCGAAGCGATAAAAGACTTTCCAGAAAAGGTCACGGCGTTCCGTCCGGAGATGGCAGCGCACGGAAAATTTGGCAAACCGTGTCCACGTTGCGGCGAAAAAATCCAGCGCATCCGCTACGCCGACAAAGAAACGAACTACTGCGCGAAGTGCCAGACCGGCGGAAAACTTCTCGCCGACCGCAGCCTCTCACGGCTGCTGGGCGAAGACTGGCCGCGAACGCTCGAAGAATTGGAAATCCTGAAACGGAAGTGAATCGCGCGCAAATGCGCCAGTGTGTGAATGCGCGAATGCGCATCTGCGCCATCGCTTATCGTCACTGCTGATCGTCACCGCTGAACATAACCCGCTGAGCGTTACTGCTGAACATTATTGATGAGAGTGCTGAGCGTTACTTCTGAGCGCTGCTGTTCAGCATTCTTGCTGAGCGTTGTCGTCGAGCGTCATTGCTGAGCCTTATTGCTGTTCGTCACTGCTGAGCCCTGCTGCTGAGCGTTGCTGTTGAGCGTTAATGTTGGGCTGCCGACGCTGCAGCAGCTTTCGCGTCAGTTTCAGATAGCGCGAACGCGACGTAAACGCCGCCGCTCGGATGCTTCGGATCTTTTCCGCCGCCGGCTGCGATCACGACGTACTGCTTTCCGTTAACCATGTATGTTGCCGGAGTTGCATTGCCTGAAAAAGGAAGCTTCGTTTCCCAAAGCAATTTTCCGGTTGCCTTATCGAATGCGCGGAATTTCTGGTCGAAGTTTGTCGCGCCGATAAAAACGATTCCGCCCGCGGTGACAATTGGTCCGCCATAATTTTCGGTACCTGTGTTTGTCACGCCTTGCGCTGCCAGCGCTGGGAACTCTCCAAGATTGATTTTCCAGACGTAATCGCCGGTATTCAGATTGATCGCATTCAGTGTGCCCCAAGGCGGTGCGATCGCGGGATATCCATCGGGATCGAGAAAACGCCGATACCCGGTGAAGCGATATTTCATGTCCGTGGGCGATGGCTCGGCGTTGGCGACTTCTTTCTGCGGAGCGCCTGTCAGGAAATCGACGAGCTCCTGCACTTGATCTTTGGAAAGGCCGGGAAATCCGTTCATACGGCCTTTGCCGGTTCGAATCGTGCTCGCGATTTGCGTGGGCGTCAGCCGATCGCCGACACTCACTAGCGAAGGAAACGCAGGTGGTGAGCCGGCGCGATTGTCGCCGTGGCAGATCGCGCATTGCGTCAGGTAGATCGATTTCGCAGTGTTGCCGGGTTTGTTTTCTCCAAGCGAGGCCATCCACGCCATCTCGTTGGCATTGACGTAGAGAATGTTGGAATCGGGATCGAGCGCGGGGCCGCCCCATTCCGCGCCGCCATCAAAGCCGGGAAAAATCACGGTTTCCTTGCCGAGGCCGAACGGCACGAATTGTCCTTCGCTGCGCGCTTCGTGAAGTTGATCGAGCGCCCATTTGTGAATTTCGGGCGTGCGATCGCTCAGCATATTTTCGGTGAGCAATTGGCGCGCGTAAGGCGCAGGTTTCGTGGGCAGCGATTGCTCGACGGCGGCGACTTCACCGGGGATTGTGCTCGTGGGATATTTTTTCGTTTCGAGCGGAAACAGCGGAGCGCCGGTGGCGCGATCGAAAAGATAGACGAATCCCTGCTTGCTCGTCTGCGCGACCGCTTCGATCTTCTGACCGTCGCGTTGAATGTTTACTAGCACCGGGTGCGACGGGAAATCGCGATCCCAGATGTCGTGATGCACCGCCTGAAAATGCCAGATGCGCTTGCCGGTATTCGCATCGAGCGCGAGCAGGCAATTCGCGAAGAGGTCGTCGCCGAGGCGATTCCCGCCGTAAAAATCAAATGCTGCCGAGCCCGTTGGCACAAACACGATGCCGCGCTGCACATCGACGGTCATGCCGGCCCAGTTATTCGCGGCGCCGATTGTTTTGTATGCTTCGGGCGGCCACGTGTTGTAGCCAACTTCTCCGGGCTGCGGAATCGTGTGAAACGCCCAGCGCATTTTGCCGGTGCGAACGTCGAATGCACGAACGTCGCCCGGCGCCGCAGGAAGCGTTTCGGAATTTCGTCCGCCGGCGATGAACATGTCTTTGTAAATCACCACTGGACTCGTCAACGAAACAAACGGATCGGAATCTTTCCGGCTCAAGTTGTCGCGCAGGTCGATGCGCCCGTCTGTTCCAAAGCTTGCGATCGGTTTTCCGGTGGTCGCGTTCAGCGCATACACAAAATTCATCACGCCGACGATGATTCTTTTATCCGAGCCGTCCGCACTCGCCCAATAAGCCAGCCCGCGAACCGGCTGCGTGCCTTTAATCCCCGAATCAAAATTCCAGACGACCTTGCCCGTCGCCGCATCCACCGCAAAAACCTTCTGCGATGGCGAAAGCCCATACAAAACGCCATCCACAATGATCGGGCTCGTCTGCAGCCCGCCCGTCTCTTGAGTGTCGTAAGACCATGCCACCTGAAGCTTCGACACGTTCTCCCGATTGATCTGGTTCAGCGGCGAATAGTGCGTGTTGTTCGTCTCTCCGCCATTGATCGCCCAATCCTTAGAGGCATGATCTTGCTGCTGCGGCGATGCGGCACAGAGTGTCACTACGCTGAGGGTGAACGCGACGGAAAGGATGGCTGTGACAATCGATTTCATGGACCAAGAGTCTAGCTCGGAAGGTGCAAAGGCGCGGAGAGTTTGAGAACACATCCCTATTGACGGGCGTAACGCGCATATAATATCATATTAAACATCGGAGAATAAATATGAGACTCGCCAAGAGTTTTACGATCGAGCCGGAGATCAACGAATATGTCGACACCACCAAGGGCGAGCGATCGGCCAGCGAGCGCGTGAATGAATTGCTCAAGCGCGCGATCGCACAAGAGCGATACGAGCGCCTTGCGGAGGAAGCGGCGGAATTCTTTGCAGATGGAAAAATTGATCGAACTGAGACCGACGCTTTCCAAAAGGCAGCGCTTCGGTCTTTTGGTCGAGACTGATGGCGACACGACCGGCAGATTGGTATCCCAGAAGGGGCGAAGTATGCCTGGTTCAGTTGGACAAACCGCGCCCGGCTGTCGTGATTTCGGTTGATGCGATCAATAAGTTCGCTTTGGATATCTGCGTTGTCGGATTGACCACGACGGAGCGTCGAAAATTCAGTATGCGTGTTCCGATCAGGAAAGGTAATGGCAATTTGAATTTTGATTGCTGGGCGAAGTGCGATCAGGTGACGACGCTGGAAAAGACACTTTGTCGATATCCTCCCATCGGCATTCTGTCGGCCGAAACCTTTGCAAGGATTGAGGAGCAAGTAAGAATTTGTCTCGGTTTTCTCTAGATCATCAAGACCAGATAATCGAATGCGGAAGCCGGTGTTCGCCGTGTCTGAGCTTTGTGCTAGTATGTGGGTGTATCGTTTTTAGCTGATCGAAACTCCTGTAAAACATTGGAGTTTTTGGCTTTTACACAGCAACTCACAAGCTGGCCTGAAAAAAGTTTTTTGCGGGGCTTGACGAAAAGCGAAATTCTTGTATACTCGCAAATGGCTCGGGGGTTGTTGAGCCAAGCAGGGGCATCACAGTCGGGTAGAAGAAGCGTCTTCCCAGCGCAATATTAAGCGAAGGCCTGAAGTACACCCTATAGTGAGGTTCTTTACGAGCACTGGATAGAAATGAGTCGAGCTTCGCGCAGAGCCACTGGAATAGTGGCTTAGCCCGGCGCTCGACGCCGGGTTTTTTATTGTTTGGCGGCTTTTGCAAAGAAGCAGTCAAGCAAGGCCTTCAGCGGAATGCTGGGGCGCTCTGACGGGATCAGGGCAAACGCTCTTTGACAACAGAAAGGCTGGCAATCCACGCCGATAATTCTGACCCGATCAAGGTCGGGCGGAGCGTCATGGTGTGGATAATTACAAGTTTGCTCGAGTCGAGCAAAACTGTGGAAAGTAACAAACAAAGGCAGCTCAAACAATTGCCTGATGAAATGCGGAATCGAAAGCCAATGTCCGGTGCAGCTGAGACTTACCCAGTCTCAGACAATCCGAAACACAAGGTATATGGGATCGCAGACAGTCAGGACGTTTTAGAAGAGCTGAGTCGCAAAGCGCTGAAATCGCAAGGTTTCCGAGCGGAGTGAGGCAGTGCGGAAAAGACGGATTGGGTGAGTTTTATGATTAAGCTACTAAGAGCGTACGGTGGATGCCTTGGCGCCAGAAGGCGATGAAGGACGTGGCAAGCTGCGATAAGCCTCGGGGAGCCGCAAGCAGGCTTTGATCCGAGGATCTCCGAATGGGGAAACCCG
>DASXPD010000124.1:0-153191 GCA_036493835.1 Candidatus Acidiferrum sp. | reverse complement strand
CGAAGAGCGTGGTGACGCGGTCGGCGGAAGAGACGATTGCGTGGGGCAGGGAATTCGCGCGAGGGCTGAGCGCGCCGCTGCTGGTGCTGCTCACGGGGGATCTCGGCAGCGGAAAGACGACGTTGACGAAGGGAATTGTGGCGGGGCTGGGCGCGGCCGATGAAGAGGATGTGACGAGTCCGACGTTTACCCTGGTGCATGTCTACGGGGACGTAGGTGCAGATTCAACTTCAGTCACTCCGGAGGGTTCGAAGGCGGGGCTATCTTCGACTTCGTCTTCATCTTTGTCGAAGAGCGTGGTTTATCACGGCGACTTGTATCGCATTGAGAGTTTTCATGATTTCGAGACGCTGGGGCTTGAGGATGCGTTTGCGAAGCCCGCGGTGATGATTCTGGAATGGTCGGAGAAATTTCCGCTGCAGGCGCCGTGGCCGCAGGTGCGGCTCAAGCTGGAGCATATGGGCGGGGATGCGAGACGGATCACGGTTGAGTAGGTGTTTGTGGTTGCGATGGATCGATGAGAAAGCAAGACCCACCCTCGAACGGCGAGGGTGGGGCACCCGGCCGAATGACTGTCGGCTAGTCGTCGAATAAGGCCCGCGCAATCAGTGGCTTACGCTGTGTCCGATAACGACCGACGGCGAGCGCGTCGTAACGCGATATCACGACTCAACTCGCACTAACTCTCTCGCTACGTTAGTACTGCCGGCTCTTGCCCGTCTCGGGGGCCGCTGGTACGTTGGGAAAGCCGCGTACGCGCGACGACATGGCCCCCGAACTCCTTACGCTCAATCCGACCGAAGAAGCCCGCGTTGAGCTGAAAAGCTACAACGAAACGATCCCGATGGGATCGCTGGCGATTGGCGTCGATAACATTCACCACGACGTTTTTCTGAGCCCGAAATTCGTGCAGAGCGCGCGGGATTACCTGTTCGACCTGATTCGACAGGGAACGAAGGCGACGTATTTTCCGGGAATTGAATTGCGACATGTGAAGGCGCCGGACAATGCGACATTTCGAAAGATTCTGACGGAGCTGCTGCAAAGCTCGCTGACGAATGCGAAATTTCATAAAAATATCGAGATCGATCTGTTGTTTCGGCTGGCGTTGCTGAAATTTTTGACGGTGGAAATCGCGAACCAGTTCTCGAATCTGATTCTGGAAGGCAAGGAATGGATTCGGCAGCGCGGCGAACATTTTGAACGGAGCCAGCAGGCGCACGTGATCAAGTCGCGGCTGTCGGAATTGCAAACGGCGCGGCGGGGCGTGGTGCGCGTGGTGGGGCAGCAGATCGCGCAGCTGCTTATCGACACTGAAGAGAACGTGATTTCGAAGGCGCGGCGCGCGCTGTTTGGCGATGATTTCGCGCCGCTGTATGACCTGCTGAAAAATCGGCTGATCTTTCTGGATGGCGGCAAGGACGACGTTTACTTTCTCGAGCACTATGTTTTGCTGGGGAATTACGCACGCGATGCGGACCGCTTTGAAGCGATGGACGAGTTGTTTCAGGATTTTCTGCGCGACGGTGGGTTGGGAATGGCGCAGGAACCGGCGTATGTCGAGGCGAAGCAGGCGCATCAGAATATGCTCGACCTGGCGCAGGCGATGCGGACCGAGATTTCGAATTTGGACGAGCAGCGCGAGAGTTTGCGGAAGCGTCTTGATCGCGGCGAGAGCTTTCTGAATAAGTTTTTGAGTTCGGCTGATCCGGCCGACACCAAGGCGTCATTGAACGATGTTGAGGCGCGGCTGAAGCATCAGGAGACGAAACTGGAAGAGGTGGGTCCGCAGATCGAAGCGGCGCGCCAGAAATTGGAATTTTTTACGAAGGATTACAAAGGCAAGTTGGGCGATTTCCTGAACGATCCGGAAAATGCGAAGAGGTTGTTCGATCAGACGTCGGTTGCGGCGAATGCCGATTCGCAGCAGGGGAAATTGCTGGCGGCGCTGCTGGATCGGCTGGAGCAGCAGGAAATTATTTATCACGTGATGTCGAGCTATGAGATCCGGCCGATCATGGCGGAATATTGTCCGCCGGTGCACTTGCAGCAATTGAGGAAGGCGCTCGTTTCGAAGGAAGAGATGAAGCGCGTCGAGAGCGTGTTGAAGCAGGTGCCGGCGCGGCAGCTTTCGCTCAAGCCGATCGAGGAATTGTCGAAGAAGGTGCGGCGGTATTCGCGGGACGAGAAGTTGAGCTTTGTGGTGCGCTTCACGGCGGATTTCTTGCGGCTGCGGCGCGACCTGCGGAATGCGGAGCACCTGACGACGTGCATGGAGCGCGTCAGCTTGATTTCGACCGAGCAGGCGCGCGAGCTGTCGCGCATCAACAACAAATTATACGAGTGCGTGCTGCCGGAAGAGGCGAAGCCGCAGCAGGATCACGTGGTGTCGCACGTGATTATCAAGGCGGACGTGCGCGGCTCGACGAGGATGACGCAGGATTTGTTGTCGCGCGGACTGAGTCCGGCGTCGCATTTCAGCTTGAATTTGCACGAGCCGGTGAAGAAATTGCTGGATCGCTATTCGGCGAAGAAAGTTTTTATCGAAGGCGACGCGATTATTTTGGCGATTTTCGAGACGGAATCGAATCAGGCGTACGCGCGGGCTGTCGCCAAGGCGTGTATTTTGTCGCGGCAGATTTTGGCGGTGTGCAATTCCTATAACGACCGGGCGGCGACGGCGGATTTGCCGGAGTTGGAGCTTGGGCTGGGCGTCGCGTTTCAAGGTTCGGCGCCGTCGTATTGGGTGGATGGTGATTCGCGGATCATGATTTCGAAGGCGCTCAATTTGAGCGATCGGCTTTCGGGATGCGCGAAGATTGCGAAGCGGTTGCTGACCGAGCAGAAAACCCACTTTTCGGTTTTTCAGTTTTTGACGACGATGCAGGGTGCTTCGGCGGAAGAACTCGATGAATTTCTCGTGCGGTTCAATATGAATGGGATTGAACTCAACGAAGAGGGATTCCAGAAATTATCGGAAGAGATTTCGCTGGACTCGATTGAAACGAAGCTCGATATGCCTTGGGGCAAAGAGAACGTGACGCTGCATTACGGCGAAGTGCCGATGGGCGATTCGGTCGAGCTGCTGGTGCTGCGCAAGGGGTTGGCGCGCGAGTTGGGCGCCGACGGATCAATGGGAGTTGCGTCGACGCACCCTTACTACGAAGTCTGCACGAGCGCGGCCCTTTATGATTTGGTTGCAGCGCTGATTCGCACGCAGGGCGCGGCGGTTTAAAGTACCGCGTTGCGCTTGATGACTTCGCGATACCACTCGGCACTTTGTTTTAGCGTGCGTTTTTGCGTCTTGAAGTCGACGTAGCAAATTCCGAAGCGCTTGCTGTAGCCGTCGGCCCACTCGTAGTTGTCGAGCAGACTCCACAAGAAATAGCCCTTGATGGGATAGCCTTCGGTCGCGGCGCGATGCATCTGCCCGACGTGGTTGCGCAAGTACATCACGCGATCGGTGTCTTCGATGTGTCCCGCGGCGTTGATCACATCGTCGGATGAGCAACCGTTCTCGGTGACGTAGAACTCCTTCGCTTTGTCCCTCCAGATATCGCTCGGATTGCGAATCGCCCAGTAAAGCGATTCGGGAGTGACGTTGATCCATGGAGATGCCATGTGGGGATACGACGTCGGCCGTTTCTCGATGGCGAAGCCCACTGGGCTCGAGCTATCGGCGCGCACATAATCGGCGGTGTAAACGTTGATGCCGACAAAATCGAGCGGGCTGCCGATCACTTTCATGTCGCCCGGTTCGACCTTCGGAGCGTTGGCGCCTTCGCGTTGTAGATATTCCTCGGGATATTTTCCTTCCATGATCGGCGTGAGGAATGGCGCGTTTCCGATGCGCGTGGCTTTGCGCGTGGCCTCGATGTGCTCCGTGGTTTCGATGATCGGAACGTAGACGTTCGCGTTTTCCGCGATGCCGACCTTCGTGCCGCTCTTCGCATTGGCGCGAATCGCCTGGACGCCGAGTCCATGCGCGAGAATTCCGTGATGGCGGACTTGATTTACCTCGGCGTCGCCGAGTTTCAGCCCGGGCGCGAACTGGCCAATCTTGTAGCTGAGGTCGGTGAAGCAGACGAGTTCGTTCGTTGTGAAAAAATGATGCACGCGGTCGGAGAGATGCTTCGCGACATAGCCCGAGTAGTCGGCGAACGCTTTGGATGTGTCGCGCGACTGCCAGCCGTTGTTGATCGCTTGCGGCAGATCCCAGTGGAACATCGTTACGTACGGCTCGATGCCGTTGGCGAGAAGTTCGTCGACGACGCGATTGTAAAAATCCAGGCCCTTCGGATTCGGCGTACCGGTGCCTTCGGGGAAGACGCGCGACCACGCGATCGACATGCGAAAACCCTTGCAGCCGAGGCCCTTCAGCGTCTGAATGTCTTCTTTGTAGAGATGATAGAAATCGTCGGCGACGTCGCCGGTGTCGCCGTCGTGCGTCTTGCCGGGCGTGTGAGAGAACGTGTCCCAGATGGATGGCTTGCGGCCGTCTTCGGCGACGGCGCCTTCGACTTGATAGGAGGCGGTGGCGCAGCCCCAGAGGAAGCCTGCGGGCATTTTTAGCTCGGCGGGCTTGCCGACTTGCGCGAGCGCGAATTTGGGGAGGGAAGCGGTTGCGAAGGCGGTGGCGGCAGTTGCGGCAGCGGTCTGGGCGAAACGGCGACGCGTTAGCTTGGTCATGGATGAATACTTTAAATGAATCGACCGCGTTTCGCAGCAAGAAGAGGGTTACCGAGGCGGCGAAGGCGTTTTCACGGCGGCTGCGGGCACGGCGAGGGCTTTGCGAACCATCGGAGCGAGTTGGGTGCCGAGGATCTCGATGGCGCGCATCATTTTTGGATGAGGCAGCGTGGAGACTCCCATCTGAAATGTGAGGCGCGAAATGCCGCCGAGAGCTTCGTTGACGTAGAGCACTTTTTCGGCGACGGTTTTTGCATCGCCGATGAGGAGCGCGCCTGTCGGTCCGCGCGTTGCGTCGAATTGGGCGCGCGTGGTACGCGACCAGCCGCGCTCCTTGCCGATTTCGTTGAAGGTGTGGGCGTAGCCGGGAAAGAAATCGTCGGCGGCTTGGTCGGTTGTGTCGGCGAGAAAACCGATGGAGTGGAGGCCGACTTTGAGTTTTTCGGGGGCGTGGCCGGCGCGGGCTCCAGCTTTGCGATAGAGGTCGATCAGCGGGCGGAAGCGATGCGGTTCGCCGCCGATGATCGCGACCATTAGAGGGAGTCCGAGCATTCCGGCGCGCACGAAAGATTCAGGTGTCCCGCCGACGCCAACCCAGATCGGCAGAGGATTTTGCAGCGGACGTGGATAGATGCCCTGGCCGGTCAGCGCGGGGCGATGCTTGCCAGACCAGTGAACGTGCGTGTTTTCGCGGATTTTCAGCAGCAGCTCGAGCTTTTCCTGGAAAAGAGAATCGTAGTCTTCGAGTTGCAGTCCGAAGAGCGGGTAAGACTCGACGAACGAGCCGCGGCCGGCGACGATTTCGGCGCGGCCGTTGGAAATGAGGTCGAGCGTGGCGAATTCCTGGAAAACGCGGACGGGATCGGCGGCGCTGAGGACAGTGACGGCGCTTGTGAGGCGGATGTTTTTCGTGCGCGCTGCGGCTGCGGCCAAGATGATCGGCGGCGCGGAGTCGAGGAATTCGGGGCGATGATGCTCGCCGATGCCGAAGACGTCGAGGCCGACTTTGTCGGCGAGTTCGATTTCTTCGATGAGGCGGCGGAGGCGTTCGGACGGTGTGAGCGTTTCGCCCGTGGCTGGGTCGGAGATGGCTGCGGCAAAGCTGTCGATGCCAATTTGCATGGGTTAATTGATCTCGGTGGTTCGAGGATTGGATGCACCGAGAAGCGCGCGGTCACAAACCGAATTTAGACTAAAATGGGGCCGGAGGCGAAAAGGGTCCGGTGATCTTCACGGCCTTCAAAGCCGTCGATTCGGTCCTTCGCGGGCCGAATGGTGAGTTCGACTCTCACACGCTTCCGCCAACATTCACGGAGACATTCCATTTGCCGCTATCGTTTTCGCTTTGTCACAGAAGCCACTGAGGCGAAGATGCTTCCTGCCGCGAATCTGATGAAATAGGCGCGTGGCACTGATTGCGCCAGACGTTTTGTCATGGCGTTCGGAGATTTTGAGGAGCGAATCGATGGATGGGAAAACGAAGCCGGGAAGTGGAAGATGGTCGAGGCGGAAGTTTCTGGCGGGAGTCGGGGGTGGGATTGCTGCGGGGAACCTTGCCGATGCGTTAGCCAGCGATAGAGCGATAGCGGCGGAGAACGCGGCGCCTGCCATAACAGGCGGGGCTTCGGCGGTGCCTCAACTCGTCGTTCCCGACGCACCTGGCAAGAAGATGGGTTTTGCTGTCGTTGGACTGGGGTATCTGGCGATCAATGAGATTTTGCCGGCGTTTGCGAAATGCGAGAAGTCTCGCGTGGTGGCGCTGGTGAGCGGGCATCCGGACAAGGCGAACAAGCTGGCGCTTCGTTACGGAGTGAACGCGAAGAATATCTACAACTATCAGAATTACGATTCGATTCGCGACAATCCGGAAGTCGATGTGATTTACATCGTGCTGCCGAACGGTCTGCACGCGGAATACACCGTGCGAGGGTTGCAGGCAGGGAAGCACGTGCTGAGCGAAAAGCCGATGGCGCGAACGCCGGGCGAATGCCAGCAGATGATCGACGCCGGCAAAAAAGCGAACCGCAAGTTGATGGTGGCGTATCGCTGCCGCTACGAGCCCTATAACAAGGAAGCGATTCGCATGGCGCGGTCGGGCGAACTGGGAAAAACGAAAGTCATCGTTTCGGAGCACGGCTTCAACATCGGCGATCCGAAGCAGTGGCGGCTCAATCGCGAATTGGCGGGCGGTGGCTCGTTGATGGACATCGGGATTTACGCGTTAAATGCGGCTCGCTACCTCAGCGGCGAAGAGCCGGCGGAATTGACTGCGATGAGTTTCACGACGCCGGGAGATGTGCGGTTCAAAGAAGTGGAAGAAACGATCAACTTCCAGCTTCGCTTTCCAAGCGGAATCCTGGCGAATTGCTCGTCGAGCTATGGATACGATTCACAGAACCGCTACCGCGTTGTGGGCACCGACGGATGGATGGAATTGGAGCCGGCCACGATTTACAGCAATTTGCGGATGCGCGTGCACAAAAATAATTTGTTGGAGGAAGTGCAGCTGCCGGTCCGCGACCATTTCGCGTTGGAAATGGATCACATGTCGGAATGCGTGATGGAAAACAAAGAGCCGCTCACGCCCGGCGAAGAAGGACTGCGCGATTTGACGATCATGATGAAGATCTACGAAGCGGCGAAAACCGGCGGAACGGTGAAGCTCTAACAGCGTTGCATTGAGGCGCGTCATATGCAACTCGTAGCCGACGGTTGCTTTGCATTAAGTTTCCGCGCGTCGTTATCGCGCTTTGCCCTGACACGAGTCATCCACGCTCGGTTTCGGTGGACTCCCTTGAGTGGCGGCGTTGTATACAACCGAGACGCCGTTGCAACTTCCTTCTGTGCACTCGCCGAAACCGATCGACGTCGGTCCTTTGGCCTCCTGCTTAGGATTGAGACCGATCGTTTTGCAGGTCCAGCATTGAGCGCGATCACTTTTCACGCACAGGTAAACAGTAAGAGCCTGTGAACAAACATTTCGAACCGTCACGCTTGCCACGTGCCTGCCCGAGGCGCTGCTGTCATCGGAAACGGTCGACGACTTAATGCAGTTATTTTGGAGATCGAAGCCGGAATTCAGTATCAAAGGCGCGGAAGGGGGCAGGGTTCGGACATTCGGCTGCGCGGCATTGACCGCATCAGCGATTTCAGTCTTAACCGATGGCGCCAGGTCACCGTTTTCGTGTCCGTCGGACTTGGCAAGGCTTCCCGCTCGTTTTGCCGCCACTTTCCAATCGGGTCCAAGCGCGTCGTAGTATTGAGCGACCGCCGTGTATGCCTGGGCTTTGCTGTTCGTCTCCGCAAGCACGCGGGAGAGCAGTTTTTTGGCTCCCGCGCTGATCTGAATCCTTCGCTCGGCCTCCGGGATTTTGTCCGATTGTCCCGTTGCCTCGTAGGCTTCCTTCAACGCTTCGGCCCAACTCGTGTCGCCGGGCGTTCCCCTCGATAGGTCATCGATATGCGGAATCAGCTTTTTGAAGCAAGCGGCACGAGAGTTCGCGTCCTGCGACTGCCGGCACTTCTGCAAGTCTTTGTCGATGTCGGCGAAACAAATTGCAGGAAGGACCAGCAACACCAGAAAAACCAAGCGATGCCGTACGTGCATGAGTTCTTTCCTCAAATGCAACCTTCGTGCGGCTAGCTCGCCAGAGAACCTCATTCGGAGAGGCGCGGCTGAGCCAACCAGCTAACACGCAGCATATTATCTTTAATGTTTATAGGTTTACGACGACATATTTCAATTACTGAGTACGTCTGTTAGAGGGCATTCGTAGGAGTCAGCGTCCTCGCCTTCGATTTGGTCGATTGAGACGTGAACGGTTTTGGCGGAATCGATACTGGGTGCATCCGTGGGGCGAACTGCGATGCGGAATTCGTGGAGGACGGTCCGCCACAGAGAAGGCTTCTTGTCCCAGGTGATTTGGCTTCTGATTTCCGACTTCAGCTGTTCACGATTATCTGCGAGCCATCCCATAGAGCTTCAATCATAGCAAGGCCCAGGCCGAGGCAAAAACCAGACAAGATCCGCGCGAACGACAGTAATAGCGCGACGATGAGCCTGGAGCAACTTTACTCACACCTAACGGCATCTATCGCTGGCAGAAGTTGGGAGATGACGGAGCGGAGCCTCCTGCCTAAGGCGCGCCAAACCCGACGGCGACCGTAGTGTCTTCAAACGGCCGCTCGTTCGACAAGAATCAGCGCAATGACAAACCTTCAGGAGGGCTTGTGAGAATAAAGGTCGTAGTGTGTCTGTTCGTTTGCTCTTTCGGGGCTGCGTTCGTGACGCGAGCGCAGGACGTAAACAAATTCGATGTGTTCGCCGGGTATTCCTACGTGAGAGCGAATCCGGTAAACCAACCAATTCCAGCAATCGTCACTGTACCCAGCTCTCTCCCCAGCTTTAACATGCACGGCGGTGACGGCTCGCTGGCCTACAACTTCAACAAAAACGTAAGCGGTGTTTTCGACTTCGCGGGATATCGGTCCTCGAGCTTTTACGCACCATTTCCCTGGATTCACGGCAACATGTACACGTTTCTGGCAGGTCCGAAGTTTTCCTTTCCGAATTCCTCTCGGTTCACGCCGTTCACCCAAGTGCTTTTTGGGGCGGCGGCTACAACATCTCGCTTGTACTTAACGCAGAACCAAACGGAGTTCGCCATGACGCTCGGGGGCGGAATTGATTTTCGCTTGAACCATCGATTCTCACTGCGCCCACTCCAGGCCGACTATCTGTTGACGCATCTCAAGGAACTCGACGAATTCAATCCGAGGCGGGTGCAGAGTAATGTCCGGCTCGGAACTGGCGTTGTGCTTCATTTCTGAGTTAGTGCGAGACTGAAATTGAGGTTGTCCCGGTGCAGATCGGAGGGGCTGTGCGCATGGGCAGTGCGCGCAGCCCCGTGCACCACGTATCGTGTTTATGTTTCAGCGTGGCAAAGTATCGACGCCTGGAATCATATCGACAGCTATTGGTGGATCGTCGTGTCGGCTGCCGCCGGCTTTACGGTGACTTGCGCGGGCGTCGGCAAATCCGACTGTTCCCATCCGCCGCCGAGCGCGATGATGAGCTGAATTTCGGACGTCATGCGCTGCGTCTGCAGGTTCACGAGTGCTTGCTGATCGCCAAGCAACGTATTTTGCGCGGTCAGCACGTCGATGTAAGGATCGATGCCCGTCTGGTAGCGATCGAATTCGAGATCGAAAAATTGCTGCGCTGAGCCGACCGCTTGTTTTTGTTTTTCCGTCTGTTCGGAGAGGATGCGTTCCGCGGCGAGAAAGTCTTCCACCTGTTGGAACGCAGTCAGCACCGTTTGTCGGTAGCCGGCGACGTCGGCGTTGTAGACCGCGATGAATTGGCGAACGGTCGCGCGACGCAGCCCGGCGTCGAAGATCGTCTCCGACAGCGATGTGCCGATCGACCAGAACCGGCTCGGCCACGCGAACCAGCTCGTAAAGCTCGACGACTCGAATCCGCCGCTCGCCGACAACGTAACGTTCGGGTAGTACGCTGCGTAAGCGATGCCGATCTGGGCGTTCGCTTCGGCCATCGTGCGTTCGGCGGCCGAGACATCGGGGCGTCGCTCCAGCAGGTGCGAGGGCATGCCAACTGGTACCGGCGGCGGCACCGAATCGAGTATTTTCACCGGGATCGAAACTTCTGAAGGCGTCTTGCCGACGAGCACTGCGATCGCGTGTTCGAATTGCGCGCGGCTCAATCGCACCGCAATTGCCGCGGATTCGGCATTTTGCAGTGCCGTTTGTGCTTCGACGAGCGAAATTTTGTCGCCGACGCCCGTGTCGTACTGCGCCTGCGCGTAATCGACGGTCTTGCGATCGGCTTGGACCGTGTCGTCGAACAATTTTTGCAGCGCATCCTGGCCACGAATTTCGAACAGCAGTTGGGCGAGGCTGGATTCCTGTGACAGCTTTGTATTTGCGAGGTCGGCTGCGCTCGCCTGCGCCGCAAACTTTGCTTGCGCGACGGTGTTACGCACCTTGCCCCACAAGTCGGGTTCCCACGAAACGTTTCCTGGCAGCTCGAAAAGGTTTGTCGGCGAAACTTTGGAGCTTCCAGTCCCCGTGCCGCCGCTCCCGGCCACGCCAGCGCCTAGATTTGCGGACGAACGTTGTCGACTGATCGCGGGTGCTGTAGCGATTGTCGGGAAAAATTGCGCTCGCGCCTGCAGCACGATTTCGCGAGCGGCGATGTAGTTCTGGTAGGCCTGCGCGATGTTCTGGTTGCTCGAATCGAGCTGCTCTTCCAGCGTATTCAGTTCAGTGTCGTTGAAAATTTCCCACCACTTGCCGCGCAGCATCGCCGCATTCGAATCCGCAGCCTTCCAAACCTGTTGCGCCTCGGGGAAGTTCGCGGGATCTTCTTTATACGTGGTCGTGGTGGGAACCGGCGCAGTTGGCCGGTGATACTTAGGTCCTACCGTGCAGCCCGAAAACAGAATTGCGGCAAGCGGCAGCGTCGCCGCGCATCGGCAAAGGCGTGTGACGTTCAAAGCTAAAGTCGTTTGAGATCGAGACAGTCGCATAGGCAAACGGTCGGGCTGTTCTATCCTTTCAATCAGCGTGATGCGGCGTCGCGCCGGGCAGTTCGTCGAATTCCTTGCCCGAAAGCCACAGGCGCAGCCGGTCCATAAAGAGATAAACCACGGGCGTCGTATAGAGGGTGAGCACCTGGCTGACAATGAGCCCGCCGACGATCGTGATGCCGAGCGGCCGCCGCAACTCCGACCCTGTGCCGGTGCCGAACGCCAACGGGAGCGCGCCAAATAGCGCCGCCATCGTCGTCATCAAGATCGGGCGAAAGCGCAGCATGCACGCCTCAAAAATCGAATCGCGCGTCGACTTGTGGTCTTGTCTCTCGGCCACCAACGCGAAGTCGATCATCATGATCGCGTTCTTCTTTACGATTCCGATCAACAGGATGATTCCGATGATCGAAATCACATTGAGATCGACCTTAAACAGCATCAAAGCGAGCATCGCGCCCACGCTGGCAGAAGGCAGCGTCGAAATAATCGTGATCGGGTGCGCCAGGCTCTCGTACAAGATTCCCAGAACGATGTAGACCGCAAGGAGCGCGGTCAGCACCAAGATCGGTTCCGTGCTCAGCGACTGCTGATACGCCTCGGCAGTGCCCGAAAACGAACCACGCACCGCGCTCGGCGAGCCAAGCCGTGCTTTCATCTTCTCGATCTCAGTTGTTGCCTGACTCAACGAAACGTTCGGCGCCAGGTTGAAAGAAACTGTGACGGATGGGAATAAGCCCGTGTGATTTACCGCGAGCGCTGTCGTGCTCGGACGACTCGTCGCAACCGCAGCCAACGGCACATTGCCCGCCTTCTGCGTGTTCAAATAAATGTCGCGCAATCCCGAAGGGCCTTGCCAAAATTGTGGAGCCACCTCAAGCACGACGTAGTACTGATTCAATTGCGTGTAGATGATAGAGACTTCCGACTGCCCGAACGCTGAGTACAGAGTCGAGTTCAGAGATTGCGGCGTAATCCCAAGTCGAGCCGCCGTCACGCGATCGTAAGTCAACACTTCATCAAGGCCGCCATTCTGCTGGTTCGTATTGACGTCCTGCAGTCCCGGTAGCTTTCGAATCTCTCCGAGCAAAATCGGTCCCCAGTGAATAAGCTCCTCCACCGTGTCCGATTGAATCGTGTACTGATATTGCGCGTTGCTTCCGCGCCCGCCGATGCGTAGATCCTGCGCCGCCTGCAGGAACGCCGACGCCACCGGCAGAGCATTCATCTTCGGCCGCAAACGATTGATGATGTCGCTCGCGCTGGTCTTCCGCTCCTTTAGTGGTTTCAGAGCGGCGTATAAAAATCCGGTATTCGTCGCGCCATTTCCGCCGGTGAATCCGATGATGTTCTGAACCGCCGGGTCAGCTTTGACCACCGCTACAAGCTTCTGCACCGAATTGTTCATCACCGCAAACGAAGCATCTTGCGGACCCTGCATACCTCCGACGATCGCGCCAGTATCCTGCTGCGGGAAAAATCCCTTCGGAATGCGAACGATCAGCAGCACGTTCAGGCCGATCAAAACAATCAGCACGACCAGCGTCAGCCCAGGATTGTCGAGCACCCACGTCAACGACCGCCGGTAAAATGACAGCATCCCTGCGAAAAATCGCTCGCTCCACTGATACAGCTTGCCGTGCTTCTCTTTGTCGTGCTCTTTCAGCAGGTGCGCACACATCGTCGGCGTCGTCGTCAGCGAAATCACCATCGACACCGCGATCGCCGTCGACAGCGTCACTGCAAACTCACGGAACAATCGCCCGACGATTCCACCCATCATCAAAATCGGAATGAACACCGCAATCAGCGAAACGCTGATCGAAAACACCGTGAAGCCAATCTCTTGCGCGCCCTTCAGCGCAGCCGCAACCGGCTTCATCCCGTTTTCCAGGTGGCGCGAAATATTCTCCATCACCACGATCGCGTCATCGACGACGAATCCCGTCGAAATCGTCAGCGCCATCAGCGACAAATTGTCGAGGCTGTACCCGCACAGGTACATGATCGCGAACGTCCCGATCAACGACACCGGCACCGCAACGCTTGGAATCAGCGTCGCTCGCCAGTTCCGCAAAAACACAAACACCACCAAAATGACCAGGACCACCGACAAAATCAGCGATCGCTCAACATCATTCACCGACGCTCGAATCGTTGTCGTGCGATCGAGCACAATCTCATCATCGATACCCTGTGGAATCGTCGCCTTGATGTAAGGCAGCTCCGCGCGAATCCGGTTCACCGTCTGGATGATGTTCGCGCCGGGCTGCCGAAAAATAATGATCGGAATGGAGCGAACCCCATTCAAATAACCCGCCGCGCGAATGTTTTGCACCGAATCGGTCACATCGGCAACGTCCGAAAGCCGCACCGCCGCGCCCTTGCTGTACCCGATGATCAGGTTTTTGTAGTCTTCCGCTTTCGAAATCTGTCCATTCGTGACGATGTCCGCCGTCACAAATCCATTCGCGATCTGTCCGCGCGGCCGGTCGGAGTTCTGCAGCCCCAGCGCCGATTGCACCGTCTGCAGCGTAATTCCGTAAGCGTTCAGTTGTGTCGGAATCGCATCCACGCGCACCGATGGCAGCGCGCCGCCGCCAACCGAAACCTGTCCGACGCCGCTGACCTGCGATAACTTCTGCTCGATCACTGTCGACGCGACGTCATACAACTTTCCGGGATCATAGACTTTCGATGTGAGCGCCAAAATCATGATTGGCGCGTCCGCTGGATTCACTTTGCGATACGTCGGATTCGCCGGAAGATTCGCCGGCAAATACGTGCGCGCCGCATTGATCGCAGCTTCCACGTCGCGCGCCGCCCCATCGATGTCGCGATTCAAATCAAATTGCAGCGTGATCGATGTCGTTCCCAGCGAACTCGCCGACGTCATTTCGCTCACGCCCGCGATGTGACCGAATTGCCGTTCCAGCGGCGTCGCGATCGACGACGCCATGATCTCCGCACTCGCACCCGGCAAACCCGCGCCCACCGCAATCGTCGGGAAATCCACCTGAGGCAGCGGCGACACGGGCAGCACGACGAACGCAATCGCTCCAGCGATCGCAATCGCGATCGTCAGCAGCGTCGTCGCCACCGGCCGCTCGATAAATGTCGACGATAAGCTCATATGCCCGGTGCCGGATTCGCATCGGAAATATCCGGCGTCTCGGATTCTTCCGTCTTCGATTTTCGCGAGAAGCGCTGCGCCAGCCGATCGAAGAAGATGTAGATGACCGGCGTCGTGTACAACGTCAAAATCTGGCTCAGCAGCAACCCGCCGACCATCGCAATACCCAGCGGTCGTCGCAGCTCCGAGCCGTAGCCCGTCCCGAGCGCTAGCGGAATGCCGCCCAGCAGCGCGGCCATCGTCGTCATCATGATTGGCCGGAATCGCAGCAAGCTCGCTTCAAAAATTGCATCGCGCGAACTCTTGCCGTGCTTGCGCTCCGCTTCCAGCGCAAAGTCCACAATCATGATGCCGTTCTTTTTCACGATGCCGATCAGCAGGATGATGCCGATGATCGCCACGACGCTCAGATCCTGCCGGAATAAAATCAACGCCAGCAGCGCGCCGACTCCCGCCGACGGCAATGTCGACAAAATCGTAATCGGGTGGATGAAGCTCTCGTACAGAACGCCCAGCACAATATAAACAGTCACCAGCGCCGCCAGAATCAGCAGCGCTTCGTTTGACAGCGAATTGCGAAATGATGCCGCCGTGCCCTGGAAATCTCCCGCCACCGTTGGCGGCATGTGCAGATCTTGCACCGCCTTATCAATCTGATCGATCGCGTTGCCCAATGCCGCGCGCGGCCCGAGGTTGAACGAAATCGTCACAGCAGGGAACTGGCCCTGCCGATTGATCGAAAGAGGCGACGTCGTATTCTGAATGTGTACGAACGCGCTCAGCGGCACCGAGCCGCCAAACGTCGAACTCGACTGCGAGATCGTCGAAGTCGTCGAATTTCCCGTCGCGTTCCCGATTGGCTTGATTCCGCCGTTTTGCGCATTCAGCAGATTCGCCGATGGCGTATACAAAATCGAAGTCGTCGTCGCGTTTGACCCGGCTGACGATGATCCCGATGATGCGAACGAGTTTGTCGCTCCCGGACCGCTCGCTCCCGATGACGCGTTCGACTGCAGATAAATGTTCGCCAGATTCGACGGATCGAGCTGGAACTGCGGCTGCGCCTCCAGGATCACGTGATACTGGTTCAGTTGCGTGTACATCGTGCTGATCTGCCGCTGCCCAAACGCGTCGTACAGCGTGCTATCGATCGTCGAAGGCGCGATGCCCAACCGCGATGCGGTCACGCGATCGATCACTAGCGAAACAGCTCGCCCGCCCGTCTGTTGATCCGTCGCGACGTCTTCGAGTTCCGACAGTTGCTTCATTTTCTCCACGAGCTTGTTGGCCCACAGATTCAGCTCGTTGGCGTCTGGATCCTCCAGCGTGTACTGATATTGCGTCCGCGTTACGCGGTCATCCACCGAGATGTCCTGCACCGGCTGCATATACATCTGGATGCCCTGAACGTTCCCCATTTTCGACTGCAGCCGTCGGATCACGTCCGACGCATTTTCGCTGCGATCGTGAAGGTCTTTCAGATTGATCGAAATGCGGCCGCTGTTCAGCGTTGTGTTCGTCCCGTCTGCCCCGATAAATGACGACAAGCTTGCCACCGCCGGATCCTGCAAAATCACATCCGCAACTTGCTGCTGTTTCTGCGCCATCGCGTCGAACGAAATCGACTCCGGCGCCTGCGAAATGCCTTGAATCACGCCCGTATCTTGAACAGGGAAGAAACCTTTCGGGATCAGGATGTACAGCACCACGGTCAGCACAAGCGTGCCCAGCGCAACCAATAACGTGATCGTCTGATACTCCAGCACCACCGTCAGCGTCCGGCCGTAGAACGCGATCATCCGCTCGAACATTCGCTCCGACGCGCGATAGAAACGTCCCTGTTGGTCTTCAGGTTTGTGCTTCAAAATCCGCGAGCACATCATCGGCGTCAGCGTCAGCGATACCGCGGCCGAAATAATGATCGTTACCGCCAGCGTCACCGCGAACTCGCGGAACAATCGCCCCACTACGTCGCCCATGAACAACAGTGGAATCAGCACGGCGATCAGCGAAACCGTCAGCGACAAAATCGTGAAGCCGATCTGCTCCGCGCCTTTCAGTGCCGCTTCCATTGGCGGCATGCCTTCTTCCAGGTAGCGCGAAATGTTCTCGATCATCACGATCGCGTCGTCGACCACAAAACCCGTCGAAATCGTCAGCGCCATCAACGACAGGTTGTCGAGGCTGTATCCCAGCGCGTACATCGCGCCAAACGTGCCGACCAGCGACAACGGCACCGCGACGCTGGGAATAATCGTGGCCGAAAGATTCCGAAGGAACAGAAAGATGACCATCACGACCAGGCCGACGGTCAGCATCAACTCAAATTCCACGTCGTCTACCGACGCCTGAATGTTCGTCGTCAGGTCGGTCAGCACCGTCACGTTGACGGCGGCGGGCAGGTTCGTTTCCAGCTGCGGCAAAAGCGTCTTGATCGACTTCACCACGCGAATCGTGTTCGCGCCCGGCTGCCTCTGTACGTTCAAAATCACCGCCGGAGTTTTGTTCATCCACGCGGCTTGCTTCTGGTTCTCCACCGAATCGATGATCGTCGCAACGTCTTTCAGAAAGACAGGCGACCCGTTGCGGTACGCTACGACAACGTTCTTGTACTCCGCGCTCGTCGAAAGTTGGTCGTTCGCGTCGATCTGATAGCCTTGCTGCGGACCGTCAAAATTTCCCTTTGCCGAATTCACGCTCGTCTGCGTCAGCGCCGTACGCACCGCTTCCAGCGTCACTCCATACGACGACAGCGCTACCGGATTCACCTGAATCCGCACCGCCGGCTTTTGACCGCCGCTGATGCTCACCAGGCCGACGCCGGTCAGCTGTGAAATCTTTGGCGCCAGCCGCGTGTCCACAAGATCTTCAACTTGCGACAGCGGCATCGAACTCGACGTAATCCCCAGCGTTAAAACTGGAGCATCGGCAGGATTCGTCTTGTTGTAAACAGGAGGCGTTGGCAAGTCCGACGGCAAAAAGCTCTGCGACGCATTGATCGCCGATTGCACTTCTTCTTCGGCCACGTCGATGTTTAGCGTCAACGCGAACTGCAGCACGATGACAGACGTCGCGCCAGAACTCGTCGACGTCATCTGGTTCAATCCCTGCAACTGCCCGAACTGCCGCTCCAGTGGAGCCGTTACCGTCGTCGCCATCACATCGGGACTCGCGCCAGGGTAGAACGTCACCACCTGGATCGTCGGATAGTCCACCTGCGGCAGCGCCGACACCGGCAGCTGCATATAGGCCACGATTCCGACCAGCAGGATCGCCGCCATCAGCAGCGACGTCGCTACCGGCCGTTCGATAAATGGTCGTGATGGGCTCACGGAGCGTTGCTCTCGGGGTTGGCCGAGGCGGGTAGCGGCGTGTTCGAAATCTTGACTTGCGCTTTGTCCTGCAATCTCTCAAAGCTGCTGTTTGCCAGCACGTCGTTGGGGTTGATTCCCTGAACTGCGGTCATCCCGTTGTCTTCGGTGCCGGGCTTGATGTTTTGCACGTGCGCGGAGTTGTCTTTGATCACGTAAACAAACGCCACGTTTCCGTTGTGCTGGATCACCGACGTCGGAACCAGTGTCACGTTCTTTTGCGTGTTCACCAGCAGCCGCGTGTTCACAAACTGATTCGGAAACAGCTCGTACTTCCGGTTATCAAACTGCGCGCGTAGCCGCACCGTGCCGGTCGTCGTGTCGATCTGGTTGTCGACCGCGAGCAATTTGCCGCTCGCCACCTGCTTCAGTTGCGCCCGGTCAAACACGTCTACGCCGAGTGGCGTTCCATGATTGATGTGCGGCTGGATTTCGCCGAGGTAATCCTCGGCCACCGTGAACACCACCGTGATCGGCTGCAATTGCGTCACGACCCCCAGCGGCGTCGTGCTGTTCGACTGCACTACGTTCCCCGGATCGACGAGCCGTAATCCGACGCGGCCATCGAACGGCGCCGTGATATGGCAATACCCCAGCTGCACTCGATCGAAGTCCACGACGCCTTGGTCGTTTTTCACCGTGCCTTCATTTTGCAGCGCCAATTTCTCTTGATCGTCCAGAATCTGCTTCGCAATCGCGTTGCGCGACCATGCTTTCTGGTAGCGCTCCAGGTCCATCCGCGACTGCTCCAGGATGTGCGTATCTTTTTCCAGCGTGCCTTCCGCCTGCAAAAGTTGGGCCTGATATGTTCGCGGATCGATGTCGAGCAGCGAGTCGCCCTTCCGCACGATTTGCGCTTCCTTGTAGTGAACCGCATTGATGATTCCGTTTACTTGGCTCGTGATCACGCTCGTATAGACCGGCGTCACCGTGCCGATTGCCGTCAGATAAACGCCGATGTCGCCTTGCTTCGCGGTCACCGTGTTGATCGTCACCGGCCCGCCAAATCCCTTTTTGCCGCCCTTCGGGGCGGCTGCCTGCGTCGCGTTGTCGTGGTGACGGAACGCGAGATAGAACACAAACACGAGCACGACACCGAGAATGATCCATATCCACGTCCGCCCCTTCGATTTCGGTGGCGGCGCGTCGTAGCGAGTAGGCCGGGTTCCGCGCGCGTCAGTCTTCGAGTAAGAAGAATCTGAGGAGAATGAATCGTCCATATTCTTGGTCTTTGCGGCTAGGCCCGTAGCAAACGCAAAACTGATGTTGGGCTGGCGCCGAGAGAAAATCCTTGTCTAGGTCCGGTTTTGAACCCGAACCGCGTTAGGGTAAGGATGCCTGAGTCGACCTTAAGGTTCCACCATCGGAACGAATGTACGACGCGAACCGCGCTCCCGGCGTTTCGCTGTCGAACGCTACGCCTCCTCGGTAGTTAACTGTAGGCAAAATAAGGGCTTTCTCAGACGGGTATGTACGAAAAGATCCGCGTATTTCGCGGTTGATGCTTCGGACTGACGCACAACGAAAGATCTACACCCAAGCCCGTCAAGGATTACAGGCGCCGCGCCGGTTCGCTCGCCCTAAGCGCTCACCGCCGTGCAGAACTTACATCGCTTCGCCTGTCGCGGGATGTCGCTTAGGCACTCCGGGCAAGCCCTTGTCGTCGGATCTGGCGTCTTCTTCACCTTGGCCATCAAATGATTCATCGGCACCACCACAAGGAAATACACCGACAGTGCTGCAATGACGAACGCGAGTAACGCGTTGAAAAAATCGCCGAAGAGAAATTTGCTCCCGTTGATCGTGAAAAACAGTCCCGAAAAATCGGGCAGCTTCCCGGCCGCCGAAATCAATGGCGTCAGCAGGTCCTTGACGATCGCTCCGACAAGTCCCGCGAATGCAGCTCCAATAACCACGCCAACCGCGAGATCAACGACATTCCCGCGCAATAAAAATTGTTTGAATCCTCGCATGGTTCTCCTCCCATAATTCCGGAAGTGTAACCCATCCCCGCGTTTCCACGCCGCCCGCGTCGAGTCGTAACGCTTGTCATACCGGGCGCAGCGAGGGGTCTGCTTTTTCTTCCCTTCTATCTCAATACGATTCACTCAAGATAATTTCTCCGCATCCACTCGCGTCCTTTTCTCCACCGATATCATCAGACCTGAGACCAGGGATAGGCGGGGACATGCCTCGATGGATGTTGCGGTGCCCGAAGTGTAGTTTCAAATTTCCTCACAGCACGATCGCCTCGGAAGCACTCGAACAGGCCCATCGCGATCCGTTTCACGTCGTTCCGCGGCCTGCCATCGTCACCGAAGGCGAAAAGCGCCTCTGTCCCTCGTGTAAAGAAGAATCCGTCTTCAAGCCCTTCGAACTCTTCTACATCGACGACCGCGTCAACTCCGATTAACGCCCCCACTCCGCCGATACCGATATAAGCCGTGTCCGCGCCGTTCGAATGAGCGCGCACCCATCGATCCCGTTTCAATAGGGAGCGCGGAGCCCTTGCCCCGCTTTTGAGGTCGATCTCCTACCCCAAGAACTCTGCCGTCGCCCAAGTGCCTGCCCGTCGCTCTCCACCCAAATCGTACTTGCGCAGTTCTATGCAACTATGGTAAACTCCCTAAGTAGATTCCTCCGCCCCGCAATTTCCCAAACAAGCGAACATCAATCGAAACAAAGCGACGCGTAAACGCAGTCGTAACAACAGCTTGCGCACTCTTCGACAAGAGTGCCGACACCATTTCCCGCAACTCACTGATTTGAAATGAGATCGCGACTCTTACGAAAACAGCCGGGGGGTATACCCAGTTCTTCCCAAATCGGAACTGGGTGTAGTGGAGGAGTGAAGCTATAGCGATGGGAGTTGCTACTTGCCGGCGCGGCGGAGCAGTGTGTTTTCCAGGAACAAGAATTCGATACCAGTGCCCAGGAACGTATCGATCGCTTCGCGGGGCGTATTCACGATGGGCTGGCCTTTGACGTTGAAGCTCGTGTTGAGCAGCATCTCGCGGCCTGTGAGCTTTCCGACCGCCTTGAGCAACGTATGAAACTCGAGGTTATCTTTCGGCGAAACCGTCTGCACTCGGGCTGAGCCGTTAACGTGCGTGATTGCCGGTAGTTGCGCACGAAACTGCGGCCGAACATCGGCGGTCATGATCATGTAGGGAAGCTCAAAACCTCTCGGCACCTCGAACCAGTCCTGCACCTGTTCGAGCGAAACCGCCGGCGCAAACGGCCGAAACGCCTCGCGCATCTTTACCATCGCGTTGATGCGATCGCGCATCTCGGCATGACCTGGATCGGCGAGGATGCTGCGATGTCCCAGCGCGCGCGGACCAAACTCCATCCGCCCGCGATACCAGCCGAGCACGCGGCCGTCTTTAATCAGCTTTGCGGCTTCGGCACACGCATCGGCAAGACTCCCAAAGCGCGTGACTTCAACACGATTGCCGGTTTCCGCGATCGCCTTGTCGATTTCGGACTGCGTTGCCGCCGGTCCGTAAAAGGGAACCGGAGAGCGGCGATTCTGCACTCCGCCGTTTCGCGAACCGCGCCAGAGCGCCGCGCCCAGCGCGGTGCCGTCATCGCCCGCCGCGGGCTGTACATAGATGTCGTCGAAAATTCCGGATTGCAGCAATCGCCCGTTGGCCGTGCAGTTCAACGCCACGCCGCCGGCCATCGCAAGCTTCCGCAAGCCGGTTGTTTTTCCGAAGTGACCGCAGATGTGCAACATCACCTTGTCGAGGCATTCTTGCAGCGCCGCCGCGACGTCGCGATGATCGTCGATGATCTCCGAATCCGGCGTGCGTTTCGGAATCAGATGCTCTTCCAGATATCGCCGAGTCGCTCCGTAGGTCTCGCGGTCGTCGCGCTGTTCGTTCAGGCGCAAAATCGGAATCTTGATCGTGCCGTTCGGCAGCAGTTCGACCGCTTGCTCGAAAAAGTGCCGGTAGCGCGACGGATCGCCGTACGGCGCCAATCCCATGATTTTGTATTCGTCGGAATTGAAGTCGAATCCGAGGTGCAGTGTGATCACCGAATACAAAATTCCGATCGAATCTTTCGCGGTGATCTCGGCCAGTTTGTCGATCTGGTTGCCCTTGGCGCGATACGCTGTGACGCTGTGCGCTTCGCCCATGCCGTCCAGGACAACAATCAGGCATTCATCCCAGCCCGATGTGTAAAACGCGCTCGCCGCATGAGCCAGGTGATGATTCACCTGATGCACTTTGTCGGCGGGAAATGCCGGCAGGTGCTGCTTCACTTCTTCCAGTAATTTCTCGCGAGAGAAAACTTCGTCGAATTGCTTCGCGCTGGTTTTGTCCAGCATGAATGCCACGCGATAGGGCGAGTAATCGAACCCGTGCGCGATTTCATCGATGTCGCCGATTTTCAGCCCCGCTGCTTCGAGGCAATACTCGATCGCGCCGATCGGGAAATCGCCGGTGTGCTTCTTCCGGCTGAAGCGCTCTTCCGCCGCGCCCGCGACGACTTCGCCATCGACCAACAGAACCGCGGCTGAATCGTGGCCCTGAGAAATCCGATACTCCCGCTCTTCCAGGCCGGGCCAATGCGCCTTCTTGAAGGGAATCGAATTCTCGAATCCGCTGATGCCCAACACTTTCGCCATGACCCCGCGGTTCCTTTCCAACCTCGAATCCAATCTCGCTTACAACTTCGACTGCCGCACACACAAACGCGCCAACAAGTGGACACGGTTCGACCAAACCGAACAATGGAGGTAATTCGGAAGCAATTCGCTTGCCGACTATCTTGTCCGGTCCACTTTCACGCCACGGCGTTCGCCGTTTTCAAATGCTCCGTCGT
The DNA here is from genome assembly GCA_036493835.1 of Candidatus Acidiferrum sp. GTDB lineage: Bacteria > Acidobacteriota > Terriglobia > Acidiferrales > UBA7541 > Acidiferrum. The sequence goes on along the minus strand of DASXPD010000124.1, from coordinate 130,617 downwards.
AGCTATAGCATAGCAAGGGTTTGCCCTCGCCACGTGCTGTGGAAAAAGCGAAGCGGTGCGAAACCAACGACTCAACTCACAGTGATCGCAATCACAGCGACAGAATTGAGCGCGCAACGCGGCTGCGCGTAGCCGAAAGGTGACGCACTTTGCGGCTATTTCCGATTTTCTTGCGCAAATTCGGCAGAACATGTCCTTAGAAGGATACGATGAGTTCTGGGACTATGGGCCCGTTCATGACCCGCTCCGTAAGTGTCTTGTTTTCCGTGCGATAGGCGAGTCGATGTTGCAAAATGCGTTGGCATCGTGCATGCTCACCATCAATATCGTGGGGGAAGTCCGCGCTTTTGCGCCGTTTTTGCTCCATTCTCTCCCCACGTACGTAGTAAAGTTATCGCTCAACTGATATGACCGCACCGACGCCTGCAAAGGATCTTTCCGCCGATACTCGCACTTCGGTACTGATCACCGAAGCGAGCAAGATGTATTGCGATTTGTTGAGCATGGCCTTCATTGCGGTTCCCGACCGATTTCATGTTGTAGCTACCGCGTTTACGACTGCCGATATTTTGGCGCTCGTGCGCGAACACCGTCCGAGTGTTGCGATCATAAGCGACAACCTCGCCGACGGTCCGCTTTCCGGGCTGCGCATTCTGCCCGAGGTACGCAAAGCCAATCCCGAGACTCGAATTTTGCTGGCGATGAGTTCTTCCGACCGCGAATTGGTGATCGAAGCGTTTCGCTTTGGCGCTGACGGCGTTTTCTGTCGCAACAGCCCTTTCGACATGCTGTGCAAATCCGTTGACGCGCTGGCCAAGGGACAGATTTGGGCGAACTCGAAGGAACTCCGCTACGTCATCGAAGAGTTCATGCGCGCGCCCAAGCAGCGCAAGGTCGATCCGACGGTCGAGAATCGCATGACCAAGCGGGAAGGCGATGTGGTTCGCCTGGCCGTTGAGGGCATGTCGAACCGCGAAATCGCGCGCGAGCTTGGCCTGACCGAGCACACCGTGAAAAATTATCTGTTCCGCGTTTTTGACAAGTTGGGCGTGTCGAACCGCGTCGAGCTTGTTTTGTCGTGCCTGCGGCAAGAAGAGACTGCGCGCGAGGAAGCGCCGGTCGAGTCGTAGAACGAAAGAGCGTAGGTCAACTTCTGTAGATAACTTCTATAGACAAATTCGGCGGAAGAGCGATTACCCCGAGTCGCGAAGCCGCAATCCAAGGGAAAGCCAAGGCGATGAATCAGGATCAATTCGTAGAGTTGCTAGCAGAGTGGTTTCGGGCGAACAAACAAACATCTAGCGATCTCAAAATTACGGCCGATACCGAACTTCTCGGTTCGGGACTTCTCGATTCTTTCGATTTTCTCGATGTCATCGTCTACATCGAAAACAAAACCGGCAAAAAGATCGACCTCTCCGTCGCCGATCCGAATCAATTTTCCTTAGTGAGTGGACTGTGGCAGCTTGCGACCGGCGGCGACGAAGGTTCGTCGTCGGCGGGCTCTGACGGCAGCACTATTTCGGCGACCGCCCTATAGTCGAAAGATCTGCATCGATCGCGCGGTTTTGGTAGTTCTCAGCGGCTCCCGGATCTGGGGGCCGTTCCTATTTTCGGGGTGTCTCGAAGCGTTCCGAGAGCTGTTTGCTACGCTTATTCCGGTGCTGGTGTTTTGGTGTCAAAAACGGCGCAGGGGCCGCACTCCAAAGTTAGTCGGCGGCGCGGCAGGCGGCTCGGACGAGGTTTAGTTCGGAGTTGATTTCGGTCTGGTGGAGCATTTCCATGCGGTTGCTGGAGCGAGCGACGGCGTCGGAAAGAGCGACGCGGAATTCTTCCGCGAGCATGTCGGCGTGCGCGCGAAGATCTTCGTTCGGCGAAATGTGGAAAAAGGACGCGTAACCCAGTGTCGCCTGCGAATTTTTTTCCAGCTGGAATGAATATTCCCAGCCCTTGTCGTCGGTTTTGCGTTCCGACCACTCGAGGAACCACTTGCCTTCCCAGTCGTAGTGGAGCGTGTGGAAGAGCGCGATGGGGTATCCATCTCTGCCCAAATTCTTGAGGCGCAGGCCCTCGAAACCATCGGGCTGCAGCGACTCCTGCAAAACCTGGCAGATCATGCGGAAATCGGAGCAAGAGTTGAGCGATTCGGTGGCGCGACGAATGCTGGGTTCGTTCGTGACGATTTGGCGCCGGCGAGCCACGGGCTTGAACAAATTCGTAAATTCCGGATAGCGCAACCGCGCGACGCCGATGCATACGCCGAGCAGCACCGCGAAGAAAACCGGCACGAGCAATTTTTCGTCGAGCAGGATCGCTAGGCTGGCGCAGACGAACGCAGCCGTGACCGCATACAGCGCCATCACCGCATGACGGTGCGAAAGACCCTGGCGCAAGAGCTTGTGATGAATGTGATCGGTGTCGCCGCGGAACAGCGGGTGGCCGCGCAGCGAACGCCGCATCACTGCGAGCGTTACGTCGAGAATCGGCAATCCGAACGCCAGGATAGGTACGGCAGCGCCCGCAGTCGCGTCAACGCTGCGGCCAGCGCCCATTGCCAACGCGCTCAACAGGAAGCCGATAAATAAGCTGCCCGAATCGCCCATGAAGATGCTGGCAGGGAACGAATTGAACGGCAGAAATCCGCAGATCGCGCCGATGAGGACGACGACAAGATAAATCATCAATTCGTGATGGCCTACGAGCGCCACTGCCAAGATCGAAATCGCGGAGATCAGCGCCGAGCCCGCCGCCAAACCGTCCAGCCCATCAATCAGGTTGAAAGCGTTGGTGATCAGCAGGACCCAGAAAATCGTCAGCGGCAGATCGATCGCGCGGCCGATCGTTCTGCCGTCGAACAAAGTCTGAAAATAATGAATTCCGAATCCGGTGAAATAGAGAAGGATCGCAGCGGTTGCTTCGACAGCGATTTTCGATTTCGGCTTCAGCGGGCGAATGTCGTCGTACGCGCCCATGAAAAAAATTAACAGGACGGGGATGAGGATGCCGAGATAATTTCGAGTGGAAATTTCGACGTGCAGAATATGCGCGACCGGAATATATGCGAGCGCCGCCGTCATGAAGGTGACGCAAATGGCGATACCACCAAGCCGCGGCAGCGGTTTGGTGTGCGTGTGACGTCCGTATACGGGAGTCGCCTTGAGACCATAGGCAACGGCAGTCGAGCGCACCCAAGCGGTCAGGAGCGCGGACATGGCGACAGAACCCGCGAGTAGGATTACGTAGAGAAGCATAAAATACTGCCTGTCAAACACCCAGCGGACGGGGCCAACCACGCAGCTTAATTAGATGCGCGTGTCGACCAGGTTGCAACACCACGAAGGTTAAAATTCGCGGCACTACTATACCTGCGAACTACGGTCGCCGGGCGGAAAAGACGGCCCGATTGAAGATGTAGAAGTACTAGAACTGTCCGGCGAGGACCCTGATGATAGTTCCGGTTTTCCGTCCGTTTCGTTCCGCGCGAATGCGTCTTTTAGCCGCGGACGATCGATTTTTCCGTTGAGATTCTTCGGCAGGGATTCGTAGGCGGTCCAGCGCGCCGGCATCATGTAGTTCGGAACGAGCTTCTTCAGGTGGTCGCGAAGGTCAGCAAGCGTCACAGCGTCGCCTGCGCGTGCGACGTAGGCGCAACAGATCATGTAGCCGCCGAAATTGTCGGTGGGAATCGCAACGACGGCGCATTCCTGGAGCTTGGTCATCGAGTTCATCGCCGTTTCGATTTCGCCGAGCTCGATTCGGTAGCCGCGGACTTTGATTTGGGTGTCGGCGCGTCCGACGAACCAGACGAGGTTTTCCTCGTCACGATAGGCGAGGTCGCCGGTGCGATAGAGGCGACGCGTCGGGTCGTTCTTGTCTTGGATGAAGGCGGCGGCTGTCTTGGCAGGGTCGCGCCAATAGCCGGGGCTGAGTCCTGCGCCGGTGATGTAGAGATCGCCGATTTCGCGAACCGGGATGGGTTCGAGTTTGTCGTTGAGGACGAGCAAATCTTCGCCATCGCACGGCGTGCCGATGGGAATTTGCGATTTCGGATCGGTCGGGCAGGTGGTGACGTCGTAATAGCTGCTGGCGATGGTCGCTTCGGTCGGTCCGTAGAGATTCGAGAAGTGAACTTTGGGGAGGCGCTCCATCCAGTAGATCAGGGCGGGCGTTGGGAGAACTTCGCCGCACCAGAGAACGCGGCGCAGGTCGGGGAAGTCGTTTTGCTGGACGGAGTTGAACTTCGCCATGTAATTCAGGACCGATGGCACGGAAAACCACTGCGTGAGTTTGGAAGTGCGGATGAACTCGGCAAGCTTCGGGGGAAGTAGAGCGGTTTCGCTCGGGACGAGATGCAACTGCGCGCCGGCGGTGATGCTGCCGAAGATGTCGAAGGTCGAGAGATCGAAGTGGAACGGCGTGTGACCCGAGAAGCGATCGGTGTTGTCGATGCCGTAGTGCTTCAGCGCCCAGGCTACGAAGGTGGAGACGTTGGAATGGGTGATAACGACGCCTTTGGGCACGCCGGTTGAGCCGGAGGTGAAGAGGATGTGCGAGCCGTCGCTTGCGGAGCGGTGTTGCGGGAGCGGAGTTGACGGAGCTGCTTTGAGATCGCGGGTGGAAAATGCGGCCTTGAAATTCTTTCCTTCAGGTGCGGCTTGCGTTGCAGAGGAGTCCGCCGTCGCAGACAAACTTTCGAGCCAGACGATCGTGGTGCGCGAGCGCAACGCCTCGTCGGCCATCAGCTCGTCGAGCAGAGGAACAACACGACCGCCGGCGACGATGACGCGATTTTCGCAGGAGTCGAAAATGTGGCGGATGCGTGCCGCTGGTGTGGCGACGTCGATGGGGACGTGCAGGCATCCGGCTTTGAGAATGCCGATCATGCTGACGATGGCTTCGGCCGATTTCGGCATGAGGATGCAAACGCGGTCGCCGTTCTGGCAGCCGGCGTTTTGCAGCACGTGCGCGAGTTGATTGCTGGCGATTTCGAGTTGGCCGTAGGTCAGCGTGTCGGCGCCCGAAACGATGGCGGCGTCAGCCGGTCTGAATTCGGCTTGCTGCGAAACCCAACTTTGTAGCAAACGATCCATGATCAGGTGGTCCTCGAGAGAAACGTGGCCTTAGACAAGCGTAGCTTTTAGGGCGAAACAGTTCATTGCGCTGAGGTTTCTATTTTTTGACTTCCGCGGACGGGAGTCAATCCATCGGCTGGTGGTGGCCGATGCGTCCGTTTTCCTCGCCGGCTGTCAAGCTTCGGATTGCCAGCTTGGTCAGATCGGCATCATCGGGCTGGTAAATTTGATAAAGCGGCAGATCTTGCGCACGAACGACATAGTCGCCATGTTCAAGGTCGAACCCCCAAGGGGACACTATGCTGCTGCCCCCGGGCGAAAGGCGTACGCGAAACTGCTTGGATCCGGGCTCATAGTTGGAGAACGTGAAACAGTGGCCGATGCAAGCGCGATCGACCAAGTGGCGGGAATTGATGCGGCTAAAACCGCCGAAGTCGATCGTGTAGCTTACTTTGCTCCCATAAGGCAAACCCGCGACCAGGGTGTCGACCTGTTGCTCCATGCCACTGAGGACCGCGGTGTCGTGATATTGCATCCCGAAGAAAATCAATGCGATGACCGATAGACCGGCGAGAGTCCACCTTCGCGGCGACAGCGCCCCCAAAACGCAAATGCCTAGAATCGCAGTCAGGGTTGTGATGCGGCTACTGATGGCGCTCACCGCCGCGGTGTACTCCGGGAGCCAGATCGCCGCGGGCACCATCGGAGCGGCGATTACCAAAATCGTCCAGAGCTCGATCGGCGTGCGGACGCGGCGCGCCAATTGTTCTTTATCGGGATTGCAGGCGGCGAACCAAGCGAAGGTGCCGCAGCCGAACACGACCGTCGCGAGGGCAAGATACTTGTAAGCCGGCCGAAACAGAACCATCTGATCCGACCCGTTCAGCGCGAGAAGGTTCGAACCGCGCCAGGATTCCATGCGAAAAAAATGAGGCAGAGCGAAGTGAATCGCCACCACGCAAAGCAGAGCAGAACCGAACACGAGCCAGCGATATTTGCTGGGGGTCGGCTCGGCGACGTGAATGTAGAGCACGACGGCGATCAGCAGCCCGAACCCCATGGGGTGAACCAAGAGAGACATCGCGGCGAGAATTGCTCCGGTGAGCCAGTCGATTGGAGCGGCTCGCCAGGTGACCGCGGCGGCGAAGAAGGCGAAACCCATCGAAAGGTAAAAATTCATGAAGCCGGCGTAGAAGGTGAAACCGTACGCGATGATCGCGATTGCCGGAACGACCATCCAGGGCGCTCGGCGAATTGATGCCGTCACGAACGCAAACGCTCCCCAGAAAAACGCCAGCACGCATATAGAGACGACGATCTTCTCGGCAGCTGCAAAACTCAACCGAGGTCCAAGCCAGCCCATCCCCCAATCTACGGCGATATTGTTCCACTGGTGCGCGATGTAGAGACCCGGCACGCGACCTTGCTGGATGAGTTCCGCGAGCCAGGAATTGAAGGTGTGGCTGCCGAGGTCGCCCGCTTCGATGTGCCGATGCCAGAGGCAGGGAATCAGGATGACAGCGGATGCGAGCAGGACCTTCGCCCAATTCTTTGCGACAAATTCGAATGCTTGGGCCGTCTCTGACGATTGCTGAGTGAGGATTTCAGTTTCTGTTTGTGTAGCGGTGTCGGTTGTGTCCAGGTTCACGTAGCCGCGCCCTTCAGGGCATGCTCAAACACGGCTTGAATGTGTGTCAGCTCTTCCTGATTGGGCGGGATATCAAGTATGAAAGATTTGAAGCCGTTGCGCATGTAGCGCGAGACTTCGTCCGCGACCTCCTCGTAGCTGCCGACGAGGTAGGGACAAAAAGTTTGATAGTTTTGGAAGGGCCACATCCAGTACACGCCTTGTAGCTCACCCGTTTCTTTGATCATTTCCGAAAGTTGTTTATGCCAAACGGAGTCCGAAACGCGCATGGCCATTTGATGTGCGAGCTGACCTTTTCGGTCGCCGGGAAAACGCTGATTGGCAACGGCCCAGGCGTCGGCGCTATTGGAGCGCGCGACGATGCCGACGCGCACACCGGATTTCTCGGTTTCGGATTCGACGTCGGACTGGGTGTCTTTCGCGGGCTTGGGATATTTCACGGCGGTGGCGCCGACGGCGCGCGCGGCGGCGAGACCGGCGTCGGACGAGCCTGACATCAGAATTCCTGGGAACAATTCGGGCGGCAGCGGCGGAGTCATCCGCAGATTTTCGATTTTGTAGAACTTGCCGTCATAGCTAACGGGCGCGGCGGTCGAGAGCAGCAGCTTGATGATCGTCGTGTATTCGATCAGACGGGTGTAGCGCTCGTCATGGGGCGTGGTGTCGTTGAGCGCGGCGAGATCGTTTTTGAAGCCGCCAGCCACCATGTTGAGGTACATACGGCGGCCGTAGAGGTGAGCGAAGCTCGCGACCATTTTCGCGACCGAATACGGGTGCATATACACCGGCTGGATGGCGACGAGAGGGCAGAGCGATTTGGTGTTCTGCAAGATGATGTTCGAGACGAGCCATGGGTCGACGATGGAGTTGTCGGTGTAGACGAGGATTGCGGTGCAGCCCGCTTGTTCGCTCCACTGCGCGACGTCGACGACTTGCCGCACGTAAGTTTCACGCGGAAAGTCTTTGGATTGAGGGGTCGTCGAGAAAATCTCTATTTGCGATCTGTCTAAGGTAGCCATTCGTTACTAGTCTCCTACCGATATCAAGAATCAGACGTTGTGAATACACGAAAAACCGTATTGGCCCTTAGTACAGAGGTCGTACAGGTTTAGTACCAGTACGAAATGGGTCAGAACACCCGTCCTTAATCTGGACTCCACAACGGTTGGCGACAAGCAGTACCAAAACCTACGATGGTCCTGCCTGATGTCCCCCTCCCATCTGGCGCCGTAAAACCGTGGATTAATAAGAAAAATCTGAACTTCCAGTCAGGGAGACGCGATCGATATGAAAGCGTTGCACGAAAATAGAGTTCTAGTACTTACGAGCCTCCTAGCCCTTGTTTTGGCTTGGACGGCGGGATGCGCCGGGATGGCTGAACCCTTGCCGACGCTCTCTGTGGCCCCATCGACGCTATCCGTTGCCACCAAGGTCGGATCGTCGAACACGGTGCCAGTCTCGGTGATCAACACGGGGACCAGCCCGGTGACAGTGAGCCAAGTCGTCGTAAACGGCACGGGCTTCACCCTGTCGACGATGGCGACGCCCATGACGTTGGCGGCCAATCAATCGGCCAGCCTGAACGTGAAATTCACTCCAACCCAAAGTGGTAGCGTGTCGGGATCGCTGAAGTTCGTGACCGACGCGGCACACCGTCCTGCGATGTTGCCGCTTAAGGGTGACGGGTCGAACACGACGCCGACGGTCAATACGGTGCAGGTCGCGCCGCAGGTGTCGACGCCTGCGCCTGGAGCGACTATTAAGTTCGCGGCCTTAATTCAGGGCGCGACGGCCGACAATGCAGTTACATGGTCCACGACGATCGGCACGATCACCACGGCAGGCGTGTTTACCGCGCCGATGACGGGTGGAGTCGGCCGGGTCATCGCGCAGAGCGTCGCCGATCCAACCAAGTCGGCGAGTGCGACGGTGGCGATTGCCGGGAGCAAGAGCACGACCACGGGTGATGGCGGAACGACAACCAACGGTGTGACCGCGGTGCTCGTGTCGCCCTCGACAGCTTCCTCGGCGACCGGCGGAACGCTGCCGTTCCAGGCCACGGTGCAGGGCAGTACGACGAATACGAATGTAACCTGGACGGCTCAGCTCGGCTCGATCAGCTCGTCGGGAGAATATACGGCGCCGTCGAAGGCCGGCACGGATGTGGTGACGGCGACCAGCGTAGCGGACTCGACGAAGTCGGGCGTTGCGACGGTCAAGATTACGGCGCAGGGTACGTCGCCGACGGTGACGTCGGTTACGGTTTCTCCGGCGACGACCTCAGTGAAGACGAGCGCGAAAGTGCAATTCTCGGCTTCGGTTCAGGGCAGCGTGACCAACAAGGCGGTTTCGTGGAGCGCGGCTCTGGGTACGATCAGCTCGTCGGGCGCCTATACGGCACCGTCGAAGGCCGGCACTGATACCATCGTGGCGGCGAGCGAGGCAGATTCGAGCATGACGGCGACGGCCAAGGTTACGGTCACGACGGCGACAACCTCGAATCCTACGCCCTCGGCACCCAACACCTCGGCGGACTGCCCCAACGCTGGATGCCCCGCATTCCCGGACGCTGAAGGCGGCGGCGCGGAATCGGTTGGCGGCCGCGGCGGCACGGTCATGGAAGTCACGAACCTCAATGACACCGGCTCGGGCAGCTTGCGCGCTTGCCTCGAAGGTTCGGGACCGCGCACCTGCGTATTCCGCGTGTCGGGCCTGATCACGGGCAAGTCACGTATGCAGATCAAGAATCCGTACATCACGATTGCCGGCCAGACGGCCCCGGGCGGCGGGATCGTGGTCGGCGGACCGAATCAGCAGGCCGAGCAGATCTTCATCTCGACGCATGATGTGGTGATTCGCTACCTCACCTATGACGGCAACAACCCGAATACGGCGACCGGTCCCGACACGGGCACGGTCGGATTCGAACTGGCCAGCGGCAACATCTACAACGTTGTTCTGGACCACATCTCGGGCCGTTGGTGGGGCAACAAGCCGTTCCTGGCGCTGTCGAACGATGCGGGCAACGTCCACGAGATCACGTATCAGTGGATCATGTGCTACGAGCCGAATGCGGGCCATCCAGTGGGACCGATGGCGGACGCGACGTCTGGTTCAGCGCGCAATTCGACGAATATCGACTGGCACCACAGCTTCTTTGCCAACACCGGCCACCGTTTGCCGCTGGTGGACATCGACAGCATGCGCTGGGTGAACAACATCGTTTACAACTGGGACTTTTTTGCGGCGTTGACGTGGGGCGGCGCGAAAATGGACTACATCGGAAACAAGTACGTGCCGGGCAACCTCAACTCTGGCAATAGCAATCACGAGTTCGATTCCGACGGGAATAACGACGATCCGTCGGACCAATCGAACAATTGCGTTTCGGGAAATCCGTGCGATAACCCGGGGCCGCCATCGCTGTATGTGATCAACAACCTGGGACCGCATAACTCGTCGGTGACGACGGTTCCTAACGACAGCGGCCAGAAAGCCATGACGCAGCAGGGTTGGGAAGGCGGCGATCGCGGCGGAGCGATTCCGAGCAGTTGGTTCCGGAACTCACCGCTGCAGTCGGAGACGTTCCCGATTCAGGCGGATTCGGTCAGCGACCTCGACAACGTGATGCTCGATACGGTCGGCAACTCGCAGCACCTGGATTGCAGCGGGAATTTTGTCGGCAACCGCGACTCTCAGGATGCGCGCGTTATTGCTCAGTACAAGGCGAAAGGTCCGGGTAACTTCTTCACCGGACAGTTCAGCGCGCCGTCGATTCCGGGAGGCTCCGCGTGCACCGAATCGTTGCACGATGGAATTCCTGATCAGTGGAAGCAGCTCAAGGGATTGAGCACCTCTGATTCGACGCTGTACAAGCAGACCGCACCGAACGGGTATACGTATCTGGAGAACTACCTGAACGGGACTGACCCCAAGTAACTTCAAACTTGCTGCAACAGGAGTTGAAGGAAGGGAGCGAGATGACTCGCTCCCTTCTTTTTTTCTTAGCGGGTCGTTGTCGATTCCTGTTGCGTGCGGCCAGTAGTACGATGCGAAAAGCGATCGGAGATTTCTGCAGTGACCGCGATGACGAGCGCAACCGGGACTATCAGGTACAGCACGGCGGTGTAGCGTGGGTCGCCATTGGGGTAAAGAAGGTAAGAAACGATACGCGCGCCCAAAACGACGGCGGCGAATTGCGCGTAGGGCGAAGATTTCCGCAGCCATAACGCGAGTCCGCAGAGCAGCGCGTAGAGCGCGAAATTGCCGTCGGTCAGCAGCAGATATATGCCCTTCACAACTTGTTTCAGGTACATGCCGAGCGTGACATGTAAGACGGTCTCGCCGGGAGTGGGCTGCCCGCCGACAAACGAGTTGTAGAAAAGGACAGACCAGCCGTAGTCGCCGGAGTAGTGCCCGATTACGAAGTAACTGGCCAGCGCCAGGACGGATAGGGAAGCGAATCGAAGGAAGTCGAGCTTGCCGCGCACCAGTAGGACGAACATCACGATACCGGCGAGCACGATGGCGTCGGTTCGAATCCAGACGTCGAGCACCAACAGAGCCGAGCCCCAGGAATATTTTTGGCGAGCGAGGATGAGGTAGAGGCCTGCGGCGGCGAGGAGCGTCGCGAGAGCATCGGGAGTCGCCCAGCGCGAAAGCTCGAGCAGATTGGGCGACAACATGATCAGGCTGCAAATTCCGAAGAGGATGAAGCCTTCGAGATATGCAGATAGCCAGAACCATAGCAGCATCGCGAGCAGAAAATTGCTGGATGCGGAAACTGCCACTGCGGATTTTGGGTAGGGAAGGCCGAAACGATGCAGCGCTTTGAGCAGCGCGACGTAGGCGGGCTTGATCGAGTAGAGCGGAAGCTGCTCGGCAAAATGGAAGGGGTTCGCGGCGACATCGACGCGATATGGATTCTCGAGCTGAATGCCTTTGTTCGAGCGGATCGGCTGAATCGCGGCAAATGTCTCGTGATAAATGAACTGAGGGTCGGAACTGTCGACCGAGCTGCCGATATAGCCGAGCAAATCCCAGGAATAAGTGGGTTGGGCGAGGGCGGCGGCGGATAAGCCCAGGAACAGTGCGACGTAGAGCACGAACCAGAGCGTGAGTGGGTTTTTCTTCACGGGCTTGGGATCAAGGACGCTGCTTCAGAAAACTGCGGTGCCGAGATACGGTCGAGCTATTTCATACGGTAAAACACAGTGGTTCGGACGCGGGTTATCGGGCGGTATTTGCGTCGGGTGGAACCTGAAAGACGTATATCGAGTGATCGAGTATTTTTGCCGGATATTGAAGGAGCCAGTGATAGGCGTTCGGGTCCTCGAGCAGTTGGCCTGAGAGATAGGTGGCGCTGACGACGACGGTCCCGGATACCCGTTCATTTGGGTGGAGCTGTGTGTAGCGAATGCCATACAGCTTGGGATCGATTGTACCGAAATAGTCCAGGTGTATTGGGTCGTTCGGATGTTGATTTTGATATTCGCGCAGCGCGAGGAGTCCTTGTCCCCAATCGAGGTTGCTGTCGCTCAGCAGCTTCCAGCTTGTCGCGGGGTTTACGAACGGAGTGAAATACGACAGATAGCCAGGAGCGTAGCGCAGCACGTCGACGGCGTTGACCACGAGGAGCGCGAGGAACAAGGCGGCGATGACACGTTTTTGCTGCGCGTATTTCCAGAGTGATGCTACGAAGAGCAAGGCGAATGGATAAACGAGCAAGATGTGACGTTCGCCGAGATCAACCTTGGAAAAGATCGCCATGAAGAAATAAACGGCAGGAAAAAGCGCGTAAATCAGCAAGTCGGTCGGGAATTTGATTCGCCCGGCGATGCCGAGCGCAACGGCGGCAAGAAAGAGCGCCAGCACCACGGGTGGCCACTTCAAGGCGACGACCGTCGGAAAATACATTTTCCAACCCTTATCGTATTGGACCTGGCCAAGAAAATACGACGGATGGCCGAGCTTGAGGTGATTGGCAACTCGTGCCATACCTTCGATGTATTCGCCCGCGGGGATGTAGGCAGTCAGATTGAAATGCCGGTGCGTATCACCGGTTGTCGCTTTCGTTCGGTTCGGCGACGTGACGGAAACGAACCCATTTTTCACTTCGACCTTCGTCATGTGGAAGAAGTACGTACCCCAGACGAAAAAGAACGAGATCACAAGCATCGCGATCGCCTGACGCCAATTCCAGTTCTTCGGGTTCCATGTGACTGTTGTTGGCTTGAGGATCAGCACGAGGCCGAGCGCCAGCGCGAACATCACGGGCAGGCTGAACTTGGTGCACAACATCGCGCCAAGCAAAAACGCGAGCCCGATGGCGCGACCCCAAGACAGCGTGCGGCGCCAGTAAACGAGCTGCATAGCGACGGCGAAAGTGACAAGTGCTGTCGCGCCGTCGTTACAACTGATCGAGAAGTTGGCGATCAGCGCCGGCGAGAACGCATAAAGCGCCAGCGCGAAATTGGCCGCACCCTCAGAGAATAGTCTGCGCGCAGCGAGCCACACCAAGACACCGAGAAGAATTCCGAGACCGACAATCACGATGCGGGCGGACCACGCGAGAACCTCCGGACTCGGCGAAATTCCATCGACGTAGCGGACGTCGTAGCCGACGCTGATCGAACCGTTGACGGCGAGGACCGGTAGCGTGGAGAGGAGAAAGACGAGTGGCGGGTGATCGTTCCAGCGCTCGAAGCGGTTGAAGCGCCACGCCTCGGTGCCGGCGACGATGTGAAGCGCTTCGTCATTGGTCAGCGATTGCGTGCGCATGAACCACACGCATTGACCGACGAAGAGAATGAGCAGGATGAGCGGAATGATCCTGCCGGCCACGGACCTCGGCGACGGAGTGGTCGTGTCCGAAGAGTTGTGGACAGACGGGTGGTTCAACTCGGCGCGAGCGCCTTCCGATTCGATTGTTGGCATATGGGTTGTGCGCGGACGAATGAGTCCGAGCCATCAAGAGTATGGATTTGCGGATGACCGAAGATCGATGTGCGAAACGACTACGCCGCTACGGCTCTCGTATGAGCGGGCGCAAGCTTTCTGGAGATGACAACGAGGCCGCCGAGGCGCGAAAACGCGAACGAGGTCAATTTCGGCGAGGCGCCAAAGAGCGGGACCATCCAATCCTTGTGCGTGTAGTTCAGCCGAAACTTGACGTAATCGGCTTCAGAACGCTCGTAGGAAAGCCCGGCGCGCCGATATGCCTGCTTCGCTTCGTCGTTGGAGCGGTAGTGGCACCACTGATGAATCCACTCCATGAAATCGCGAGACCACTGTTCGGGCGTCTTGTCTTTGTGATTCGAGCCCATTCCCATCTTGCGAAATGTGCGAATCCAGGCCAGTCCGAACTTTGAGTCGTGATCGAAGCGATGCGCCAGTGGAATGCGGCAGTGCGCTTCGATAAGGCTTTCTTTCGACGGGAAGAGCGAGATCATCACTCCGTCGTCTTTCAGCACGCGGCTCATTTCGCCCAACGCGCCGTCGATATCGTCGAGGTGTTCGATCACCTGATTGCTGACGACGACGTCGAAATATTTGTCGGGGAACGAAATCTTGTGGCCGTCGATCAGTTCGAAGACACGCTTGTCGAGCAGGCCGTCTTCTCTGAGTTTCGGCCTCATGTCGAATTGCGCGCCGTAAAAAACATCGGTGCCGTAGATATCGAGGCCTTGCTTGAGGCCGGACCGCACCGTTTCGGCATTGCCGCAGCCAAAATCAAGAATTTTACCGTCGGGTCGCAGGCGTCGAGCAGAATCCAAAACGTACGCGTAATTCACATGCAGCATCGGGGGCGCTCAGTGGTTGTGACTGCGGGGAACAGTCAGCAGAATTGCTGGGCTGGGTGAATCTTAGGACCGCGCTTCCGTAGCTGCAAGTGTGTATCGCGATATTTTTATTCACTCCTGTGGAAATCCCGGCGCTGTCGGTGAATTCGGTATAATCCTTAGCCGATGCCTTCGAGTTTTCAGCCTCTCAGTGCGCTTGACCCCGAACTTCTCGTCGAATATCTCGGACGCGAAGATTTTCCCGCGGACATTGTGCGATGGAAATATTTCGATTCGCGATTCAATCGCGACCGCGAACGCGGTTACGCGTGGGTGAAAGATGGGAAAATCGGGGCCTTCCTCGGGCTCGTACCATTTCAGGTCGTGCTCAATGGCCGCGTTGCGGATGCGGCTTGGACTTGCGACTGGTCGGTGCAGGATCAGAGCGCGAAGGGCGTCGGAATTCTGTTAATGCGCCAGGCGCAAAATCGATATGAGTTCCTGACGCAGCTTGGCGGCAATGATGCGACGCAGCGGATTGTGTCGCGGCTGTCGTCTATGACCGAGAACGATGCCGGCGTTGTGTATCACTTCCCGCTGCGCGTCGGATCGGCGTTGCGCGTCGTGCGGCGGAAGAAACCGAAGTTGCCGGTGGATGCGATCGGGCTGGTGAATCGAATTCCGCTGCGATGGCCTCGACGGGTTTCGTCGGAGGCGATTCGCTTCGAGCCGGGCGTGTCGGAAGTTCTTAGTTCGTTCCTGGAACCCGAACGGCACGGCGATTTCTACGCTCGTTACGACTTTCCGTATTTGAAGTGGCAGATCACCGATTCACCGCACATTGCCGCCGAGACTTGCATTCACTCGGTTGGTTCAGAGCCTCGAGCCGCAGCGCTGATCTGGCGAGAGAAGACTTCGGCTGAATTTTGGCGATTGGCGATTTGGTCGCGAAGCGGCGCTGAAAAAGAGATGGACTTGGTGCTATCGAGCGTGATCCGTCGCGTGTTCGAGAGCGGCGGATTTATTCTATCGTTTGTTGCGTCGCGACTCGATCAGGCTGCGATTGATCTGGTGAAAAGCAAGGGATTCGTTGCAGCGCCGCGCCGACGCCCGCTACACATCATCGTGAGCAAAAAAGGCGGAGCGCCGATCCCCGAAATGTGGCCGCTCAATTATTTGGATACGGACTACGCTTACCGGTTTTAAGCCCGCCGCTGTGAAAATTGTCGATCTGGAAAAGAATACGGCTGCACTGAAGTTTGTAGCTTCGGTGCAGCCGCAAAGTGAGCTTAGTTCGTGCCGGCGCTCGCGCCCTTGGTCAGGTGAATCGTCTCGGTCTGACTGCTGGGCTTGGTGCCGAGAACGGCTGCGTCGGACGGAGCAACGTTTTTCGGAGCGTTGGCGAAGGCGGCCATCAAGTGTTCGTCGAGCAAGTTGCGCGTCGGGCTGCCCGCGATCTTGAGGAATTTCTGGTTGTAGTAGCGCGTGTCGGTGTAGTCGGTGATTTCCTTGTCTTCAAACGCCTGGCGGAGCTGGCGCATACCGTCTTCCAGCTGCCACGAGCAATTGAAGCCGAGCTGTGTTTCGATCTTGTCGAAAGACACGCGGTAGTTGCGGCGATCGCTATCCTCGATGTGCTGCACCGTGGTGCTGGGGAACATCTTGAGGATCATCTGCGAAACCTGCGTCAACGTGTAGTTGAGGCGAGTGTCGCCGAGGTTGTAGATCTGGCCGCTGACGACGGGGAGCGGAGCGTTGAGCGTCTTGATGATACCGGCTGCAACGTCGTGAACATGGATGAATGGGCGCCACTGTTCGCCGTTGAAGATGGTGATGACGCCTTCGTTGAACGCCTTGGCCATCAGGAGATTGACCACCAAGTCGAAGCGCGGGCGGAACGAGAGGCCGAACACCGTGGCCAAGCGCAGGATCGTCGGGTGGAACGTGGACGAGCGCGCTGCCAACAAAGCGTGCTCGGAATCGAGCTTCGTCTGGCCGTAGAGAGAAATCGGCTTGACGGCGGAATTCTCGTCCATCATGACGTCGGTTGCGCCATAGACGCTGCAGCTCGACGCGAAGATGAAGCGCTGGATGCCGTGGCCCTTGGCAACTTCGATCAGCATGCGGGTTGCGGCGTAGTTGATTTCGAGCGCGGTCTGCTTGTCTTGCTCGCAGGCCGGGTCGCCAACGATGGCGGCGAGATCGATGATGGAATCGACGCCACGAACGGCGGCAACCATGTCTTGAATGTTGCGGCAATCGCCGATGCGCATCTCGAGATTCGGATGACCGAAGACGCCGCGCAGCGGTTCGTCACCGTATACGAGGCTGTCGACGACGCGCACTTTGCGACCGGATTCGAGAAGCTTGCGAACCAAGCTGGATCCGATGTAGCCGGCGCCGCCGAGGACCAGCACGGTGCCTTCGGGGCTCGTGTTGCCGCGAGCGCGAATTTCGTAACGCTCTTGCAGCAGGGCTTTTGCGAGGCGCGTGAGCGAAAGGCTGATGATCGTCAAGACCGCGAAGAAGAGAAGTGCGAGGCGCGGAACCAAGTTGGTGCGGAAGAAGAGATAGTTGACGGCGAGCAGCGTGAGGATGCCGATACCGGCGCCGCGCATTACGACCACCATCTTGTAGCGGCCGATGTAAGCGCGCGAGCGCGTGTAGAACCCGTTCAGCAAAAACACGAGCGGGAACACGACGGAGATGCACAGGA
Organism: Candidatus Acidiferrum sp.; assembly: GCA_036493835.1. GTDB lineage: Bacteria > Acidobacteriota > Terriglobia > Acidiferrales > UBA7541 > Acidiferrum. The sequence goes on along the minus strand of DASXPD010000124.1, from coordinate 113,400 downwards.
AATAGGGGATGTAATAGGAGAGCGCCTCTTCGAGGCGGGCCGTTGCGGCGACCGAATCACCGCGCGAGAGCAGGAACACTACCGGAATGCCAAGCGCCACAATCATGCAGGCCTGAACCAGCGCGAAATCGGCCAGCATGCGAGGTAACGCTTGCGAAGTCTTGAAGTTCCGTAGCGACGTCAACATTTGGTCTACTGCCTCCCCGAGATCGAAACTTCTTTGCGGCTGCTCGCGAAATTGGCCAGACGGCGAACGGCGAGCGAAACCTTTTCAATGGTTGAATCGGGCAGGAGCTCATAAATCGGCAAGCTAAGGATACCGCCGGTAACCTCTTCGGTCACCCTCAAATCGCGGCCTCCTGCCTTGTGGTACTGCTTATAAAGCGTCTGCATGTGCATCGGCGGATAGAAGTATTTTTTGGTCTCGATATTTTCGGCGAGCAGGCCTTCGGCGAGCTCGTCGCGCGTCATGCCGAACTGTTCGGGCGTGACGTGAATCGAGTAGTCCTTGAAAGTGTTGACGTCGCGAGGATCGACTTTCTGGAAGCTCAGGCCCGGAAGATTGGCGAGCTGTTCGTCGTACATCCGCGCGATCTGATTGCGGCGGCGAACGCGGTCGTCGACTTCGCCGAGACCGGTGAGGCCGAGTGCTGCGTTGAATTCCGACATGCGGGCGTTGAGTCCGATCCACTCCGGATCGTAGGCGCCGCCGTCGCCGTAGTTGCGCATCAGGCGAATGGCTTTTGCGAGCGAGGCGTCGTTCGTGGTGACGAGGCCGCCTTCGCCGGCGACGAGGAGCTTGGTCGGTGAGAGCGAGAAGACTTCGGCATCGCCGAATCCACCAATGGGCTTGCCGCGATACTGGCTGCCGAATGCGTGGGCGCCGTCGAAGATTAGTTTCAGGTTGTGCTTCTGGGCGATTTTTGTGAGCGCTTCGACGTTGGCCGGATTTCCATAAAGGTGAACGATCAGCAGCGCGCGTGTGCGCTCGGTGATTTTGCGCTCGACGTCTTCGACGTCGACGTTCCATGTTTCGGGGTCGCAGTCGGCGAAGACCGGTGTTAGGCCGTTCCAGCGGGCAGAGTGTCCGGTGGCGAAAAAGGTGAAGCTCGGGAGGATGACTTCGCCGGTGACGCCAAGGCCGCGCAGCGACATCATCAAACCACTCGTGCAGCTCGAAACCGCGATGCAGTGCTTGACCTGGAGGCGTTCCGCGACTGCCGCTTCAAATTTCCCGACGATATCCGCGTTGGTGATCAGGCCGTTTTCGTAGGCCGAGCGATATTGCCCCACAACGCTGTCCAGGGCCGGCAACGTTGGCCGGATAAAGCGGAAGCGTTGGGAAAACAGTGGCTGTCCGCCATGGATTGCAGGCAGGTCGCTTTCTCCCCGTCGTTCACTAGCAGACATGATTGCTCCTTTGGAGTATGGCGCAAGTGTCTGCGGGTGAGGACGGCCCGCGGTAACCTGCGACATTTGATGCTTTTACAGCAAAAATTGGTGCGTCTACTGCGTCGAAACCTGCGACTGCGATACGACTTTGTAGAGCCTCACCTTGCCGTAAGGAACCAGCTCTTGCGGCGTCCAGTCTTTGATCAGCAATTTGCAAAAAGTATGGGCCAGGATCTTGATGTCGATGCTCAGCGAGTGATTGCGAGCGTAAAAGAGCTGCAGCGCGAGCTTCGTGGGCCGGATCAGTTCTTCGTAGGTCTTCTCGGGATCTTTGCTGCCTTCGAGAACCGCGGCTTCGTTGGAATTCCAGATGGATGCCCAGTCGGTGATGCCGGGGCGCAAGTCGAGGATGGCTTGCTCTTCCTCGCTGTACATTTCGACGTATTTGGCTACTTCGGGGCGGGGGCCGACGAGGCTCATGTCGCCGAAAAACACGTTGAAAAATTGCGGAAGCTCGTCGAGCTTGTGACGGCGCAGAAATTTGCCGATCGGGGTGATACGTGGATCGTCTTCGGCGGTGGCGGAGCCGCCGAGTTTTTCGGCGTCGATGACCATCGTGCGGAACTTGCAGATGTGGAATGGGCGTCCGCGCAAACCGATACGCAGGCCGCGATAGAAAAGCGGGCCGGGCGAACCGAACTTGATGATCAAGGCGACCGCGATCAGGATCGGGCTGAGCACGATCAAGGCGATCAACGAGAGTGCGAAGTCGAAGTAGCGCTTCGCACGGTCGCCGCTATTCATGGGTTCCATCGTCATCGAGCCTGTTGCTCCACGATATTGAGCTGTTGCGAACCTCGCGGTGTGCCAGCGAGCAATTCGCGATACACGCCGAGCGTTTCGTTGACGACACGCTCGACTGAAAACTCAGCGACGGCAATCTCGCGGCCTTTGGCTGCCATTAGCGCTCGCAACGGCGCGCTTTCAATGAGCAGCTTTAGCGCGTCGGCAAGGGCTTTGCTGTTGCGAACCGGGACGAGCAGGCCGTTTTCGCCTTCGCGGACAATTTCGCGGCAACCGGGCGCGTCGGTCGTAACGATGGCGCGGCCGCATGCCGCTGCCTCGATCAAAACCTTGGGAACGCCTTCGCGCAGGGAAGGTAGGCAGACGATGTTCGACTGCCCTAAGACCTTACGCATGTCGGACTGGTGACCCCACCATTCCACCACGCCTTCGTCGGACCAGCTACGGAGTTGCTCGGCGCTGATGGCGGTTGGGTTACCGGGGTCAGTTTCGCCTACCAGGACGAATCTCGCGGAGACGCCAGCCTCTCGAAGTTCGCGGGCGGCTTCGACGAACTCAATGACGCCCTTGTCGCGCAGCATCCGGGAAGCGAGGACGACGACAGGGATATCTTCGGGTTCCGGAGTCGGGACGTAAGTGTGAACGTCGACACCAGAGCCCTTGATCAAAACGGTCTGAGCCGCGGGGAGGATCTTGTTTTGGATAAACACGCCTTGATCGTCGGGGTTCTGGAAAACGATGCGCTGGTTGCTGTGTCTAAATGCCACTTTGCAGCTTAGGACGACCAATTTGCGCATCACCAGGGCCCTGCGGGACTCCGCAATAAAGACGTACCCTAGTCCAGTGAGCAATCCGACAACCGCTGGCACGCGAGCCCCATAGGCTGCTAAACCCCCGTAAAGAACGGGTTTAAGTCGAAGGTGATGAACGAGGTCTGGCCTTACCCTTCGGTACAGGCGAAACAAACTAGAAATAGTGGAAAATTCTTTCCATGGGGCTAACCCGCTCCGAGTCATGGGGATAGGGTGATATCGGAGTCCTTCGGAGCGCAGGATTTCGGCGGCTTTGCCCTCGGGGGCGGCGACGTGGACCTCGAAACCGGCGTCGCGGGCTGCCAGGGCTAGCTCTATCCTATAGGAATAAAAGGTATTTACGTCGTTGTCGACGAAGAGGATTCTCGGCTTGGCGGATGGGGAGCCGGAAGGCCGGGTAGCAGTCGGGCCGACGCGTGTAGGTGCCTGAGTTGGAGCGCTCGCGCGGTGGCCAGCGGGTGCCAAGGAGGCGTCAATCTGGATGTATAGGGCTTCGTACTTCCGCACGACGTTAGGCATCGCAAAGTGCGTCTGAACGCGTGCGCGAGCCGCATCTCCAAGGCGTTCGCGGAGGTCGGGGCCCGCTTGAATCAGTCCGGCCCAAGCCTGTGCCAACGCTTTGGGCTCCTTAGGGGGCACCACAGATCCGGTTTCGCCCAGAATCGACCTAGAGTCACCCACGTTGGTGACGACGGCCGGGACGCCGCATGCCATGGCTTCGGCCAAGGCGTTCGGGAAAGCTTCGCTAGTGGAGCTGGATGTCGCGACATCGAATGCGTTGATAACGCGGGGGGCGTCGTCGCGGTGGCCGAGGAAAAAACAGGCATTTCGGACACCGGCTGCCTCGGACCAATCCTTCAATTCAGGATCAGCCTTCGTAGCGCCGTCTCCGCACAGCACAAACCGCACGTCGGGAAATTGTTTGTGAAGCAGGCCTGCGGCTTCTAGGAAGGTGCGGTGATCTTTCACAGGATGCTTGCGGGCGACGTAGCCGATAAGCAGAGTCGAAGGCGCGATCCCAAGCTCGTTGCGCACGGCGGCGCGGGCGGCAGCATCGGGGCGGAAAAGGTCGAGGTCGAAACCGTTCGGAATAACTTCCATGCGGTCGTAGGCGTAGCCGAGCTTCTCGTGGAAGGTGCGTGACGATTCCGAGGCGCAAATAATCTTGCGGGGCAGCCTGCTCGACAGCATGGCGCAAGCTTTCGCGGTCCAAATCGTGTGGCGCTTGTCGACGCCAGGATGGAGCTCGCTGTGGCGAATATTCCAGACCAGACCTGAGCAACCTGCTAGCTTCGCCGCCAGCCCGCCAACGAGATCGGCGTGGTACATCCACGTCTGGATGATTTGCTGTGCTGGCAATTTGCGCAGCCAGCCTGCAAGCTTGGCGAGGTAATAGGGATTGGCGCTTCCGCGGCTCATGCCCAGCGCACGAACACGAACGCCGGCCGACTGAAAGTTTTCCGTCATTGGGCCGAGGTCGGTCAGCGAAATCACTTCGTTCTCGAAGCGGTTCGAGTCCATTCCCAGGACGAGGCGATGGAGCATTTTTTCGGCGCCGTCGGGGGCCAGGCCCGCGATGATGTGAGTTACGCCGATCACGAAGCATGCTCCAATGCGGTCGGAACTTCGCGCACCGATGCGGATTCCGACGTCGCGACGGCAGGCGCCGACGATGCGACTTCGATCATGGAAAGGGATTGCATGCCGTGAACCTGACGCTGTTCGGCGAAAACCTTCAGGACGCTGCGGAGGAACTCGAGATTCTCCGGGGTGTTTTTGCCAAAGTTGTGCGGGTGCCACCAGAGATGGAAAATGCCGCGGTTCTTTGCCGCCGTGCGAATTCCGCCTGCGATGCGGCGCAGACGAAACGGTTCGAGCCCTTTTCGTTGCGTCGAGTACGGACGGAGAAACATGCTGGCTCGCACATCGTGTATACCGCAGGATTGCGAGATTTCTTCCCAACGAATGAACTTTGGTCCTGACAGCGAGATATATCCATCCAGCAGGCGCGGAGCGCGCACGGCGAGCGTTTCTTCCTCTCGCGGACGCGGGCGGTACATCCAATTCGGTTCGTTGCCGCGATAGCAGGTGATGCCGGCTTCTTTCAAAACGCCTTCGTAACCAGGTCGAAACTGATTGCGAGGGAAGACGATGGAGCGAATGTCGAAGCCGTAGCGGCGGCCAATCGCCACCGCGCTGGCGATGTCGGCGGCGAAGGCTTCGCGAGTCTCTCCCGCTTCTTGGCAGTAATAATGCGAATACGTGTGAGTCGCGATTTCCTGCTTCGGAGTTTTCGCGACGCGGGCGATCAAGCTCGATGCGTAGTGCATCGGATCGTCGTCTTCGTTGTCTCCGGTCGTCTCTGCATACGGATCCAGTTTCAAATTCTTATATTGTGGTCGCAGTGCGGGTGAGAACTCGTCGCGTTCTTGGCGATTTTTTGCAAACAAAAAGCCTACAGTCGCCCAAGTTGCGGCGACGCCGAATTCCTCGAACAGATCGAGCATTTGCGGGATCGCTTCGCGCGCGCCGAGCAAATTTTCGCGATATGACCCGTCGACCGGACGCTTATCGCGGACGCCCCAATGCAGCTCGAAATCGAGCGAGATCACAAGGGCGCCAAATGGCGGAATGTTCTGACTTGGAGACATGGAGATTAGATTGTTGACGGAACTACAGAGCAGCGTTCACGCGTTGAGGACCATCCGTATCCGGAGTCGTTTCACCGGCGATCGCATGATGGCGAGGAGGAGGTCCTGATATCGCACCCTTGGCGCGAATCGCGAGATGCCACAATTCGCCGAAGACCCCATCAGCAACCGAGTGGCGGCGGTTGGAATATGCCGCGACGATCTCTGGCAACGTGGTAATCGAACTTCGGAAGAGACGAATGCGCTCTCGAAAATGATTCGGATCCTTGTACATTCGATCGCACGAGTGGATGCAAATCGTCCAGACTCCGAACGGAACGTAGCGGAATCTCCAGAGTTGTTGCGGAACCCAGACAACATCCTTGTTCTCGAAATCTCGATGTGGGAAGAGCGACAAACCGTCGCTGATGGTATTGACGCCAAATTCCGAAAGCAGCTTCACCGTATTTTCGTCGAACGAGTGCGCGGGAGCGATCCAGCAGTCGGGGCGAACGCGCTCGCGTTTGAAAATCTCCAAGCCGCTGATCAGTTTGGCTCTCTGCTGGTCGACAGGAACTCCGGCAAATTCGCTGTAGTGATTCAGCCCGACCAATCCGGCATTGCGATTGACGTATTGATGCTGGTATCCGTGGAGTCCGATAGCCCAACGGCGCGCTTGCCATCCCCGCACCACATCCCAAAATCGCTCGTGGCGGTCACCTTCGTGAAGAGCGGGGTCGATATTGTCGGGAACGACTGCAAGGATCGGGCGGACATCTTCGTCGATCATGACCTGCTCCAGCTGCTGCCAGAGAGGCCAATTAACCGTCGGACACATATCATCGAAGCGCACTAAAAACTTTGCACTCATGTTCGCGCTCTGCCTTCGGGGGACTAGTCTAAATATCAGGGGCTCAGGCGAAAAGCAAATCAGAAACCGTGTTGTGGGAATCTACGTCGCGTTCGGGTAGGCGGATGCGGCACTGCTGGTGCTTGGAACCTGGACGCTGTTGGTGTCGAAGCTCGGCTCCAATTCCGTATATGTCTTCTGCTGTTCGAGCCACGCCTGGAACATCAAGACGGCCCAAAGTTGTGCTTGCCAGTTTCGGCGGCCGCTAACGTGTTCGTTCCATTTTTGGCGAATTGGCTTGGCGTCGAAGTAGCCTTCGTTCTTGAGGCGCGACTCGTCGATCAACTCTTCGGCCCAGGAACGCATTGGTCCGCGCAGCCACTCGTGAATTGGCACGCCGAAACCCTTTTTCGGGCGGTCGACCAACTGTTTCGGAACGTAGCGGTAGAGAAGGTTGCGCAACGGCACTTTGCCCAGCGCGCCTTTGACTTTCATGTCGATCGGGAGAGTCCAGGCAAACTCAATCACGCGATGATCGAGCAGCGGCACACGCGATTCGAGGCTCACTCCCATCGATGCCCGATCCACTTTTACGAGGATGTCGTCGGGCAGATACATAACCGTGTCCTGATACATCATGACGTGCATGATGTCGTCGATGTTCGCCCACTTGGTTTTGTCGGTGAGATGGGTGAGCGGTTCTTTTGCGCCAAGCACGACAGACGAAGGTTCCATCCAGTAAGAGAGCAAAATCCAATACAGCGCTTCGCGGTCGTTCACTTTCAGAATGCCTGCGAGCTTGCTGAGAACTTTATTGATGTCCTTCTTCCGGAGGCTTTCTGGCACGACGGATTGGCGCCCATCGAGAAGGGCATTCCAGTCGAGCTTCGCGAGCGGCTTGATTGTTTTTGCCAAGCCGGCTTTCAATGGGCCTGGCATCCAGCCGACATTCTGGTGAACGCTGCGGCCCCACTGGTATGTGGTGTAGCCGCCGAAAAGTTCGTCGCCACCGTCACCGGAAAGGCTGACCGTGACGTTTCGTCGCGCGAGCTGCGACACGAGGAACGTAGGAATCTGCGAGGAATCGGCGAACGGTTCGTCGTACAAAGTCGGAAGGCGCGGAATGACCGCCATCGCTTCTTCCGGCGTCACGTAGAGTTCCGTGTGATCCGTGCCGATGTGCTGGGCGACCAGCTTGGCGGCCTCGGCTTCGTTGAACTCGCGATTGTCGAAGCCGATTGTGAACGTCTTGACGGGCCTCTTGCTGTTGGCCTGCATGATCGCAACGATCAATGAAGAGTCGATGCCGCCCGAAAGAAAGGCGCCGAGGGGAACGTCGGCTTCCATGCGCATCGTGACCGCGTCATGTAGCAGCGTGTCGAGCTGATTTACAGCTTCTTCACCGCTGCCACGAAACGGATTGGCCAGACCATCTTCCGCCGCGACCTTCGCGGACCAGTAAGGTTTCGGCGATGCATCGCTGCCGAAGCCGCGAATTGCGAGCACGGTTCCAGCCGGAAGCTTGTAGATGCCCTTGTAGATCGAGTGTGGCGCCGAGATGTAGTTGTGGCGCAGGAAAACGGCGAGCGCGCCGCGATCGATGTCGCCGCGGAAATCGGGATGCTGCTGGAGCGCTTTGAGTTCGGAGCCGAAGAGAAGCGTCTTGCCTGCCCATCCGTAGTAGAGCGGTTTCTCGCCGGCGCGATCGCGCGAAAGATAGAGAGTTTGTTCTTCGCGGTCCCACAAACCGAACGCGAACATACCGTTGAATTTCTTGAGCGAAGCCTCGACACCCCAGCGGGCGATCGCCGCGAGCATGATCTCGGTGTCGGAATGGCCGCGGAATGTTTCGCCAAGTTGCTCAAGTTCGTGACGCAGCGCCTTGAAGTTGTAGATTTCGCCGTTGAAGGTGATGACGTAGCGGCCGCTTGCTGAATGCATGGGCTGATGACCCATCGGCGAGAGGTCGATGATCGACAACCGGCGATGGCCGAACGCGATTCCCGTTGCGGGATCGGCCCACACACCTTCGTCCTCGGGGCCGCGATGGCTCAGGCTGGTCGCCATGCGCCGCGCGATCAGCGTGAGCTGTTCGTTGGATTTACTTCGGGAAGTATCGAGAAAGCCGGTGATGCCACACATGGTTTTTGCCTTCGATTACGCGTCTGCGGAGCGAGCTACTTCTTCGTTGTGCCTGAAATTCGGATGCGACTGCTGCAGCGCCTGGTACAAAGCATATTCGCTTTTGTCACCGAGGTGCGCGACGGTGAAATTTTCGAGGATGCGCTGGCGCGCGCGCAGGTTTAGCGTTTCGGGAGCGTTGAGGCGATCCAACAGCCCGGCGGCGAGGGCCTTCGCATCATCCGAAGGAACGACAACTCCGGTGTCGCCAACGACGAGCGCGGAGTCGCCAACGTCGGTCGCGACGCAGTGGCGGCCGCAAGCCATCGCTTCACCGATGACATTGGGGAAGCCTTCGCTGAACGACGCGGAGCAAAAAACATCGATGGCGTTGTAGACCGCTCGCACTTCGGACTGCGCTTGAATCCAATGAACTTTGGTTTCGATTCCCAGCGTCCGCGATAGCTGCTTCAACTCTTGCAGATACGATTCCTTGCCGTGGCCGACGCAAACGAACCGGACATCGGGCCGTTCGGCCGCGACCATCGCTGCTGCCTTCAAGAACATTTTGTGATTCTTGATCGGATCGAAGCGCGAAATATTACCCACGATTTTCACGTCGTCGCCCATGTTCCACTGCACGCGAACGCGGTGGCGCTCGTCTTCATTCGGAAAGAACGTATTGGTGTCAATCCCGTTGGGGATGAACATCATTTTTTCGCGAGGCAAGCCGCCTTTCACCGCGTATTCCAAGCCGGCCATGGAATTGACGGTGATGCGCGTGGCGAAGTGCGAAAGCCTGGCCTGCAACCAAATCGTGAGTTTTTCCGCCCAATCGAGAACCGTTTCGAGATTGGAAGCTCGTACAGCCCAGACCATCGTGAGCTTTGGGTTTACGATTCGGGCCGCGGTCGCAACGACGTTTTGCGTATGCATCCAACCATGCAAGATGGTCGGCTGCTCGTCGCGCACGATCTTCAATGTCTTGAAAAAGAGAGTGAAGAGATCCCAACGCGATTTCTTTTCATACGAAAGGACCCGGATCCGCTTCGGGTCGATCATTTTCGCCAGCGCTCCACCCGGATAATAGGATGCGATGACGATTTCGTGCCCACGGGCTGCGAGTTCGTTGGCCAGCGTGACGAGTTGGCGTTCTGCGCCGCCGATATTCAGTTGCCTGCTTAGAAAGAGAATTTTCACTGCGGATTGTCCACTGTCTCCTAAATTTGTTGGTCGAATCTTGCGTTAGTACGCGCGTGCTCGCCGCCGAAATCGAAACCCTACAAACCCGACCACTGCAAGAACCGCCGCTGCGAATGTGGGAATCATCCAATACATCTCCGACCGGGCCCGTGCCGCTCTCGCACGAAGGTGGTATCCGAAACGGATCAGTGCTGCGTGCGCCCGAACCGCAAGCGGCGAAGTGCGAGCCATTTCATTGGACCCGACCCCTGTGTCGGCTCCGGCGCCGCCGACATCCATCAACGCCGCGAACTGATCTTCCGCCGAACCCGAACCGTTGAGGTAATGCTCGAGATTCGTGTATCCATCCGGGTTCAACTTCTGCGCGTCGGCCGGATCGCTCGGATTCAGTCCGTGAGCTTTCTCCCACGCATCCGGAATTCCGTCGTGATCACTGTCGTCGCACGCCGTACCTGCCGCGATCCAGGGAATTTGATGCTCGTAGTCGGCGTACGAGTAAAAGTCGCCTTCGGTTCCTTGCTTGTATTCGCGGATGATGCGCTGATCCACCGAATCCCGCCGCATCACCCACTTCGCATCGCAATCGAGCCGCAATGAATTACCGACTGTCGGCAGGATCCGTGCGTCCAACTCCTGAGCGGGATCAGCGCTGATTGGATACCGCTCTGCGGGTAAAGGTTCCGCGCGCCGCCAAGTTCGCGGGATCGAACCGGATTCCTTGCCGTTCTCGCCGGTGATCTGTGCGGCCATCGCCCATTGGTCGCCGTCGCGATTGCGCTGATTTGGGCCGATGTTTCCGCGCAAGAAGAGCGTCGGTGCTCCCGGATTCTCGAAGGCCCCTTTCGATGTTGCCTCGATTTCGCTGCGTTGCGCCTGCCCGTTCAGCGGACCTGCCTTGTACTTGTTGCCGATGAAATCCGCGTTGATCTGGCCAAGCAATTGAGACGCGTAAAAGTCCCAGTTGTAGGTAATGTTGTTGACCCAGCGCGTCGAGCGATTCCAAAGCTGTGGAATGCGATGGCCGATGTCGGCAAAAAAGTTGTGATGAAAATCGAGATCGGTCTCCAGATTATCGAATCCCTTTCCTTTCTCGGGATTCGAGCTGATCGATGGCCCCACCGGGTGCCCGGCGTGCGATTCGTAGAACATCGACCACTGCGTCGTGACTCTTGTGTTCGGTCCGACGTAGTTGCTGACGAAGACGAGACCTTTGTTGTCCCACCAGCTCGCGGTGACGTGATCGAAAATAATGTCGTGGCACTGCGCGTTTGCCACTTGAAACGCGACTGCGCCTGTTGAAGGGCCTGCGCTATGCGTGGGACCGTTGCCGATCCGAATCGTCAGATACCGAACGATGACGTTCGACGCCGACAGAAACAAAACCGCTTGCCTCGTGACCTTGCTGCCGTCGAGCGTGATTCCCCCGCCGGGAGCGGTTTGCCCGGCGATCGTAAGATCGCCTTTGTAAGCTCGTAAGCCAACGTCGATTGGAATCACACCGCCGACGCGAAAAACGCAGGTCCTGGCGCCTTCCGACGCTATGCAAGCTCGTAAGCTGCCGTCGCCGGAATCGTTGAGGTTCGTGACCTCGATGACTCGTCCGCCGCGACCGCCGGTTGCGGCAGCGCCACCGCCTTGCGCTCCAGGGAACGCCGGAACGTCAGCGCGACAGGGAAGAGCCAGTAATAGAAGGATGAAGCTGATTCGCGAGGAAAGCTTCACGATATGGCGCGGTCCTCTTGACTGTTAACTCGCCGCCAACACAGCAAGCTGCCGCTTACGCAGGACGAAAGTCAACAAGATGATTTGACCAAGCAACAATACGGCGGACGTGACGATGACCGAATACGCGGCGCCGAGAATACCGTGGGACTTAACCAGGAATAGGCTCGCCAGGGTAGCGGCGGCAACCGCCGTCGCGAGCACCGGGATCTGCGGCGCGAAGCAACGCGCGGACGTGATCGCAGAGCCCATCAGAGCAGCCATGTAACTCATTGCGCCAGCGATCATCATGGCGATCAACACGTCGGTGTGTTCGGCGTATTCTGGCCGGTACAAAAGGGTCAAAAGCAGATGTCCAAAGAAGACGGCGACTCCGATTCCAGCCAAGCCTAGTGCAGCGGCGATGCCAACCAATTTGATGAGCAGGGAATTGAAACGCCGAATTTCTCCACCGGCATACAATTTTGCGAAACGCACGAAGGCCGATTGACCCATAGCAGTGATGATGAGATTCCCGGTCGAAACAAGGAATGCGGTCGCAGTGAAGAGGCCGAGTTGACGCTCACCAATCGCACCGGCGATGAAGTAACGCGGGATGCTGGGCAGCAACGACACTAGAAACGCGATCACGCCCAGCACGATCGACGTGCGCAGCAACTCAATCTGTACCGCTCGATTCCAGCGCGGTTTCAGCGACTGATCGCGTGCGGCGAGCACCTCGGCGGAATCCTGCATTTCCAGAAGTCGGTGCGGGTCGAAATGCGTTCGCCTGCGAATGTCATATGCCACGAGGACGATCGCTCGCGCCGAGACGAGGCCGATCGCAGCCCAAATAATGCTGCCGGCGAAGTAGACGCCCGCAGCAACCGCCGCCAACCCAATAATGCCACGAACGATCATGGACTTCGCAATACGGTCCATGTGCTCGTGAAACTGCATCTTTGCGTAATACAGGTCGCTGACGATTTCCAGGCCTTGGGCTACACCAATAATCAGTACGACCCAGGTGGATTGCGGCGAATAGTGCATCCCGAAGGCAGCGCCGGCGATGATCAGCAAAGAAAGAACTGTGGTGAGTAAGCGGAAGCCCAAATACTCGCCGAAATGAATCCGTTCGTCGACATCCGTGGTTAGGACAGCGCGAAGTTGTAGCGTCGACAGGGCAAAAACAGGCGTTGCGATCGCCAGAGCCAAGCCGTACTGTCCGACCATCGTCGGATTTCCGAGCTTTGCCAGCAGCACCAGCGTGCCCCACTGGCAGCCCGAATAAATCACATTGCCGACAAACGTCCAGCTGAAATTCCAGCGGAGGGAAACAGTCTTAGCGGGTTGGCTAAGGTTTTGGGAATTCGCTGGGCTATCGGAATCGGATGCGTTCATCCACTCACGTTGGGTCAACGAACTCAACGTTTACCTCGCATCGGTCGGTAACTGTGCTCTTCGGCTCGTGGGCCCATCTGTTGTTCAAAGTTAGCATTCCAGAATTCGCGAACGCGCTTCGGAACACGACCCGGCTGGCCGCGATATGGTTGCTGGACCGAGTGTCCCGCAAATCTCTGGCGCACGGGAGCCACCGCATAGGCGCCGCTCTGTACCGCAAGCATCGCAAACACAAACCACGTCGGTTTGTAGTATTCCCAGTTCATGACGAAGCAACCGAGCGCCCATGAAAGCAGCATTACGAGCCATAAGCTTCGCTCAAGGCTTTGCATTCGCATGGCTGCCGAAGTCAGAGTGATCAACAACACCGTGAAAATGCAGAAACCGACAGCGCCCAACTCGACCAAGACCGACAGGAACGTGTTATGCGGCGCCCACGCTGTTGCGGTTTTCTGTTGCACTGCGATGGGGAACGTTCCCGCGCCGATGCCCAGGAAAGGATGGTCAAAGTAGACTTCCAAGCCCGCTTGCCAGATCACCGTTCGCGCGTCCATCGTGCCTTCGGTGATTTCGCTCTCGGTGCTTCCGAGCCGTGTCCACGCCTTTTGCGGCACCATCCGAATCGCAACGAGCGAACCTATGACGACGAGGACGACCGTGGCCAGCTTCTGTTTGAAACTCCACGACCGGAGCGTCAGTGGGATCATCAACATCGCCGCGATGAAAGCGACGAATGCGCCGCGCGATGCGGTGAAGAACATACCGCACGCCGCCGCAATAACCTGCGCCCGGTAAAACCAACCCCAGATCGGACTCTTGTCCACAGCCGACAGATACAACGCCATCGGCACGCTCAGCACGATGCGCAACCCGATATCGTTCGGGTTCATGTTGAAGGCGCCTTGCCGAACGCCGACAACCGATCCTTGGTTCTGCAAAATTGTCGCGACCGCCAGAACCCCGGCTCCAATAATGTAGGCGCGCATCAGTCGCTGCTGCTGTTCGGGCTTCGGAGCTTCCGCCCATATCAACAACACCATCGCAATCAGCTGGACGTAGCTGACGAGTTCCTGAACCGTTTCGTCGGAACTGATTGTCCAGAAGTATGTGAGTGAAACCCAGACGACAAACATCACCATCATCAAGTGCGGCAAAATCGGAGTCCGAAACTTTCCCGATTCGATAACCGCGATGATGCCTGCCACGAACGCGATCAAGCCGATGACTCGGCCAATCGTTCCGATTCCAGGGATAACGATCGAGTTCTCTAGCGGAATGGAGAAGACGAACAAGCAGAGCAGCCAAAGCGCGACGGTCGAGAAAGGACTCTCGCCCGAGGAAGACCCGGCAAAGGGTCGCGCAACGTTTGCGGATCGGCGCATTCGTGGGTTTTGTCTGTTTGGGAACATGATTGTCCGTGAGCTTCGGGCTTTACAGACTGCGCTGGCTGGCGCTTGTCGAGTCGGACAGGGGACTGTGCTCGACGATTAAGGCTGAATCTTGCGGAGCGAAAAGTGGGCGGCTCGTTGAGGCTCGTCGAGCCGCCCCAAAACATTACACGTGCGGCGGGTGGCTTGCCTTGGCTTCCGCGCTCTGGCCATAGCCGTAGCCATAACCATAGCCGTAGCCATATCCGTAGGTGCGACCCGGAGTCTTGCGCGGATCCCAGCTGTTCAACACCGTGCCCAGGATTCGCGTGCCGTCTTCGGAAAGCCGCTGGCTGGCGACCAACGCCGCTTCGCGCATCGTGTGCCCCGCGCGAACGACGAGGACAACGCCGTCGGAAAGTCCGCCGAGAAGTCGTGCGTCCGCAAGATGCATCATAGGCGGAGCGTCGATGATCACCATGTCGAACTCCGTGCGCAGCCGGGCGATAAGCGCTTCCATGCGCGGCGAGTGCAGGAGTTGAGAAATATTGTTGGTACGGGTTCCGCTCGGCAGCAACGAAACACCGGTGATGCGCGTTTCGAGCACGAGCTGATTGAGTGGCACAGTTTCGAGTTGTGTGTCGGCAAGCAGCACATCGCTTACGCCACGTGCGTTCGATGAACCGAAAATCTTGTGCAGTTTCGGCTGGCGCAAGTCGCCGTCGATCAACAGGACACGACGTCCCATCTCGGCGATCGCGATGCTGAGGTTGCTCGCGACCGTGGTCTTGCCTTCGGCAGGACCCGGGCTCGTCACAACGATGACCTGCGGGCCTTCTGAATTCTGGCCAGGCAGCAGGATCGAAGTCAGCATGGCGCGGAACGATTCCGCCACCGCCGACGGTTTGTGCTTCCAGGTGACCAATTCGAGGCAATCGTTCGGATCGGCCGGAGCGAGCGCCTTGGCGTTCTTCACCGCAGGCGTGTCGCAAACACCCGCCATCGGAATGACGCCGAGTTCGGGCAGATTCAGGAACGCCTGCAGGTCGCCAGGAGCCTGAATGCTGCGATCAAATCGCGTCCGGAAGATCACGAATCCAAGCCCGAGGAAAATTCCGCAGAACAAACCGACCGCGGAGTTCACCGGAACGTTCGGCTTCGCTGGCAGGAAGGGCGGCTTCGCTTCGTCGACAACGAGAACGTTGCTCGCGCGCATTGCCGACACGAGCTGCGCCTGCTTCACGCGATTCAGCAGCGTGTCATACAGCTGGCGGCTCGATTCGACTTCGCGGCGCAGCGTATCGTAGTGAATCGCCTTGTCCGATTGATTCGCAACCGTCTTCTGTTGCTCGATGAAAGACTGTTGCAGCAACTTTTCGCGGCGTGTTGCGGCTGCGAATTCGTTGCCGACGCGGCGCAACACGTTCGTGCGCTGGCGTTCCATGTCAGCCTGCAACTGATTGATCTGCGCCTGCACGCGCTGCACTTTGTAGTGCTCGGGAGTCAGCGTCGCGCTCAGCTCGACGAGTTGCCGCTGCAAATCCGTCAATTTGAGGCGATATTCACGCAGCGTTGGATCGTCGATTGTCTCCGGCAGAGATTCAGCCGGCTTGCTCTTCGCTTCTTCAAACTTTGCTTGCTTGTCGACGCGATCGCCTTGCGCCTTGTCCAGTTCGTCCTGGAGTTCCTTCAGACGTCCTTCGGTGATGTTTTCCTTTTCGGTCATCGTCAAGCCCGACGAACGTGCATAGGCTTGTAGGGTCCCCTCGGACTTTTCGAGGTTCGCTTTCATTTCATTCAGGTGCGCTTCGAGGCCTTCACCTGTGCGCTGGCTGGCCTTCCAACGCATTTCCTGGCTTTGCTCCACGAATTCGGAAACCAGCGTGTTCGCAAATTGCGCCGCAAACTTCGGATCTTCGGAGTCATACATGACTTCGACAAGCCGTGTCTGGCCGGTCGCGCGAACCGTCAAGTTCTGGCGCGCTTTCGCCATAAATGCGTCTTTATTTGGCTCGCCGGTGCGATCCCCGAGTCCGAGCATGTGCTGAACTTTCGCGGAGAATGCGCCCCACCCGCTTTCCGGACGCTCTTCGTCGGTGCTCAGTTTGTTCGTCACGCGCTCGAGCAGCGAGTCGCTCTGCAGAATCTTGATCTGCGTCTGGAATGACGAATCGTTGTTGTTGCTTTGGCTTGCTTGCGTCGGATCTATCGACTTCGAGTCCATGAAGTCGGAGTTGAAGTCCTGAATTTCCAGCGACGTGCGCGCGCGATAAATCGGCGTCTGGATCAGGCTGAACAGAATGGCAACCGCCAGTCCAGCCAGCGCGAAACAAAGCAGCGTCACCTTGTTTCGAACGAGGATGTGCCAGTAGCCCAGCAGGCTGTCGTAGCCCTGCGCGTCGCCGCCGCCATTGTCCATCGGCATGGGCTCTTCCATTCGGTATACCGTTGGACGGTTGTCCGAATAGTTGCTGACCTGTATCGCCCGCGTCCGATTATTCACTCGATCGAAGTGCTTAGACATTTATGACCTGCCGTTCCGCCGTGCGGCTAAAAATTGACATCTCGCTGCTGCGCGTTCTCTCTCGTGTGATTGGACCCTACGGGCGATAGATCGCTACACCCGTGCCGGTCTGGATTGCTGCTTCCAGCGCACGCATCGCGAACTTCTTGCCTGTACTGTCGGGGACGAACAGAATGTCATTGCCCTGCAAGGGCACATCTTGACCCTTGCCTTGCAAAATTGTTTTCAGGTCAACCGGGATCTCGGATCGCTTGTCCGCTCCCGGAGTCATTCTCAGAATCTTCGCATGCTTTGTGTCAGGTGCGGTGCCGAGCCCTTCCGCCATCGAAATGGCTTGCAGGACCGACATGTTTTGCTTTTCGCCAAGTATAAACCCACCGGACTTCTTTACGTCGCCTGTAACGTAAATCAATTCAGCCTTGGGAACCGAAATCACGTCGTGCGGAAGAATCTGAATGTTCTCTTCTGGGACCTTCGCTTCCATGATGTCCTGCAAATTCACCTGCGCCACGCTGAATCGACCGGAAGCATCGGTAGTCGCGCCCGGGAGTGGAATACAGCCCCACTCGATCTGGCGCGTGATTCGAATGCTGTAGCCTGCATCGGGACGTACCCCGCCTGCAAGGGATATCATTTCCAGCAACGTTTTGTGACCAGATACTTGATGTACGCCAGGCAGGTTCACCGCTCCCAGCACAGAAGCGGGCTGACTGCGGAGTTCTTTTACATCCAGCGCGGCTTGCGGGTGTTTCACGTAGATTGAAAGCTTTTTGTTCAACTCCTGTTCGGCCTGCTGCACCGTCATGCCGGCCACGTGAACGCGGCCAACCAGCGGCACCTGAATGTCGCCTTCGCCATCGACACTCACGATTTTTGGCGCGACGGCTGTGTCGTCTGGCTCGGGGCCTGTAATTTGAAGTTGGTCCTCGGCTCCGAGCAGGTAAGTCGAGCGCACCGTGTCGCTCTTGCAAGGCGCTTGCTGTACATCGGCCGCCGTCGAAATCCCGGCTGTTACACCGAATACCGCCAATAGCACTGCCAGGCCGATTGAATTTCCCCGTAGAGTTGTCATCGACCCTCCTCTCCGTACTTCTCGTTGCTCATCGTTCGTTCTCAATTCCAGATTTCTTCGTTGCCGAAGATCTCCAAACTTTTAAACTGCTCGAAGCTCGCTATCCGCGCTGATGGCCTGCACCCATTCGGGGTCGACTTCGACCGAGATGGACCGTTTCAGTAGGGTCACCGAAACATAGATTCGGTGACGATTCGCAATCCTTGTCAGTACTCCCTCAAGGCCTCGCAGCGGACCGTGTTTGAGTCGGACTCTCTGTCCGACCACCAGGTTCGGCCAAGGAGTAACCGTGAGACCGGACCGAAGCAACGCCTGGATTCCTGCAATCTCGACCTCGTCAACCGGCTCCGGATTCTTGCCAACTCCGACCAGGTAAAGAAAACCGGGAGTCGTCAGCAACGGAAGCCGCTCTTCCAGGTTCAGCCGGCAAAACAGATAGCCCGGAAACAGTGGCAGATCCATGATCTTGACCCGATCGGACCACTGTCTCTTGCTCCGAATCAGAGGCAAAAACTCCTGAAATCCCTTTCCTCGGAGCGCGGCCGCAACAGGCTTTTCATAGTTCGGTCGCACTCGAACCGCATACCATGGGATGCCTTGCACCTCGGGGATAAGAACCCTACCTTCATCCGCAAGTTGTTCTGAATCCGAGTGGTTGACGCCGACCCCTCCCTCATTGGATTCACCTTGCAGGTCATCAGGCAGCATGTCTCCCTGTTTTTTACCATCCGTTAGCATTTCCCGGGTTTACGCCTCTAGTTTCCACATAGAGGGCAAGCTACCGCCCTTTGACTCACATTCGCGCCGGACGCCCTCGTAACTACTGACTTCCAAACGAATTGCAAGACTGAGTTTCTTCTGCCTCGTAAAAAGCCTTATCGCTGCAGCCAGCCAAATTGCACTGCGCCCACGTAGCTCCGGTCACGGAACAAGTTTGCCACCACCTGTCCTTTAGGCCAATGGACCTAACGTTTTTGGACCGCAGTACCAAAGTACTCTCCCAGTTTGCCGCCGCTCCGACTGCCTGCCACTAGATCCGAAGTACCATTGACTACAAACCCGCTTTGCCGCGCACCGTTACCCTCGACATCAATCAAAAAACTGTTGTAAGTTACTCTTCCGAAAGGGTTTCGTTACTTTCGTCAGCTCTGCCGATACTGAAGTCGTCCCCGCCATAGTCTTCCGCTTCCGCCGGTTCCGTATTCCCGGTTCGAGTCTCACGCAGCCGTGTCGTATGGTTCATCGCCGCGAACCCCGGGACATCAAGGGCGGGCGTCTTCTGTTCTGACCGCACGACTCGTCCGATCGCATGGATCTCCGATGGCCGTGTGGAATGACCCGGCCGCGGCAAGAAGACGTTCATTTCGACGGAGGCGCCCAGCGGGGGCACGAGCTGCGCCGTAACGTAAATACCCCGGCTGCCGAGGTCGCGGCAGTAGCCGTCGCAACCGTGAACCCGGCCAGCGTCGTCTTGCCACGAAAACACGACGGGCAGTCTTAAAGGATACCGTAGCGCCGTTCTGCGTTCTGCAACTCGGCTCATCGGTGTTGGTCGCACTACCATCGCATGCCTCCAGCGTGTGCAGGGCTTAGGTGGGTCCGATAAATACACCCGTGCTGTTCCTCTACTGTAGTTGGCGTGCCGGGGAAGTAAAGAGGCCGGGCGTCGAGGTTTAGGGAGGGTCGATGGCCTCTCGTAATCTTGCCAGTCCAATAGAGACTTAAGTCTCTATTGCCTAGCCCTAAAGGCTCTATGCGGGCATCGAATCGCCTGAATACCTCCGCAAAGTGTTGTCCGGAGAGCGCTGGCGGACTTGGGCGGCGACCCGTATCCTGTGATTGGGAGCTCGCGTCTTTAGAAGGCCACAAGATAGACGGAGATATGGATGATCTTTGACTGAGAGACCCAATTCGATCCGCTGGGGACAAACGCCTTGGCATGTTGATTTCACGCCCAGGCCGGCGCCGCTTTCGATCCAC
Source organism: Candidatus Acidiferrum sp. (assembly GCA_036493835.1). Lineage (GTDB taxonomy): Bacteria > Acidobacteriota > Terriglobia > Acidiferrales > UBA7541 > Acidiferrum. Next base: position 93,543 of record DASXPD010000124.1, on the reverse strand, counting down.
GTCGACATCGCCATAGTGGGAGGAGGCTTCAGTGGTTTGTCGGCGGCCGCGAACGCGAAGCGGTTCGACGCCACGAAGAGGGTCGCCGTGTTCGAAGCCGAGGCTATCGGCGCTCGCTCCAGTGGACATACCGGTGGGCTCGCGCTTGCGGAAACGGCAGCGGGCGACTTGCCCGGTCTCGGGAACGTGCTGCGCGGAGTTTCGTCGATTTTCAGCGAGTTGCAGGTTTCCGCCGATCTGGACCTTCCCGGCGTCTATGAACTCGATCGAACGACCAAGAACTCCGACTCGCCGATTCGTTGGAACGACACTGGAGAATTGCGTGTCGGTAAGGAAGTTCCGGGAGGGACGCTCGATCCCGGAAAACTTGTAAGCGGTTTGGCTAGAGCGGCGGCAAATCGCGACGTCCTTATATTCGAGCACAGCCGTGTGGACCGGATTGAATTCACCCAGCCTTTGACTCTGCATGTCGGCAATCGCACTGTTCACGCAGGCCGCGTGCTCTTCGCGACGAATTCCGAATCGCTGGAACTCACGCAGCTTGGCGTCCGTGCTGAACCGAAGCTCACGATGGCACTCGCCACCGGACCGCTTTCGAGCGAGACGCTCGACGCGATTGGAATGGCGAACGGTAAGCCCTGCTACACCACCGATCTGCCGTATCTTTGGGGACGTCCGGTTCACAGGAATCAGCTCATTTTTGGAAGCGGTCTGGTCGAGGTTTCGAACTGGAGAGAGCTGGCCGAGATCGATGTCAGATCCGGAAAGGCATTGGAGCTTCTGGACAAGCTGGAAAATCGGGTTCGTCACCTGCATCCGGCCTTGCTCGACGTGCAAATTACGCATCGTTGGGGAGGACCTATCCTTATTACTGAGGACTGGATGCCGGTGTTCGAATTACATCCGAAGAGTGCAAACGTCGTAGTGCTGGGCGGTTACAGCGGCCACGGAGTCGCGCTCTCGCTTTACCTGGGTTCGTGGGCTGCGGAAGTTCTCTTGGGCCGCCGGGCGCTTCCGAGTTGGAAACAATCTTAATCTGCGGAATCCTCAAAACTCAGGACGTTCTGCCACCGCATCCCGGATGGTCGCAACGGCAGTCGATATCCGGCGTTTTTTCCATCGCTTCGCATTGCGCGCTGCAATACTTTTCCGATTGAACTTTACAAGTGCACGAAGGATGCGCGCATTTTGTGCTGTCTGCCATGTTGCATCTCCTTTGAATCGATATTTTCGAAACGCCTGAAAATTGACCGCTTTTGTCGAAGCCGCCAGAAATATCATTTCGCCGCAAGGGAGCGAGCGCGGCAATCAGTGGAAACCCCTAAGAGCGCGAACTACATCCGGTAGGCTCGGCACAGCCAACCTTCGCCAACAAGAAAGTCGTCGCCGAACTCGATGCCGAAAGCTACTTCGCCAACACATTTGCCGAATCCGAGCAGAAATTCGTCGAAGCCTGCGCCGAAATTGTGGCGGGGCGAATGAAATGAGATAGTCGCCCCTCAATTTCCAGTTAAGCGTTTCGACACTCAAACCGGCTCAAAGAGCCGTATTCCGGTGCGACGCCGGGATACCTTTGGCATCATCGAGCCATACCCGTACTTTCATAGAAAATTAGAGGGCTTATGTACGTCATGGAGCGGAAATCTCCGCGCTTTCCCTTTATCGCTTCGGCTCAGGTCATCGAGACGCATACCGAAGCGCGCCTTCAAGCACGCACCAGCGACATCAGCCGCGAGGGCTGCTACCTCGATATGCTCAACCCTCTGCCGACCGGCACACTGCTGAAGATCAACGTCACGCACCAGAATAAACAGCTCGACGCCGTCGGACGCGTCGTCCACAGTCAGCTCAACGTCGGCATGGGAGTCCGATTCGAAGAGGTCGGCCAACGCGCCGTCATTGACGCTTGGCTAGCAGAGCTCGCGTAGCGTCAGCAAGGTGCACTCAATCCGTAAACTCAGCGCGGACCCGCGAACCCACAATCCTTCCAAAGTTTCTCCCAACGCCACATCTCGTAAACCGCCTTCGTCGGCAGCTTGTATCCCAACTGATGCGCCAACATGCACACTTGCCCGCGATGATGCGCGTCATGCGCAACCATATATGTGAACATCCCCGCTCCTGATGGCCATTGTTGCGCCCAACCATCTCTGTGAAATTTCGGCACGCGTCCCTCCGGCCCCTCAAGAGCCTCGCGGATCATCTCCGCACACCGTCGCGCGCTTTCCGCCAACGCAGTTCGCGCTTGCTTCTGTGTGCACCGCGCGCGATCGAGTTCCGCTGGCAATTTAAGGTGCGGCGCCGAGAGTCGAATCCACTTGCGCCGCATGTTATGCAGATGCGTGACAATAGCCACAATTGGCCTTGCGCCAACTCCAGCAGGCTTCAGTCTCCACGCGCGCGGATCGAGATACTCCAACACAACCTGATTCATACCGTCGTTCACGACATACGCCTCGGCCAGAGCTTCGCGAAACTTCGAATCGACGACGACTGGCGTCGGACTCATCCTGCCTCCTCGGTGATATCAAGCCACCATTGAACCGGCATACGTTAGCCCTGCGGATATCATCTAAAAACCAGCAATTCTCGACAGTCGGGGTACACTACCGCACAACGCGTTTAAACGCGGTCAAGGGCTATCGAGTTAACCACCGAAGCGTGTTCGCCAAATCCTCCGCCTCGGTCAAGGAGAGTCGCAGTGGACAATCGAAAGCCCATCCCAATTCGTGAACCACTGCCCACCGCGGATGAAACCGCGAATTCGAATATAGCGTTTCGCTCCCTCGTAGACTCCGTTCAAGACTACGCCATTTTTATTCTCGATCCGGAAGGGCACGTCCTGACCTGGAATTCGGGCGCAAAAGCGATCAAGGGATACACGAAAGAGGAGATCGTCGGGAAGCATTTTTCGGTGTTCTATCCGCGGGAAGCGATTGAAAGCCGCTGGCCCGAACGCGAGCTTTTCCTCGCTGAAAAGGAAGGCCGTTTTCGCGACGAAGGGCTCCGCGTCAAGAAAGATGGCAGCACTTTTTGGGCGTCGGTGACGATCACCGCTCTTCGCGAACCCGACGGCCGGCTCTACGGTTTCTCAAAAGTTACGCAAGACCTGACGAGTCGCCGCGACGCCGAAGAGCGCTTGCAAACTCTGAATCGTGAACTCCGAACTCGCGTGCAGCAACTCGACGAATCCCGCCGCGTGATTGAACTCCGAACAATGGAGCTGCAAAAATTGTCGGGCAAGCTTCTTCAGATACAGGACGAAGAGCGCCGCCGGATTGCCAGAGAGCTTCACGACGACCTCGCGCAGCACGTCACCGCCGTAAAAATGGACATCGATGCGTCGGGCCGCGACAAAAACCTGAGCGATGCGATGGGCGCGATCCTTCAGAAAATCCGCGAGACCTCCTATCTACTTCATCCGCCTCTGCTCGATGAAGCAGGTTTGCGCGCCGCCCTCCACTGGTACGTCGACGGCTTGATACAACGAAGCAAACTCCAGATCTCGCTCACCTTCCACCCCGACATTCTCCCGGGAGTATCGAAAGAAATCGAAACGACGATTTTTCGCATCATTCAGGAAGCGCTCGGCAACGTCTACCGCCACGCCGAGAGCGAAAGCGCCCGCGTCGAAGTCATCGGCCAGTTCGACCAAGTCATCGTGAGAGTTCGCGACTACGGAAAGGGCATCTCGCCCAGGATCGCGCGAATGGAATCGTCCGCCCAACTGGGCGTGGGCATAACCGGAATGCGCGAGCGGGTGCGCCAACTCGGCGGCGAATTGTCCATCACCCGTGCAGAACCCGGCACCCTCATCGAGGCCAGAATTCCGCTCATGGGCAGCGACTTGCTAACTCGCTAAGGCCAGAACCTCCCCTGCTCTTTGCGACGCTTCCATTCGGAAGCACCCGAAACCCTACAGTAACTGTAACGATACAGACATTCCTGTCTCCCGCCGCCTCAGCAGCCGCGGAAGCGTGCCGCCGCGCCTTCCGCGTCTCCAATGCCTCGAACCGCCAATCGGTGATTACACCGCTACATGCAGCCAAATCGATGAATCAAGAGGGCCTATAAGGCAATCCTTTTCCCGTGGGCGCAAAGACCCACAGATTCGTCAATCGATTCCCGTTCCGTGGTGACCTTTGGAAGCAAAAGCCGATCCTTGAAAGCGTTCCGCCTCGTAAACGCAATAATTCAAGGAAGATAGACCAGTATCACGATTTTGACGACAGGCGACTTGCCCCGCGGAGCTTCGCCCAGATGACCAAAAACCCTCAATCCGAAAACGAGCAGGTTGCCCCACGCTACGGCCTTAAGCGCATCGAGCGGCGGGAGTGGTGGCTTTGGGCCACCACCGTCGTTGTTACCCTCCTGCTGACGGCGGCCATCGTCTCCTTCCTGCCCCCGCTTTTGCACTCGGGCGAAACCTGGGAGTCCTTATTTAAACTCCAGCAAGCCGTCTGGGGGCTGATCGGCCTCGTCCTGCTTTTCGACCTCTACTCGATCTTTCAGCAGCTCCAGATCCACCGCATTCGTCGCCAGCTTTTGGAGCGCGAACAGCTCTTCCGCCTCATCGGCGAAAACGCCGCCGACCTGATCGCCGTCGTCGACATGGAAGGGAACCGCCTTTACAACAGCGTCTCCTACGAAAAGGTACTCGGTTACACGATTGCCGAACTGAAAACCTCATCGGGCTTCGAACAGATTCATCCCGACGATCGTGAACAGGTTCGGGCCGCATCCGCCGAAGCCCGCCGCACCGGAATCGGCAAGACTCTCGAATATCGCATGCGCCACAAAAATGGCTCGTGGCGAGTTCTGGAGTCCACCTCCAGCGTCATTCTCAACGCCAAGGGCGTCGCTGAAAAGCTCGTCATCGTCAGCCGCGATATTACCGAGCGCAAACAAGCCGTCGAAGCTTTGCGCCTCTCCGAATCCGGCTTCCGCTCACTCGTCGAAGGTGCGCCATACGGAATCTACCGCGCCGCCGCCGACGGCCAATTCCTCCGCGTCAATCCCGCGCTCGAACGCATGTTGAAGTACGCAGATTCCACCGAGCTGCTCCAGACCAATCTCCGATCCGGCGTGTTCCGAAACGCAGCCGACTTCGATCGCCTCGTCGAACTCCTCGGCAGCCAGGGCGAATTCAAAGATGTCGAAGTCGAGTGGAAGCGCAAAGACCAAAAGCCCATCACCGTCCGTTGCAGCGGCCGCCACCTCAGCGAAAATTTTCAGGCGAATTCCGTATTCGAAGTTTTCGCCGAAGACGTCACCGAGCGCCGCGCCCTCGAAAAGCAGCTCAGCATGGCCGCCAAAATGGAAGCCGTCGGTCGCCTCTCCGGCGGCATCGCGCACGACTTCAACAATCTTCTCGGCGTAATCATCGGCTACAGCCAGGTCCTGCGCCGCAAGCTCGATCCCAACAGCCCGCTCAAGGAACACGCCGAAGAAGTCGAGAAAGCCGCAAACCGCGCCGTTTCTCTCACGCGCCAATTGCTCGCCTTCAGCCGCCAGCAAATCCTCACGCTCGCCGTCGTTGACCTCAACAGCCTCGTCACCGACATGCAGAAAATGCTGCCGCGCCTCATCGGCGAAGACATCGCTATCGACATCGATCTCGATCCGTCGCTCGGCCGCATCAAGGCCGATCAAGGCCAGATCGAGCAAGTCATCATGAACCTCGCCGTCAACGCGCGCGACGCGATGCCCAACGGCGGCAAATTCCAGATCGAAACCGGCAATCGCGATCTCGATGAGCTCTACGCCAGCGAACATCCCGGCGCTAAACCTGGCAGTTACGTCATGCTCGCGATGACCGATTCCGGCGCCGGCATGAACGCTCAAACTCTGGCCCACATTTTCGAACCGTTCTTCACCACCAAAGAAGTCGGAAAGGGCACTGGTCTCGGCCTCGCCACCGTCTATGGCATCGTCAAGCAGAGCGGCGGCTATATCTGGGTCGATAGCTCGCCCGGAATCGGATCCAGTTTTCAAATCTATCTTCCGCGTGTCGAAGAGAGCGTTTCAAAAAGCACCGCCGACGCTCCCACCGACAACCTGCGCGGCAGCGAAACTATTTTGCTCGTCGAAGACGCCGATGCTCTCCGCAAACTCGCTCGCTCCTTCCTCGACGACCACGGCTTCAACGTCCTCGTCGCTTCGAACGGCGAAGAAGCCCTCCGCGTCGCCGAAAAGCATGGTCGCCCGATCGACCTGCTCGTCACCGACGTCGTCATGCCCGGCATGAACGGCCGCGCTCTCGCCGATCGATTGCTCGCCAAGCAGCCGAAACTAAAAATTCTCTACATTTCCGGCTACACCGACAGTTTCATCGCCGGGCACGGCGTGCTCGAAGAGGGCACTTTCCTTTTGCACAAGCCTTTCACCGAAGAAGTTTTGATCCGTAAAGTTCGCGACGTTCTCGACGGCCGCCCGAGCCGCAAAGAGTCGCGCGACCTGGCAAACGACACCGCCGAACTAGTTCGGCAGAGGAACTAACCCATGACACAAAAACTCGCAGAGCAAACGACGCAGCTATCCGAGAAGCCATCAGAAAAAAAGGAGACCCGCTTGGCCAAGCTACTCGTGGTCGACGACGAAGAGTCCATTCGCCGCCTGATGCGCCTCAATCTCGGAGACAAGTACGACATCATCGACACCGGCGAGCCCGAAACCGCGCTCTCCCTTGCGCTCGAGCACAAGCCCGACGCCATCCTGCTCGACTTGCGCATGCCCAAATATTCCGGCTACGAGCTCTGCCAGACCTTCACCACATTCAGCTCAACGAAGCTGATCCCCGTCCTGGTCATCAGCGGCGAAGCCGGCTCGACCACAAAAAGTTTCTGCCGCGATCTCGGCGTCACCGCCTACTTCGAAAAGCCCGTCGACTTCGACGCCCTCGAACAAACCTTGTCGCAACTTCTCAGCGCCGGCCGCAAAGAACGTCGCAGCGAGACGCGCGTCAAACTCCACGTCCCGATTCGTATCACCGGTCAATCCGCCGACGGCACCCACTTCGACGTCCTCACCATGACCGAAAACGTCAGCCAGCACGGCTTCCTCTGCGCCTGCAACATCGACATCCACATCGGCTCCATCGTCGAAGTGACCCTCGGCACCACCCCCATCCCCGTCGGCACCGCAAAAGTCATGCGCGCCGAATGGCAAGACACCAAACTCCCCCGCTACGGCTGCCGCTTCATCGCCAAACCCACCACCTGGGTCCTCGGCTAAGCAGCATCCGACGTTGAAGCGGCGTCTTCAGCTGAAGTCGTATCTTCGGCTGAAGCAGCCCACGCACAGTCAATCCCGCCTGCCCTCTTCGGGATCGCGCCCCACCGCGATCAATATGGAGCGCGGCGCCCCTGCGCCGCTTTTGAGATCGTTCCAATCCCAGCCCGCCCGCGCAGCCCCTACCAATCGACCATCCACACCATCCAACAAACCCCCGTTCGAATCACCCAACAGGTACCCTCATTCGAATGAATACCACTAGATAGATATCTATTGACAAATCAATAAAATAATGCTATCATGCTCCGTGAATCGCGCCTTCACCTCGTTCGACCCCTCGCTGCGCCCTCAATCCCCCAAAAACGCGAACAAAAACCAAAACAAACCTGCCCGCAACTCCCGCCTTTCCGCGCCCTTACACACTCTTTCGCAATTCCCGAAACGGGAATCCCCCATCTCCATCATTCCAATCCACTTCCGCACTCTTACAAAAACACCCGGGGGGTATACCCCCCCAATCACTCCTCAAATCCGTTCCGTGTCCGAATCGTTCAAGACCTTCCCAATCCACACCGCCATACTCGCCCTCCAAGCCAGCACGCCGGAGGAATCGCGATGAACCAAAAACGCACCCACATTCTCGCAATCGCCGCGTCGGTTGCCGCCGCCGTGGCGATCACTTGGTGCGCCACCCAAGCGAAGGAACCAACCATGCTAAGCGCCGACTCTTTTGCGACAGCGAAGGCTTTCATCAATCGCACCGGCAGGCCCCTGGATCGGGCACGCCTCCGTTTCCACTTCGAGCAGGGAAGCCGCGACGAAGTAATCGCCGAACTGGCGAAGTTTCAGAATCCCGACGGCGGCTTCGCAACCTATCTCGAAAGTGACAGCCGTTGGACCGGATCTTCTCCCAACGGAACCAGAGTGGCCCTGAAAATCCTGAGCGACGTAAAGGCGCCGCCTCAAGACCCTCGCGTCCAGGCTGCGGTCAAATATTTGTTGGCGACTTTCGACAAATCCACCGGCACCTGGCGGGCGCTCCCCAAAGAGGCGAATTCAGCGCCGCACGCCCCATGGTGGAACGTCCACGAAGACACCGGAAAGTGCGACGTCGACAGTCCGGTTTTTCCCACGGCCGCCCTCGCCGGATATTTGCAGCCCTACGATGCGTTGCTGCCGCCGGGATTCTTGAAGCGCATTACCGACTCTTCGCTGAAGTACCTCGCCGATTCGCCGGTAAAGATGCAGATGTCCGACATCGACATGCTGACGGAATTGGTGCGCCTGCTTCCTCCCGACCATCCTCAGCACGAAGCGTCGATCCAGAAACTCCGAGCCGCACTCAACACGGTCGTCGAACGCGACCCTCAAAAATGGACCACCTACGGAATTCAGCCGCTCTCATTTATCGACTCGGTGCACTCACCGTTCTATCCCGGCCTCGAAAAAGAGGCCGACGCAAACCTCGACTACATTCTCCGCACGCAAAAAGAAGATGGCGGCTGGGCACTGAATTGGTCGTGGAGCGACAGCGATCCAGTTGCCTGGAAGACGGCAGAACGAGAATGGCGCGCACTACTGACTCTGGAAAAGCTCGAACGACTGGAGGGTTTTCACCGAATTCAAAACTAGCGTGCTGCAGCTGCGCCCAAAAAAACTCAGGCGGCGAAGTCGGCGAATTCACCGACTCCGCTTGGTGCAAGAAAATCCGCCAGGCGCAGCGCACATCCCGCAGAGGAAAGCATCTCGCGAGGCGGCTTTCCAGCAAAGCGCTGTACCTCCCGCGTCATATGGGATTGATCGGCATATCCGGTCCGCGCCGCGAGATCAGCCAAGTCGAGTTGACCAACGCCGTTGCTCGCGAGAAACAGCAGCCGCTGAAAGCGAAGCACCGACTGAAACGTTTTCGGCCCGTACCCGACCGCAGCGGAAAATCTCCGTTGCATCTGTCGGCTGCTGATGCCGACAAAACGACTGAGTTGCCCCATTCGGCCGCCAGGATGGCGAGCCAGCCACTGGATTCCGGCGGTGACCTCTGCATCCGACGCAGTCGCGTTCCTCAAGTGACGCGAAAGCGCCGTTTCCAATGCGAATCGGGTCGCGCGAAACGTAGGTTGTTCGCCAACGCCTGCAAATGGAGCACGCGCCGCCATGTTCCAGACATCGGCGATCGGAGTTTGCTGATTGAGGAGCTCGCTGGCGGGCAAACGTAGAACGTCAGCGGCCTTACCCGGACGAAAGCGGGCGCCAGTAATTCTCGTGCCCGGCGCGAGCTGAGCGACGAAGGCCTCAGTCCACGGGCCAATCACCGCAGGTGGTTGGCCCTGAAAGAAAACCAGATCGACGCAAGCGTCGGGCAAAACTCGGTGAGCGTAAACCGTCTGCGATGGCCGTATCGATTGCGTCCACAAACACAAAACGCGTTCGCGCAGCGCCACCGGAGGAAGAAATTCGCGGTAGTCAGAAACAGGCTCGCTCGGTTCCGAGAGGTTTTTCAGTTGCGAAGCGCCAGTGCCCATCGAACAAAGCATACTCCACGATTTGGTGGTCGTGTATCGGATTGCATGCCGCTAGATTGCGCGCGACTAGATTGCAGGCCATGGGATCGCGTGCCGCGGAAATCAGCCAGCTCGGTCGATACGCTCAACTTCTCGCGTCGCACGGTCTATTGCATGGTGAATTTGGACTGCTGCTCAGTTGCGCTTGATGATGAAGACCGTCTTGTCGTCGATCTTGTACTGTTCGCCGGCCTGGCGCAGAACTTCGTCGCGCTTCGCGGCATAGTCCAACAGCGCATTGCATATTTCCTTCGCGGGTTCGCGATAGTGTTCGCGCATGACATCTTCCAATCGCGCGCGCTCGTCCTTGTCGCTGCCGTCGTAAACGCCGTCCGTATACAAAAAGAAAATGTCTCCCGGACTCATCAGCGTCATCTCCGCAAGATCCGAAGACTTCACGCGTCGCTGGCGGTAATCCAGCGACAAGTATCGCTTTCGATCCGGATGGTCTTCCGGGATCTGCACGCCGAGCGGCAGAAACTGCACCATCCGGCTCCGGTCGATATCCATGAACTTCCGAAATTCTGCGGAGAAGACCAGTGGCGGTGGATGCCCGAAATTCACAAAGCGAAAGACTCCGTATGGACGCACCTCGCCATAAAGCATGGTCGCGATTTCTTGCGTGTTCTCGTCCTGACTTTTTCCCAGCGCATTGCGCGCCGTGGCCGACTGCGCCAGCCTCAGATTGAGCCTCTCAAACAATTCCGGCGTAGTCTTCCCGCGGTGATCGAGTTCCGACAGCATCAACGCCTGGAACGTGTCATGCACGGTCGAAGCGATTTTCGCCGCAATAATTCCGTGCCCTTCGGCGTCGACCAACAGAACTCCCGCGGTCGTATAGAGCTCCTTCAAATCCTCGGCGACTCGGACTTGCTCCGAGGCTCGCGCTTTCCGATATTCGGCTTCGATCTCCGGTGTAAAGCCCGGCTGTTTTCTCAGCCACAGCGCGTGGTCATCAACCGAATTGCGCGGCGGCGCATTGGCCGGCAGCTTCTCCAGAAATTCCTGCGACAACCGCACAGCTCGTGCGATGCGCGCATCGACGTCGTAGCGTTGCGGGAAATTGATGTATTCAAAAAGATCGCCGCCCACATTTCCCGCCGGAAGGGAATTGCCATACATCTCGATTCCCTGAACGTGTGGAATCGTGCCCTCGACCGGCATAAGCCGCCGGCGCAAATATTCATCAATACTCGGAGTCGTATAAGTGTCTGCCATAGAATCCGTGTCACTTTACACGACACAGTCCCACATTTCACAAATGTTTGTTGGTCGCTCGCAGGCTTATTTCGATACGAATTGTAGCCATTGCGCGGGCGAAATAAGTTTTCTGGGAACGCGCGAACGTTTGAGTTTGTAAGCGATCTTTCTCAGTCCTTTGAGTTCGTCGCCATTTGATACCAAGGGAATGAGTTTCGCGGCGCGGCGTTCCAGTTGTGCGCGCTGCTTGCGAGAGATGGCTCCATCCTTGGGGCGGTACTGGCCCCAAGAAACGGAATGCACAAATCCAGTGGGTCCAAAGCGGTCGGAGCGAAGAACTTCTTCGACGAAAACGCGAATCGGACCATCGAACGCATTCAGCGTGTCGTGGAAAGCAACGACCGCGCCGTCCGCCAAGTACGGAGAGAATAAGTCGAAGTCATCTTTGCAGCCCTTGTAGGAATGATCTCCGTCGATCCACAGAAAACGAATGGGGCGATTCCAATTGCGAGCGATGTCTCGGGAAAATGCGCGATGGAACTCGACTTTGTGTTCGACGCCTGCGGATTTCAGCGAGGAGAGAAATTCGTCGGACGTTTGAGTTTGTTGCGGCATGTCGGGACCGAGGTACGAGAGTCCGGCGTGAGGATCGATCGCGACCACGGGATCCAATTTGTATTGGTCAGCGACGGTGGCGAGCGCTACCGTGGATTTTCCTTTGAAGCTGCCGATTTCCACGATGGAACCCATGGCAGGACTGCAAGCGGCGAGCGTCGCGATGAAGCGGATTTCGTTGTCGGCCATGAATCCCGGCACAACTCTGGCGCGCTGCCAAGCTCTGTCTACAGTCTGGTCGATATCTTTCGGGAAGCCGCCCAAGCGCATAACTCCTGGAAATAAGTAGCTCTAGAAGCATATCGAACTATTTAAATTCGTCGCGGAGTGATCCTGAACGGCCGAGAAGTCGAACAACCCAGCTCGGCCGCGTGCGGGCCTTCACTCGTGAGTCGAAGGCGCGGTGGAGTGGCACGATCTTCAGCAACGCGTGATCGCGGCTGGAAATACCAAGATTCGCAACGGCGGCGGCTTCGAGCTTTTACTTTTGCGCTGGAGCGGGTTGCTTCTCACTGGTCGGAGGCACAATTCCCTTGAGTCTCATATAAGTCACCATGTTTCCGTAGTGCTCATCCGCATGTGCAGTATTGAGCGAGAGCAACGTCAGCCTCGCCATATCGAAGTTGAAAAACTTTACGACCTGGCTGCCTTTTGCATCGGTCATGTTGCCGAATGCCTTGTTGCAGTATGCAACTCCGTCCTTGAGCGCCGCCACGAGGTCGGTCTTCGAGGTCTTTGTTTTTTCGATGCCCTTCACTGGATTTTCTTCACCCAGGGCTTGTGAGCAGAAGAAATATGCCTCATCGGCTTGGTGGCCGACGATCTGACCGAAACTGCGAATCTCGGGCGTGGGTTTGAAGGAGTAATTTTCTTCCGGCATTTTCTCGGCTGCGCGGACGACCGCGTCGCTCACAAAAGAGTAGAGACCTTTTTCGCTCGTGGTAATCGCATTCGTTGGCGGAACCGCCTGCGCTGGTGATTTTTCCTGTCCGAATAGAACAGCAGGAATGGCCACCAACACAGCAAACACAAAGCAGAGTTTCTTGTTCACAAAATATCCCTCCGGGGGATTTGGGCGCTACGTCATCTTCGCAACGAATCGCCGCGACTAATCTTCGCGATTAGTGTTCTGAACGAGTCTTCGCGGCTACAGCGATATGTGGGTCACGATCTTCGCCACAAGCGTCACGACACACGAAACGCCGGGTTGCGTGCAAACAAGCAGAAGGGTGAGAACTGCAAGTGTCAGCGGAGCGATCACCATTTTCAACGTCATAGAGGACTCTCTTTCGAATACCCACAATTACTAATACGGATGAGAGTCAAAAACGTTTCGCTTCGGATTTGGTTTCGGGACATTCGGCAGTGAAGTTAGCCGCAAGAGGTCTATCCGACATGACCGCCTCCTTCAACTTTTCGCCAGCCCGCGCATTGTCGCCGGTGTGAAAGATTTCGACAGAGATAGATTTCTCGAATGCCCAGAAGACGTGGAACGGCAAACTTCTGTGTTTTTTCACGAGTTGCGCACAGATGTGAGGCGATTGAAATAGCAGTGAATTCCGTCGGCTTAACTGCAGTGAAAGAAAAAGGGCTTCCGACTGGAGTATCGGAAGCCCTTGCAGCTTAATGACTTAATTGGTTGCGGGGGTCAGATTTGAACTGACGACCTTCGGGTTATGAGCCCGACGAGCTACCAGGCTGCTCCACCCCGCACAACGACTATAACGGTTCGTTCATCTGCCGTCAAATCGCCGCGAGTAGCTAAAATTTCCGCAGGCGGTCGAGCTTATTTATCACTTTGATCGTCGCCAGTGCGGGCACCCAGGCACAGTGCACATTCGGTTCGACCACAATATGCACCATGAACCCGAGGTCGAATTCAATCGGATTTGTCGAGAACATAGTCCTGCGTCGATCTGTCGATAGGTTCCCGAATTCCATTTTTTTGAAACACTACCAGGTGTTGTAGGCGGTTCCGTCGGCGCGCGAGACCATCGTTGAACTGGAGTGCACATCGACGATGCCGTTGCTAGTCTGGTCCGGGCTCATCACAAGGTCGCCGTAATCGGTGTGCCAGTCCTTCTGATGCGTCATCGGATCGATTGGAACCTCTCGCAAATACGGCGCCTGCGGATTGACCAAGTCGTCTAGCGACTGCGGCGCCGCTTCCTTGTCCAGTGTGTAGTTGTCGATCGCCTGCCGCATCACGGTCAAATCCGTCTTCAGCGTCGCTTCTTTGGCGCGTTGCACCGACTGGTCGTATCGCGCTGCCGCGATGCCGATCAAAATAAAAATAATCGTAATGACGATCATCAACTCGATCAGCGTGAATCCGCTGCCGTGCTTCGACCGTCGCCTCTCCGTGAAAAGTGCCGTCATGCCTCACCCTCAACCAAACTCAAAATCTTCACCAATCGCCAGCTCACACCGGCTCACCACTCCGAATATTTCGTCCCGTCGCTCGCGTTGCCCTGTGACTTCGAGTGTACGTCGAACACGTTCTTGCCACCCCAACTCGTTGAGTCGGGATCGTCTTGAACGGCAAGCAGGTTCCAGTCGGTCTGCCCGGTCATCGGATCCTTCGGAATCTTTCGCAGGAACCGAATTTTGCGATCGTTGCCGGCGCCGAGCTGCACGCCCTTCACAAGCGTTTCGAGATCGGGCGGGTATCCTTCGCTGCCAACTTCAATTCGAATCAAATTCCGATCCGCCAAGTCTTTGTAGCGATCGATCGCATCGCGCATCTCGCGCAAGTCGTAGCGCAATTCCTGCTCGCGCTTGTGCACGATGGTGTAGCGCATGATCGGCATCGCCGCCGATGTCAAAATCAGCAAAATCGCGCAAGCCAGAATCAGCTCGATCAACGTCATGCCGGCTGCAACACCGACACGCGCCGCTCGCGCACCGCGCCAACCCGATCGCCGATACATCACGCGAACGCGAGTGCCGACGCCAACGCCATGACGAAATTTTGCCGTTTGATTCATGCAGTTGCCAAAGTAGCTCGCCTGTAACTCAGGCGACACTGCGCCCTATCCATTCGACTACGGCTGAACCTGCAATGTTGCCTCGCTGGTGACCAGCGGAATGGGCTTCTGCTGCGAGTCTTTCGCATTCACCTGCACGATCGACAGGTTCGAATTTCCCGGCGCGATCGCCTTGACGACGATGCCCATGATTGTTCCGGTGCCGCTGACGCCCGCGGTGTTCGGCTGGCGCGTCGCGGAAATGATCGCCTGTCCGCGTGTGGGATCGACGCGCTGCACAATCGCAATCTCCTGATTCCCACCTTGCAGGAATCCGCCGTGCTGCACTTCTTCCACGCTGATCACGGCCGGGTTGTATTGCAACAAGAAGGGAACCGAGAAGAGGTCGTTCACATTGTCGATGACCACTCCGATCGTCGCCTTCTCACCGACCTTCAGGTTCGTGTTCCGCGGTTCGAATCGCATTTGCGCCGACTGCGCACCCTGCGCCGGATTCGCACCCGCTGGCGCTGCCGCCGGGTTCGCGGCAACCCCAGCAACCGGTGTGGCTCCTTCGCTTTGTGGCGCGCGCACTTCGGACTCGCGCTTCACCTGCACCAAGGCCTCGGATCCTGTGTATAGGGGCCGCAAATTCGCGCGCGTCCACTCCGGCATGCGCACGATCTTCGGAGTCAAAATGATCAGAATCTCGTCGTCTTCATAACTCTTCGTATCTTCCGCAAAGAAGTAGTGCAGCAAGGGCACGCTACCGAGCCCCGGCCAGCCGTTGCGACCCTTGGTGTCGGTCTTCTCGACCAATCCGCCCAAAATGTTCGCTTCGCCTTCCTTCAAGCGAATCTCGTGATCGATTTTTCTCTGCGAGATGATCGGCTGCTGAATGCCGCCGATGTTCGTCTGCCCGGTGACCGACGAAACTTCCACGCTCACCTTCAGGCTCACTTCATGGTTGGGGTGCACGCGCGGGGTGATGTCCACGTTCACGCCGACGTCGATGTATTGGAACTGCGTGTTCACCAACGGGTTCACGAATCCCGTGCCTGCCGTCGAACCCACGCCGACGCCCGCCTGGAAACTGCCCGTTGCCACTGGCACGCGATCGCCGATTCTCAGTTTTGCCGGCTGCCCATCCACCGACCGCACTTCCGGATTCTGAATAATTTTCGTCGTCGAATCGTTCAACAGCGCGTTCGCCGTGAAACTCGGAAGCGTCACGCTGTAATTCGCTCCGTTCAGGTGCGTCAAATTCTGTAGCGTCAAAATATTCTGCGTCGTCGAACTCGTGCCCGTATTGTTCGTCGTCCCGGTATTGGTAACCGTGGTCGTGGTTCCTGGTGGTACAACGCCAATTGAAGCCGACTGCCCGGGCAAAATGCCCAGGTTGCGCATCTTGTCCAAACGCGCTTCCAACACCTGCACTTGAATTACGACTTCAGGCCGCGCCTTGTCGATGTCGTCGATCATTTTCTGGGCAATCGCCAGCTTGTCGGGGGTATCGCGAATGATGATCGCGTTCTGCGCGTTGAGTTGTTGCAGCCGCTTCAGGTCGAGCAACTGGCGCAATCCCGTCACGATTTCCGTCAGGTCCTGCGCCTGCACGGTGTTCGAAAGATAGAAAGTCTTTACAACCTGCTCGTCATAATCCCGGCGCTTTTGCGGCTGGTCAGGGATCACAAAAACAATGTTTTCGGTCACTGGCTTGACGAATGCCTTGCTCTCCATTGACACGATGTCGAGCGCTTGCTGGAGCGTCACACCATTCAAATCCACGGGGATTCTGCGGGCAGGGAAGTCCGGGTCGTAGACAATCGTCAGGCCGGCGAGTTTCCCGATCGTGTCGAACACGATCTTTGCGTCATTCACCATGTGCAGGCTGATCGGCGCTCGCGAAAGCGGCTTGATCTCAGGTGGGCCCGACGCCAGCAAGTTCTGCTGTGCTTCGTTCGCCGCGGCTGCGGCCGCTGACGCCGCGTTCGCGCTGTGCTCCTGTTCGGCGAGCATGTCCGCCGTCTTGCGCAATTCCTGGTCCGCCATCGAACTCGACGGATCGACCGCCGCCGCGCGCTGAAATTCTCCCATCGCCGCTTGCAAGTTGCCCTGCTCGCGCAGCCTGACGCCCTGCTTGATGTGGAATGCGCCCGATTCAAAGCGCGCCTGATTGAACTTGATTTGGTACTCGGCGTTCTCCGGTTCTTCCTTCAATGCCTTTTGATAGTAGTCGTACGCCGCGTCGTAGTCCTGGAGGTTTTCGGCCTTGCGCCCCTCTTGATAGTCAGGCTTGCCCTTGGGGCAGCCCGCGGCCATTAGCCCCACACCCGCGCACAAAATGATTTTGGTCCATCCTCGCATGTACTCTCCGTGGCTCGGGCTTGAATCGGTAGAACTCTAGCACCGGGTTAGAGGGGGGACAAGCAACCGAAGGTTGGCTGTCTTGCATAGATAACCCCCGTGCATCTAACATTTAATTCTATAGTCACACAGGGTTTAAACCGTGCCGAAACCAGTTCCCGTTGCTCATAAACAACCCGGTAAGCAGCAGCCGAAAGGCAAGGACGCCGACAAAGAAACCGTCGTCGCCCAGAACCGCGCTGCCTCCTACAATTACCACCTGCTCGACAAAGTCGAAGCTGGCTTGGTCCTCCATGGTACCGAAGTCAAAGCCCTTCGGGAAGGCAAGGCCAATATCCGCGACGCCTATATCGACTTCAAGCCCAGCGGCCCTTGGCTCGTCAACGCCCACATCGCCCAATACATGCCCGGCGGCCCATGGAATCACGAGCCTCTCGGCTCCCGCAAGCTCTTGCTCCACCAGAACGAGATTAACAAGTTCGCCGGTCGCGTCGAGTCCAAAGGTTTAACCGTTATCCCTCTGCGGATATACTTTCGAAACGGCATCGCGAAATGCGAAATTGCCCTGGCCCAAGGTAAGAAAACCTGGGACCGCCGCCAAGACGAGCGCACCAAGGAAGCTCGTCGCGAAGCGGACCAAGCTATGTATCGCAACCGGAGGCGATAACTTTAATCATGCAGATCAAGATCGACACCACCCTGTACGCCAATCTCGAAACCGACGCCATCGTCTCCTACGTCTTCGACGAAACCGATCCTATCCAGGGCACCCTCGCCGCCATCGACAAGTCCGCTAACGGCCTCCTCAAGAAGCTGTCCACCGGCGCCGAATTTTCCGGCAAGCCGCTCGAGATGACCTTGATCCACGCGCCCGCCGGACTGAAGGCAGCGCGCCTGTTGCTCGTAGGAGCAGGGAAGCGCGAAAAGTTCGATGTCGCCATGCTTCGCAAACTCGCCGGAGCGGCTACCCGATATTTGAAGTCGCGCTCGATCAAAAAGTTTGCCTTCCTCGTTCGCGAAAATGACCTGAGCGACAACACCGCGCAAGCCGTCGTCGAAGGCGCCATCACCGCCGATTTCGAAACCGACAAGTACAAGTCCGACAAAAAGCCCGGCAAGGACATCGAATCGATCGCAATCCTCGGCTATTCCGACGCCAACAAATCCACCGGAGAAAAAGGTCTTACACGCGGACAGGTAATCGCCGAATCGCAAAACTTCGCGCGCGACCTCATCAACGAGCCTTCGAACAAGCTCACTCCGAAAGTCCTCGCCGACAAAGCCGCAGCCATGGCCAAAGAAGCCGGCCTCGCTGTCGAAATCCTCGACGAAAAGAAAATCGCCGAGCTCAAGATGGGCGCCCTCCTCAGCGTCGCGCAGGGCGGCCCCGAGCCTCCGCGCATGATCGTCATCACCTACACGCCCGCGGGCGGAGCCAAACCCGGCTCTCCGGTGATCGGCCTCGTCGGTAAAGCCGTCACCTTCGACACCGGCGGCGTCTCGATCAAGCCTGCCGACGGCATGGAAAAAATGAAGTACGACATGGCCGGCGGCGCCACGATGATCGGCACGATGCGCGCACTCGCTGCGCTCAAGCCGAGCGTCAAAGTGATCTGCGTCGTCCCGGCGACCGAAAACGTAGTCGGCGGCGCCTCCCAAAAGCCCGGCGACATTCAGACCGCGATGTCCGGCAAGACCATCGAAGTCCTCAACACCGACGCCGAAGGCCGCCTCATCCTCGCCGATGGCGTCCACTACGCCAAGCAACTCGGCGCCACGCATCTCGTCGACGCCGCCACGCTCACCGGCGCCATCGTCGTCGCGCTCGCCAGCATCCACGTCGGCGTCTTTTCCGGTGCCGATCAATCCTGGACCGACAAACTCCTCGCCTCCGCCAAAACCGTCGGAGAAAAAATGTGGCAGATGCCCATGGACGACGAATACCGCGAATTCATCAAGGGCAGCTTCGCCGACATTCAAAACATCGGTAGCGGCAAAGGCGGCGGCAGCATCACCGGCGCTTGGTTCATCCGCGAATTCGCCGGCGACACCCCGTGGATCCACCTCGACATCGCCGGCACCGCCTGGAACGACGACGCCAAGCCCTGGCTCGCCAAAGGCCCAACCGGCGTCGCCCTCCGCACCCTCGTCAACCTCGTCATGTCCCAGTCCTAACGCGAGAACCACATTCGGCCTTTTACAAAACCGCAGCCCTTCAAGAAACCGCCAGCAAATCCGCCGGCGTTTTCTTTGTAGCGGCGACTTTACGTCGCCATCTTGCCTTCTCGTAGGGGCGGGGTTCACTCCGCCCGGCCACCGCGTCTTGCCAGGCTCAGTCCGCCTCAGGTAGCGTCGGCGCCCTTGCCCGCGTTTTTTCTTTGCTCTCTCCGCTAATTGCGTCTTGGCCTCTCGATTCATCGTGGCTTGCGGCGATTGCGGTTAGGATTTTTGCCAAGAGAGCGAGTCCATGCGCTGCGGAGTCGGCGAACGGCTGTCACGAGACCGGCCAGCTTATTGACCGTCTGCGTCGAGACTTGGATGATCACGTAAATCGACCCAATCGCCGCCAAGGTTTCCGTTTCGATGTTGGCTGGAAGGTTCATTGCTTGCTCGATTAGCAATTTAGAACCTTCGTACAGGTCATTCATACTGTCCTCATGGACAGTTTGTGTACATGTGACCGCACAGTTGTCTGGCGGGCAACCAAGATGGACGGCGTCGAAGACATTTCTCGCAATTTCTCCTTGACACCTTCGCCCTTCCATATATCCTATGCATAGTAATCCGAGGTATTCATTAAATGAACTTCAAAGGCACCCTCCCCACCCTAATCCTCGAAGAACTAGCCCAAGCCCCATCCCACGGCTACGCCATCGCCCAATCCATCAAATCCCGCTCCAAAGGCGTCCTCGATTTCAAAGAAGGCACGCTCTACCCCGCGCTCCACAAACTCGAAACCTCCGGCCATGTGGAATCCTACGAAGGCTCCGAAAACAATCGCCCCCGCCGCTACTACCGCATCACCAAATCCGGCCGCGCCATCCTCGCCAAAGACCGCGCCGAATGGCGCGCCATCTCGCAAGCTGTCACCGTCATTTTAGGGGAGGCATAAAATGAGCTCGAACATGACCGCTCTCGACACCTGGCTCGCCCGCGCAACGCGCCAACTCTCTGCCGATTCCGCCACACAAGTCCGCGCCGAAATCGAACAGCATTTCGAATCCGCCCGCGAAGACGCCATCGCCTCCGGAGCCACCTCCGACGAAGCCGACCGCACCGCCGTCGCCACTCTCGGCGACCCGCGCGCCGCCAATTCTCAGTATCGCGAAGCCCTGCTCACCCGTTCCGAAGCAAAGTTGCTGCGCAGCAGCGCCTGCGAAGCCCGTTTCTTCACCTCCACGCCGATCCGCAAGCGCCTCCTGATTCTGGTACCCGTTGTCGCCGCCTCTTGCGCCGCCGCAGCCTACACCATCGCTACAATCACCGCGCCGTTCACTATCCCTTTCCCAGCAAGCGCAGGGGCCAACGCGACCGCCGCCCTGGTCGCGCGCGTCGGCATCGGCGCCGCGATTCTCACATCTATCGTGCTCGCCGTGCCGCTCCTCCCGATTTACACGCCCGTGCGGGCTCGTTTCTACCGCGCCACGAAATGGCTGACGGTCATCGCTCTCTCCGTCCTCCTCTACGACCGTGTTCATTTTCTCGAATGGTCCTGGCTCATCCTCAACTGCTTCTCCTTCGTCGCCTGGATCGAACTCAAGCGCATGTCTATCCGCCGCAAAATCCCCACCCCCAACTGGCCCAAGCACCTGTATCTCTAGCCATTAAGCTCTGTCCCACACGATTTCTCCGTCCGCCGTGCGAGCTGAGTTCAATATCCGTGTTTATCAGGTGTATAACCGACCGCATGAAATTGCGATTCGTTTTCGTTCTAGCGCTCGCGACGTTCTGCAATTCCAGCTACTCGCAGGAATCCGTTTCGTTTTGCGACTTGCTTCGAAATCCCGAGAAATACGACGGTAAGGAAGTCATTGTTAGGGCGACATGGCGTTACGGGTTTGAATGGTCACAGTTCTACTGCATCGATTGTTTACCGAAGCAGACGACATGGCTGGAGATATCGCCTGACTTGGACGAAAAATCCTCACGAGTTCTTCGCCGCAGGCCTAAATCCGGAATCGTAAATATTACAGTCCAAGGCATTTTCCAAAGCGGCGGACACTTTGGTCATCTCAATGGCTATCAGAATCGATTTATCGCACGGGAAGTAAAAGATGTTGTCGTGGTGTCGAGCGGTATGAAGTCGCCTGAGAACGAACAACGTGTCGAGAAGCAATGGGCGTGTGGAGGCACGAACCCCAAGTAGGAATTTTTGGTGCGAGGACCTACATCTTCTCGGGCGCCTCAATCCCCAACAGCCCCAGCACTCTCACCAACTCCCGCTCCACAATCTCCGTCATCGCCAGTAAAAACGCCCGCTTCTCCGCATCGCCTTCCGACAAAATATGGTGCTTGTGATAGAAATTGTTAAATCCCTGCGCCAGCTGAAACGCATACTTCGCCAAAAACGCCGGCTCCTGCGCCGCGATCGCCGCATCCACTGCCCAATCCAGCGAACCGACCGCTAACAGCAACTCCCACAATCCCGCTCCATCCGCGCCGCCCAAAAATTTCGCCGCCGACTCCGCCGTCACCGCAACGCGTGCTCCGTCCGCAGCCTCTGCGGCCGCTTCCGCGCCCTTGCGCCGAATCCCGCGAATCCGCACAACCGCATACTGACAATACGGACCCGTCTCCCCCTCAAAGCTCAACGCATCCTTGAAATCAAACGCAATGATCGACCCGCGCGTAAACTTCAGCAAAAAGAACCGCAGCGCCCCAATCGCGATCGCATGCGCCGTCCGCTTGCGTTCCGCATCGTCCATATCCGGATGCCGCTCCATCACTTCCGCCAGCGCCGCACCCTCCAGCTTGTCCAGAAGATCGTCCGCCTTGACGCCGAAACCCTTCCGCCCGCTTACCTCGACGTAAGCCTTCTTCGCCTCTTCCGCCGACAACTCGTAACCCAACTCTTCAGCGCATCGCGGCGTCAGCGCCACAATCTCATACGACAAATGGATCGATCGCTCCGCCTCCGCTGGATGCCCCAGCGCCTTCAATCCCGCGGCCACCACCTGCTGCAAATACGCCTGCCGCGAATCGATCACGTTGTAAACAGCCGCTGCCGGATCGCCAAAATGTGGCGCATCCGCTTCACCCTTCCTTGCCGTCGTCGCCCAAACGGTTTCGCCTTCCGGTGCATTCTTCCATCGCGCGTAATTAAAATCTTTCCCCAGCAATCCAAATTTCCAAAGCTGGTATGCAATGTCTTTCCCGACGTACGTCACCGTGCCGTTCGACCGCACGATAATCTTGTCCTGCGAATTTTCATCGTCCGGATCGCTCGGCTCCGCCGCCGAACCATCGGCGTTGCTGCTGTCGTTCCACGGCATCACCCAGCAACCCGCCATCTTCCCGACTTCCGCCTTATAAATCGCCTTCGCGGCTTTCAACTTCTCGAACGCCGCATCCCAGAAATGCAAATGCAAGATCTCGCTCTCGCGCGCCAGCAAGTCATAAAAAATTCCCAGCCGCGCCATCGTCTTCAAATGAAATCCGACAATCGCATCCGCCACCGTCTCCGCAACCTCGGCCTCTTCGCCGCGCCCTTCCTCGATCGCCCGCAGAGTAGCTCCGCGCAACGTCGCCGCCCGTGCCTTGTCCTCCGCAAAAAATGTCGTCGCCGCCGCGTACAAATCCCAGCAGAAATAATCGAACCGTGGTTCCATCGCCATCATCTTCACGCTCACCGGAGTCCGCTTCTCCATCTCCAGAAAGCCGATGACGACATCCGCCACCTGCACGCCCGTGTTGTCGATGTAGTTCTGTACCTGCACGTTGTGCCCGGCCGCGCGCAGCGTCCGCGCCATCGTGTCGCCCAGCACCGCGTTCCGCACGTGCCCGATGTGCGCCGCTTTATTCGGATTGATCGACGTATGCTCGACGATAATTTTCCCGCTCGGCGTCGCCGGTCCCGAAGAAAAAATCGACTTCAAACCCTGCGTGCTTCCAACCCCGCTCCAGAATTCCCCTCGATCGAAATACGCATTCAAATACCCGCCGCCCGCCACTTCAACGCGCGCAATCCCATCCACCTTCCCAAACGAATTCGCAATTTCCTGCGCAATCGCCCGCGGCGCCTTCTTCAGCCTCTTCGCTAATTCGAAACAAACGGGCGAAGCCGCCTCCCCCATCTCAATCTTCGGCGGCCGCTCCAACACCACGCCCAGCTCCACACCATACTTCTCCAAAATGTGCGAACCCAGCGCCGCCCTCAATCTCTCAACCAAAGTCAAATACACGCGCCCTCACCCTCTACCCAACGACCCAAATTCATCCGTCCCAACGCCGACTCCAATTCACTCATCCCCGCCCCGCCCCAAATTCACCCCAGTATAAATCACGATTCGACCTCAACTCCGTCAACCATCCGGCGGTTGCCATCCCGCACAGGACCGTCGTTCGATTAGTAGTCATCCCGAGCAAGAAACTGTCAACCCACCACAAAACTGTCATCCCGACCGGAGCGAGCCGACGCTTTTTCTTCGCGTTCGCTCCCGCGAACGCGTCGGCTCGCGCAGTGGAGGGACCTTGGCGCGAAGTTCAACCCCTCCCCAATCGATGAGATTCATCGCCGCTCCCGCCCCGTTCAGCTTCTGCAATACCAGCCAAACCCGCCGTCATCCTGAGCGAATCGAAGGATCTCAGCACTCAGCCCCGCCACAATCGTATCCGTCGCCACTGGCAGCGCAACCATTCGAACGGTACGTTCTAGTACCTATTGACAACTCCGTAAATTCATGCTACCCTGCAACATGACTCGCCCTCCAGCCCATTCTCGAAACAATAGCGAAACCAAGCGAGCCTCTAACTCCCTCAATCAAAACACTTTCCACACTCCTAATTTCCCGCTCCGTGCAACCCCATCAAACCAAACCCACTTATTCACTCTTCACAAAACATACCGGGGTATACCCTCAAACCGCTCCCAAAGTTTGACACCCCAAACCGCCGCCGATAGTATCAATCTGCACCCGTCGCAGACACTTTTTCCCGAATCCCGTCCTTGCGCACCGTGCTCGGCCATCATGAATCTCGCCTATTTCGATTGTTTTTCGGGCATTAGCGGCGACATGACCCTCGGCGCCCTCCTCGACGCCGGATGCGACCTCGCGCGCCTCCGCTCCGATCTTCAATCGCTCCAGGTCCCCGGCTGGGAAATCTCCGCCGAAAAAGTTTGGAAAAATGGCATGGCCGCCACCTACGCCAAGGTCAAAACCGAAGACCAAAAGAAACACCGCGGCCTGACCGAAATCCTCGAAATCCTGAAAAACTCCGAGCTCGACGACCAAGTCCGCGACCGCGCCACCTTGATTTTCCAGAAGTTAGGCGAAGCCGAAGCCCGCGTTCACGACGTACCAGTGGAAAAAATCCATTTCCACGAAGTCGGCGCCGTCGACGCCATCATCGACATCGTCGGCGCCTGCATCGGATTCCACCAACTCGGCATCGACAAATTCGCCTGCTCTCCGCTCAACGTCGGTGGCGGCACCGCAAAAATGGCCCACGGGATCCTGCCCGTTCCCGCTCCGGCCACGGCCACCTTGCTGAAAGGGAAGCCAACCTACTCCAACGGCGTCCAGCGCGAACTCGTCACACCGACCGGCGCCGCCATCGTCGCCACGCTCTGTGACCACTTCGGTCCGCAGCCGCCGATGACCGTTTCCGCGATCGGCTACGGTGCAGGCACCGCTGATCTCGAAGGCCAGCCCAACGTCGTCCGCATCATGATCGGCCAGCCCGCCGAAAAACTCGTCGCCGGTTTCGACGAAGAAATCTCCGTCATCGAAGCCAATCTCGACGACATGAATCCGCAAATCTACGGCTACTTCCTCGAAAAAGCGTTAGCCGCAGGCGCTCTCGACGTATACACCACGCCAGTGCAGATGAAAAAGAATCGCCCCGGCACGCTGCTCACCGTTCTCTGCAAACCGCAAGATGCCAGCGCGCTCACTACTCTCATCTTTGCGGAAACCACGACGTTCGGCGTTCGCACCACAACCGCGCACCGCCGCATTTTGCCGCGCGAACACGTCAGCGTCTCCACAACGTTCGGCGACGTCCGAATAAAACTGTCTCGCATCAACGGCCGCATCCAGCACGCCGCCCCCGAATTCGACGACTGTCGCAAACTAGCAGTAGAAAAAGACGTCCCGCTCCAACAGGTAATCAACGAGGCCCTCCGCCGCTATCAGGAAGGGCACTGAGAGTCGTTCAAAACGAAAACATGCCGCCAACGAAAAAATATTACTTAACGACTCCGATCTATTACACCAACGGCCTCCCCCACATCGGCCACACCTATTCCACGATCGTGTGCGACGCCATCCGCCGTTACAAGCGCATGCTCGGCTACGAAGTCGTCCTCACCACCGGCACCGACGAACACGGCGTCAACGTCGAGCGCAGCGCGAAAAAAGCGGGCATCCCCGAATCCGAATTCGTAGCGAAAATGGCTGCCGAGTGGAAATCTTTGTGGGACGAACTCGGCCTGCAGGGCGACGAATTCATCCGCACTACCGAAGTCCGCCACGCCCGAACCGTCC
This sequence comes from Candidatus Acidiferrum sp., assembly GCA_036493835.1. Lineage (GTDB taxonomy): Bacteria > Acidobacteriota > Terriglobia > Acidiferrales > UBA7541 > Acidiferrum. Next base: position 67,899 of record DASXPD010000124.1, on the reverse strand, counting down.
AATGGCTCTTCAAAAAGTGCCGCGAAGCCGGCTACATCTATCCCGGCCACTACACCGGCCAATACTGCATTTACGACAACGCCTACGTCGACGTGAAAGTCGGCGAGAATTGCCCCGAGTGCGGCCGTCCGACCGAAACCGTCACCGAAGACAACTATTTCTTCAAGCTCTCGGCGTTCCAAAACGTCCTGCTCGATTTCTACAAAAAGAATCCCGATTTCATTCAGCCTGAAGCGCGCCGCAACGAAGTCCTCGCGTTCGTCGAAGGTGGCCTGCGCGACCTCAGCATCACGCGCACCTCGATTCGCTGGGGCATCCCCGTTCCCGGCGAAGAGCCTCACGTTTTCTACGTCTGGTTCGACGCCCTCACCGCGTATCTCAGCGCCGTTGGCGGCCCTGATTTCGAGCGGCGCGGATTCTGGCCTGCCGATCTGCATCTCGTCGGCAAAGAAATTATTCGCTTCCACGCAGTCTATTGGCCCGCGTTCTTGATGGCCGCGCAGCTTCCGCTGCCCAAGCAAATCTGGGCGCATGGCTGGCTCCTGATGGACAGCGCGAAGATGAGCAAATCGCTTGGCAACGTCGTGCGTCCTCGCCCGATCGTTCACGTCCTTGGCCTCGACGCGCTGCGTTACTACCTCTTGCGTGAAACGGTGTTCGGCGCCGATGGCAACTTCAGCTACGACGCGCTCGTGCAGCGCTACAATTCTGACCTCGCCAACGGCCTCGGCAATCTCGCCAGCCGCACCGCCGCGATGATCACGAAAGATTGCGGCGGAAAAATTCCGCGTGTCGGCGATCTCAAACCGCAAGATCAAGCGCTGGCGCAGCACGCACAAAAAACAATCGGCGATGTTCTCGAGCAATACAACGCGCTCGGCTTCTCAAAAGCGCTCGAACAAATCTGGGCGCTGATTGCCGCAACAGATAAATACCTGACGACCGAACAACCGTGGGCGCTGAAAGAAGCCGATAAAGACCGTCGCGACGCAATTCTCGCGACCACCGCCGAAGTCCTTCGCATCGTTACCGCGCTGACGTATCCCGTGTTGCCCGAAAGCACCCTGAAAGTTTGGGCCTTGCTCGGCCAGGACACGCCGCTCGGCACCGTAAATCTCGAAAGTCTCAGCTGGGGCCAGCTCAAGCCCGGCACGCAACTCGGAAAATCTCAACCGTTATTCCCGCGCATCGATAAAGCGGAAGCCATAGAGAGGATGGAAGTCATGGAGAACGAAGCACAGAAAGCGCCGCCGCCAACCGCAGCACCGACTCCCGCAGCAGCCCCGGCCGCCGCCGGAGCCGCAGGTGCAGCACCCGCACCCGAAGGCGTGCAGCGCATCGGCATCGAAGACTTCACCAAAGTCGAGATGCGCGTCGGCCAGATCAAAACCGCCGAACGCATCGTCGGTGCCGACAAACTCTTGAAACTCACCGTCGACATCGGCACCGAAATTCGCCAGATCTGCGCCGGCATCGCGCAATTCTACGAGCCGGAAAAATTGATCGACCGCAAAGTCGTCGTCGTCACCAACCTCGCCCCGCGCAAACTCCGCGGCGTCGAATCCAACGGCATGATCGTAGCCGCCAGCATCGGCCCCGAAGGCCGCCCCGTCCTCGCCGGCTTCACCGAAGACGTAGAAATCGGCGCCAGACTGAGGTAGCACAGACACTCTTGTCTGTACTCTTGCAGTCTCAAGCACACAGCAAAATCGCGCAGACAAGAGTGTCTGCGCCAGAAAACCATGCAACTGATTGATTCGCACGCACACATTGACTTACCGCAATTCGCGGACGATCGCGACGCCATGTTCGATCGCGCTCGCGCCGCGGGTGTGGAGCACATCCTCGCCATCGGCACGGGCCGTCCCGAAAAGCTGGACCTCGCCATCGAGTACGCCGACAAGTACGACTGGATCTTTGCCAGCATCGGCATCCACCCTCACGAAGCGAAAGAGGCTACCCAGCAACATCTCGACAAGCTCACCGAACTCGCGAGTCATCCGAAGGTGCTCGCCTGGGGCGAAATCGGCCTCGATTATTTCTACGACCACTCTCCCCGCGACGTGCAGGACCGCGCCTTCCGCGACCAGATGGCTCTCGCCCACCAGGCCAAACTCCCGATCATCATTCACTGCCGCGACGCCTGGCCCGATACGCTCAACGTCCTCGAAGAAGCCTGGAAGCCCACCGGTCTCGGCGGCATCCTCCACTGCTTCACCAGCACGCTCGAAGACGCCCAGCGGGGCCTCGACATGGGGTTCATGATTTCCTTTGCGGGCAATTCAACCTATCCGAAGGCGGCGAACATTCGCGACGTTGCGAAGGCTTTGCCGCTCGAGAAAATTCTGATCGAAACGGACTCTCCGTTCCTCGCGCCGCAGCCCTTCCGCGGCAAGCGCAATGAACCCGCCTACGTTGCGGAAGTAGCGAAGGCCATTGCAACTGTGAGAAACTTGGGCCCTGAAGAAGTGGCATCGGCCACCGCTGCGAATTTTCGTCGCTTCTTCAAGCTGGACCCGAAGCAGCAAAGTGCTTTGTAACAAGTAGCAGGGCCTTGACGGAGGCCTCGCCTGTCTCGGCAGCCGCCGCCAGGGAATTTTGCAAAGTTTACGCCGCGGTGAATTTGATTGACGCTTTCGTAAGCGCACAGGATACTGTGCGGTCTATCGGGCTCGTATTTTACGACTGACGTTCGGCACGGCCGTTTCGCTGCCCAGGTCGAGTAATTGAAAGGTTTATGCAGGCAGGGAGGAAAGCCATCGCGCTGCTCACAGCCAGGGAGATTTTCGATCTCGTCCGAGACGATCTTGTCCTTGTTGAAGAAGAACTGACGCGACAGGCCGCGACCGCTTTTCTGCCGGTTTCTGAAATTTCCAGCTTTCTCCTCGGCGGCGGAGGGAAGCGTCTTCGCCCCGCGTTGTTGTTGCTCTCTGCGCGCTACGCCGGTCACGGCGGCCCATCCGCGATCAAGCTCGCCGCGGTCGTCGAACTCCTTCACAGCGCGACGTTGATTCACGACGATGTCATCGACAGCGCCGACACGCGCCGCGGTCGTCCCTCCGCGAATTCGCGCTGGGGAAATCATCGCAGCGTTCTCGCCGGCGATTGGCTTTACATGCAGTCGTTCCAGATGGCGCTCGAAGAACGCAATTTTCGCATTCTCGATGTCCTGATCGATCTCACGCAAAAGATGGTCGAAGGCGAATTGCTTCAGCTCGCCAAAATCGGCCGCATGGACATCACCGAAGAAGATGCGCTGCAGCTCGCGACTTACAAGACCGCGTGCCTTTTCAGCGGCTGCGCGCGCCTCGGCGCCGTTCTCGGTGGAGTCGACGATTCCGACGAACTCGCGCTGGCCGAATACGGCCGCTACGCTGGTCTCGCGTTTCAGTTGGTTGACGACCTGCTCGATTTCACCGCCTCCGCACAGCAGTTGGGCAAGCCTGTCCTCAGCGATTTGAAAGAAGGCAAAGTAACGCTGCCTTTGATCTATGCAATGGAAAACGGCCATCGCCACGCGCGTGAATTGGTCGCACGTGTTTTGGAAGAGAAAGAATTCGCTTCCGTGAAGCCGGAAACTCTGGTCGCGCTCGTTCGCGAATCGGGCGCGCTTGATCGCGTGCGCGCGCTCGCACACGACTACGCGCGCCGCGCAAAAGCCAGCCTGAACGGTCGCAACGATTCCGAGTATGCTCGCGCGCTGCTGACCGTGCCCGACTTCATCCTCGAGCGCGAAAACTAGGGCGCTCGGTTCTGCCTGACGTCGCGGATGGGCCCGCGATTGCAATGCCCCGAATACGGCGTCGCGGATACCGCAAGTCAGGAAGTCCACATGCTTCCGTTCAAGCTGATCTACCATCCCCGTTACGATCTGAATCTCGGCGCACACGTTTTTCCTTCGCAAAAATTCCGGCTCATCGCTGAGACTTTGCTCAACGAAAAAATCGCCACGAAGCAAGATTTTCTAGAGCCTGAACCAGCAAGCGACGAAGACATGCTGCGAGTCCATGGCGCCGAATGGGTCGGCAAACTCAAGGCTGGAACGCTGACTCCATACGAAGCCGCGAAGCTTGAAGTGCCGTATTCACCGGAGTTGCGCGATGCGGTCTGGCTCGCTGCTGGCGGAACGATTCTCGCGGCGCAGTCGGCGTTGCGCGATGGTTTCGGCTGCAATATCGGCGGCGGGTTTCACCACGCTCACGCAAATCACGGCGAAGGTTTCTGCGCGATCCACGACGTAGCTGTTGCGATTCGCCGGATGCAAGCGGACAGGGCGATTCGCAAAGCGATGGTGATCGATACCGACGTCCACCACGGCAACGGAACCGCAGCAATCTTTGGAGATGACGAAAGTGTCTTCACGCTCTCGATCCATCAGCTGAACAACTATCCGCCGTACAAACCGGCTTCCAATGTCGATCTGAATATGTGGGATCGCGCCGACGACGAAGAGTATCTCGATGAATTGATTCCCGCCGTGCAGAAAGCGATCGGAGATTTTCTGCCGGACATGATTTTCTACGTCGGCGGCGCCGATCCATTTTGCGAAGACCAACTCGGCGGGTTATCGCTTACGAAAAGCGGACTGATCGAACGCGATCGCAAAGTGTTTGAAGAAGCGCGTCGCGTTGGCATTCCAGTCGTCACGGTGCTTGCCGGCGGTTACGCGCGCCGCATCGAAGACACCGTGCGCATTCACGTCAACACGATCGTCACCGCCCGCGAAGTCGCCGGAATGTTTCCGGCCGCAAGCGCAGCATCGAATTAGGCTTGTTGCCGGCTATTGAAGCGCAGCGCTGGCGGGAGCCAGTGCCTCGTGAATCGCCGAGACGAGCGATTTCTGAAAGCCTTCTTCGTCGTAGCCTTCCGCGCGATAGACGATTTTCCCCGTACGATCGATGATTACAACGGTCGGAAACGCCTTGATCGAAAACAGATGATCGAGCCCGTCGGCAAAAACCACGGTCATTTGCGGCTTGGTCTCTTTTACGTAAGGCGCGACGAGCGTTTCGTCTTCGTCGCAATCGGCCGCGAGAAATACGAGGTCGTGATTCTGCTGGAAGCTGAGCGCGATGCGATCGAATTGCGGTTCGAGCGCGCGGCACGGGCCGCACCACGTTGCCCAGAAATTGACGACGAGAATCTTTCCTTTTTCGCTCGAAAGCGGGAGCGACGTGCTGTCGCTGACGCGCCGCAACGTGAAGTCGAACGGGTCGGTCGCGCCGGAATTTCTCGCAACCGTCGACTTCGCCGAAGAAGCGTTGAACTCGTCGTAAGTTTTAAGAAGATAGGCGCCAAGGCCATCTTCGGACCCATGTGCGAGTCGCCAGACGTTGCCGAGTTTCTTCCGGGTTTCGCGACGGTCTGCCGCGGATTTCGCTCCGTCGGCGAGCGAAAAAGCGCGCGCATATTGTTGAATCGCGCGCGACAAATCTTTGTTCAATTCCGCGATCTCGCCCATCTTTTCGGCGGCGACGGCGCTGGGCTCAAAGGCATACGCATCTTCAAAGTCTTTTTCGGCTTTCGCGTTTTCATGCAGCTTGAGGTACAGGCGGCCACGAAACACAAGAACCGTCATGCGGTCGTGATTTTTGCTGGCGAGAAATTCCTCCTGCGAAACCTTTGGAGACTTTTCGTCGTTGGGGCGGTTGACGAAATCGAGGACGCGCGTCGAGTAACTCACGGCGCGCTTTAGACCAGCCTCATCGCCGAACTGTTCCAGAAGCTGAATCGCGAGGAGTTCCATCGAGATGTCGTCGGGATTGAGTGCGATGATGCGCTCGGCATAGTTCATCGCGCGCGCGTTGTCGCGCAGTTGAAGACACGATTCGACGAGCGCACGGTAGATGCGCGTACGTTGCTGAGCTTCGGGATATTTCTGGAGGAAAGCTTCGAGATTGCGGACGAGCGCGGCGCGGTCATTGCCGGCGCTGTCGATGGCTTGCTGGAATTCTTCGTCAGGGGTGGGATGAGTTTGCGCGTCGCCTTGCTTACCGGATGATTTCGGAGGTGGTGCCGACTGTTGCGCGGACTGCGCGATGCAGGCGGCGCCGGTCAGCAGCACCGAGGCAAGCAGGGCACAGAGAAATGGCAGGCACCGTCGCATTCACCCCATTCTATGCAAAATCGATGCGAATCGCGCGTGCGGTGACGAAAGAGGATGGGATGTCTGTTCGACGCCCAACAACACTTGCGACGAATGGCTGAAATGTGGGTGATGTTGGATCTAAACCCCGCGATCTGGGAAGCGATCGCGGCTACAGGGTGGTTGCCGCTGCAATCGAGGCACGGCGGGAGCGCGGAGATCGCGTGATCGAGATTACGAAGCGCTGACGCGGATTTCGCCGGAGACGGTGTGAACTTCGACGCGACCGCCGCCGTTGCCCATGCGGGCGCGGAGGGAATGTTTGCCTTGTTCTTCGATGACGATCGGGACGTCTGTTTTGATCTGTCCCGAGATCGCCTCAGCGGTGAGGCGAAAATTCGCATTGGTGGGCACGCCGAGATGGACGACGCCGGATGCGGTCGTCAAGTCCCAGTAGCTCGTGTCGCCGGGATTTCCTTGGACGTTGACGGTGCCTGAGACAGCGTGCGCTTTTACGTCCCGCGTCGCGCCCTGCACTTCGACGGAGCCGCTGGCGGTATTCGCGTCGACGCGGCCCCCGGGGCCAATGATTTGCGTTCCGCCCGAGAGTGCGCTGATGCGAACGTCTCCTTTGATTTTGGAGGCGACGACGCTACCTGACGCGCTCGATGCGCGAAGATCGTCTCCGATATTTTCCGCCTCGATGGAACCGCTCAGTGTGGCCAATACCGTCTGGCGCTCGATGCCGTTCACTTTGATGGAGCCTGACGCCGAATCGCATTTCACCGGACCGCGCACGTTGGAAATATCCACTGAGCCCGACGCGAGCTGCGTGCTCACCTCTGTGTCGTGCGGAACTTCGATCGTGTAGGCGATGGAGACGTTGTGAATCTTGCCCACGTCTTTGCCGATGCGAATCGTGTCGCCTTTTTGTTCGACGGGCGGGTTGGCGACGACTGCGTCGATGCGTCCTTGCGGGCTGCCGAAACCGATCCCGGAAGCGCGCACGTCGGCGTGAACGTGGACTTTGTTATCGGCACTGCCGGTGACGCTGACGCTTCCGGAGGCGTTGTTGAGTTCAAGGCGGATCGGCGCGGTGACAGTGAAGCTGCGGTCGAAGGCGCCGGTTGCGGCCGGGCCCACTTGGCACCCGGATGTGATGGCGGCGAGCGTGGCGATTGCGATTCCGATGAGGATGTTACGTTGGCGGGGCATTATGACTTCTCCATTATCTGGCGCGCGCGTTTGCGCGTTTGCGCTTTGTACCAGACGCTGCTCGCGGAATTTGGCGCGAGCGACCTTTACAAGAACCGCATTCATATCTAGATACGGAAATTGGGGAGATTATGTTCCGGGGAAGCGCGGGACTCAAGTCTGGCTCGGACCGGAGCTAGATGCCGCATGTGGGCCAGGGCGTTTCAGCGCTTCGTTGAGCGAGCCCTGGCGGTAGCCTTCGAGGTCGAGCGCGACGTAGGCGAAACCGACTGTCTTGAGGCGTGCGGAGATTTCGGCAGCCATTTCGGGTGCGAACGCGCGCGGCATTTCTTCGGGCGCGATTTCGACGCGCGCGAGTTTGTCGTTGTCGTGGAGGCGCACGCGAAATTGTTGGAAGCCGAGGTCGCGCAAAACCGCTTCGCCGCGTTCGATCAGGCCGAGACGTTCGGGCGTCACTTCGGTGCCGTAGGGGACGCGCGACGCGAGGCACGCTGACGCTGGGCGATCCCACGTCGGAAGATTCGCGCGTTGCGACAGATCGCGGAGTTCGCTTTTACGCATGCCGACATCAAGCAACGGCGCGAGGACTCGGTGTTCTTTCGCGGCGCGATGACCGGGGCGGAAATCGAGCGTGTCGTCGGCGTTTACGCCGTAGGCGGTTGCGTGGAAGCGGCGCTGTTGGGCGATGGCATCGAGCACTGTGAAGAGCTCGTCTTTGCAATGGAAGCAGCGATCGGCGGCATTCGCGCGATAGGCGGGATTTTCCATCTCGTGCGTCTCGACGAATTCATGGTGAATTTGTTGCGCGCGGACAAAGTCTTCGACGATATCGCGATCGTGCGTGGAATAACTTGGCGAGAGAGCGGTGATTGACAGTGCGCGCGTGCCGAGCGCTTTCTGCGCGGCCCAGGCGAGATAGGCTGAGTCTGCTCCGCCCGAGAGCGCGACGATTACCGAGGGCAGAGCGGCGAGATTTGCGAGCAACTGCCGCTCTTTTTCGTCGGCGGAGGGGCCGTCGGCATGCGGGATTCGGATCTGAACAATTGCGGCCATATCGAAATGACAGTATAGCGCAAAGGCCCGCGCGACCTTGCTGCTCAGGCGCACAAGTCTGTTGAACTCAACGAAAACCGCCGGCAAGAATGCCGGCGCTACCGACTATTTGAAGTCGAGCAGGACATCGACGGTGTGATTTGCATCGTCTGGCTGGACCCAGTGGCCGACGTTGTCGTAATGCACCGCGAGCTTGCCAAAAATATCGGCGGGCTTGGTTTCCAGCTTCGTCAGTAAATCTTCGTAGGTCGTTTTGTCGAACACTTCGCCCTGCGGAATGCTCCACGCATCGCGCAGACGCTTTTCCGCGCCGGGCGACAAGCCGGTGATGGTCAGATTATTGAACTTATACGATCCGCCTTCTTCGATGCGCACGCGATACGAAACCGTGTGCGCCTGATCGTCGTAATCTGAGACCGGATCGATTTTCGCTTCAAGATAGCCGACGTGCGCGTACTCTTCGCGAATACGATCGAACCCAGCTTCAAGCGCCATCCCGTCGGCGACATCGCCATCTTTCAGCCCCAAGTCGCCGCTCAACGTGGTCGTTGAGAGCAGGGAATTGCCCGTCCACTCGACGCCCTTGAATTTGTAGATCGAGCCGGCCGCGACCGGCACGAACACCGGAATCTTCTCCGGCAATTTCTGATTCGGATTTCCCGTCAGGCGAATCTCCGGAGGGCCGAGCTTTGCGCGCAAGTATCCTTGCTTCTGGTAAATCGGGCGAATCTGCTCGGTCAGGAAAAGATCGATCGCCATGCGCGAGTACGGCTTGCCTTTTAATTCGGCAAGCTGCTGCTGCACAGTCTTCGACGTATTGAGCGAGGCGTCGCTGAATTCCATTTTCTCGATCGACAGCGATCCGCCTTCGATATGAAATTCCTGGACGCTGCCTTCGCCATTTGGATTCGCAACGACTTGGTGCTCGACGGCCGCCTGCAATCCATGTGTCGCGAGAAACAGGCTCACCGCGTCCGAGGCTTGTTCGACAACCGCTCCCGCTCCTGGCAGCGTGCCGTTGTAGAAATTAATTTTGGCGCGAATCGCGTCGTTCAACTCGCCGTCGGTAAACCACGGAAGATTGTCGAAATACGCCGGCATTCGGTCGGCCTCTTCCAGATGAAACGTGACGACGATCCCGTCGGCGCGCGACTGAAAATTATATTTGACGTGCGCGAAGACGCCCGACTGAACGAGCTTATCCGCACCGCCCTGCAAATCGTCGCGACCGACTTGCTGCCCGATCTGAAGGCCGCTCAGCGCAGCGACTTGCTCATTGGTGAATGATTTCAGCCCGTCGGCTTTGATTTCGCGAAGAACGGCGGTTGAATTGTTTTGCGCCGCAGCGGGCGCAGGAGGAGTTTGTGCTTCGGCATTGGAACTACAAACCAACGCCGAGAGAAATAGCGCGAGCGCGAACGTGCGCGTGCAACCTGGCATGTGCGTAGTTTACCGGAAATGCGTGTGGAGGTTGCAACCCGCATTACCACGTACGAGTTGTAAACGATTTGTCGAGGAACGAGCCGCACGGGCTATTCGACGGTAACCGACTTCGCCAAATTGCGCGGCTGGTCGACGTCGCATCCGCGCCGAATCGCGATGTGATACGCCAGCAGCTGCAGCGGAATAATTTCCAGCAGCGGCGAAAGCAACTCTGGAGCCGACGGCACTTCCAGCACATGCTCGGAAGACTGCCGCGCCAGCTTGTCGCCGGCCGTCACGATCGAAATCACGATGCCGTCGCGCGCCTTCACTTCCTGAATGTTCGACACGCTCTTTTCGTAACGCGTCACTGAGTCCGGATCGTTCTCATCGTGCGTCGCCAGCACCACGACCGGCAAATTCTCGTCGATCAACGCATTCGGACCGTGCTTCATTTCGCCCGCAGGATACCCCTCGGCGTGAATGTACGAAATTTCCTTCAATTTCAAAGCGCCTTCGAGCGCGATCGGATAGTGAATGCCGCGTCCCAGATACAAAAAGTCGGTGTGACGGAAAAGCTGTCGCGCGAGTGTCTCGTATATACCCGACTCTTCCGACTGCAACACCGTCTCAATTTTGTGCGGGATGCGCGTGAACTCTTGCAAAAATTGTTTCGACGCTTCAGGCGTGAGCTTGCCACGCACTTGCCCGAGATGCGCCGCGAGCAATAGCAGCGCCGTCAGCTGCGACGTAAACGCTTTCGTCGACGCGACGCCAATTTCCGGCCCCGCGTGCGTCAGAATCGAGCCCGCTGCTTCGCGCGTCACCATGCTTCCCATCACGTTGCAAATCGCGAGCGTCGGTGAACCCTTCATCTTCGCTTCGCGCTGACCCGCCAACGTGTCGGCGGTTTCGCCCGACTGAGAAATGCACACCGTCAGCGTCTTCCCGTCCAAAATTGGATCGCGATAGCGAAACTCGCTGCCATAATCGACTTCCACCGGAATGCGCGCCATCCGCTCGATCATGAATTTCCCGGCGAGCCCCGCATGCCAGCTCGTGCCGCACGCAACGATGCGCACATGCTCGAATTGGCGGAATTGCTGTTCCGTGATCTGCATCTCGTCCAGGAACACTTTGCCCGTGTCTTGCGAGATGCGGCCCAGCAGCGTGTCGCGCACGGCGCGCGGCTGCTCGAAAATCTCTTTCTGCATGAAGTGCTTATAGCCGCCCTTTTCCGCCATGATCGGATCCCACGCCACGTGCTGCGCGGGCCGCTCGACGGGGCGACCGTCGTGATCCATCACCTTGACGCCCTGCGGCGTCAGAACGGCGATGTCGCCATCGGCGAGAAAGAAAATTTTGCGGGTGTGCTCGAGCAAAGCCGGAATATCGCTCGCGACGAAATATTCGCCGTCGCCGAGTCCAATCACCGACGGCGGACCAAGCCGCGCCGCCACGATTTTCTGCGGCTCGCGCGCCGACAACATCACCAGCGAATAAATCCCGCGCAGCTGCTTCAGCGTCTGCCGCACCGCTTCTTCGAGGCAAACCTTGCCGCCCTGCGAATTTTTCTCGACGAGGTGCGCAACAATTTCGGTGTCCGTCTCGGTGACGAACTTATGCCCCTCGGCCTGCAGCTGTTCCTTCAGATCCAGATAATTTTCGATGATGCCGTTATGCACGACGACGTAGTTTCCGGTGCAGTCGCGATGAGGATGCGCGTTTTCTTCGGTCGGACGTCCGTGCGTTGCCCAACGCGTGTGGCCGATGCCGTACGTTCCTTCGATCGGCGATTTCTGCAAAACTTCTTCGAGGTTCTTCAGCTTCCCCGGCGCGCGCCGGATCTCCAGCTTGCCCTCTTTCGTGACCACCGCGATTCCCGCCGAGTCGTAGCCGCGATATTCCAGCTTGCGCAGCCCTTCCACGATGACCGGAACCACTTTTTTTGACCCGATATAGCCGACAATTCCGCACATGCGGGGACATCTCCTGGCGCCGGACTTGGCTGGCGCTGTTTGGTAGCGACACTTCTGCTAACGTGATGCTGAGAACACGGCTGCCTGAGGAAAAATCGTAGCACGCGGTTTTGGCGAGGGCAGGGTGACGTTGGTACCGATGTATCTTAGGAGTGGCGTACTAGGAGAGCACAAGGACTAACTGGCCTGATATCATGCGGATAGCGGCTATAGCACTGAGCCCGGCGACCGTTCCCGGTGGCACCCAGCCGACGCTCGGTCGAGGTTCGGTCGGCGTTCAGTCGACAATCTCGAACCGGTATTCCTCGATCACCGGATTCGTCAGCACTTCCTTCGAAATCTTCTCCAGCTGAGTCTGCGCCTCGTCACGATTCCATCCATCGAGATTCAGCACAAAAAATTTGCCCTGACGAACGTCTTTGATTTCGCCGTAGCCGAGCCCCGTCAGCGCGTGATGAATCGTCTGCCCCTGGGGATCGAGAACGGTGCGCTTCGGCATGACCCAAACGTGTGCTTTCATGGCAAGAAATTATAGCATCGTGCGCGCGACTCTCGAAAACTGACCGTGCCGAAAAATCGACACGCTCACTGCAGATTCGACACCACATATCCTTCCGACAGTATCTGAGTATAGACATACGCATAGGCGTCCGCATTTTGTGCAAAGATTGGCGCTCCTACACTCTGAATTCCAGCCATGTTCCCGCCGAACTCCTTCCAGAATTCCATCTTGCCCGTTTTCGGGTCGAGCCGAAAAACTCGCGACTGCCTCTCTTCCGCCCGCCCCGAGATCACATACAGCTCACGATCATCACGGGTCCAATCGATCACGCCGTATTTCGGATCGAGCGACGGAATCGGCGCAAACTTGCTGTCCGCCATCGTCCACAAGCCCCAAGTCCCATCCGGGCCGCGCATCGCCACTCTGCTTCCATCGTGAGAAAACGCCGTCCCGGAATAACCTTCCGGCGTCAGCGGTTTCGAATCGCCCGTCTGCGCATCGATGAGGTACGTGCGGCCGCTCTTTCCGGGTTCCGCGCCCGTGGCGATCAGATGCTTTCCATCCGGCATGTATCTGACCCTGTTATAAGAGATGCTGTCGTGGGTCAGCGTGCGTCCGTCGCCAGCGCCGGTCGGAACAATCTTCAACGCGGTCGAGTTGAGGTCCTGCGTGACAACCCATTTCTCGTCGGGAGAAAGAGCTCGGGCCAAGCCTTCGCCCAGGCGCGTCGGGGGTGAGCCATCCGTACCGCGCAGGAATACGGTGTAATTTGGTCCGCCACCTTCGGCTTCTTCTTCGAAGAGAACTTGTTTGCCGTCGCGGCTAATGTCGCGAAGTAAGGTCCATCCGAGCCATCCCAGTTCTACGTCGGCCTTGCCTCCCGGCGGCATGCCCCTCGCGTTCAATCGCAGGCGATTTGCGATCGCTAACACTTTTCCGTTTCGGATGTCCTGTACCCACAGCCCTCCCGGAATATTCGCCAGTGTCCTGCGCTTGCCCTCAAGCGAAACCGCATAGACGTTGTCCTCGGCGCCGACGTCGGATCCGGAAAACCAGATTTCCGATCCCGATGGCGACCACAGGACGCCTTCCAGGGAATTCCATCCGCTCGACAACTTTTTTTCTTTACCATCCATTCCGACAACCGCAACCGTGCCCCGATCATCGCCGATGGTGTTTTCGTGATCCAGAAACGCGATTGATTTTCCGTCCGCCGAAATTCGCGGCGAGGTCATCCAATTGATCGAGTCCAGCAATACAGTTCCGATCGGATATTCCAGCCGCCAGTGCCCGGTCTCCGGCAGGAAATGCACTACCGCCAGCTTCTCGCCGTCGGCGCTCCAGTCTGCGTCTTGGACGTTTTCCAGCATCGGTCGTGGCGTCCCGCCGCTGTAGTTGACCCGCGCCAATGTCCCGGTGGTTGCATATCCGCCTCGGACCGTCGAATTCAATCGAATCGCCAGTTCACCTTTGCTCGAAACGGAAAGAACCTCGGCGTTTTTGAAAGGCAATTCGCGCTCTCCCAGAGAATCGACCGGCGCGATGTACAATTGCATGTCGCTGCCTTCCCAGGTCGCGTTGTAGATCACGCTGCCGTCAGGTACGAAGCGGGCGTTGCCCATGAATCCGGAGCGAAACGTGAATTGCCGATAGGTAGGCGAGGCTGGAGGTTTGCTGTGGCCGAGCCACCAGCCGAGTCCCAGCATTGCCGCCGCGAAGACCAGCGCTCCTGCATAAATCGGCATGGCTGATTTGTGTTCTGGTTCGGCCGCCAGGATTGGAGCCTGCGCGCCGCTCTTCGGTCCCGAGATCTGCGAAACCGCTTCGAGCGCGAACGCCAAATCCTTCGCCGACTGAAATCGTTGGTCCGGCGATTTCTCCAGGCAACGCCGCACGATTCGTTCGAGCGCAGGGGAAACCGGCGTCGCTGTCGCGCTCGCGCTAAATTCCGGAATGTCTTCGCGGAGGATCGCGGTCATGATCTCCGGCGCGGAGTCGCGTTGGAAGGCGCGCTTGCCCGAAAGCATTTCGTAGAGCACTACGCCGAACGAAAACATGTCGGTGCGCGCATCGATTTGTCCGCCGCGCACCTGTTCCGGCGCCATATAGCTCGCCGTACCCATCACGACGCCAGCGGCCGTGTGCTGAGTCATCGTCGCGCCGTCCACGCCGGGTGTTTCCTTGGTCGACAGTTTCGCCAGGCCGAAATCTAGAATCTTCACGCGGCCGTCGCGGCAGATGAACAAATTGTCGGGCTTTAGATCGCGGTGGACGATGCCTTTGTCGTGCGCGGCCGCGAGCCCGTTCGCGATCTGCACGGCGTATTCGATCGCTTTGCGCTGCGGGATTGGGCCTTTTTCAAGGACTGCGCGCAAGCTTTCGCCTTCGAGCAATTCCGAGACGAGGTAAGGAGCGGTGTCGCGCGTTCCGACGTCGTAAATCGCCAAAATGTTGGGATGATTCAGTGCGGCGACCGCGTGCGATTCCTGCTCGAAACGCCTCAACCGCTCCGCGTCCTGCGCGAACGATTCCGGCAGAATCTTGATTGCTACTTCGCGCCCAAGTCGCGAATCGCGGGCGCGATACACCTCGCCCATGCCGCCGGCGCCAATCTGCGACTGAATTTCATACGGACCAAGCTTCGTTCCCGCTGGGATGGGCATAGAGTGCCGCGATTATACGCACCGCCCACACAAAATCCAACGCCCCGCCTTTGTAGGGGCGGGGTTCACTCCGCCCGGCCTCCGCGTCTTGGCACAATGCTGCCGCGTGGCACGAGCATGTACGGCCGCAGCATCCCTGCGCCCCATGTCCGCAAGTTCAATACGACGATTGCTCACCTCCCTTGACGTAAATCCCCGAATCAAAGACCATGCCCGGATGCAAATTTCAAAACCCTTGCCCTACCGCTCCGTGGCTCTCTGTCTCGCACTCATCGCCACCCTCTTTTCCGCCTCTCACACCACCGCCCAAACCAAGCGACACCTCGGCCCCGACGACTATTTCCGCATGCGCGAAGTCGGCGCTCCGCAGATCTCGCCCGATGGAAAATGGATCGCCTACACCGTAACCACGATGAATCGCGATCTCGACCGCCTGGAAACGCAAATCTGGACCGTCGATTGGGAAGGCACGCAGAGTCTGCAGATGACCTATGGCCCGGAGTCGGCGTCGTCGCCAAAATGGAGCCCCGACGGAAAATATCTGTCGTTTCTTTCATCGAAAAAGGATGAAAAGGGCGAAGGCAAGACGCAAATTTGGCTACTGGACCGTCGCGGTGGCGAAGCACAACCTTTCACCGACGTGAAGCGCGACATCGAAGGCTTTTCGTGGTCGCCCGACGGAAAAAAGATCGCATTGCAGCTCAGCGGCGACGACGAAAACGACGCTGACAAAGACAAAAAATCGCGCAAAGCGCCGAAACCGATCGTGATCGATCGCTATCAGTTCAAGCAAGACATCGAAGGCTATTTGACGGACGCTTCACGAAGCCAAATTTCGATCTTCGACGTTGCAGAGAAAAAACTGGACGTGCTGACCAGCGATCGCCGCTACGACGATCAGGACGCGACCTGGTCCCCTGATAGCTCGAAGATTGCCTTCGTCAGTTGCCGCGCCAGCGATCCCGATCAGACGAGTATTGATGAAATTTATGTCGTGGACGCGAAGGCCGGAGCGACGCCGCAGAAAATCGCGTCGT
The DNA here is from genome assembly GCA_036493835.1 of Candidatus Acidiferrum sp. Taxonomy (GTDB): domain Bacteria; phylum Acidobacteriota; class Terriglobia; order Acidiferrales; family UBA7541; genus Acidiferrum. The sequence continues at coordinate 51,943 of DASXPD010000124.1, read as the reverse complement.
TCGATTCGCCGAGCGGTCAGCGCGTTCGCTGGAGTCCCGACGGCAAATCGATTCTTTACATGTCAGGTTTCGAGTTGAAGTACGGTGCGTACAGCCAGAATTCGCTGCACGTCATTTCCTCTTCGGGCGGCACTCCAAAAACTCTCGCCGAAAAACTCGATCGCGGCATCATCGCTCCAGAATTCACAGAGGACGGGCAGGCGATCACATTTCTTTTTGACGACGATCGCCGGGTTTTCATCGGTCGCGTTTCCGTAAATGGCGACGAAGTCGAACGACTAACGCATGGCGAGGCCGTCATCGAGCAGCGAACGTCCGCGGCCGGCCACACGGCTGTCACCGCAACGACCGACTCGACGCCGCCCGAAGTATTCGCACTCGAATCCGGAAAGCTGCGGAAACTGTCTTCGCAAAACGATAAGTGGCTCAGCGAAATTCAACTCGGCGCCGTCGAAGATTTCTCTGCCAAAGCGAAAGACGGCAATGAAGTCCATGGCCTGATGACGAAACCGCCTGACTATCAGTCCGGGAAAAAATATCCGACGCTGCTCTGGATTCACGGCGGTCCCGATATGCAGGACGATCACGGGCTGCCGTTCAATTTGTATCCGTTACAAGTCGAACGGCAAATGTTTGCGGCGCAGGGCTACGTTGTGCTCGCCGTAAATTATCGCGGCGGCAGCGGGCGCGGAGCGGCTTACACGAAATCAATTGCTGCGGACTGGGGTCAGAAGGAAGTTCTGGATGTGACCGCGGCCATCGACTACGCGATTTCGAGCGGCGTGGCCGATCCAAACAAACTCGGCGTCGGCGGCTGGAGCTACGGCGGAATGATGACCGACTTCACCATCGCATCCGACCCGCGCTACAAAGTCGCGATGGCCGGCGCCGGCATCGGCAACGAACTGGGCATGTACGGAAGCGATCAGTACATTCGCCAGTACAACAACGAAATCGGTCCGCCATGGAAAAATCTCGATACGTGGATCAAGATTTCGTATCCCTTCTACCACGCGGATCGCATCAAGACGCCGACGCTCTTCATGGTCGGTCGCGCCGACTTCAACGTTCCGCTCGTCGGCACCGAGCAAATGTATCAATCGTTGCGCACGCTCGGCATTCCGACGCAGCTCGTAATTTATCCCGATCAGCATCACATCTTCGTGCGGCCGAGCTACATCCATGACCGCATGGAACGTTACCTCGCCTGGTGGGATAAATATTTGAAGCAGTAGCGACGGGCAGGAAAATCCGAGCGTGCGATCGGTAAGCGAACGGACGCAGCAGGGAATGAGCTGGTCCTAAAAATGCGAACGGCCGAGCTGCGATGAAACGCGCTGCTCGGCCGTTCGCGTAAATTATTTCTGGTTCCGGTCCTGGTTCCGGCTTCCTGTTCTCCGCGAACTCTGCGGTGAATCAGTTTGGCTAGTGGTGATGCCCGTTGGCGTACTCTGCTGCTTCTTTCAGTTCGTGGTCGGCTTGCTTCAAGAGTTCGAGCGCCTTCTCCGCGTGACCGCCCAGCTGTTCGCGATTGTCGGCTCTCGCTGTTTCGGCTTGCTGCCAGGCCTGGGCGATGTGTTCTTGCGCCGAGGCCAGATGCGGATGCCGATGCGCGTCGATCGTGACCGCGGGTCCTTGGGCAACCGCGACACCCGCCATAACCAACAGTGCAGCCATGGCACTACCCCACAGGAGCTTCGTTTTCATTTTGATTTCCTTTCGTGTGTGAAGAACACTGCGTAGAAAACGGCGAGGCCGCTCCGTCGATGCGATTCCTACCGGCGCCGTAACGTGTCGAGCACGATAGCTGTTCCGGCGCTCTGTTTGCAACGTAATGCTGGGCTACTGTTTCCGAGTCGAAGAGGTTCGACCGTCGAACGCGAACGCATGGTCGAAACTCGCTTGCCGTAGCGAGGCAAGTTCAGATTCGGTGAGACGCATGCGGCGGGCGTTTTCGTATTCGCCTTGGAGCGTGGTGTGAAACATCGCGGGGTCATCGGTCGAAAGGACGATCGGGATTCCGTGGCGCAATAATTTCGGCAGCGGATGATCTTCGATGCGCGCGTCTTTGCGCTTAAGCTGCTTCGCCAGCGCTCCGGTGCAGATATTTCCGGCGGGACAAATCTCCAACGGAATTCGGCGCTCCGCCAGCAAGTCCATCAGACTCTCGTCGTGCGCTGCGGCGATGCCGTGGCCGATGCGCTCGACCCCGAGCAATTCCACGGCTTCTCGAATTTTATCGGGACTGCCAACTTCGCCAGCATGCATGAGTCGATGCAGGCCGAATCCAGATGCTTTCTCGTAGACGGAGCGAAACTCTTTTGTGTCGACCGAGAGTTCGTCGCCGCCGATTCCGAAGGCCACGATCGATCTTGCTTTGTCTTGCGAGCGGCCGGCGGCATTCACAACTTCCATGGCGGCATCGGCGCCGAATTGGCGCACCGCGTCGAAAATAAATTTCAGCTGCAGGCCGCGCTTTGCGAAAGCTTCAGCGACCAGAAGCATCGCTTTAAAATTTGGTTCAGGAACCTGCTTGCGCAGAATCATTACGCCGACGGATAACGTGATTTCGGCGTAGACGACTTTTTGCGTCAGCAAATATTCGCCAAGATCGTTGAGGATCAGCGCGTAGTCTTGCGGGTCGCGAAGGAACGAAGTGACCCACTTGAACGCTTCGAGGAAGCCTGTGAAATCTTTGTACGCGTATTTCTCGCGCACTTCCGCTTCGGTGAAGACGACGCCGTGGCGGCGTGTCAGCGCGCAAACGGTCGCAGGCTGGATCGATCCTTCGAGATGAAGGTGTAGTTCGGCGAAGCCGGCTGAGTCATGAGAAATGACGCTACCGGCGAATGTTTCGTTCTGCGGGGACGTGTTCCACTTTCCTTTCGTATCGCAATTTCGTCGCGCGATTTATCGTCGCGTATTTCGCGTGGTGCCGTCGCGCTAGTGCTGTGCCTGCGGCACGGCTGGCTTTCCTGCGTTGGTCCATGCGGTCAGCCAATACGAACCGACATCGGTCGATGCGTCCGAAAGCTGGCGAATCAATGTGGCGGCCGTCAGGTTGTAAAAGTGATCGAAGTATTCGTCGTTGTAACCCTTCGTTGTGGCGCGCGCGTTGCGATCGGCGAGCAGAATCGTTTCAAGCACGCTGTGGGCGCTCAGGCACGCTTCAAACGCGTGATCGGTCGGGTCGGCGATGAACGATGCGTCGTTTGGACGGATCGGGAAAAAGGAAGAAAAGCGATCGACCAGGGTTATTCCGAAGCGATCGTTGATGCCGTTCTGGAGCGTGAGGTGGCCGTCGAAATTTTCCGTTGTGTTGAACGGGTCGTGCGCTTCGGCGACATAGCCGGCGAGGATCGCGGCGTTGAGTTTCACTTCGTCCCAGTGGCCTTGCTGAAACGATGTTGTGAGCTTGGCGCTGTAGACGCCGATTTGCCACGGCAGCAGGCCAGTCTGTTCGAGTTTTGATTTACCGTATTTGCTGACGGCGGCTTTGTAGACACGGGGAAGCGTGGTGTACGGGAAGCGGCCGTATTTGTCGAGATAGATGAAATGGCTGTGGCGCTCCGTTGGTGTTTTTGCTTCGGCATCGAGCGGGTCGGCGACGTGCAGCGCGAGATACGCGCGGTTGTCGTCGAAGAAGGGACGCAGATCGGGAGGGAGCGTGTCGACTGCTTTGCCGACGATCATTCGTTGCGCGCTGGCGCCCCAGGCGATGGTGTCGCGTGGCGCGACTAACGCGATCAATGCGACGGCAGCGCAGACTAGACTTGCAATCGTCGCGAGCGCAAAGTGCGAGCGGAACTTTTCGGCGCGATTTTCGGATTGAAGGTGTTCGCGGCTCGCAGACGCGCCGATAGCGGAGGCGTTTTCACTTCGCCTCGCTGCAACCGTGACCGATCTGCGGAAGTTCCGCAACATTGCTTGATCCTCTAGGCGTGGTCCTCTAGGCCTGATTCGCGGCACGCAGCGTGCTGCGCTTGCGCCCGTAGTTGTAGTAGAACACGAGACCAATTGCCATCCACACAAAGAATCGAATCCAGTTGGTGATGGGAAGTCCAGCCATCAGTAGCACGCAAGTGACGATGGTGATGATCGGAGCGATGGGGCCGCCAGGCGCGCGGAACGCGCGTTTCCGATTGGGTTCGCGATAACGAAGGATTAAAACGCCGGCGGCGACGAGCGCGAACGCAAAAAGCGTGCCGATGTTGCTGAGGTCGGCGAGCGTGCCGATGTCGAGAAGTCCGGCGGGAATGCCGACAACGAAGCCGGCCATCCACGTGGAGAAATCGGGTGTGCAGAATTTCGGGTGAATGCGAGAGAAGATACGCGGAAGAAGTCCGTCGCGCGACATTGCGAACCAGACGCGTGCTTGACCGAGCTGGAAAACGAGCAGGGAAGAGATCATGCCCATCAACGCGCCGAGAAGCACGATGAGGCGAACGCCGGTGAAGTTAAATTTTTTGAGAGTGTTTACCACCGGGGCCGCGTCATCCACCAGCGTATCCCATCGCACGAGGCCGGTGAGGACGACAACAACGCCGATGTAGAGCACGGTGCAGACGATCAGCGTCGCGATGATACCGATTGGCAAATCGCGCTGCGGATTTTTGCACTCTTCGGCGGCGGTGGAGACTGAGTCGAAGCCGATATAGGTAAAGAAAACGATCGAGCCGCCGGTAAGGATGCCAGGCCAGCCGTTGGGCGCGAACGGGTGCCAGTTCGCGGGATGAATGAAGCGCGATGCGAAGCCGATGAAAACGAGAATCGCGACGATCTTCAGCAGCACCATGATGTTGTTGGTTCTTGCTGACTCGCGAATGCCGCGCACGAGAACCACGGTGAGAAGCATCACGATGATGAATGCCGGCCAATTGAAGCCGAAGTGCCAGCCGGGTCCGTAGAGCGTGTTGCCTTGCAGATCGGAAAGGCCGCCGGGCAGATACGCCGGGGTAATCCATTTGAGATTGGGATGAATGCCGAACCAATCGAGCAGACCGACGATGTGGGCGGAGAAGCCGACGCTGACGGCCATGTTGCTGACGGCGTATTCGAGGATGAGGTCCCAGCCGATGATCCAGGCAATGAGTTCGCCCATGGTGGCGTAAGTGTAGGTGTAGGCGCTGCCGGCGATGGGGATCATGGCGGCGAGTTCGGCGTAGCAGACCGAGGCGAAGCCGCAGACGATGGCGACAAGAATGAAAGAGAGTGCGATGGCCGGTCCGGCGCCGGGGCGGCCGAAGCTGGCGGAGTGGTAGATCAAATATTCGAGCAACGGGGCATTGAGGACCGAGGAGGCTGAGAGCTTCTGGCCGGCGATGGCGGTGCCGACGATGGTGAAAATGCCCGAGCCGATGACGGCGCCGATGCCGAGCGAGGTAAGGCTGAGCCAGCCGAGGGACTTCTTGAGTTTGACTTCGGCGTTTTCGGAGTCGGACAGAAGCTGATCGATACTCTTACAGTCAAAGAGCTGTGATCCCACTCGTTATCTCCGATCATCCTGAGCCGAACCGAGGGCCGAGCCGCCTGGCGCACTGAGAAGGGGCGGACGCGGTTCAATGTACATGGAGAGCGATTGGTGCGCAACTATCGCGGAATGATTGCGATGGAGGCCGGTTGGGCGGTTACAGGTCATGAATATTGGCTCCGGAATTGGGTTGCGAGACATGAATTTGCTGTGCGCTCGACGCAGAGTTTCGCTTGGGGTTCGCTTTTGGGGGTGTACCCCGGGTTGTTTTGTGAAGAGTGAGAAAGTTGTTTGGAATGTTGGGGATGCGGATGGGTGCTTTTTAAGAGTGAACAAGACGTTTTGATTCAGACGGATGCGGCGGGGAGTTGTTCGAATTAAGGCGGGGAGGCGAGTCATGTTGCAGGGTAGCACAGATTTGCAGGTTTGTCAATAGGTACTAGAACGTACTGTTCGAATGAGCGGTCGGGTCGATCTGGCGCGACAGCGCCGTTCGACGTGGAATGTTGAAAGATGTGTTCGAGCGAACGCGGATTAGTCGGCTACGGTGACTGCATTTGCGACGGCTTCGACAACGATCTGCGCTTCGAACATGCCCATCTGTCCAAATCCCATTCTGTCGGCAGCTTTGGCGTTGGGCCCCTTGAGATGAGTCTTGTGGGCTGGACTCGGCACGGTGTCAATCCGGCCAGTGAAGGTAGCGGTGATGCGATACGTTGTGCAGTCCGGTGGGAAATCGGATCGAGGCGCATCGCTACAAGCTCCGCCTTTTGCGGAGATCTCTAAATACCTCATGAGCTGCGCATAGTTTGCGTCTCGGTTGAGATGAACTGGGGCCGCTGGACTTCGTCGAGCTTTGAAACCGCTCGCGGCAGCGTCTGCAGTCCCGCCGACCACTGCTCCGAGTTGCGGGGGAGCAGACCCATCGGCAAATACCAACCAAATTTCCCGTTCAGGGCAGCGCGCGTTGGACAAGACTGAATACTCAAAACTTGTCTGGAGGTATCCGCGAACTTTCACGATGCGGTTGTTCATCGCAGAAGGGTTCGCAAGGATTTTGCAGACGGTTGCGTCGATCGGTCTTGGTGATGGCATCGTGGGGCGTTTTTGAGCGTTGGCTGGTGGAAATGCAAAAACGAGTACGAAAAACACTGAACAAGTGAGGCGAGTCGTCATTCGGGCTTCTCTGTAAGTTTGACACCGGGGAAGGGGCAATGGTGTCTACTCGAATTGCTGGGCTGGTGCGGATTCAGGTTTATAGTGGCGGCGTGAATAGGGGCGCGGCGGCGAAGACGGATGGGCGGAGCGCGGCGGGATTGACTGCGATGGGGTGTTTTCTGCTGTTCGGGGCGGTCACGGCGACCGTTGCGGGCGTTACTTTGGCGTGGCCGGGAACGAATATCGATCGCATCTGGGATCTCAATCCACGTGCTTATAAGGAACTCGCGCCGTTTGGAAGAATGGTGGGGATTCCGTTCTTGCTGCTTGGCGCGACGCTTGGTGTTGGGTGCTTGGGGTGGCTTCAACGTCGCGTTTGGGGATGGTGGCTCGCGGTTATCGTTATTGGCGTGCAGGTGTTGGGGGATGTGTTCAATATTTTTCTGGGGCGAATTTCGGATGGTGCGGTCGGTGTTGCGATTGCGGGGGCGCTGTTTTTGTACTTGCTGAGTCCGAGAGTCCGAAGCGCGTTTGCGGCACGGAATGTTGAGGGTTCTTTACGATGAGTAGTGTGAGATTTGTCAGGCTTGGGTTTCTTGGCTGAATGCGAGATATGAGTGACGGGCGCTGAGGCAGAAAAACGATGAGGCCAATATTTATCGTTTTGTTGTTGGGTGTGCTGTGTGTGGTTGCGGAGGCGCAGGAAGTCGAGCCGTCGGTTTCTGGACGTGTGGTGCGGGCAGATAGTGGGTTGCCGATTGAGGGGGCGTCGGTACGACTGGAACGCGCGGGGGTGGCGTCTTCGAATGGGGAATATCCGACGGCGATAACGGATACGCACGGGGAGTATCGCTTCGGTCGAGATGTAGAGGCGGGCGTGCACATTGTCAGTGCGTCCGCGGCGGGGTTCGTTTCGCAGACTTACAGCAGTGACGGCACGTTGGAAGGGAAGTTTCAACGCGTGGATGGGGCGAAGCCGCTTCGAGGAGTCGATTTTCGACTCGAGCGCGAGGCGGTCATACGCGGAGAGTTAGTGGACGCGGAAGGGAAGCCCGCTGGGGCGGAGATTGAGGTTGCTGCGGTTCGAAAGGAAAATAGGGAAGACGGATCGGAGAGGCTGCTGCCGGTGAACTGGGTTAAGACGGATGCGAAAGGGAAGTTTGTGCTGACGAAGCCTCCGTCCGGGACTTACTTCGTTTGCGTCAACGGGCCGAACGGGTTTGATGCTTTTCCAAGCGCGGAGGGCTGGATGCGCGAGACGTGGTATGGAAATGCCGATTCGGTGGATGGCGCGACACCGGTCGCGCTCAAGGAGGGAGACGAGCGGAACGACGTTCGCATTCGTGTTCAGCGAGAAGGGCGTTACCGCGTGATTGTTTGGTCGTCGGGTCCAGATGACCAGCCGCGGCCAGATCGCTACTCACTGCACATCGAAAACCGAAGCCACACCAGCAGCAGTCAGTCAGACGGAAGTTGGGTGATTCCTGGAATTCCGCCAGGACACTACCGACTGGTCGGCATTGCGTGGGGCGATGCTGGGTATGTGGGCGAAGGCGATGTCAATTTCGATGTTGTCGATGCGGACGTGACATTGCATTTGCACGTGGGCGGGCTTGGGGAGATTCACGGCACTGCTCGGTCTGAGGATGCTTCGGGGCGAGTTCCGGCGGGAGTGATGATCGGGATTAAGTCGGGAGAGGCGGAGCAAGGCAAGGATGTCGATGCCGCGGGAGGCTTTGTTCTCGATCGGGTGCTGCCGGGTCGATATACGTTTGAACTTTTGAAGAAGCCGGAGGGTGTTGAGATTCGCGGCGTTCGGTGTGGTGGTGTGGCTGTGAGCGCGGATCAACCGTTGCAGGTGCACGATCGGGAGAAGATTGCTGGGTGCGAAGTTGTTGTTGTTGGCGGCGGCTCACGGTGAATCTAGAGATGACGGACGCGGGTGCGGTTGCGCTGGTGCTGAGATCCTTCGCTTCGCTCAGGATGACGAGCCGGCGGCCAAAGCTTGGCAAACTGGCAACTAGCGCGTGGGGAAGATTGCGGATTTTGTTAGGGCTAGGGCTTGTTGCTCGAATTGGTCGATGGTTGGGTTCCAGAGGGCCTCGGTGGCGGTACCGGACGGGGCGGCGGTATGAATGTCGGTCACGAAGAATATGACGGCGATGGCGCCTTCTTTTGCGTAGCTCATCGATACGTGTTGTGCGGGGACTTCAATTGTTGCACCTGAGGCAATGCCGAGAGGCAGGTCGATCGGTAAGCCCAATCCTACTTTTTCTTTTCCCGTTGGATAAACGGCGATCCAGCCGATTCGATAGCCGGTGAGACGTTGAGTGCTCCGATTTTGTAATTTTGCGGACGAAAGCAAATCGTCGGTGCGGTGAGTCGTTTCTATGAGATTGGCGGGTGAGTCGGATTGAGGCAGGAACATCATCGCAGTGCCCTCGCCTTGGCTTTGGCTTTGCGCGAAGGCTTGCGATGAAAGCACGAGAAGCGTTGCGAGAAGAAAAACGGAAATACGATTTCGCATTGTTCACCTTCGGGGACGATACGAGGTTGCTAACAAACTGAACATACCATCCTGATTGATCAGACTCAATAGATTGTGTTCTCCGCAACAGTGAAAACACGAAAGCAGGAGGTGCTGACTTCGCCTAGTCGGATGGAACAGGTCTTCACATTGGGTTTGAGTTTGGGAGTTGGAACGGAATGAGACCGTTGGGGTTGAATCTAAACCCCGCGCTCAAACAAAGAGCGCGGCTACAGGGTGGCGAAATTTAGATCTTGGCAAGACGCAAGGGCCGGGCGGAGCCCTTCGAAGCTCAGTGTTTCAACCAGCGCCGCCCCTACAAAGAAAAAACGGCGGCCGGGATGCCGTCTTCACTGCTCGATACCGAGGGGACTAGGCTTGGGTGAGTTGGGCGTAGCGTTCGATGAATTTTTTGGTGCCGCGGCCGGGGAAGGTGACGGCGAGTTTGCGGTCGTCTTCGTCGCCTTCGACGCCGACGACGGTGCCGACTCCGTATTCGGGGTGGCGTACTTTTTGGCCGAGCATGGGGTCGGCGGAGGCTTTTTTGCCGAAGGCGAAGGCGGATGCGGACTTGCCGAAGCTTGGCGTTTTGGATGGGGTGGAGTTGCTCCGCGACGGCGTGCGGCTCGGCGGCGGTGTGCCGCGGACGCGGCGTGAGAATTCTTCGGGGGAGTAGGAGTATTCGGGATCGGGCTCATAGCGGCGGGTTTGGCCGATTTCGGCCATGGAGCCGCGGACGGTGTCGACGAGTTCAGCGGGAACTTCGGCGAGGAAGCGCGACGGGAGCGAGGCGCGGAGTTGTTGTTCGTTGCCGAAGATGCGGCGATAGACGGCGCGGGTGAGCGTGAGCGATTTGCGGGCGCGGGTCATGCCGACGTAGACGAGGCGGCGCTCTTCCTCGATGCCTTTGGGATCGTCGAACGAGCGACTGTGTGGGCAGATGCCTTCTTCCATGCCAGTGAGGAAGACGTGATCGAACTCGAGGCCTTTGGTGCTGTGAAGAGTGATCAGCGTGACGCCGGGTTTGTCTTCGAACTGGTCGGCGTCGCTGACGAGAGCGGCGGCGTCGAGGAAGTCGCTAAAGTCTTCGCCGGTTTCTTCGCTTTCGGCGATGGCGCGGGAGAGTTCTTCGAGGTTTTCGATGCGGGCGACGTCGTCGGGCGTGTTGCGGTCTTTCAACATCTCCATGTAGCCGGTGTCTTCGAGGACGCTGCGCAGGAATTCGGGCGGATTCATTTTTAAATAATTGTCTTGGAGCTTGGCGATCAGATCCTGGAATGCGCGGAGAGGAGCGACGGCGCGGCCGCCGGATTCGCCGGAGACGAATTTGTTGATGGCGTCCCAGAGGGGAGTGTTGTCGGTGCGGGCGATTTCGCGAAGCGCGTCGAGCGTGGTTTTGCCGATGCCGCGCGGCGGAACGTTTAGGACGCGGAGAAGCGAGATATCGTCTTCGGGATGGAGCGCTAGGCGGACGTAGGCGAGCGCGTCTTTGACTTCGGCGCGGTTGTAGAAGCTGAAGCCGCCGACGAGTTTGTAGCGGATGCCGCGGCGGCGGAAGACTTCTTCGAAGGCGCGGGACTGGAAGTTGGTACGGTATTCGACGGCGCAGGTGAGGGAAGAGTCGTCGTCGAGGATTTTGGTGAGTTCACCGGCGACGAATTCGGCTTCGGCGAAGGCGTCGCGGCCTTCGAAGTATTTGAGATTGAGGCCGGCGCCGTTTTCGGCGCTGAGAGATTTGCCGAGCCGATCGGGGTTGTTGGCGACGACGGCGCCGGCGGCGTCGAGAATATTTTGCGTGGAACGATAGTTGCGCTCGAGCTTGATGACTTTGGCGGCGGGAAAATCGCGCGAGAAACTCATCAGGATGGAGACGTCAGCGCCACGCCAGCGATAGATGGATTGGTCCTCGTCACCGACGACGCAGAGATTTTGTTTGGGGTTGGTGAGGAGGCGCATCAGGTCGTATTGGACGCGGTTGGTGTCTTGATATTCGTCGACGTGAAGATATTGGAAGCGATTTTGCCATTTTTCGCGCACGGCGGGCGCGTCGCGCAGCATGCGCGCGGTGCGGAGAAGGAGATCGTCGAAATCGAGCGCGTTGCTTTGTTTGAGCTGGCGTTCGTATTCGGCGAAGATGTCGGCGATTTTGCGGTCGTCCTGGCCGATGGCTTGGGAGCGGAGTTTTTCGGGAGTGGTGGCGTGATTTTTGGCGTGGCTGATGGCGCTGAGGACGTTGCGCGGGGTGAGTTTCTCGGAGTCGATCGCGAGCTTGCCCATCGCGAGTTTGACGGCGGAGAGTTGATCGTCGGTGTCGTAGATGGCGAAATCTTTGGGGAGGCCGGCGGCTGCGGCTTCGCGGCGCAGGAGGCGGGCGCAGAGAGAATGGAACGTGGAGAGCCATGGCGCGGCGGGTGGGACTCCGGCTTTGAGGAGGAGATCGGACACGCGAGTGCGCATTTCTTCGGCGGCTTTGTTGGTGAACGTGACGGCGAGGATGGATTCGGCGGGCGTACCGTTGGCGATGAGATTGGCCATGCGGAAAGTGATGGCGCGAGTTTTGCCGGTGCCTGCGCCGGCGAGGATTAAGACGGGGCCTTCGGTGGTTTCCGCGGCACGACGCTGTTCAGGATTGAGTTGGTCCAGGAGAGTTTGCATTTTGATTTTGGAGTGTGAGTCGCGCGACGTGTGTCGTCGGAATTTTTTCGCTAGATCATGTTAGCGGATGGGGGAGGAGCGCGCAAACTTCGTGCGTTTTGGCTTTGGAACGGGCGGTGGAAAAGTTTTTGTGGATGAAGCAGGGATTTGGTGGACGTCGCTGTGGTTGTGGTCATGTTTAGCGCTGAGATCCTTCGCTGCGTGAGCCGACGCTCGTTCGCACAGAGCGAACGCGAAGAAAACGCATCGGCTCACTTCGCTCAGGATGAAGTTTGGGTAGTTCCGGAGATGAGGTTGCTGACGCTTCGAGAAAAACGACGGCAGGATGCCGGCGCTACCGAGAAGCGATGGTGTTCGAACTATTGGTGGCGGCTTAGGTCGATGTCGAAATAGGTTAGGGTGCCGGAGGAATTCATTTTGGCGATTTGGGGGACGTAGAGGTGGGCGGTTTGGAGCAGATCGAATTGGCCGCCTAGGTCGAAGTAGAGGAGGCCCTGGACGGTGCTGTGAGGGGCGATGACGCTTGTAGGGACTTGGGCGTTGTCGGCTTGCTTTTCTAGTTCTTCCCAGTGTTTGTCACGGCCGTTTTTCTTGCTTGGAAGCGGGACGGGGAGGCGCGGGCCACGCGACGCGGTGGGATCTTTTGTTTTTGGTTTGAGGGCGGCGTCGGCGAGTTGCTCGGGATTGAGCGACGGGACTTCCTGGCGATTGTCTTCATCGAACTGAACGCTGAGACGGATTCTTTCGAGGTTGACGCGGAGGGATTCGTCGGAGTCGTTGCGGAAATTAATTTGGACGGCGAGGACGCCGCCGTCGAACGGAGATTTCTTGGGGAATTTTTCTTTGTACTGAGAGGGAAGGGTCCAGGGGAGGGCGGAGACGGTTAGGCCTTCGTGAGATTCGAGGGAGGCGGCTTTGAGGGAGTCTTGTGGCGAGGGCGGCGACAGTGGTGAGGCGGTGGCGGCGCGTGGCGGCGCGAGTAATGTTGCGGCGGTGATGAGGGTGATGGTGCAAGCGGAGAAGTGCGCGAGGACCTGGTTTCGCATCGGGTTATAATAAACCTTTCTCATATTGTCGCCTGAGATTCCTGGGGGAAGAGCGGGGTTGCCCTGCGTCGTGGCGGTTGTGGTGCGCCGTGTGGGTGAGTCGGGCCAGCCTAGTGCGTTCGTTCGAATGGAGCGGGACTGAGTGTATTTCGTCTACAGCTTTTTGATGGCGGTTGCGGCGGCGGTGCTTTCGCCGATTTGGATTTGGAAGGGGCTGCGGCAGGGGAAGTATCTTTCGAACTTGGGCGAGCGGCTGGGGTCGTCGTTTCCGGGATTGAGCGGGCTGGCGGCGGAACGGCCGGGGGCGATCTGGATTCATGCGGTGTCGGTGGGTGAGGTCTTGTCGGGCGTGGCGTTGGCGCAGAAATTGAAGGCGGCGTATCCGAATCGTCCGCTGATTATTTCCACTACAACACAAACGGGGCAGGCGTTGGCTCGCGAACGGGTGAAGGCGGCCGATGCGGTGATTTATTTTCCGTTTGACTGGGCGTTTTGTGTGCGACGGGCGTTGGATGCGGTGAAGCCGGCGCTGGTGATCGTGTTGGAGACGGAGATTTGGCCGAACTTTTTGCGCGAGGCGGATCGGCGCAAGGTGCCGGTGATTTTTGTGAGCGGGCGGATTTCGGATAAGTCGTTCGCGCGGTACCAGAAATTTTTTGGGTGGGCGGGATTTTACCTGCGGCCGTTTTTGCGCGATGCGTTGGGGCATGCTCGGGCGTTTTTGATGCAGAGTGGGCGGGATGCGGAGCGGGTGCGAGAGTTGGGAGTGCCGACGGAGCGCGTGTTTGTGAGCGGAAATTTGAAGTATGACCAGGCGCTGCCGGATGCGACGCCGCTGTCGCGCTGGTTGGAGGGCGAGATTGCGCGCGGCGGGCGGCGGCCGCTGATTGTGATGGGGAGCGTGGTGTCGACAGAAGAGCCTCTTGCGCTGATTGCGTTCGGCGTGGTGCAGGGTGAGTTTCCAGATGCGTTTTTGGTGATGGCGCCACGGAAGCCGGAATTTTTTCAGCAGGCGGCGGATTTTATTCATGAGTCGAGAAGGAAGTTTGTGCGGCGGTCGGAGTTGAAGATTAGTGGGAACGGGATTGAGGTGGCGGCGGGGGCAGGGCAGGTGGTGAAGCCCAACACGTCGGGGGCAATTGATGACGCGCCTGAAGGTGCGACTCACAACACCGGCGTCGTTGTGGATGGCGTTGACTATGATCGCGTTGGAGCGCGGAGCGTTGGTGTGGTGCAGACGTCTGGTGGCGCGACGATTCCTCGTGATGTGACGGTGTTGCTGCTGGATAGCATTGGTGAGTTGGCGTCGCTGTATCAGTTGGCGGACGGGGCGTTTGTGGGTGGATCGCTGGTGGAATCGGGCGGACACAACATTTTGGAGCCGGCGGCGTTTGGGAAAATTCCAGTGTTTGGTCCGTCGATGGAGAATTTTGCGGAGATGGCGTCGCGATTTGTTTCGGCGAAGGCGGCGGTGCAGGTGGAAAGTCCGGAAGACGCGGGCGTGGCGTGGATTGAGTTGCTGCGTGATCCGGAGCGCGCGCGTCGGATGAGCGAGAGGGCGAAGAGATTGGTGGATGACAGCCGCGGGGCGACGGCGCGGGCGATGGAGGAGATTGCCAAATATTTGGGGCGTCCGGCGTGACGCGGATTCCGCGAGCGCTACAAATTGTTTTGTGGCCGCTTTCGGTGGTGTACGGATGCGTGGTGCGAACGAAGCGAGCGCTGTATGAGCACGAATGGTTGAAGGCAAAGCGGCTCGACGGCGCGGTGATCAGCGTCGGGAACATTTCGACCGGCGGAACCGGGAAAACTCCGATGGTGATGTGGCTGGCGGAGAAGTTTTTGGCGGAAGGGAAGAGCGTCGCGATTTTGACGCGCGGATATAAGGGTTCGAATGGGACGAGCGATGAAGTTGAGGTGATGAAGAAGAGATTGGGTGAGCGGGTGCGTTTTGGCGTAGGCGCGGATCGTTATGCAGAAGGGCGGAGGTTGGAGGAGGAGGAGAAGGTCGATATTTTTTTGCTGGATGATGGATTTCAACATCTACGGCTCGCACGGGATGTCGATATTGTGCTGATGGATGCTACGCGGGACTGGACCGAGGAGAAATTACTGCCAGCGGGATTTCTGCGTGAGCCGATGAGCGCGCTGGAATGCGCGGATGTGGTACTTGCTACGCGGGTTTCGGATATCGATCGACTGAAGAAGATCGGAGACTTGCAGGTTTTTCCCGCGATCACCACGGCGACTGGATCGCGTCCGTTACGAGGAAGCGACACGGACGAAATCACCAAGCTGCGCGAGAAAGGGCCGCTTTTCGCATTTTGCGGGATCGGAAATCCGAAAGCATTCTTTTGGGATCTTGAGGTCAGACATTTGCCGGTAATCGGCAGTAGAGCGTTCGCAGATCATCACAAGTACTCTGTTGCGGATGTAGAGCGTTTGGAAAGTGAAGCCAAGAATATGGGCGCGAAGGGATTGATCACGACGGAAAAGGACGAAGCGAACCTGTCAGGGCTGGAGTTTGGAATGCCGGTGTGGGTATCGGTCATACAACTGGGCATTCTGGACGACGACGTGATGTTGGAGAAGATTCGCGGGATGTTGCGAGAGAAGCATGGGGCGGTGGCGTGAGGATTTTGATTCGCGCTACGAATTGGGTGGGTGACGCGATCATGGCGTTACCGGCACTGCGTGTGGTTCGGGCGAAGTTTCCGGACGCGCATATTGCGATCTTGGCGCGTCCTTATGTGGCGGACATTTATCGTGGGCAGGGCGTTTGCGATGAGCTGATTCCTTATGATCCGCGCGGAGCGGAGAAGGGGTTCGGCGGACGAGAGCGATTGGCAGAGCGGTTGCGAGCGGGGAAATTTGACGTAGCGCTGCTACTGCAGAATGCGTTTGATGCGGCTTGGCTGGCTTGGCGTGCGGGGATTCCGGAGCGGATTGGGTATGCGCGTGATGGGCGTGGGATTCTGCTGACGAATTCGATTCTGGTGCCGAAGGCGGGGGAGATTCCGGCGCATGAGCAATTTTATTATTTGGAGTTGGTGCGGCGGGCGGGCTGGGCGGAGCGTAACGAAGGATCGAGCGAGATTTTGTTGGCGGTTTCGCGCGAGGCTAGTGACGCGGCGGAGCGGAAGCTGATCGAGGCTGGCGCTGGCGTGCGCTCGGGCGCGAATGGTGCAGGGGCTTTGCGGGTGGCGATTGGAGCGGGGGCTTCGTATGGCTCGGCGAAATGCTGGTTGCCGGAGCGGTTTGCGGACGTTGCGAACCGATTGATGGCGGAATCGGGCGCAGAGATTATTTTGTTTGGTACTGCGAATGAGACGGCGGTTTCGAACGCGATCGTTGCTGGTATGCAGCGGAAGCCGATCGATTTGACTGGAAAGACCCCGATTGCGGAATTGCCGGCGCTGCTTTCGCGATGCCAACTTTTTATCGGCAATGACTCGGGGGCGATGCATGTTGCGTCGGCGGCGGGATTACCGGTGGTGGCGATTTTCGGGCCGACCGATCCGTTCGGAACTGCGCCGGTGACGCCGAAGTGCACGATCGTGCAAGACAAACCGTATTGCAGCCCGTGCTTTTTGCGCCGATGCCCGACGGATCATCGCTGCATGACGCGTGTGTCGTCGGAGACTGTGACTGCGGCGGCGCGAGCGTGGCTTGCTGGCACGAGTACTGAGGTGCATCCTGCCTGAGCTGACGTTGTCGCGGCCCGCGGTTTTTCTCGATCGTGACGGAACTATCTCCGAAGACGTTGGCTACTTGAATGACGTCAGCCAATTTCGTATGTTTCCTTTCGCGGCAGTGGCCATTCGAAAGCTGAATGACGCGAACCTGCCGGTAATCGTCGTAACCAATCAATCGGGCGTGGGCCGCGGCTTTTTTGCCGAGTCGATGGTGCACACTGTTCACCAAGAGATGACACAGCAACTCGCTGCTGCGGGTGCGCATCTTACGGCGATCTATTACTGCCCGCACGCTTCCGACGACGATTGCGAATGCAGAAAGCCGAAGCCGGGAATGATTCGACAGGCGGCGCGCGAACATGGCGTCGATGTGGCGCGGTCGTTTGTGGTTGGTGATCGCTATGGTGATGTGGAATTGGCGCAGGCGAATGGCGGGCGCGGCGTGCTGGTGCGAACCGGTTACGGTGAAGAGGATTTGCGCTTGAACGGGGCTAGCTGGTCGCGGCAGCCAGATTTCGTAGCGGACGATTTGACCGGTGCAGTGGATTGGATTTTGGAAAGCGTGAGGCAGACGAGATGAAACGATCGCGAGTCGCGCCGACGGCGGCGGGATCGAGTTCGGTCGATTTGGTGGCGTTGGCGGACCACGTCGAACAGTTTGCGAACAAGACGGTCGTGGTGTTGGGCGATTTCGTCGCGGACGAGTTTCAGTTTGGCGAGATTTCGCGGGTGTCGCGCGAGGCGCCGGTTTTGATTTTGCGGCATCGCGAGACGCAGCTGGTGCCGGGTGGCGGTGCGAACGCGGCGAATAATTTTGCGGCGCTGGGCGCGAAGGTGTTGCCGATCACTGTGGTCGGGCATGACGCGGCGGGTGATGCGCTTGTCGGATATTTTCGCGAGCGGCGGATGGATTTGTCGGGAGTGGTGCGTGTGAAGGGGCATACAACGCCGACGAAAACGCGATTCTTGGCAGGTTGGGCGCATACGGTGGCGCAGCAGGTTTTGCGCGTGGATCGCGAGCCAGAGACTGAATTACCGGCGAGCGTTCGCGGGAAGATCGGCGGGATTTTGCGAGGGAAGCTGCGACGTGCGGACGTGCTTGCGGTGTCGGACTATGGATTTGGGGTGGCGTCACCAGAATTGGTACACGATGCGACGGCGAAGAAGAAAGTGTTGGTAACGACGCTCGACAGCCGATATGGATTGGGGTTGTACGCGAAGGCGGGCATTACTGCGGCGACGCCTAACGAGGCCGAGTTGGAAGCGCTGCATCACACTTCGATTGGGCGAGACGTCACGGAATTAGAGCGATGCGGGCGGGCGACGCTGGCGGCGATGAAGCTGGATTCGTTGTTGGTGACGCGCGGGCGCGATGGGATGGCACTGTTCGAAGCGCCGGCGCGAGCTGTACACATTCCGATTCATGGGAGCAATTCGGCGGTGGATGTGACGGGCGCTGGAGATACGGTGTTGGCGGCTTACTCACTTGCGCTGGGAACGGGGGCTTCACCGCTTGAAGCGGCGCACATTGCGAACATCGCGGGCGGGCTTGTGGTGATGAAGCGCGGGACTGCGACGGTGTCGCGGGCTGAATTGCTTGCGGTGATTCGCGCCGAGGCTTCGGGGGCGGGCGCCTAGGCATGGCGAATTCTGCGTCAAAAGTTGTGTCGCGCGAGAAGTTGCGCAGATTGCTCGCGGATCGCAAGCGCACTGGAGCGCGCGTGGTTTTTGCCAATGGATGCTTCGACACACTGCATGTCGGGCACGTTCGGTATCTGGAAGGTGCGCGGCGCGAGGGAGATGTTTTGGTTGTTGCGGTGAATGACGATGCGAGCGTCGGCGGATTGAAGGGTCCGGGACGGCCGCTCCTGGACGAGAATGCGCGTGCGGAGTTGGTTGCCGCGCTGCGTTCTGTGGACTACGTGGTTTTGTTTCACGAGCCGAACGTCGAACCGCTTTTGGAGTTGTTGCGACCGGATGTCCACGCGAAGGGGACGGATTATTCGGCGGAGACTGTGCCCGAGCGCGAGGTCGCTGCACGGCTAGGGATTCGCGTCGCGATCGTTGGCGATCCGAAAAATCACTCGACGCGCGGGTTTATCGAGACTGTGCGTAAGGCGCCGCATGCCTGAGTCGCGATTCCTTGTTGTGCGCCTGGGATCGTTGGGAGACATCGTCCACACGTTTCCCGCCGTTGCGGCGTTGCGCGATTCTTTTCCTGACGCTGAAATTGTTTGGGTGACGCATCCGCGGTGGAAGTTCCTCGTCGAGAGCAGCGGGCTCGCCTCAGAGATTCGAAACGTTGAGTCGCGTGATTTGGCATCGGTGCGCGCGGCGATTTCGGGGATTCGCGCTTCGCAGTGGCAATCGGCAATCGATTATCAGGGGTTGTGGAAGTCCGCGGCGCTGCCATTTCTGGGCGGCGTAAAGCGGCGGATTGGATTTTCGTCGGACACGATTCGCGAATTCGGAGTGCCCGTTCTTTACAACCAGCGCGTGAAGGCGGAGACGATTCATATCGCGGATCAGAATGGCGAATTGTCACGGCGGGCGGGTGCGCGACGGCGCGTCGGGCATGTGAAGCTTTCGGTTTCGAATGTTGGCGCGGCTCGGGCGCGCGACGAACTTTCGCGTGCGGGAATTTACGATCGGTATGTAGTTTTGAGTCCGGGGGGCGGGTGGCGCGCGAAGTGTTGGCCGCCGGAGAGATTCGGCGCGCTGTGTCAGAAGATTCGCGAGTCGTTGGGACTGCGGTGCGTGGTGAACTACGGACCGGGCGAAGATGACTTGGCTGCCGCGGTGAAAACGGCGAGCGGCAATGCCGAGCCGCTGCTGTGGAACACGGAGTTGGGGCCGCTGATGGCGTTGTTGCGGTCGGCCGTCTGCATCGTCGGGGGCGACACTGGGCCTTTACACCTCGCGATTGTGTTGGGAACAAAGGCGGTCGCGTTGTATGGGCCGACCGATCCGGCGCGCAACGGACCGTATCGGAATCCATCGCTTGTGACGGGAGATCCGATTTTGGATTCGGGAGAGGCGCGCGACACCGATCCCTGCATGGGCGATATTGTTTTGCGCGCGGCGGGCAGCGCGACGTCGCACAGTCGAAATGATGTGGTCGATCCGTCGATGCTTGCGATTCAGGTGGACTCGGTATTTGAGGCTGTGAAGCGGCGCATCGGTGCGTTCGAATGAGTGATGTGTCGCCGAACTCGGAGAAGCGCGGTGAGTTAGAGTCAGCCGGGAGGTCGATGGGGCCGACATTTTTCGCGCGATGGCGGGTGCGGCTGGGTTATCCGCTGGCGATTATTGTGCTTTTGCTGGCGCATCCGACGCCGCAGAGCATGGTGGTTGGCGGGCTTGTCGGCGCAGTCGGATTGCTCGTGCGCGCATTGGCTGCAGGGCATTTGCATAAGCAGGAGATGCTTACTGTCAGCGGGCCTTACGCGCATACGCGGAATCCGCTTTATTTTGGGAGCGCGATTTTGACGCTGGGTGCGGCGGTGGCGATGAATTCGTGGATTTCGGCGGCGCTGCTGCTGGGATATTTTGCGCTATTTTATTCGGTCGTGATGCGAAGGGAAGAGGGCGAGTTGCGGTTTCATCATGGGGCGGCATTTGATGCTTATGCGAAGGCTGTGCCGTTATTTTTTCCGCGGCTAACGGCGGCGGAACTGGGTCAAGGTGCTGTGGCTGCGTTTTCTCTTGCGCAGTATAAGAAGAATCGCGAATATCGGGCGGCGATTGGATTTTTACTGTTGCTCGCGCTGCTGGTGATCGACTGGCGCTTGCGCTTGATTTACTGACGGAGCGGCGGGCGCAGGACAAGCGACGAAGCAAGAGATTTCGATTCGCTTGCCGTCGGTGAGAATGTGAATCGCGCCGTTTGTGTCGGTGCGCAACGTGCGAACGCCTGCCGTCTCCAGGCGGGCGATAGTTTCAGGGCTGGGATGTCCGTAGGGATTGCCTTCCCCGGAAGAAATAATCGCAATTTGTGGATTTACGGCGGCGAGGAAATTAGGAGTCGTGGAGTTCTTGCTGCCGTGGTGGCCGATCTTCAGGACGTCGGCTTGCATGTCGGCTTCGTCGTTTTCAGAGAGCATTGTGCGCTCGGCGGCCTTTTCGGCGTCACCGGGGAAAAGTAATGTTCGCTGGCCGAATTTGAGCCGCAAGACCAGTGAGTCGTTGTTCTTGGCGGAGGGTGCGAGTTCTGTCGCGGGAATTTCTGGCCAGAGGAATTCGCCTTCGACGTCGTCCCACTCAAATGTTTGACCGCGGGTTTCGTGTTTGACGACGGTGCCGTACCGATTCGCTGCGGCTTCCAGTTGTGCCAGCGCGCGCGAATTGACTTCGCGGCCGATCCAGAGTTCACCCACTTTGAAATTTTCGAGGATTGCGGTCAGGCCGCCGAGGTGGTCTTGATGTGCGTGCGTGAGGGCGACGATGTCGATTTTCTTGAAGCCGCGGGACCAGAGGTAGGGTGAGACGGCTTCTTCGCCGGGATCGGTGCCGTTGTGGTTTTCGCGGCCAGGGAAACCGCGAAACGCGCCGCCACCGTCGATCAGCATTGTTTTCCCATGCGGTGAGACGAGAAAGATGGAATCGCCTTGGCCAACGTCGAGGATTGTGGATTCGAGGCGGCCGGCGGCGTGACTGGGCGCGAAGGGAAATGTGGCGATTAGAAGTGCGGTTGCGATGAATGTTGCTGACAGCGTGTAAAGCGAAATGCGTCGGCGATGCCTAGGCGTTTCGCGGCCTATACGAGCGGAGGCTGCGAGTGCGACGGCCTGCGCGAAGAAAAGGATTGTTAGCCATAAGGGTGGCGTTGGAATGCGGTAGCTCCAGTGAGGAAGAGCGGCACACCACTCGACGATGCGGATGAGAAGTCCGGTGAGTAGAGCGAGCGGCGCGGCAAATAATTTGCCAAGCGCCGGTGAGAGCAGCCCTGCAGTCAACGTGAAAAACCCCCAAGGAACGATGATGCCGGTGATCGGCACGGCTGCGAGATTTACGACGGGCGCTGATAATGCGATGCGATGGAAGTTCGTGGCCATAAGCGGAAGCATGCCGAGTTGCAAGACGAGCGTAAGGGCGAGCAGTTCCCAGACGCGAAAGGTGATGGCGAGGCCGCTGGCGATTGTGTTTTGCGCTGGAGCTGCGAGACGAGCGGGTGAGTGCGAAGCGACCCAGCGCAGAGCGGCGCGCACATCGAGTCGGAATTGTGACGCGCGAGGTTGGTGGCCGGCGTCCCGAGTGACGTCGCGCCAGCCGCGAAGAGCGCGGGCGTAGGGTTGCACGGTTCCGGCGAGCCACGGAATGGCTAGGCCCGCAATACAACCGATTGCAACGAAGGTGAGTTGAAAACTGGAGTCGCGAACGGCGAGCGGTTGTGCGATCAGCAGCGCCAACGCAGCCAGAGCTGCAGAGTTGAGCAAATCGAGGTGGCGATAGAAAAATCCGCCGAGGACGACGGCGACAGCCATGAGCGTGGCGCGAAGCACTGGCGCGCGGACTTCGACGACCGCGACGTACGCGAAAAGCAAGCACGAGACGAAGATAATCGCGAGCGTCGGGGAGAATCGGAGTTTGCGGGACGCCCAGAAGAATAGTGCGGCTAGCGCTCCGACGTGAAGTCCGGCCACGACGAGGATGTGGAAGACGCCGGTTTTCTGGAACGCAGTCGATTCGTCGCGGTCGACGAAGCTGCGGTCGCCGAGAAGCATGGCGCGAAGTGTTGCGGCGGATTGAGGCTGGCCGACGAGGAGAGTGTCAATTTCATCGTGGAGTCGGGCGCGAACGCGGGAGATTCGGTTTGCCACGGATTGAGACGACGCGGTCGCTATTTTTTGCAGGAGTTTTGGAGATCGCAATGTGGCGATCAGGTCGACGCCTTGCGTTGCAAGATAAGCTCGACGATCGAAGGCGCCTTCATCGCGGAAGAAGGGTGGGCGTTTAGCTTCGGCGACGACATCGATGGCGTCGCCCGCGTGAAGTTCCGGCACTAGCGAGGCGTCGCCTCCGGCGTGTGGTGTAAAGCTGAGGCGGAGGCCACCGACGACTGGCAACGTTGCGTCTTCATAATCTACGCCGCGAAGTTCAATTTCGTAGCCTGTACCCCAGGGTAGGCGAGCAGGTTCGTCGCGCAGAATTCCGTGCCAACGTAGCGGGGATTGCACGCTGAGTTGGTTGCGATCAAGCAATTGTGTTACGTGATTCGAAGCTAGAGGTTGCTGCGCGATGACGGCGCTCGCAACACCGAGCGAGAGCCAACAGAGAAGCGACAATGCAGCGCTCGCGAAGAGTTTCTCCCGCCGCAGTAGGAGCAGTGCTGTCAGGCCGAAAGCGCCACATTCGGCAAAACATAGGCCGAGCTTCAGCGGCGATTCGTTGAGTTGTTCGAACGCAGGACAAAGGCCGAGCGCAATGCCGCAGACGAAGGCCGCGACAATGGCTACAGCCGGGGCCTTCACGGGACGCGTCTCAGCCGCACCAGCGTCTCGATGTGGAAAGTCTGCGGAAATAGATCGAAGAGGTGCACATCGGTTATTTCGTAACGAGTCGCGGGCTCAGCCGAGACTTCGTCATTCGGCTTTTTCGCTGATCCAGTCAAAATCGCCAAGTCGCGAGCTAACGTCGACGGATCGCACGAGAGATAACGAATCTCGGGTGCGCCAAGCGCCAGCAATGCGGCGGACGCGCCTGCTCCTAATCCGGCGCGCGGGGGATCCAGAGTGACGAAGTCGGGCTTCTCCTGCGTCTTGCGCAGGAATTCCTCGGCGTGTTCGTTATGCGAAGTCACGGCGACACCGGCGGCTTCGGCGTTGGTATAAAGATCGCGTGTGGCGGCGAGATTGGCGTCAACGCTGATGACTTTGTTGAACGCCTTGGCGAGCGGCAACGTGAAGAAGCCGACGCCAGAGTAAAGATCGAGAGCGACATCACCCTTCGCGTCGGCAGTCATCGTTCGAAGTAGGTCCTCAATCAAAAAGCGATTCGTCTGAAAAAACGACAGGTGGCTGACACGGAATTGAAATCCGCCAGCGTCGTGCAAGAGATAGCCCGGACCCGTGAGTTCGAATCGATCTTTGCTTTGATCGAGCAAAAGCAAACTATCGAGTTGCGGCACAGCGGTTCGAAAGATCGCGGCGATCTCGGCGGCAGGCTTCGGGAAGCGTTCGAACGCGACGTTGAGCGCGATTTTTTCGTCTTTCGAATCGACGAAGGCTTCGATCTCTTGCATCCTTTCTGGCATATGGCCGGAGCGCGCCAGGTTTTGCAGTTGTTCGAATGTCTTGTGCAGCATCGGAGACAGAATCGGGCACACGTCGATCGGCACAATCACCGAGCTTTCGGGCAAGAAATATCCCAGCGCCATCGGTTTGGCGTCGCGGAACGCCCATTGCGCGCGATTGCGATAGCCAAATGGCTCACCGGTGTGAATTTGAATCGGTCCATCCCATTTGATCCGGCCCAGACGCGACAGAGTCTCGCGCAGGATCGATTCCTTAAATTCGACCTGGTTCGAAGCAGGGATGTGCTGGTAGTGGCAGCCGCCGCAAGTCTGAAAGTGCGGGCAAAGCGCCTTTTGACGTTCCGGCGCCGGCTTCGTGACTTCTTCGAGCTTGCCCCAAATCAGCTTGTTGCGCTTCGTCTTGATGGACGCGCGCACCTCTTCGCCCGGCAAAACGTACGGCGCAAAAACGGTGTTGCCGTCGGCGTGAGCCAACCCATCGCCTCCATACACAAGCTTCTCAATCGATAACTGTAACTCATCTGACATAAATTGCAATCCATTCCGCCATTCGGCGCGTGGGGGTTCCTGGCTCTTGTAAGGCTCGCTCAGGAAAAGTAGTAGAGGCTCAGCCGTGGCAATCCAAACTCTTCCAGCAATCGCTTCTGTATATATTGTCGCTCAACCAGGGCGATTTGTTCCGCTTTCATTTTCCGGCGATATTGCGTCAGCTGGCTGTCGACTTCGCGGCGGATTCGGAGCATCTGGTCTTCGGTCGCGTATTGCGTGAGCGATGCCTGGATCTTTTCATCGAGGATGGTCAGCCGACGTTCGAGGTCTTCGAGATCGAGCGCGCCGGGAGTGTCGAGGAGCGGCAAGATCGACATCAGTGAGTTAGCGAATTCCGCCAACCGAATCGCCATGTCGGGATGAGCGGCTCGCTGTTTGTCGGCAGCCGCCTTGATCTGTGCGATGTTACGTTCCACATAAGCGCGTAATTCGTCGCGCGAGAACGGTTCGGCGGCAGGTTTTTTTGTTTTTGGTGTGGCACCGGCGGCAGCTTCCTGAATTTCCGTGACGGCATCGAGAACCGCATCGGTGCAATACGCCAGACTCTTTAGCGGCTTGCCGGCGCCGCGGCGAGACCGCCCGTAACTTTCGAACGCGTTATCAATCCCTTTGAGTGCAGCTTCCAACGGCACGCCAGCCCTCTGCCAAGTCTCCATGATCGCCCAATCAAGGGGTGAGACCAGCAGGTGAGCGCCGCGCTTCTTCCAGAAATATTCTTCAATCTCGGTGAAATAGTTGAAGTAGTTCCAGCCTTCCATGGCGGGTGCGCTGCCTGCGTCCGGTGACAATGTCGGGTACCTTAGGCTTTCTTTGTCTGCGTCACGGCTGGTTTTGCCGCGGCTTTGCCGTGGCTGTCGGCGGGCAGATTCTTTTCCCAAATCAGCCGCAGGCCGTTGAGCGTGAGGAATTCGTCCGTATGCTGGATTTCTTTCGAGCCGCGAGCGACGAGCGGAGCTTGTCCGCCCGTAGCGATCACAGTCGCCGGCGTTTTCAGCTCGGCTCTGATCCGCGTCAACATGCCGTCGACCATATCGATCGCGCCGTAATAGAGGCCGGCTTGCATGTGACTCACTGTGTTCGTTCCGATCACACGACCTGGATCCTTGATCTCCACGCGCGGGAGGCGTGCGGCGCGCGCGAAAAGGGCTTCCGATGCGATACCGAGCCCCGGGGCAATTACGCCGCCGAGATACTCACATTTCGCTGAGATGACGTCGAAGGTGATGGCCGTGCCGAAATCGACGACGATGCAAGGGCCGCCATACTTGTGAAACGCTGCGACGCCGTTGACGATGCGATCCGCGCCGACTTCCAGCGGATTGTCGACGAGCACGGCCATTCCGGTCTTCACACCCGCCTCGACGAACAAAGCGTTATGTCCGAAATAGATGCGTGACATTTCGGCGAGCGTCCAGTTCATCGGTGGCACGACGGAGCTGATGATCACGCCGTCGATCGCGGAGCCATCCAGCCCGGCGATCGTAAAGAGATTGCGCGTCAGCACGCCGTATTCATCGACGGTTTGGAGGCGCGCGGTGGTCAGGCGCCAGTTCGCGATGAGTTCATCGCCGCGAAAAACGCCGAGCACCGTGTTCGTGTTACCGACATCGACTGTGAGTAGCATCAGCTGCCGCCGAAGGTCTTGATCATTATTTGTTGTCGCCGCCCTGTTTTTTTGCGCGCGCCACGACGGCGCGATCCAAAGTCACATCCCCTGCAATCACCGTTACAGGTTCACCGCGTCCATCCGGTCGCACGCGCAGAAACCCTTCTGGACTGAGCCCATCCGTGACGCCCGCGAAGCTCGCCGGCCCGTTCGTGACCCGCACTCGCTCACCGCGCGTGAAGCTCGACACCGCTTCGAAATTGCGAATCACGCTCTCAGGGCCATTAGCGATGAATTGATTGTAGTCGGTCTCGAATTTGCGCAGCAACCCGACGACAAGTTCCAGTCGAGACTGCGGCCTGCCCGTCTCGACTCGTAGCGACGTCGCGATCGCGCTCAGTTCCGCGGGGAATTTCTCCTGGTTCACATTGATGCCAATGCCGATGATGACGAAGCGCACCTGATTTGGCTCTGCATGCATCTCGGTCAGGATGCCACCGAGTTTCTTTCCGCCAATCAGAATATCGTTCGGCCACTTAAGGTCAGCCTCAAGGTCGTTTTGCGTTCGAATCGCCGAGAATGCCGAAAGCCCAGCCATCATCGTCAGCAGGGAAGCCTGCACTGGAGAAATCTTGGGCCGCATCAGCACGGTGACATAGATTCCAGTGGCGCGTTCCGAATGCCACGAATGTCCCGCGCGACCACGCCCTGCAGTCTGTTCTTCCGCAATCACAACCGTGCCCTCGGGCTCGCCTGCATGTCCAAGTTCCATAGCGACACGATTGGTCGAGTCCACTTTGAAGAAATGGTGAACGCGCTTGCCGAAGATGCTGCCCTTCAGCCGTTGGCGTAGGGTGTCCGGCGAGAGGATGTCGGGAACTTTCTCGAGAAAATAGCCGGTGTGCTGCTCGCCTTTGACGCGCACGCCGAGTTCGCGCAAACGATTGACCCAGCGCCACACGGTCGAGCGAGACACGCCGATCTCGCGGGCAATTCTCGCGCCGCTGAGGACAATCGTCGCGTTTTCAGCGAGCAGATTCAGAAGCGCGGCGATGCGGCGGTCGGTCGTTCCGGGGAGCTGCTGTTGGACTGCGCGCTTGGCCATGAGAAGTGGGAAGTGTAAGCCCGAAAGTCAGGAATCGCGAAGCGTAGCCTTTGGAGGGGCCAAAGCCGGCGACCAGCTAGCTGCTAAGCAAGCCGCGAGATATCGCGTAGACGCGCGCGCAACTTCTCGAGCTCGAGCCTTTGTTCCGCCATCGTCGCTTCCATCCCGCTGATAATTTTCGGGGGGGCCTTGCTGCGAAACGTCGGATTGCCGAGCTGATTTTCCTTCGACGTGATGGACTTCTCCAGCCCTTCGATCTCTTTGCGCAGTCGCGCCTTTTCGGCATGTGCGTCAACCGCGTCGGTGGAGTGCGCGATGCGCACGTCAAATCGCGCCGTCGACCGCACCGTGCCGCCAGTCTCGGAAAGCTTCGCGGCTGAAACCTTCAACTCCGATAAAATCGCGAGCCGTTGAATCCCGTCGCGGTTGCGCTCCATCGTGTCGCGAATGTAGCCGTAAGAGCTGTGAAACTCCGCGGCGATTTTTTTCTTCGGATCGAGCTTCATCTCCGCGCGAATATTCCGAAGCTCCGCGATGGCGTCCTGGATGAGCGCGAATTCATTCGCTCGCGTCACTTCGCCCGATTTCTGCCGGTTCACGCCAAACTCTTCCAGCGCAATCGACTTGGCGTCCGCTCGTTGAGGCAATTGATGCCACAGCTCTTCCGTCAAGAAGGGCATAAAAGGATGCAGTAGCCGCAGAGCGTCATCGAACACCGCGAACAAATTCTTCCACGCCACTTCTGCTCGTTCGCTGTCCGCGTTCAGCAAATCCGGCTTGATCCACTCGATATACCAGTCGCAGAAGTCGCCCCAGAAAAATTGATAGATCGTCTGTGCGGCTTCATGGAACCGATAGCTGCGCAGCGCCGTATTCACGGTTTCGCGCGCTGACGTGAGCCGTTCGAATATCCATTCATCAATGAGCGGCACGCTGTCTTTGTAAGCGTACGGCGCCCCCGCGCGCACGTCGGGCCCGGCGAGCTGCTCGAACGACGCTCCACCGCCCTCTTCAAACTTATCGAGGTTCATGAACAGGAAGCGCGAAGCATTCCAAATCTTGTTCGCGAAATTGCGCGCGCCAGCAAGGCGATCGTCCGACAAAACGATGTCTGTGCCCGGGGCCGCCATCGAAGCCAGACAAAATCGCATCGCGTCGGTGCCGTATTGCTGATTGAGTTTCACCGGATCGAGGCCCGTGCCCTTGGACTTCGACATTTTCTCGCCGCTCGCCGTTCGAACCAGCGAATGCAGATACACCGCGCGGAACGGCACCTTGCCCGTGAAATGAATTCCGAGCATCGCCATCCGCGCGACCCAGAAAAATAAAATGTCGTAGCCGGTGATCAGCAGCGTCGTCGGGTAATAGCGTTCGAAGTCAGGAGTCTTGTCCGGCCAACCCAAAGTCGAAAACGGCCACAATCCAGAGCTGAACCACGTGTCGAGCACGTCTTCGTCCTGCTCGAGGTGCTCCGATCCGCACTCTGGGCACTTTGTCGGCGCTTCTCGCGCCACGATGACGTGATGGTGCTCGGCGCAATACCAAGCCGGGATGCGATGTCCCCACCAAAGCTGGCGCGACAACGTCCAGTCGCGAATGTTGCGCATCCAGTTGAAGAATTCCTCGCGCCGGTTGTCCGGCACGATGTGAATCTCGCCTTTTTCCACCGCCGCAATCGCCGGTTCGGCAAGTGGCTTCATCTTGCAGAACCACTGCACCGATGCGCGCGGCTCCACGATCGTTCGGGTCCGTTCGCAGATGCCGATCGCGTGCGTGTGATCGGTGATCTTGTCGAGCAGACCGAGCGTTTTGAGATCCTCGACGATTTTCTTCCGTGCTTCGAATCGGTCCAGCCCCGCGTAGGTACCCGCGGCTGCGCTCATGTGACCGTCGTCGGTCATCACGTCAATTTCCGCCAAGTTGTGACGACGACCCGCCTCAAAGTCGTTCGGATCATGTGCCGGCGTGATTTTCACCGCGCCAGTGCCGAACTCGCGATCCACCATCTCGTCGCCGATGATCGGAATCTCTCGGTTCACCAGCGGCACGATCGCGCTTCGTCCAATCAAATGCTTGTAGCGTTCGTCTTCAGGATGCACTGCGATCGCAGTGTCGCCCAGCATCGTCTCCGGCCGCGTCGTCGCGACCACGAGGGATTCCTTGCTGCCCGCCACCGGGTACTTGATGTGCCACAAATGCCCCGCGCGCTCTTCGTGCAACACTTCGAGGTCGCTCAGCACGGTGAGGCACACCGGGCACCAGTTCGTCATCCGCTTGTCGCGATAGATCAGCCCTTCTTCGTACAGGCGCACGAACACTTCGCGCACCACGCGCGATAATTCCGGCGAAAGCGTGAATTTCTCGCGAGTCCAGTCGCAGCTCTCGCCAATCTCCCTCATCTGCCGCTGGATCGTTCCGCCGCTTTCTTCTTTCCATTGCCAGACGCGGCGCACGAATCCCTCGCGACCCAGATCGCGATAATTGATGCCTTGCTCCGCGAGCTGCCGCACCACCACGCGCTGCGTGGAAATACCGGCGTGATCCGTACCCGGCAGATAAAGCGTGTTGTATCCACACATGCGGTGCCAGCGCGTCAGGATGTCGATCTCGGTATGGTCGAGCATGTGGCCGATGTGAAGCGAACCGGTCACATTGGGCGGCGGAATGACGATCGAAAACACAGGTCCAGGCTTGCTCGGGTCGGCCTTAAACAGTTCGTCCTTGACCCAGCTTTCTGCCCAACGGGGTTCGATGCGCTGCGGTTCGTACGCCTTGGCGATTTCGCGAGCCATTCCGGCTAAAGACTCCTTCGAATTGAGTTTCTGATCCCTGCGGGTTGAACTTTCACCGAGAGGGCAATCTTTGACTATACGAGGCCGCGCGAACGCGGTCAATTCAGGCAGGAATCTCTCGATTTATTCCCGAGAAATTCAATTCGAACGGAAATGCTTTGGGTAGGGAACTACGACTTCTTGTTGAGTTCGTCGCGTACGATGCCTTCGATAACAGGCTTCAGCAAATCGCGGGTCAGTTCGTGCAGCTTCTCCGGGCTCATGCGCGCCATCACTTTTTCGACGACGGCGTTCATGTCGACTTCTTCAGCCGACCCATGAGCTTCTTCCCGTGCGGTTTCGACCGCAGCCGGGATCACGTCGCTGGCTACCGCACCGGATACGACTTCAATCTCGTCGGGCGCGGATAACGGAGACGTTTCCGGCGCTGCGGGGACCGGTGCATCCCAGGTCGATGCCAGTTTGCTCGCCTTCGCTGCTTCGACTTCCCAAGGGCTCGGCGGCGTTGAGAACCACGAAGCCGCGCTGGACTGCGGTGCCTCGGAGACAAATGTCTTAGTTTCGGCGCTAGACTGCTCGTGCCCTGTTACCGGTGTCGCTTCGGCCACCGCTGGCGCGGCGTTCTGCTCTTCGACAGTCTCGATGGCTGCGGGAGCCGGAATTTCCGTAACGAAACTCTGCTCTTCGACCGGGGAACTCTCTTGTATCGCGGGCTCAGCGCGACCAACGAGCGCATCCAAATCCGACAAAGGTCGCTCGCTGATTGCCGGATGCTCGGCTTCTGCAACCGCCGTCTTATTGGGATTTCCCGCTTCGATCGCCGCCGCCCAGGCTTCGCCCGAAAACGGCGCCGCTGGAATGTTTCGAAAATCAGGGAGCGACGAAGCGACAACCGTTCCTTCCGCTTCAGCGGCTTCGCTCAAATCTTGTTTCTCGCGCGTTGGCGTCCAAGACTCGTGACGCTTCGCGTGCGCGTGAGCCGGCTGCTCCGAGGTAATCGATTCTCGCCAGCCGCCTTCTCGCGCAGGAATATCATTGCCAGCTTCTTCATTGCCTGCATCGCGTCGCCACGACGCCTTCGCTTCGGGCTCTTCTTCTTCCTCTTCGTCAACCTCTTCCGTGCGCCAATCGCGTTCTAACTCGGGACGCGCGGTCACGGCCGCTTCGGCCTCCGCCTCTTCGTCGGTGCCGAGCAAATTTCCAAAAGCCACGGGTTGCTGTTCCGAATCAAATTTGACTGCGGCCGGAGTCGTTGGAATCTCGTCGACCGTCTGATCGGGTTCAGAGAACGTTGGTAGCGCTATCTTTCGGGGAGCTGGTGGCGGCGGCGCTTCAACAGGTACTTCCTCAACCGGCTTCGCCGGCGTGAAGCCCGCGTGCGCGACTCCCGCGCGAACAAGCGCCGACTTCACCATCGAAATCAGTGGATCGGGTGGAACGAAAGGCTTTTTCAGGACGCCGTCTGCGCCAGACCTTTGCGCTTCCTGCTCGTCCAGCGGATCAAATGCGCCAACCAATAAAATCACGGGGATGTGCGCAAGGGTCGAATCGGCTTTTACAAACTGGCAAACCTCGTAGCCATTGCGCACTGGCATGAACACATCCGCCAGCACCAGGTCGGGACGTATGTCAGCGATCTTGCGCACTGCCGCTTCGCCGTTTCCGACGGCGACCACATCAATTCCGTGATCTTTAAGTGCGAGACCGACCATTTTTTGAATATTGCTGTTGTCGTCCGCAACCAGAATCTTTGCCACCGAACTTCCTCCGGGAATTCTCCCGCTTTTCGGCCGATTTCCGCTGTTGGGCTCGCGCCCGCGCACAGCCGGTCGTCTCCCATCGCGTTACTCTTCGCGCTATTGGCAGACTCTCGTTATTCAAGCACCGCGGTATGGGTGCGTCAACGCAAACGCAGGATAGGTGTGTCGGAAGGGAACACCCTGAGCGGCAAATCGCAGAAAATCTCGCCGAGAGTCGCGCAAATTCCGGGCAAAAAGCGAAAGAGCGCAACGGAAGTTGCGCTCTTTAGTTAAGTATCCGATTGGATGCAATGCCGCGGTCTCAGCCGGTCGTGCGGCCTGCGCCTATCGCTTACCAGGGGACTAGCTTCTTGATCCCCTTCTTTTTCTTGCTGCTTGATTCCTTCTGGTTGGTGTTCGCGGGCGTCGTTGAGTCTGGAGTTGCGGTGGCATCGGTTGCCGCTGCCGAACCGTCCGCCGGCTTGGCGTCGGTACCGGTCGTCGTTGTCGTCGTGACGGCGTTCGTTGCTGGATCAGTCGCCGCTGGTGCTGGAGCCGGTGTTGCGGCTGCCTTCGGATCGCCAGCTGCTCCCGGTGGGTTGGTGCCGGTCGCATCTGCCGGTTGGGTCGCCGCGCCGTCCGTCGAACCTGTTCCCGTCGAGCCGGAGGCACCCGACGAAGTTCCGCCGCTGCTCGCCGTCCCGTTCGCGTCGCCCGCCGGAGCTGTAATGCTGCCAGGGCTACCTGGTGTCACGACTTCAACGACCGCTCCGTTGCCGGCCGTCGGACCCGAACCGCCCAGCGTAGATCGGTTACCCGGCGTCAAAATGTCCGTTGCCGACGTGTTGTCCGCTTCTGGCTGCAGGTTTGGCGTGCCAGTGCGAGCCGCCGCCATAAATTCGGAGTGTGGTCCCGATCGAACCAACGCCAGCGGCCGCTTGATCATGCTGTCGTGTTCGCGCGGCGCGTTCTGCTCCGCAACCATCCAGGCCTCCGCCTTCGGATCGGGCTGAGGAACCGGCACGTTGAACGCCTTCAACTTATATTTGGCGTCGGGCACCAGCGTCGAAAGCGGATAGTTCCGTACGATCTGTGCGTAATATTGCTGCGCGATCTCTTTGTGCTCGCTGCGTTCGAAGACGTCGCCGAGCATCCACAGCGCCTTGTCCGACTTGCTGTACAGCGGATAGCGCTTCGTCAGCGCGATCAATCGGGCAGCTGCGGCGCGCTTGTCGCCCTTCACGTAATAGTAGTAGCCGATTCGGTAGTCGCCTTCCGCGATAATTTCCTGCACGTTGCGCAGCCGCTGTTCGGCCTGCGGCGCGAGCGGATCCTTCGGATACTTCTGCAAAAAGCTCTGGTATTCCTCTTCAGCCGCTTTCGCTTCGCTGCGATCGCGATCGGGCTTCGCCATTTCCTTGTAGTGGGTATTCGCGACTTGAATCTGCGCGTACGAAGCTTCCGGCAGGAACGGGAAGAAGATCTCGAAGTCTTTGTAGGCCTGGATCGCCTGCGTCATGTTGGCCGATCCGCCTTCCTTATAATAGGAATCCGCGATCGCCAGCTTCGCCTTTGCCAAATATTCGCTGTCGGGGTAGGTGTTGATCAGGGTCTGGAGACTGAGGCGCCCGACTTCCTGGCGGCCGCGCTTGATGTCGTCCGTCGCGCGCTCATACAAGACCTTATCTGGTTCCGCTGTGTTGTCCGTCGAGGTGGACTTATCCAGCTTCTTTTTCTTGTGCAGGAGTTGGGCATCGCACCGGGTCGCGCTGAGCGCCGCAAACCCACCGGCTAAAACAAATATGGTTAGGACTTTCCAGGGTTTTGTTCGAAAAGCAGAATGCAAGCTTTCACCTCTCCCAAAGTGTGGACTGGCCGGAGTCTTCCCCTCGTCAGACTCACGCGCACTTATGTCTGGGCCAACTGCTCTCAACTGGGATCGAGTCTCCGTCAGTATACCTGATCGAAAGGACAGGTCAGCTGATTTTCCCAACATTTTGCTGAACTTACGTCGCACTCCGATCGGGTTGCCGTCGTCTCTCTTGAGAGCCAAAGCCTGCCGCAAAAGGTTGCCTCCTCCTTTTGGCGCCGCTCGCCACGGCGGACCGCGCGCCATTCCGTAACGGCTTGGCGCCGTCGTGCCGAGTAACCTCTCATCGAAACACCACCCGACTTTTTTAAACAAACTGTTACATTTCGCGCCCCGTCCGCCTCTACACTTTCGTTGCTGCCCGCCACCAAGGACGGGCCCTTCTAAAAAATGGAAAAACGCAAATTTCTCTTCGTTTCGCTATCCGCTTTGATTGGCGACATCGCCTGGCAAGTCTTCAAGGAAGGTCACGAAGTCCGCTATTACATCGACAACGAAAAAGAGCGCGACATCGCCGACGGGTTCGTTCCCAAATCCAATGATTGGGAAAAGGACGCCAAGTGGGCCGACATCATCGTCTTTGACGACACGCTCGGTCAGGGCGCCAGAGCCAAAGCCCTGCGCGACGCCGGCAAGCCGGTGATCGGCGGCAGCGAATACACCGATCGCCTCGAAGACGATCGCTCCTTCGGCCAGGAAGAGCTGAAGAAAGCCGGCGTCAATATCATTCCGTACGAGGACTTTGAGTCTTTCGACCCCGCGATTGAATTTGTGAAGAAGAATCCAGACCGCTACGTCATCAAGCCGAGCGGCGAGGCGCAAAACGTCAAGCGCCGCCTATTCGTCGGCGAAGAAGAGGATGGCGACGACGTCGTTCGAATGCTCGAGGCTTACAAGCGGGCTTTTGCCGACGAGATCAAAGTCTTCCAGTTGCAGCGCCGCATCCACGGTGTCGAAGTCGCCGTCGGCGGCTTCTTCAACGGCAAGCATTTTATAACGCCCATTAACATCAATTTTGAGCATAAGAAACTTTTCCCCGGCGAAGTCGGCCCTCCGACCGGCGAAATGGGCACTTCCATGTTTTGGAGCGAGCCCAACGCGATTTTCTATCGCACGCTCCTGAAGATGGAGCCGAAACTCGCGCTCGAAGGCTACGTCGGCTACATCGATCTCAACTGCATCGTCAACAACAACGGGATCTATCCGCTTGAATTCACTTCGCGCTTCGGCTATCCGACAATCTTCATTCAGCAGGAAGGCATCCTCACGCCGATCAGCGATTTCTTCTGGGAACTCGCCAACGGGCAGGATCCCAAATGGCGTACTCGCAGCGGCTTTCAAATTGGTGTTCGCATCGTCGTGCCGCCGTTTCCGTTCGACGACGAGCCGACGTTCGAATCCTTCTCGAAAGACAACGCCATCGTCTTCAAACGCGGCACACCCGAACAAATCCATATCGAAGACGTGAAACAGGTCAACGGGCAGTGGCTCATCGCCGGCACGTCCGGCGTCATCCTCACCGTCGTCGGCACCGGCCAGACCATGAAGCAAGCGCAAGCTCAGGTCTATACCCGCATCAAAAACATCCTCATTCCCAACATGTACTACCGCACCGACATCGGCGACCGCTGGGCGGAAGATTCCGACAAGCTGCACAACTGGGGCTACCTGCGCTGAAGGTCGTCGCGTGAAGAAATGCGCAAATCGTCTCTTTCGCTAGAACTGAACGGCAGGAGTCTCCACTAGAAGACTCAGGGTGGGTCAGCTCGGCACCAGGCGACCGAGCGAAGCGACAATCACTTTGACAGCCTGTATTGGCATCCCTACACTTTCACGTATGGTAGTGCACCTCAAGCCCGAAACCGAGTCTCGGCTGAAGGACCTTTCTGCGGCAACGGGTCGCGATCCGGATGATCTCGTTGAAGACGCCATGGCCGGTTATCTCGCGGAGCTCGCACAAACACGCGAGATGCTCGATGCGCGGTACGACGATATCAAAAGCGGACAAGTGAAAACCGTGGATGGGGAAGAGGCCTTTAACCGCATTCGCACCAAGAGCAACCAACGCCGCCGCCCATGAGCGGCTTTGTTCTCCACCCCGAAGCTCTCGCCGATCTCGAAGAAGTATGGGAGTTCATCGCCGCAGACAACCTGGAAGCGGCAGACCGAGTTCTTGACGAGATCCGCCTGGCCATGCAATCTCTGGCGTCTTTTCCTCAGATGGGACACACCCGAGCGGACCTTACGGCGAGGCCATTGCGATTTCATTCTGTTCGGGACTATCTGATCGCCTACGCACCGCATGAAGAGCCGCCCGTTGTGGTAGCTGTTCTCCATGGTCGCCGCAATCCTCGCGTCATCGCAGCTCATTTGCGCGAAAGGGAATAAATGAACACGAGATGAGGGGAAAGTCGGAACGTGTCCTCGGACGTGTCCTGCGCCGTCGTGCAATGCGGCAATCCGGAATCGTTCCGTCTGTCCCCTTGCTTCACAATACGGATTCGGGGAAACGTCCCGTCTGTCCCCGAGTTTTAACTCTTTTTTCTCTCAGCCCTCTGTGTGCTCGCTCTAACTCCAGCACTCATGAGAATGGACACGACAAGAATCGCGTTTTGGATCAGGCTTCCGTTAACTGCTTTGGGGTTCCTCGTACCGATCGGCGTGCTCTTTCTTTTCATCGGTATGTGGCGGTATTGGGTGCGACTCGATAACTCTAGCGCGTGGGGAAAGCGAGTGTGGTTTCTCATTTTGTTGATCGGATTATGGTGGGGGAGTTTCCTGTACTACTTCTGTGTATACCTTCCGCAGTTGATTCGAAGAAGAAAGGTCGAGACGTGAGAGTTATGTTTCGACGAATCCTTGGAAACTAGGGGACAGACGGGACGTTTCCAGCAGACTTTGGTTCATCGCAAACTTTTGATTATCTTGAAAAAGGAGAACAGCGAGAACATCCCATACGCTCTCCCGTTTGCATATTTTGGCGTAATTGGGAAACGTCCCTTATGTCCCCAACCTTCGTCCCCAACCTTCTGTCCCCCATACCGCTCGTGCCGCCGATGATTACGACGTTTTTGTCTTGGTACCGTTTCATGTGTCTTCTCCTTGTGATGGTTGTTCTTCGTTCTATCGCCGTGATTCCAATTTAGGGAAGTGGCGATGTTGTTTTTCATCCAGTGGCGTGCCGATCAGCGGTCCTCAGGACACGGCGGTTGAGGATGCTGGGTGAGACAAGTCGACGCCGGAGACCTTGACGACGGCCTGCCAGGCGGCGCCCTGACTGGCGCGGTCGTAGAGGTGTGGCTGGCGCTGCACCTCAATTGGGCCTGAGAACTTCCCTTGAGCCGAGGCGAAGAATTGCCCTGAGACGTCGGTTCCGAACTCCGACGCTTGGAGGTACCGACGGGCCGCAGTCTCCGGCGTCTGATTCATGCCGGGAATGAGGTTCACGATTGGGATAAACAGATACTTCAACGCCAGGCCAGCGTTTCGCACCACCTTGGTCGCGGTCGCCCCACCGGGCGAGACAGCGTACACGGCCATGCCGGAGGGTAGCCGGCGCGCCAACGCCGCGACCCACCAAGCGATAATGAGCTTCGCGTCGGCATACGTATTGTTGGGCTCGTACTTTACATTTGGCCCGTTGCGAATCAGGGCTTCGATAGCGGCGGTCCGGTCTCCCCGGAAGTATCTGGCGGCGAAGGCTGGAACATCGGTGTAGCTGAACATCGGCACGCCCCCACGGGCAGGTTCCGCGCCGGCGATAACAATCCGCGCGCCAGGGCTCAGCAGGTTGGCGCGGAGCAACCCGACAGTCAGTTGATGATGGCCGATGAGCGGGGCCTGAGCCGCCTCGATGCCCGCCGCAGTGAGCACGCGCTTCTTACCTGGGACCATCCCTGCATTGAGCAGTAGAAAATCGATCGGCCGACCCCGCTTGACCAGCTCGGCGAGCGCGGACTGAACGCTGGACGGCGTGTCCAGCTCCAGCTCCAGCGGGGTGAAGACCTTTCTTTCGCTCTCCGCCGCGAGCTGTGCGACCGTTTTCTGAACCTGAGCCAGGCTGCGCCCGGTGATGATAATCTCGCTCCAGCCCTCTCCGGCAAGAGTGCGGGCTGCCGCATAACCGAGCCCGGAAGTGGCGCCGGTGACGAGAGCGATCGAATGTTCCATGTGTGTCTCCGTGGTGAAGGATGAAGGCCGATTCGTGGGGCCCCGCGAGGCCAGAACCGGCTTGCTAATTTCGAACTATTTGGTTATATATTCGTGACTGGAAGCTGTCAAGGAGTTTTGAACTAAATGATTCAAAATACCGCGAGGCCGCGGGGTCGACCACGCAGCTTTGACGAAACTGGGGCGCTGGAAAAGGCGACTCAGGTGTTCTGGTCGAAAGGCTACGACGGAGTGACGATTGACGATCTCGTCGCCGGGATGGGTGTCGGGCGGCCGAGCCTGTATGCCGTCTTTGGGGACAAGCGGGCGATATTCTTGCGCGTCCTCAAGGCGTACGCAGAACGGAAGGGCGCTCTCGCAGCCAAAGCACTCCTTTCGCCAATGGGTCTTCGGGACTCGATCGCTGGCTTTTTGAGGTACGCCGTCGAAAGTGCGACCGAGAAAGGATCCGCCCGGGGCTGCCTTCTGATATGTGTCGCGCCGCTTGTGAACGACGCTGAGGTTCAGCGGTTCCTGCAGAACGCCGCCACTGGCGGCTCGGCGCGGCTGGAGCGCCGTTTCCGGGACGGGATCACCGCGGGAGAAATTCCGTCTGACTTTCCGGTAGCCGCGCGCGCAATCCAAGTCACGGATTTAGCGCGTGGGCTGACCATGCGCGCGCTGATAGGCACGCCGCGCAAGACGCTCCTCAAAGATGCTGAGGAAGCGGCCGAATTGGTGCTCCTGCCGTGCCTGAAGGCCATCGGCAAGCTGAGGCTATAACTTTCTCTCGCCGGCGCTTGAGCCGGGCAAACGCGGTTCCTGCATGATCGCACCCCTTTCGGTGAATCTCGCCGATTCATAGCGCAGGGAGACCGGGTCGTTGGTCGTCGGCTTCGCTACGGGGAAAATCAAAGCCACGAATAAGACGTTCGAGGACCATTGGGTCTTCGCCTTTATCGCTAATCGAGCCTGGAAGAAGTCTTCTGAAGACGGGGGCGGAGTTTGCCGGCGGTGAGGGCTTCGAGGGCGCGGAGGCGGGAGGCGAGCAGTCTGGTGGTGAGGCGGCGCTCGCGGAAGAGGCTGCACAGGAAGTCTGCGGCCGATCTTTGGGCTTTGCGCGAATTGCATTCCATACAGCAGGCGACGAGGTTGCGATAGGAGTTGCCGCCGGAATGCATTCGCGGGATGACATGATCCAGACACCGGGTGGTTTTCTTGAGAGGGCGCAGGCAGTAGAAGCAAGAGTTTCGATCGCGGGAATAAATGGCCTCGCGGAGCGACTGGGTGGCGAAGAAGTCGAGTTCATGGAGCGCCGCAGCAGTGGTGCGTGCGTCCGGTGAAGCTTTGGGCGAGCGAGAGAGCAACGGGCACTGGGGCGAAGCGGTGAACGCGG
Organism: Candidatus Acidiferrum sp.; assembly: GCA_036493835.1. Classification (GTDB taxonomy): domain Bacteria; phylum Acidobacteriota; class Terriglobia; order Acidiferrales; family UBA7541; genus Acidiferrum. The sequence goes on along the minus strand of DASXPD010000124.1, from coordinate 12,934 downwards.
CGCGAATTTCCTCGGGCAGGAGTACCTCGACGACGTGTCCGCCGTAACTGTTTTCGATCAAGCGAACTGCGCCCCGATTGACCAGGCGACGCAGGGAAGTACGAGCCGTGTTACGGCAAACACCAATGCCTTTGGCGAGCCAAATCTGGGAGAAGCAGAGGCGATGGCGGCATTCGAGACGGGTGTGACGAAGAAGGTGAGAGTAGACGGCGCGGTCGGTGACGTTGAGACGCAGATTGGGCACGACGAAATCGTCGAGTTGTTTCCACACGTGTACCGCGTTCGGTAGTTTCCTTTTCATGAGGGATGTCCAGCGAAGCGAGATTCCGGCGATGGCGACCGAAGGGATCGGCGCAGGTGAGATCAGAGAATTATAGAGAGACGCGGTGGCCGGTCGGGCCGCGTCAGCGGGCTGAAAATAAAAAAGGCGAGATGTGCAGTCGCACTCTCGCCCAAAACCAGTATAGCACACCGTATTGTTTCGAATTTCGAACGCGGCGAAGTTGGGAAATGGAAGCGAGACCCGTGCAACGGCTCAAGTGGGGCAGGCTGTGAGCACTTCGTGAACTTCGACAACCATGTGACAATTCCGTCCTTTTCGCAGTCGCCTGAACGCTTTATGATGTCGAGCCGTAGCCTGTTCAAATTCGACAGGAGGCAGAATGAAACGTTTGCTCGCAGCTTTCGTGTTCCTCAGTATGACGACCGCGTTCGCTGCACCGATTTCTCAGACTCAGAAACAAGAACTTGCCAAGACGTCGCTCAAGGTTGGAGACGCGGCTCCCGATTTCACGCTTCTCAGTGATCAGTGGAAAAACGTCAAGCTGAGCGATTTCAAAGGCAAGAAAAACGTATTCCTCGCCATTTACGTCCTCGCTTTCACAGGTGGTTGAACGAAACAACTCCAGGCGGTCCAGTCTGGAATAACAGCAGGAAAGATTGACCTCTCCGACACCGCAGTTTTCGGCGTGAGCATGGATAGCCCCGCAGCGAACGCCGCATTCGCCAAACAGATCGACATCAAGTTCCCGTTGCTGAGTGACATGAACAAGAAGATGCTGAAGGAATACGGCATCCTCAAGGGCTATGACGTCCAGAACGAAACGTATCAGTGGGCGCAGCGAGCCAACATCGTCATCGACAAAAACGGCGTGGTGCAGCACATCGAAGAAGGCGACAGCGCGGTCGATCCGAACACCGCGATGTCCGTTTGCACTGATCTGCACAAGAAGGCAGCGAAGTAGCTGTTGAATTTGAACTTGCGCAGCGGGGAGCGGTGTGGATGCCGCTTCCCGTTTTTTTTGCGAACAAACTGATTCCGCTACAGGCTTTCCTGTATTGGAAAGATGATATCAGTCCCCCACAATCGACCCGCGCGGGTCCTTACGTCGACCTTTTCAGTCCTCAACGAGCAGGAATACCTTCGCAAGGCGCAAAATCTGTGTGTGGGCAAGGAACTCGATTGCGAATTCTGGTGGCGGACGATCAGCCTGGTATTCGAAAGCGGGTTTGTTTGATGCTCGCATCGCTGATCGACCTTGATGTGTGTGATGAAGCCGCGAATGGGCTGGAAGCGGTCGAAAAAGTGAAAGAATCGATTCCCGACCTCGTCATCCTCGATGTCACGATGCCGCTGATGAATGGCCTCGACGCCGCCCGGCGTATTCACGCGTTCACTCCAGACACACCCATCCTCATCCTCACCATGCACAAAAGCCGCCAGCTCATGGAAGAGGCGCAAAAAATTGGAGTTCAGGGATATGTTGTGAAGGGTGAAGCGGGGCAGAGTCTGGCGTCCGCGGTTACCGCGCTCATGCAACGCCAGACTTTTTTCCCCACAGAGTTTTAAATGCTCGTTCGAAACGCGGTGGCGTCGCGCCTTACTTTTTCGGTTGCGCGCTCGGCGGCAGAATGCCATTCAGTCTTAGACCCGTCGCCAGCGCCGCGTAGTGGTCGAACCATTCGTCGCTGATCAAAATGATCACGCCAGCCTTCGTCGTCTGAAAATTCGGACCGAGCGACATCGCGTCGCCCAGCTTCGAATCGTCCGCGCTCGCCAGCGCCGTCGTGCAGAATTCGAACGACTCCTTCAGCGCCGCGACCAACTTGTCCTTCGCATCCGTCTCCGTCAGTTTCACTTCCAGCGCGGTTCCGCCCGAAAGCTTCGAGCACAAATTGTTGTTCGCCTGCAAGCTGTGCAGCACCATGTGCCCGAATGAAGCGCTCTCCGGTGTCGCCTTGAAGGCGTACTTGTCGGGCGGCATCAGCTCCGCGGCTCCCACCATATTCTTCTGAAATCGCGCCAACTGATTCTTGACGACCGACACAACAGGATTCGCGACAGGCGCTGCAGCCGCGGCCGGAGCCGCCTGCTGCGCGTGAACGCTGCTCGCGCAAAGCGCCAATCCAAGTGCGACCCAACCTAAATTTTTCATAGTCTTCTCCCGTTACTCAATTGAAAGTCCGCGCGAAAGCATACTCCAAATAAAGTAGGGACGCAGCCTTGCAGGTAGGTGAAACCGAATGTTTACAACGGAGCCGGATGCATCTCCGTCAATCCCCGTGCTAATTCGCGACTGTCAACTCCACCGGCGCCGAAGCCCCAACCCGCGCGCCCGCCAGCGGCGCTTGATCGATGACCGATCCGTGCGGCCACTGTGGCGCGGTCACGAAGTTAACCTTCCGTTTCAATCCCGCCACATCCAATTTTTTTCCGGCGTCGGCTTCCGTCAGCCCTACGAGATGCGGCATCACATACGCCGCGTCGCGCGCGCCCTGTGAAACCAGAACATCCACACGCGGGGTTGCGGCCCCCGCGCCAGGCCGAGGCGTCTGTTGCACCACCAGATCGACCGGCACGTCCGGCATCGTCACGTTCGAAACTTCGCCGACCTGCAATCCGGCGCGCAGCAACTCGATTCGCGAAACGCGCAGCGAGCTGCCTTCGAGCAGCGGAATCTCCAGTTGTCGCTGGCCCAGGCTCAACACGACGTGCGCCTGCTGCGACACTTTCATCAATTGCCCCGACGTCGGAGTCTGCCGCACCACCACATTGATCGGCTCGTCGCTGTACGCGCGGTCCGCCACGCGCAGCACCAGCCCGCGCGAACTGAGCATCCGGTTCGCCTCGCTGACATTTTTGCCGATGAGGTTGGGCATCGTGGTTTCGCGGCCGTGGATCGCGATGCGCATGGCCGTGATCGCGCTCAGAAACGCAGCCGACGTCAAAATAAATATGAGTAGGGCGGTTTGTCCAAGCGCTTCGAGACGTTCGCGTAAGGGGGACATGGCGAAAATTCAGGATGCCACGGATCGCCCAGCCTGACTATGCATTCGGCGGACCCGCGTGAAATGTTGGTTACTTCTTCGGAGCAGGCGAAGCCGAAGCCGCAGACTGCAGCGGCGGCGCCGGATAATCCGGCAGCTTGTCCTTGCTCGTATCGGCGCGCTTCACTTCAAGCTCGTCGAAAAGCAGCGAAGGTGCAATCACCGTCGTCGCGATGCCGCCCTGCCGGTTGCTGACCAGCGGATCGTTGCCGACCGACATCAGGTCGCTGCGTAGGGCGCGTACGTCCAGCTCATTGAACACCGCGCCGCGCACCAATTCCTCATGTCCATCCTGGTAAACGCGATACAACAAGCGCGGTGCGTTCCCCGCGCCGAGCGTTTCCACGCGATAGCCATAGGGCTGGCCCTGCTCGGTGATCATCGAAATCACTTTCTTCCGCAGATCCTCGGGCGACTTCGCATCTGAACTCTTCACCATCAGCACGCCCAGGCTCGGCGACGGAAAACTTCCCGCTCCCGCTCGATCGTGACCGTTCGAAGCAGGGAAGTCGCGAATCGGCTGGCGTCCCACCAGATAGCTCACCAGCATCCCGTTGTTTACCAGCGTCACTTGTTGCGCCTTCACGCCGTCGTCATCCACGTTGTAGTTGCCGACGAGACTTTTGCCGCCAAACTCCTTCAGCGTCGGATCGTCGATCACCGTCAGAAACGTCGGCAGCACGCGCGTCTTGTAGCTCGTCGCGAACGCTCCGGTCGTCCGGTTCGGTCTGCCGAGCTGCGGCTTCCGTCCCAACACGTTCGCGCCAATCAGCGACGCGATCACATCGTTGGCCGCGTCCGGCGCAAACAGCACCGGCCCGCGATACTCTTCCTCGACAATCGGCGCCTTCCGCAGCGCCATCAGCGTGTCGAGCATCTTCTTCGACTCGCCCATCAGCTTTTCACGCGTCGGCAATTCTTCCGCCTTGGCCACCATCCAGTACGGATTTCGGCTCAACCGCATCCCATCGTCGGCCTGCGCGCTGCTGTTCAGCGTCACGCTGTACGCCGTCTTCCCGTTGCGCGTAACGGTGCCTTCCGAATTCACCAGATATTGATTCACCGCCGAAAATCGCAGCGAAGCCGAGACGGTCTGCACATCCGGATATTGCCGGAACAAATTCGTCGCGTCTTCAATCGTCTTCTTCCACGCTGGCTCGTCCAGCTGTAGTTTCACAGTCGGCTCGATCGCGCTCACCACTGGCGCCTTCGCGAAGTCATCCACCGCTGTCGCGTCCAGGCTGAACTGTTTCAGCGCCGCCTGCTTTTCCGTCAACGCCTGCACCGCTTCCTTATATGCATCGTCTGTCGCGAGCCAGATCTGGTGTCGCAGCGCGATCGGATCATCATCGAGCGGCAAGATGTTCGTCTCGCCCATCCCGATCCCGTAGTAACTGTCCTGTTTGTAATCGCCGATGCGCACCACCACGCGCAGCACGCGATACCGCACGCGCTGGTTTTCGCGCACCGCACCAAACGCCGCCTCCGCCGAATAATCGTCGACATCGTTCACGCGATACTCGATGTAGTAAGGAGGATCGACCTGATCCATCTTCAATTGCGATTTCGAACGATCGAGCTCGACCATCAGCGATTCCAGCAACGCGTCGCCGTTCGCCGAAGGATGCGCCTCTGCCTTCGCCTTCGCCGAATGCGGCGCCGCGACATCGCCACGACTTGAAAGGGAATTGGAGTTTCGCGCTCCCGGAGCACCCGCAGCGCCCGGTGCACCAAAACTCACCGTCGCCATTGCCATCAAACCTGCCACAAATCCCGCACCGAAAATCATCCGAGTCGTCTTCACGGCTTCACCGCCTGCTTCGCCGGATCGCCCTGCAAGTTCGCCGTCTTCGTCTCAAATCCTGGCGGCGGCAAAATCGGTGGCCGCTCATGTGAGTGCGCTCGCTTTTGCACTTCCATCTCCGAGAAAAGCATCGCCGGCGCGACCGCCGACACCGGCACGCTTCCGCTCTCCGCTCCGCACACGCCGTTGAAAACGTGCTGCTGATCTCCAGTCGTCACGATGCGCGTCAACGCCGCCAGTGGCGTCCCCACAATATCCACGCCGCGCACCAGTTCATCCGGCCGCCCATCCGCGTAAACGCGATACACAATCACCGGCAGCACCTGAAACGATTGCGGCAGCGATCTCGTCGTCAACGTAAACCCGCCCTGAATATCGTCGAAATATAATCCGTACGGCTTGCCCTGCTTTTTCACTTCGTCGATCAATCTCTGTCGCATCTCCGATTCCGGCACACTCTTCGTCGATGTAACCAGCAAATTTCCTTGCCGGCCCGTCGGCATCAGTCCCGGCTGATTCCGTCCGTGCCCATTCGAAGTTTCAAATCCTTTGATCGGCATGCGCGACACCAGAAAATTCTTCAGCACGCCATCCTTAATCACTTCCACGCGCTGTGCCGGCGTTCCCTCGGCGTCATATTCATAAAATCCCGCCAGCTTCGTGCCATTGATCTCGCGCAATGTCGGATCGTCCGTCACGCTCAAAAATTCCGGCAGGATCAACTGATTCACTTTCTTCGTGAATGTCTGCCCTTCATCTTCATCGCGCTGACGATGACCTTCCATCCGGTGTCCGAGCACCTCATGAAAGAAAACCGCCGCCGCGCGCCCGCTCAACATCGCGGGCCCGTCGTACGGCTCTGCAACGGGAGCCTTTCGCAAATCCCGCAAATCCGCCGCCATCTTGTCGATCTTCGCCGTCAATTCTGTTTCGCTCGGCAATCCGCTCGCCGCTGGAGACTGAAACGTCTCGACGCGCAGCAACTCCATCCCATCATCCGCGCGCGTTGAAGCCTCCATCACCATGCGTGCCGACGCGCTCGGTGTCGCGATCATTGTTCCTTCACTCGACACCAGCCGCGCATTCGAAGTCGCCACTTGCAGGGACACCGTTCCCGAATAGACCTCCGCGTACTTTCGGAACACGCCCGACAATCTTCGAATCTCACCTTCCCACGCCGTGCGATCGAATCCCGGTACCGTCAGCGGCTCGCCGGTATGAATCTGCGGCGTCTGCTTCGAAAAATCCGGCGACTTATCCTCTTCTTCAGCGCGCACCGCCGTATTCGTCTTCACATTCAGAAACGCCGGTGCAGCGCGTTTATATTCGCGGTCCGTCAGTTCCCACAAAACGCGGCCGATCGCATCCGGATCGTCGCCCAACGGCAACGCGCCCGACGTCATTCCGCTCGCTCGACTCTGTCCGTGCGTGTTGTCCAGCGCGGGCGAACCGACGCGCATCACGACATCCGCCTGCCGCCGCTTCAATCCCGCATCGGTCAGCAAACTTCCGTACGCGCCGATCAGCACCACGACATCCTGATCGTTCACTGTGTAACTGATGTAGTAAGGCGCCGGCTCGCTCTTCGCCAGGCCCGCCGTCGCGCGCGTCAATTCCGTCTGCATCACCTTCAAAATTTCATCCGTCGGCTTAGCCGTCGGAGTCGACGCCGACGCTTTCTCCGCGTCCGCCGATCCCGTCGTCCCCGCCGCCATCAACGGCGACCACGCCAACTGCGCCGCCAGCGCAATCGACGCGCCAGCGCGCACACATCGTCTCCAACCCATCGCCTTCGCACTCTTCACAAACGACAACTCATCGATTTTCATCGACCACCATCTCCCGCTCGTCTTTTTTCGGATCTCAGGTTTGCAGCGTCTTTCGTTTCTGCCCGGCGTTCTGTTGGAAATGAATCAGTGCCTGCGCAGCAATCTTATTCGGCTCGTATGTGCCGTGAAAGGCGAGTATGCCCGACCGTTCCAATCTCTGCCAACTACCCGTTTCCGAAGCGTTCCCCTTCGGTCAACCGGGCGCCGCGCGCATACTCCACCGCGTCCATCGCGCGCCCGCCCTCCATTTTGACGGATGACACGCGTATTTCGGTTGCTCCGCCGCACGACACGTACAATCCGTTCTGCCGCACATGAATCGTCCCCGGCTCTTGCCCAGCGCGCGTCTCGTCAACCGGCCGCCCCAAAATCTGGCACGTCTTCCCCCTCAACATCGAAAACGCCCCCGGCCAAGGCGCGAATCCCCGCATCCGGTCATAAATCTCCCGCGCCGTCCGCGACCACTCAATCCTTCCATCTTCCTTCTTCATCATCGGCGCGTAAGTAGCCGCCGCCGAATCCTGCGCCCGCCCACTCAACGTTCCTGCTGCAATCCCGCGCAACGTTTCCAGCATCAGCGCCGGTCCCGCTTCCGACATCCGCGCCGCCAACTCTGGCGCCGTCTCATTCGCGCCAATCTCCATTTCGTGCCGCAACAACATCTCGCCCGTATCCATCCCCGCATCGATCCGCATCGTCGTGATCCCGCTGACCGTCTCGCCATTCACGATCGCCCAATTAATCGGCGCCGCCCCGCGATACTTTGGCAGCAGGGAAGCGTGCAAGTTGATCCACCCATGCCGCGCAATCGGCAGCAGCCGCGCCGGAATAATTTGCCCATACGCAATAATCACGACACAGTCCGGCGCAATCACTTCCAACGTCGCCTGCATCTCCGGCGCGCGAATTTTCTCCGGCTGATGCACCGCCACGCCCGCCGCCACCGCCGCCTCTTTCACCGGCGACGCGGTCAGCTTCATCCCGCGCCCGCTCGGACGATCCGGCTGCGTAATCACCGCCGCAATCTCAAACTCTTCGTGTGTCAGCAAAAACTTCAGCGTGGGAACGGCAAACTGAGGAGTCCCGCAAAATACAATTTTCATTCGTTTCCGGCCCTGCTCTACGACTGGCGCCTCTACCACTCGCCCTGTTTCCGAAGCTTCTTGATCTTTCGCCTGATCAAGTCGCGCTTCAGCATGCTCAGGTGCTGGATAAACAAAATTCCGTTCAAGTGATCGATCTCGTGGCAAAACGCACGCGCCAGCAAATCTTCGCCGCGAATTTCAAACGATTCGCCCTTCGCGTTCTGCGCTCTCACCGTCACAAATTGCGGCCGAACCACATACCCGCGAAATCCCGGAATCGACAAGCATCCTTCTTCTTCGCGCTTCTCACCCTCAAAATGAATCACTTCCGGATTCGCCAGCACAATCTTCGCTTCCGGATTTTTCCCGCTCGTCACATCCACAACCGCAAGCCGGACTCCCAAGCCAATCTGCGGTGCCGCCAACCCAACGCCCTGCGCCGCGTACATCGACGCGAACATATCTTCGGTGAGCTGTTCGAACTCTTCGTCGAACGCCTTCACCATCCCCGTCGGCTTTTCCAGAATAGGATCGCCATACTTCACGATCGGATAAATTTTCCGCGCCGCGCTGGGCACACCCGCAGTTTCCAGCGCAGCCGGCGTCTCTTCCGTCTCGCCCTCAACATCAGGCTTCGACGCGCTCTTAGAACTCTTCAACTTGTCGGGCATAATTCTCGAAATTCCGCCTCATCTCGGGGAGGGAGTCTCCTCCGAATTTTTGCAGAAAAGCATCTGCCAGGACAAGGGCGACCATCGCCTCGGCCGCAACTCCCGCCGCCGGCACCACGCACCAGTCCGACCGCTCATACGCCGCCTGAATCGGCTCCTTCGTCACCATGTCTGCCGTTCCCAGCGGTTTCCTCAAAGTCGAAATCGGCTTCAAATATCCGCGCATCACAAGATCTTCGCCGTTCGTGATGCCGCCTTCCAATCCGCCGGCTCGATTCGACGACCGCCGAAATTTCTTCGCTGCTTTGTCGTACGAAATCTCGTCCTGCACTTCGCTGCCGTTCGAATTCGCCGCCGCGATCCCCGCGCCGATCTCCATCCCTTTCACGGCTTGAATGCTCAGAATCGCCTGCGCCAGCCGCCCATCCAATTTCTCGTCCCACTGTGCGTGACTTCCCAATCCCACCGGCACGTTATGCACGACCACTTCAAACACGCCGCCAACTGTGTCATTCGCCGTGTTCGCCGCATCCACCGCCGCCCTCATTTTTTCCTGCACGTCCGCATCGACGCACCGCAGCGGCGACTCGATATCTCCGTTCGCCATAAAAATTTCATTCCACGTGGCCGCGCGCTCCAGCTTCACGCGTCCGACCTGCACCGTGTGGCTCGCGATCTCTGTCCCCAACTCTCGCAACAATTGCTTCGCGAGCGCACCCGCCGCTACACGCGCCGCCGTCTCGCGTGCTGACGCCCGCTCCAACACATACCGCGCATCGTGAAAATTAAATTTCTGTGATCCCGCCAGATCCGCGTGACCCGGCCGCGGTGCCACCAGCTTCTTCAAATCGCTCGCGCCAATTCCGCTTTCCGGCAACGCCTCCACCGGCAAAATCTTCTCCCAGTTCGCCCAGTCGCGATTCTCGATTCGTATCGCGATCGGCGCGCCAATCGTCTCTCCGCGCCGCACGCCTGCAAAAATCTCCGCGCGATCCTTCTCGATTTTCTGCCGCCCGCCGCGCCCATACCCCAGCTGCCGCCGGTGCAACTCATGATTGATAAAATCCACGCTCACCGGCAGCGACGCAGGCAGCCCCGACACAAACGCCAGTAGCGCCTGCCCGTGCGACTCCCCCGCCGTATAAAAACGCAGCATCCGCGTTCAGCTCCCCGATACCTGCAAAAATTTGCCCCAGTGAAACCACCAGTGTAAAGCCCCAACGCCATCAGAACAACTCCGGCCCTCCGTCGACTCGTTGTAGAATCTCCGCGCCACAAAACTCAGGAGCCATGATGCCTCCGTCACGCCAAACAAATTCGCTCGCACAATTCATCGCAATCATCGCTGCAACTCTACTGATCGTCGCACCACTCCCGGCCGTCGCAGCCCCTCCCGATGACCCCGCCGCCGATCAAGCCATGTCCACCATCTCCCCCGACGCCATCCGCGCCGACATGCGCTTCCTCGCCGATGACGCCCTCGAAGGCCGCGGCACCGCCACGCGCGGCCACGAAATCGCCGCCAAATACATGGCCACCCGCTTCGAAGGCATGGGCCTCCAGCCCGCCGGCGACAACAACTCCTACTTCCAATCCGTCCCCGTCCGCTCGCTCCGCACCAACACGGAGAAGTCCTCACTCACCATCGCGCGCAATGGCACGCCGCTCTCGCTCACCTCACACGTGGACTTCATCATCGAGCCCGATCCTGTCGCTCCCGATGTCTCCGTGGAAGGACCGGTCGTCTTCGCCGGCTTCGGCGTCACCGCTCCCAATCAGAATTACGACGACTACAAATCCCTCGACGTAAAAGGAAAAATCGTCGCCCTAGCGCAAGGCGCGCCCAATTTCCCATCTTCCATCAAAGCTCACTACTCGGCGTTCGAAGTCAAAGCCAAAATCGCCGCCGACCACGGCGCCATCGGCATCATCGCCATCGAAGATCCCGTTTCCGAAGCAATGTATCCCTTCGCAAAATTCGTCCGCGATCTCGTCAATCCCGAATTCCGCTGGCTCGATAAAGAAGGTCATCCCAACGACTACCTGCCGCAAATTAAAGCCGGCGCGTTCCTCAGCATCGATGCGACAAAACAACTCTTCGAAGGCTCGGGCCACTCTGCCGACGAAATCTTCGCCGGTGCCAAAGATGGAAAGCTCGCCGTTTTCCCGCTACCCGTCGCCGCGAAAATTCACGTTGTCACCGAATCCAAAGACCTCCGTAGCCCCAACGTTGTCGCAAGATTCGAAGGCAGCGATCCCATCCTCAAAGGCGAGTACCTCGTCTACACCGCGCATCTCGACCATCTGGGCATCGGCGAACCCAAGAAGGGCGATCCCATTTATAACGGCGCGCTCGACAACGCGTCCGGCTCCGCAACAATCCTCGAAGTCGCGCAAGCGTTCGCACGCATGAATCCCCGCCCGCGCCGCTCCATCCTCTTCGTCTCCGTCACCGGCGAAGAAGCCGGTGAACTCGGCTCTGAATATTTCGCCCACTATCCGACCGTCGCGAAACACTCCATCGTCGCGAACATCAATATTGACCAGGTTTTTATGCTCTACCCGCTTGCGGACGTCATCGCCTTCGGCGCCGAGCACACGTCTCTTGAATCCGTAATTCAGCGCGCCGCTAAGAAAGTGGGCATCGTCGAGAGCCCCGATCCCATGCCCGAGCAAGTCGTCTTCATCCGCAGCGACCAATACTCTTTCGTCAAGCAAGGCATTCCCGCCGTCATGCCATCGCCCGGATTCAAATCTCCCGACGGCAGCAAACACGCCTGGGACATCGCCATGAAGTGGATGGACGACACCTACCACGAACCCAACGACGACATGAACCAGCCGAATCTCGACTTTGACGCCGCCGCAAAATTCGCCCAGTTCACTTTCCTCTGCGGCTACTACGTCACCCAAGACACCCCGCGCCCCACCTGGAACAAAGGCGATTTCTTCGGCGACCAATACGCCCACCTCGCCCAGTAGCAGGCCCCGACACCATTAGCTTTGCGCCTCTCAGTCGGCGCCTTCTCAGTTCACCCTCAGTTTTTGGTTATCGCGTAAATCGACGCGGCCTGGCTAGATCGCCGTTCTCCGCCGAAAAGCTTTTGCATTTCGGAACGGCGCGGCGGTTCACCCAGATCCTCTAGCGTTCGGCAACGCGCGGCTCACCCATAGGCGCCGTTGAAGACTGTTTTGCCGGTAAGAGTGCAAGTAGCGCGACTCCAATCACGCAAAACATCACAATGTCCTGAGGACTATCCTTCCTGTGCATCCAGTGCGCCGCAGCCTCCGCCGATTGGATTGTCATCGTGAACGCGTGGCCGAGGCTTGACCAAGCCCCATAGGCGATCAGCGAGCGATGCTTCGCCGGATGCTTCACGGCCAGCAACAGAAAGACTCCAAGCACCGTGTTCAGGATGAGGAACATCGGCAGTACGTCGTTATGGCCGTTCAGCCATCGGGAGTGCCACAGAACTTGGAACAGAAAGTAGCCCAAAGAGGAATAAATCAGGCCCACCAACACCAAAACGACCTGCAATGTGCGCTCGCGTTTCACAGCGTCCTCCATTTTGGACAGGTTCTGAGTTGCGTTCCCGCGCAGGTAGCATGATTCCTTTTCCCACTGTGAAGGGAATCTCCCCGACGCTTGGCCACCGACCTATACGAGGAGACCTACGAAAAAGACTCAAGGGGATCGCACTTCCTCTGGCGACCCGTCGATTTCGAGTCAACTCCCGCCTGGTCGCGCTACGGAGCTAAGTTTTCGTGAAGGCGTTTATCAGGAAGTGCCGTTGGATATGAAGCATGATCCGCTTGAGACTTAATTTTAAAAAATCAATCAGACGACCTTCGGAAGGCTGTTCTTGACGTTACGAAACTCGCACAGGACGCCCTCGCATTGAGGTACTGCACTTTTTCGTATTTCGTTGCGGATTGCAAAATGCGTGATAGCCGTCGTGTCACATCATCGGAATCCGACCCGGGAAACGAGACGCTACCATGGATGAAACGGATAGGTTCCACTCACTACACCATTCGATCAACTTCAGTCACGCCTCAAACATTCGCAAGACAAATTTGATGCATGAAATTTACAACCCTTGACATACTTATATAAATTGTCATAAAAGCTGCATCAACGGTTGCTAAATTTCGCGAGTGGCGTGGAAATCCAGGTTCCCTCGTAAACGTTTCCTGCCTCGCGGATAAACCATCGCT
>DASXPD010000123.1:0-18693 GCA_036493835.1 Candidatus Acidiferrum sp. | reverse complement strand
CTACTACTGCGCCACCCTGTTCCGCGAAATCGACCTGCGGCTCCAGTGCTCGACCATCATCGAGCACTGGAGCCAATCCCGCCCCGCAGTGTAAAGGATGTCTTGGGACTAAATGTAAAGCATGTCTTGGGACTGGACACTCTGAAACCGGAGGGTGCGGCACCCAAAATGCGGCTCCGATTTGGTATAGGCTTTACAGGATTGCGTGGGAGAAAGTTTTGCGGAGGTGGTTTGTGGCGGCGCAGATGTCATCGGCGGAAGTGAAACAGATTACGACGAAATATACGTATGGGACTTGGCGACGCCAGAAGGGGTGGAATCCGGTTCACGTGGTGGATGCGGAGGATTGCCACTTCACGGATGCGGATGGGAAGAGGTATCTGGATTTTTCGGCGCAGCTGATGTGCGTGACGCTGGGTCACAAGAATAAAGCGGTGATTCAGGCGATTCAGGATCAGGCGCGCGATCTGGCGTATGTGGGGCCCGGATGGGCGACGACGATTCGTGCGGAGTTGGCGAAGCGGTTGGTGGAAGTGCTGCCCGCGGGGCTGACGAAGTATTTTTTTACGACGTCAGGGACCGAGGCGAACGAAGCGGCATTCAAGATTGCGCGGATGTCGACGGGGAAGACGAAAATTATTTCACGGTACCGGTCGTATCACGGGTCGACGATGGGGTCGATCGCGGCGACAGGCGATCCGCGACGGTGGGCGATGGAGCCGGCGGGGAAAATTCCTGGTGTGATTTTTGCGCCGGAGGTGAACTGTTATAAATGTCCGATTCTGCATACGTATCCGGGATGCGGAATTGCGTGCGTGGAATATATCGAGCACATGATCGCAAATGAGAGTGACGTGGCGGCGGTGATTCTGGAGCCGGTGGTTGGAACGAACGGCGTGCTGATTCCGCCGAAGGAATATTTGCCACGGCTGCGGCAGATTTGCGACAAGCACGGCGTGTTGATGATCGCGGACGAAGTGATGACGGGGTGGTGCCGGACGGGAAAGTGGTTCGCGGTGGATAACTGGGGCGTTGTGCCGGACATTTTGACGACGGCGAAAGGGATTACGAACGCGGCGATTCCGCTGGGGCTGTGTGCTACGTCGGAGAAGGTGGCGAGTTACTTTGAGGATCACTTTTTCTCGCACGGGCATACGTATGAGGCGCATCCGCTGACGCTGGCGCCGGCGATTGCGTCGATCGACGAGATGAAGCGGCTGAATCTGGCGGCGCGCGCGGTGGATTTGGGGGCTTACATCGGGCCGAAGCTGCACGCGCTGAAGGAGAAGCATCCGTCGATCGGAGAAGTGCGCGGGATTGGGATGTTTTGGGCGGTGGAGTTGGTGAAGAATCGGAAGACGAAGGCGGGATTTAATACGATGGCGGACAAAGTGACGGGGACGCCGTTGCTGGCGGACAAGGTTGCGGCGAAGATGATGGCGAACGGGGTCTATATGCAGGCTTGGGTGAGCCATTTTGTGATTGCGCCGCCGCTGATTATTACGGAGAAAGAGATTGATACGGGAGTTGCGGCGTTTGATGAGGCGCTTTCGGTTGCAGACGCCGAGGTTGAGAACTAGCGTCGCACTATTGGTTGACGCCGCTGGCTAGCATGCCGCCGTCGACGGCTAGAAGGTGGCCGTTGGTGTAGCTGGCGGAATCGGACGCTAGAAAGACTGCGGCGCCGATTAATTCTTCGAGTTGACCGAAGCGGCCCATCGGATTGCGCAACTTGAATTCAGCGCCACGCGCGGTTCCATCGAGCAGACCTGCATTGAGATCGGTGCGGTAGACGCCGGGAGCGATCGCGTTGACGCAAACTCCGTGCTTCCCCCATTCGACGGCGAGAGATTTTGTGAGCATTGCGACGGCGCCTTTGCTGGCGCTGTACGCCGAGACTTCGAAAAGCGCGAGAAACGACGCGACGGAAGCAATGTTGATGATGCGGCCGTACTTGCGGTCGATCATGTGACGGCCGAAAACCTGGCAGGCACGAAAAGTTCCATTGAGATTGATTTCGATGATGTTGTTCCACTCGGCGTCGGTGACATCGAGTGATGGCGTGCGCTTGGTGGTGCCGGCGGAGTTGACGAGGATTTCGACCGAGCCGTACTCAGCGACCGTGGCCGCGAGAAGCGCTTCGATGCTGGCGCGATTGGTGACGTCGCACGAGACAGCGAGCGATTTGCCGCCGGCAGATTTTATTTCGGACGCTACAGACTGAACGAGTTCGGCGCGGCGGCCGGTGGGGACGACGTTGGCGCCGGCTTTGGCGAGGCCCTTGGCGATGGCGAGGCCGATGCCGGAGGTGCCGCCGATGACGACGGCGGTTTTGTTGGCGAGATCGAGAGGAGCGTAAGGCATTTTCGTTTTGGCCTCAGACGGAGTGGATTCGAAAGTTTTTTCGCGCGCAACAGATGAGCGTTTTACCGCTATGAGTTTAAGACAGACACAGCGGCGCGCCTAGTTCGATGGAACGATTTCAATGTAGTCGAGGCCAGCGGGTTCGTCGGCATCAGGCACGCCCTCGATGCGGATCTGGTCGCCGGAGCGCAGATGAAGATTGTGAATCGTGCGGCGGGTGGCGGCATCGGCGCCGATCTTTGTGGCGGGGAGTTGATCGTCGGCGGTCCAGTGATCGATGAGCTTGCCGCTTAAGAGGACGCGGAACTTCGAGGCACCGTTTTTCTGGTCGAAGTAGAGGATGACGAGCGCGTAGTTCCCTTCTGTTCCCGTGAACTTGTAGGACGCAGCGCAGCCCTGCGGCTGCTTGCACGCGATGGCTTTGCCTTGCGAGGCGTTTTCCCACGGAGTGACATCGACTGGCTCGTAGCCTTGTAGTTGCATCGATTCAGCTTCGATGCGATCGGGGAAATGTCCCGCGCGACCTTGCGCATCAGGAATTCCGGATTTCTTCAGAAAATAATTGCAGATCGCGTCGCGCCAGACGATCGCGTGGCCGGACTGATATTCCAGGCGAGCGAGAACGTCATTGAAGCGCTGCGCGTCGATATGGCCTTGCAGCGATTTCCATTGATCGACGAATTCAGCGACTTCGGCGGCGCCTTCGTAGTGGGAATCGTAGATGTACTGGATGACGGTTTTGCCGGAGTGGAGTTTGTAGGTATACGGAACGTGATGAAAGAAGAGGACGATTTCGTCGGGCGTGGTCGCGAGCGATTCATAAATTTTCGCAACGGGTGGACGATATTGACCGACGTAGCCCGTGCCGGTCGCGACGGTGCGATCCATGCCGACTCCCTTTTCGTCGGCGCGATGCCACTGGCCCCAGCCGTTTTCTTCAGACGATTCGATGTTCGGGCCGTAGTGGCTGCCGGTGATGTCGGTGAGCGTCTGCGTGCCGAGTGGACCGGTGTAGTTTTCGTATGTGCGCCACGATGCGAGTTGCAGACCGGTGATGGTTTGCACGACGGTCGGGTCATCGCCGAAAGTGAGCTGCGTCCATTCAGTGGCGATATTTTGCGGCGTCGTATTCGGATTCCATGCGAGGCGACCGAACGCGTAAAGATTCGCCATCGCGAGAGGATGGGCGAGCCAGTTGGCGTCGAGACCGATGTTGGCGATGCCGACGTAGCCGCCGGTTGTGCGATGAAAAACTTTGCCGGCGACCAAATCTTTGACTGGCGTGTTGTCGCGGCCGGCGTGCATGTCGAAATCGAGAACTTCTTTCCACATCGGCGCGAGAAAGACGACGTGATGCTGCTGACCGGTGTATTCCTGCGTGATTTGCAGTTCGATGGCTTCGTTGGTTTTTTCGAGACCGCTGAGGAGGGGCGAAACCGGTTCGCGCGCCTGAAAATCGATCGGGCCGTGCTTGATCTGGATGATGACGTTCTCGTCGAACTGGCCGTCGAGCGGATGGAAGTTATCGTAGGCGGCTTTGGCGCGGTCGTTTTTGGGATCGCGCCAGTCGAGGTGGTGGTTGTAAACGAAGGCGCGATAGAAAACGAGGCCGTCGTGAGGTTTCAGCGCTTTGGCGATGACGTTGGCGGCGTCGGAGGGAGAGCGGTGATATGTGGAGGGGCCGAGGCGGCCTTCGGAATCGGCTTTGACGACTACGCCGCCGAGGTCGGGGATTTTTGCGTAGAGCTGATCTGCGCGATCGCGCCACCATTTTGCAACGGTGGGATCAAGAGGGTCGAATGTGTCGAGGCCGCCGATGCGCATCGGGCTGCTGACGTCGACGGCGATCGCGAGTTTTACACCCCAGGCGCGGAAAATATCGGCGACGCGCACGAGCTGGGGGAGAAATTCAGGAGTGAGGACGCGCGGATTGGCGTTGACGTTGTTGATCGTGCAGCCGTTGATACCGATCGATGCGAGCAGGCGGGCGTAGTCATTCACGCGCGAGAGATCAGCGCGAACATTGTCGGCGTCGAAGAAAATCGAACGGCCGCCATACCCGCGCTCGATGGTGCCGTCGAGGTTGTCCCAGTCGTTGACCCAGCGGACGGGGGCGGATGGCTGCTCGGTTTCGTCGATATTGTTGAGTGATTCGTGACGCGCGATTTTGCTGAGGAGGGCGAACACACCGTAGAGAACGCCGCGGTCGTCGCCGCCGGTCACTCGCAGCGACTTCGCGCCACCCGTGCCTGACCATTTGATGCAGAAGGCCTCGGGCGCGAGATTTTTGTCGATCGCGAGGACGATGACCGGTGTGTGAGCAGCTTGCGATGCGTTTGCGGGTTGCGCCGTCAGCGTGATTCCCAGCATGCCTTGAAGCCCGCGCACCAATTCGTCGTGCGCAGAACGGAGAACCGGCGAGTTCTCGGCGTCTTCGACTTCGACATCGTGAGGCAGAGATGTATAGAGTTTCGCTGCGGCAGCATCCAGGCGCGCGTAACGCAGCCAAGCGTCGTGGCCGTCTTCAGCGCGACAAGGGCTGGTGATGAGCGCGCTCGAGAAAATAAGAACGATCGCAAAGGCCAGCTGCCGAATTCGGGCGTTTCTTCCGGATTTCATCGACGCATCGCCAAGGTAGCAGTCACTCGGGGGATTATGGCACTCTTGCGCGTGGTATTTTCACCTGAATCAACGCATGCCATTCGAGAAGGATTCTCAGGGATGAAGATCGTCGACGCCAAAGTCATTGTCTGCTGCCCGGGGCGAAATTTTGTCACGTTGAAGATTGTGACCGAAGATGGAATTTACGGACTCGGCGATGCGACGCTGAACGGCCGCGAGCTTTCGGTGGCGTCGTATCTCACCGATCACGTTTGCCCGCTGCTGATCGGGCGCGACGCGCGGCGCATCGAGGATATCTGGCAATATTTTTACAAGGGCGCGTACTGGCGGCGCGGTCCGGTGACGATGTCGGCGATCGCAGCGGTGGACACGGCGCTATGGGATATCAAAGCGAAATCGCTGAACACGCCGCTGTATCAATTGCTCGGCGGAGCATCGCGCGAAGGCGTGATGGTGTACGGGCACGCGAGCGGCACCGACATTGAAGACACGGTGAACGCCGTTTCGAAATATATCGGCATGGGCTACAAAGCGATTCGCGCGCAGTCAGGAATTCCTGGGCTATCGAGCACGTACGGCGTGGGCCGCGGCTCGATGTACTACGAACCGGCCGAAAAAGATGCGCCACCGGAAAATGCGTGGTCGACCGAGCAATATCTGAATTTTGCGCCGCAGCTTTTTTCGCGACTGCGGAAAGAATTTGGCCCGGACGTTCATTTGCTGCACGACGCGCATCATCGGCTTACGCCGATCGAAGCGGCGCGGCTCGGCAAAGAGCTGGAGCCATATCACATGTTCTGGCTCGAGGATCCGACACCGGCCGAGTTGCAAGAAAGCTTTCGGTTGATTCGGCAGCACACGACAACGCCGCTTGCGGTCGGCGAAGTGTTCAACACGATTTTTGATTGCCAGCAGCTGATCGAAGAGCAGCTCATCGATTACATTCGAACGACGGTGGTGCACGCTGGCGGAATTTCGCATTTGAAGAAAATCGCGAGCCTCGCGGAGATTTATCAGGTTCGGACGGGGTCGCATGGTGCTACCGATTTGAGTCCGGTGTGCATGGGAGCGGCGCTGCATTTCGACATTAGCGTGCACAATTTTGGAATTCAGGAGTACATGCGGCACACGCCGGAGACAGATAAGGTTTTTCCGCACTCGTATTCGTTCAAGGACGGATTCATGTATCCGGGCGATACGCCGGGGCTGGGTGTTGATATTGATGAGAAGCTGGCGGCGATGTATCCGTACCAACGGGCGTATTTGCCGGTGAATCGGAAGCTCGACGGCACGATGCATAACTGGTGAGCGCAATCACGCCTGTGTTAGGCGGGCAATTCTAACGCTAAGTGTTCTTTAGCATTCGCGAAGCAGACGTTGCGGATCGTCGTGCCTACCAATTCTTCGTCGCGCGGGAGTTCACCGCGGTCGATCTCATTGCCCAAAAGATTGCAGAGCACGCGCCGGAAATATTCGTGGCGCGGGAATGACATGAACGAGCGCGAGTCGGTAAGCATTCCGACAAAACGGCCGAAGAGTCCGTTGTTCGAAAGCGCGTTCAGCTGCCACTCGATTCCCTCTTTTTGATCGAGGTACCACCAGCCGCTGCCGAATTGAATCTTGCCGGGCGTTTTTCCGTCCTGAAAGCTGCCGATCACCGTCGAAAAAACGAAATTATCGATCGGATTGTTGTTGTAGATGATCGTCTTCGGCAGTGCGTTTTCTTGCTCGAGCAGGTCGAAGTATTTACTGAGCGCTTCGGCTTGCGGCCAATCGCCGATGTTGTCGTATCCGGTATTGGGGCCGAGGGCCTGCGTCGCGCGCGTGTTCACGTTGCGCAGTGCGCCGAGATGCAATTGCTTCGTCCAATTCTTTTCAGCATCGAGACGGCCGAAGAACAACATGAGATACGAAGCAAATTGCTCTTCTTCCGCCGGAGATGCGGCTTTTCCATCGCGCGCTTTGGCGAAAATCATTCCGGCTTGCGTGTCGGTGCACGGTGTCGCGAAACAATGCGCGAGGCCGTGGTCCGAAAGGCGTCCGCCGACCGAATGGAAGTAATCGTGGCGCTGTTTCAGCGCGTCCAAGAAGTGGCTGAACGAAAGAATTTCGATGTCGCTCGTTTTTTCTAATCGCTCGACCCAGGCCGCGAACGCATCCGGCTGGCGAACAGCGAGCGCCGCATCGGGACGGAACGTCGGATACATGCGGAAGCCGGCGCTGGAAGAAGAATTGACGGCACGATGATGTGCGAGGTCATCGCAAGGATCGTCGGTAGTGCAAACGGCGCGAACTTTGAATTTGCGCAGAATCCCCTGCGTGGTGAGGTCGCTGGAGGACTGCAGCTGTTCATTCGCGCGACCCCAGACCGACGGCGCGGACGCTTCGTTGAGCAGTTCGTCGATACCGAAGTAGCGCTTCAGTTCGAGATGCGTCCAGTGATACAGCGGATTTCGCAACGTGAACGGGACGGTGCGCGCCCATGCGAGAAATTTGTCGCGTGGATCGGCCGCGCCGGTGACGTGCGATTCAGGGACGCCGTTCGCACGCATCGCGCGCCATTTATAGTGGTCGCCTTCGAGCCACGGTTCGTAGAGATTGTTGAAGCGGCGATTGCAGGCGATGTCGGCGGGCGGAAGATGGGAGTGGTAATCGAGGATCGGTTCGGATGCGGCATAAGTGTGGTAAAGACGGCGCGACGTTTCGGAGTTGAGCAGAAAGTCGTCGTGGATGAAGGACATCACGGTTCTCCGCAAGGGACCAACATCGATCGTGTCACGCGACTTTACGACGCACGCGATTGGATCGATTGCATTGTAGCGGATGGACGAGTGGCTGGGTGAGGCGAAGCACTCGTGTTGGCTTCGGTTCGGCTGAGTTTAAACCCCGCGATCTGGGAAACGATCGCGGCTACAGGGAGGCCTATCGGGCGCCAGTGAGAATATCGATCGTCAATTGGTCGAGGCGCTCATACGGGAGCTTCTTTTTCAGGATCGTATCTTTATCGAAGTTGTGCGCGAGTAGCGCGGCGGCTCTTTTCTTCGAATACGACCCAACCTTCGGAGCTCCGTTGCCGTTCGAGCTGACTTCCTTGAGGATCGACTGGATTTCCTTGTCTTTGTTCCAGCTCGCGGCCTTTTCTTTCAAGATGAGGTAGTTGCGCATACACCCGCGCGCAAAATCCTTCACGCCCTCGTAGTCTTCGGTGCGATAGGCGTGTGCATCAAAGTGGCGCGAGCCGGAATAGCCGACGTCTTCGAGGAATCTCACCAGAAAGAACGCAGCTTTGATGTTCACGGAACCGAATCGCAAATCCTGATCAAAGCGCCCCGGGGCCTGATCGTTCAGATCAATGTGAAAAAGTTTGCCCGCTTCCCAGGCCTGTGCAACGTTGTGCAGGAAATTCAGTCCCGCCATCGTTTCATGCGCAAATTCCGGATTCACTCCAACCATTTCGGGATGATCGAGCGTTGGAATGAAGCCAAGATAGTGCCCGGTCGTCGCCATATAAATGTCGCCGCGGGGCTCATTGGGCTTGGCTTCCATGGCGATCTTAAAGCCGTACTTCTTATCGATGTTGTACTCGCAAAGGAAATTGACCGCATCGCGCAGATGTTTGACGGCGTCACTGCCCGGGCGGCACGCGTCGGTCTCGACTCCCTCGCGGCCGCCCCAAAGAACGAATATTTTCGCGCCAAGTTCGGCGCCCAGATCCATCGCGCGCATCGTCTTCTGCACGGCGTAGGCACGAACTTCCGGATCGCTCGCCGTAAACGCACCATCGCGAAAAACCGGATGCGTAAAAAGAGAAACGGTGGCCATCGGCACGACCAGGCCGTGCTCTTTGCAGGCACGCTTGAACGACGCAACGATCGCATCGCGCTCATGAGGCGTCGCGTCGATGGGCACGAGATCGTTGTCGTGCAGATTCACGCCCCAGGCGCCAACCTCAGCGAGCATCGCAACGATATCGTTCGGCGAAATCACCGGACGCACGAAATCACCAAAGGGATCGCGCCCGCGATTCCCTACCGTCCATAAACCAAATGTAAATTTATGTTCCGGTTTTGGCTCGAAAGCATTCCTCGACATGAACCGCACCTTTCCGCGCATCCCCTCGAAGAACGCGCGCCCCTGGACTAGCCGCGGCGAGCTGACGCGCTCGCGCACTTACTGACACTACGAACTGAAGATCGACTTTGTTGCTGGATATACTCGACGATACGCAGCGTAGTTCGTTTCCATGACGCGTACATTTTCTGCGATCGGACGTACCCGATGCATCACGCGCACAACTGCATCGCACGCCGCATCGACCGACGGCCAAATATTCGCGCCGACTCCCGCCAGAATCGCCGCACCGTAAGCCGCACCCTCTTCCGCTTCGACGATTTCGACGTCGTGACCGTAGACGTCCGCCTGAATCTGGCGCCATAACGCCGAGCGTGCTCCGCCGCCACCAAGGCGAATGCTTTTCACAGGAACCTTCATCTCGCCAAAAATTGTGAAGGTGTCTTTGAGGCTGTACGCAACGCCTTCAAGAATCGCGCGAACCACATGAGCACGTTTGTGCGAGGCGGTAAGCCCGACCAACGCGCCGCGAGCATTGCCATCGAGATGAGGCGTGCGCTCGCCCATCAAATATGGAGTCCAGAGGAGGCCGTCGGAACCCGCGGGAGCCGTCGCCGCTTCGGCAGTGAGAGTGTCGTAGGGGTCGGTGGCGCCGGATTTTTCGGCTGCCGACATGAAGTTGTCGCGGAACCACCGCAGCGACAAGCCCGCAGCCTGGGTCACGCCCATCACATGCCAGCGCCCCGGAACCGCATGGCAAAACGTATGGAGGCGCCCGCGAGGATCAAGCGCAGGCCGATCCGTAGCGGCAAACACAACGCCAGACGTGCCGATCGTTGCGCTGACCGCGCCGGGAACAACGATGCCCATTCCTGTCGCACCGGCAGCCTGATCACCCGCGCCCGCTACGACGGGCGTACCAACAGCGAGCCCCGTCGCCTTCGCGCCTTCCGCAGAAACTTTGCCGCAAACATCGGGCGATTCGAACACCCGCGGCAGCAACGCCGCATCAATTTCAGCCGCCTGCAAAACTTCTTGCGACCACGCCCGCTTCGCCACGTCGAGCATCAGCGTACCGGACGCGTCAGCAACGTCGATCGCGCGCTCACCCGTCAGCCGAAATCGAACGTAGTCCTTCGGCAGCATCACCGACCGAACGCGCTTCCAATTCTCCGGCTCGTTTTCGCGAACCCACAGAAATTTCGTCAGGGTGAAATTCGGCAGCGCCGGATTGCAAGTAAGCTGAATTAGCTTCTCAGCGCCGATCTTCCGATTCAATTCCTCGCACTGCGACTCCGTTCGAACGTCGCACCAGATCAGCGCAGGCCGAACCACATCGCCGTTCGCATCCAGCATGACCGCGCCATGCATCTGCCCCGAAAATCCGACGCACGCGATTTCGTCGCTCTTGAGCCCGCTCTGCGTGAGCGCCTTGCGCACGGCAACGCCCGCAGCGCGCCACCAATCCTCGGGACGCTGCTCCGCCCACCCAATTTTCGGCGACGCAAACGGCTCGTGCTCCTCGGTCGCGGACGCCACGATACGACCATCCGCGCGAATGATCAGCGCGCGAGTTCCACCGGTTCCAATATCAATGCCGAGAACGTGGCCGGGCATGGTTGTAACCTATGACTCCCAACAATGGCTTCCGATAAGGTTGGGATCGGGCCCCTGAGCGATTCTCGTTCGCTCTCACGACAGCACAGCCGGCATCAACTCTTAACCCTAAAATCCAAAGCACCTCCCCGGGCACGCCAGGGAAGGCAAAAATAAATTGTAAAAATCTCTTACCGTGTACGTTAACGGCCGTGGTATGGTACCACGCAGTTTTTGGATTGCAAGCATAGAAATATTAGATGGAGGGCGGAGTGCGCCTTTTCTTCCGATTTAGCGCGTGCATGGCGTTGGTGTTGGCGATCACGGCTGCCGTCGCGTGGAACGCGCGTATCGCCACAGCGCAAGCGCAGCAGCAAGCCACGCCAAGCGCGCCGCCCTATCGCGACGCCAAGCTCCCCGTCGAACAGCGCATCGCCGACCTCCTCTCCCGCATGACCCTCGACGAAAAAGTCGCCCAGCTCGAAGGCGCCTGGGAGAATAAATCATTCTTCTCCGACCCCAACATGCTCTTCGTCGACGACAAGGGCAATTTCCTGCCCGACCACGCCGCCACCCTCCTGAAAAACGGCCTCGGCGAAATCTCACGCCCAAGCGAACATCGCGACCCCCGCGTAATGGTCGAATTCACAAACTCCATCCAAAAGTGGGTGAAAGAAAACACGCGCCTGGGAATTCCCGTCCTCTTCCACGACGAGTGCCTCCACGGCCATGTCGCGCCCAAAGGCACGTCGTACCCCACAGCGATCGCGCTCGCCTCAACGTGGGATCCCGCTCTGCTCCACGAAATTTTCACCGCGACTGCCGCCGAGGCCCGCGCCCGCGGAATTCAGCAGTGCCTCGCGCCGGTCCTCGACCTCGATCGCGACCCGCGCTGGGGCCGCACCGAAGAAACCTACGGCGAAGATCCCTATCTCGTCTCGCGCCTCGGCGTCGCCGCAATCACCGGCTACCAAGGCGCCAGCTTCCAAGGCCCCGAGCCGCGCCTCGACAAATCGCACGTGATGGCTACCGCAAAACATTTCGCCGTCCACGGCCAGCCCGAAAGCGGCACCAACGTCGGCCCAGCGCTCTACAGCGAGCGCGTCATCCGCGAATATTGGCTCAAGCCCTTCGAAGCCGCTGTGAAAGAAGCGAACGTCGCCACCGTGATGCCTTCCTACAACGAAATCGACGGCATCCCCAATCACAGCAACAAACACTTAATGCTCGACGTTCTCCGCGGCGAATGGGGTTTTACAGGGTTAATCACGTCCGATTATTTCGGCCCGCAAGAATTGCGCACTGTCCACCACATCGTCGCCAACCAGGAAGAGGCCGCGCGCGTCGCGTTCGAATCAGGCGTCGACATCGAACTCCCCTTCAACCAGACCTACGGCACGCTCGTCGACCAGGTAAAAGCCGGCAAAATCTCCGAATCCGACATCGACGTCTCCGTCACCCGTATGCTCCGCGCAAAATTCCTGGCCGGCATGTTCGAAGATCCCTATTCGAACGCCGATTACGCCGAAAAAATCACCAACAGCCCCGAGCATCAGGCGATCGCGCTGAAAGCCGCCCACGAATCCATCATCCTGCTCAAGAACGAGAACAATCTGCTCCCGCTCGCCAAAGGAAAGTACAAACGAATCGCCGTCATCGGCCCCAATGCCAACGAACTCCACCTCGGCGGCTATAGCAACCAGCCCGGCCGCGGCGTTAGCTTCCTCCAAGCCATCAAAACCAAAGTCGGCAGCTCCGCCGAAATTTCATATGCACTCGGCTGCAAAATCACCGAGACCGATCCCGACTGGGACGCCGACAAAGTCGTCCTCGGCGACCCCGCCCTCAACGCCAAGCGCATCGAAGAAGCCGCCAAAGTCGCCGCGAAAGCAGACATCGTCCTTCTCGCTCTCGGCGGAAACGAGCAAACCTCGCGCGAAGCCTGGGCCGTCAATCATCCCGGCGATCGCACCAGCCTCGATCTTTACGGCAATCAAGACGACTTGGTGAAAGCCGTCCTCGCCACCGGCAAGCCGACCGTCGTCTTCCTGCAACACGGCAGCCCCAACACGATCAACTACATCGCCGAGCACGTTCCCGCCATTCTCGACGGCTGGTATCTCGGCCAGGAAGGCGGCGCCGCCATTGCCGACGTAATCTTCGGCGATTACAATCCCGGCGCAAAATTGCCCGTCACGATTCCGCGCTCCGTCGGCCAGCTCCCCGTGTACTACTACCAAAAGCCATCCGGCAAACGCGAATACCTCGACAGCAGCACGCTCCCGCTCTTCCCTTTCGGCTGGGGCCTCAGCTACGCCAACTTTAAGTATTCAAACGTCCACGCCACGCCCGACTCAATCGGTCCGCAAGGCCGGACCACCGTCACGGCCGACATCACAAACACCGGCTCCGTCCGCGGCGACGAAGTCGCCCAACTCTACATCCGCGACGAAATCAGCTCCGTCACGCGCCCCGTGAAGGAACTCCGCGGCTTCCACCGCGTCTCGCTAAATCCCGGCGAAACAAAAACAGTCGAGTTCACCCTCGGCCCCGATGAACTCTCGTTCCTGAATCGCGACATGCACCGCGTCGTCGAGCCGGGAACTTTTACACTCATGGTCGGTGGCAATTCAGTCGACGTAACGACGGCAAAACTGGAAGTCGTGGCGAAGTAGCATGGCGAAGTAGCATGGCGAAGTAGCACAGTGAAGCGGCGTCGCAGCACCGCCGAAGGAAGATTCAAATGATCGGCGCGATAGCCGGCGACATCATCGGATCGGTCTACGAGTGGGACAACATCAAGACCAAACAGTTCGATCTGTTTAGTCCCAAGTGCTTCTTCACCGACGACACTGTCCTGACCGTGGCCTTGGCCGAATCGATTTTGACCGGCGCCGATTATTCCTTATTAATGAGGGCCTACTATCGGCGCTATCCAGGCGCAGGCTATGGGAACTTCTTTCACCGTTGGGCGATGACTCCTGAAGGCCAACCTTACAACAGCTGGGGCAACGGCGCCGCCATGCGGATCAGCGCGGTCGGATTTGCGTATAACACGCTCGACGAAGTGCTGAACCAAGCGGCCGAATACACAGCCCTAACGCACAATCACTCGGAAGGCCTCAAGGGCGCCCAAGCAACGGCCGCCGCCATTTTTCTGGCGAGGGCCGGCTCAACCAAGGCTGACATCAAGGAATACACGACTAAGACGTTCGGCTACGACTTGTCCCAAAGCGTCGACGAGATTCGACCTACCTACGAATTCAACGAGTCATGCCAACGCACTGTTCCTCAGGCGATCGTCTGCTTCCTGGAATCGACGTCTTTTGAAGACGCCATCCGAAATGCAATATCGCTCGGAGGAGACAGTGATACACTCGCCTGCATCACGGGTGGAATTGCTCAAGCGGCTTATGGCGTTCCAGCCGTCATCGCAGAGCAAGCTACGTCGATACTCGACGATGAGCTGAAAGACGTAACCGCTCGCTTCATGTCGACCTATTGTTCTGCTTCAAACCCACGATAGCCAAACGTATTCACTGAAGTAACCAAGGCAGGCATCAGCCCGCCAATTACCAAGCCACGTTTCCCCCGCATTCCGCGTCTGAGTATAATCAATGTCCTCGGGGATCAAGTTCATGCTACGCCGCCTGTTCATGGTGTTCTTTGCCGCGAACTGCCTGTTTGCCCAATCAGCTCCAGCCCCGGCGCCCGTCTCGCCGTCTTCGAGTTCGTCGACCGCGCCACAGTCCGACGCTCAAAATAAAATCTCAGTCAACTCCGACTTGGTCGTTTTGCCCGTCACCGTAAAAAACCAATACGGCGACCTCGTCCCCGACCTCCGAGAATCCGAGTTCCGCATCTTCGACAACGACGTTGAGCAATCCATCGACGTCTTCACCGAAGAAGCCTTCCCACTCTCCCTCGTCGTCCTCATCGATGACGATTTAAAATCCAAAGACGCCGCACAGATGGCTCCGACACTCCGCGCCATCACCGCTGGCATCAGCGCAAACGACGAAGTCATCGTCTGCCGCTTCGATCTCGAGTTTTACCCCGGCGAAAAATTCACCAGCGACCTCGACAAAATCTGGGCCGACCTCGTCCGCATCCAGGCTCGCAGCGAGCGAACCAAGTCCAAGTCGCAACCAGCAGCCAGCACAGCCTCGGACCGCGCTCTTGGCGTCGGCGAGCCTCCGATGAACGTCCCCATCAAATCCGGCGCGCGCCCCACCAAAGCGCTCGACGATGCAATCCATTCCGCCGCCGAACTGCTCCACGACCGCGGCCTCGCCCGGCGCAAAATCATCCTCGTCGTCTCCGACGGCGTAAACGGCCCCCAATTCAATCGCTTCACGTATCAAGACTCGCTGCAAGCGCTCCTTCATGACAACATCTCGGTCTATAGCCTCGCCGTCGGATCTAGCCTGATGAAGGGCAAATTCCAGCGCCTCACCAGTTATTCGAACGACTCTGGCGGCGACATTTACTACGCCGCGAACGGCGCGAAAATCGAATCGATGTACGCGCAAATCACTGAGGAAGCCCGGCACGAGTACACGCTCGCTTACGTACCGCGAGCAATGCATTCCGCTGCCCCGTATCACAAGGTCGAAGTCCGCGTGAACCGCCCATCGGTTACCGTTAAGACGCGCCAGGGATATTATGTCGCCGCACAACAAACGCCCCCAGAGCCACCTTCAGGGCGTAGTCGCTAAATATAAGTTTAGCCAAGTCACGGCGTTATGAACCCACCGCCGCCTACCTGTACCTACGGGCAATTGCTCAGCTGAACACGATAGGCGGCAAAAGTAATTGCCTCTGTAGCTACTCAAACTTATCCTCACTCCTGCATACCTCAGGTGTCCTGCGGAAGATCCTCGCTGTTAACCCGCGGCCCGGCATCGCGTTTTCGCGATGGTCACTACGGGTGTGTCAAACCGCCTGATCGCGGATGAGACTTTTGTGAATTCGTCGCGGCTGGAAGTCACCCAGAGGGTGCCTGAACTTGCTGCGACGCCTGAAGGAGCACGACACTATGAAGTTTGGGCTGAAATCGACTTTCGGATTGCAGATGCTTGTCGCAGCGCTCGCGATGGCGGCATGCAGCGGCTTGCCACAGAGCTCGACCTCAACCGGCGGCTCCGGCACCGGTACAGGATTCACGATCGGCGGCACGGTCACCGGCTTGTCCGGCTCGGGCCTGGTGCTCCAAGACAACGGCGCCGATAACCTGACGATCACCGCGTCGGGTCCCTTTGTGTTTCCGACGGGCGTGACCAGCGGCGGCGCTTATGTCGTATCAGTCGCATCTCAGCCGACGAATCCCGCACAGAGCTGCGCCGTTACTGGCGGTAGCGGCAACGCTACCGCCAACGTTTCGACAGTTACCGTCACCTGCACAACCGCCGCCGTAAACGCCACGGTCGGCGTTAAGGTCACTGGCATCGACAGTTCGCACACGGGCGCACCATTGGTTCTTCAAGACAATGGGGGCGACAGCCTGACGGTTACCGCAAATGGTTCGTACACATTCAAGACCCCGGTCAACGGCGCGTATGCCGTCACAGTTTTGTCCCAACCCACCGGCCCGGTTGAGCTTTGCGTGGTCACGAAGGGATCGGGCATTGCGACCGCCAACGTGACGGGAATCGCGGTGGCTTGCGCTGACAGTTTCACGATCGGTGGCAATGTTACGGGTCTGGTTGGAACCGGCCTGGTTCTGCAAGACAACAACGGTGACAATCTCTCGATTACGGCGAATGGTGCTTTCACTTTCAAGAATCAGCTTTCCACTGGCACCGCGTATGCCGTAACTGTCTTCTCGCAACCCGGTTCTCCGGCGCAAAGCTGCTCCGTTCAAACGGGCACGGGCGCGGGAACCGCGACCGGAAACGTCAACACCGTGGCGATCAATTGCGCGGCTGTGACTTTCAACATCGAAGGTCAAGTTGTGGGCCTCGCCGGAAGAACTCCAACGCTGCCGAGTTCAATCAACCTTGCCCTTACCGACAGCAGCTTCCAGCTTCAAAACAACTTGGGAAACACCTATATCGCAAACAACAATGGTGGCTTCCGTTTCACGACCCCGGAAGCGCTCAACGACCACTATCTAGTCTCGGTCTTCCACGCCGCGAGCTCCCAGAACGCGTTTTGCACGCTATGGGATTACACCGGTATTGTGACGGGTGATGTGAAGGACATTCTCATCGATTGCGGTCATGACGACTGGACTTGGATCGATGGCGGAAAGACGGCGGGTGCAACGGGCTTGCCTCAATACGGCCAGTTTCCCCCTTCTGCACCGACCACGACTCCAAATCCGCTGACCAACACTCCAGGTACGCGCTATGGTGCGGCAGGCTGGACAGATCGATTCGGGAACCTCTTCCTCTTTGGCGGCACTGGCTTTGAATTAAGCGGTGGCACGCCTCCCGACACTCAAGAATTTCCCATGAACGACATGTGGGTTTGCGTTACCTTCCTCGATGGCTGCCAGTGGCAGCTGGTCGGAGGCTACGACACGACCAACGGCGCGGCTATCCAGGCAAACGCTAAGCTCGAACTGCAACCCGGCAGCTACTCCGGGACGGTATTCCCGGGAGCTCGCTTGGGTGTAGCAACCTGGACCGACACCGCTGGGAACTTGTGGATGTTTGGCGGCTCCGACGGTGGAAGTTTCCTGAACGACTTTTGGGAGTACGACACCACCGCATTTAATGGAAACAACTACACGGCTACAGAGGGAACTTGGGTTCTCGTGAGCGGGAGCGGGGCAACTGATCAGGCCGGCGTTTATACGGGCGGCACACTGGTCCCCGGCGCGCGTACCAACGCCGTTACCTGGACCGATGCCTCCGGAAACTTCTGGCTATTCGGCGGTTCGGGTGCCGATAGCCTCGGTCACCTCGGGTACCTGAACGATCTCTGGGAGTACACCAGTGGTCACTGGGTTTGGGTTTCCGGCGGAGTCACGAACACCAGAAACCTGAACGGCATATACGGTACTCAAGGTGTCGCCGCAACCACAAACATGCCCGGTGGTCGCCAGGAAGCAGCCGGCTGGGCCGACGCGAACGGCAATCTCTGGCTGTTTGGCGGAGAAGGCGAAGACAAAAGCGGCACCGACAATGGCAATGGCATCTTGAACGATCTGTGGATGTACAACATCGCAAGCGCGAAGTGGACTTGGGTAGCGGGCTCCAATGTCGCCAACCAGACCGGGGTGTACCCCACTCAACAGGTAGTTGGCTCCGCGGCCACCACGACTGCGGCCGGCTCGTGCGGCTTGGCAGTTGGCGATACCTCGCTCGGAAACGATGTCGTATCGTGCACACCGATTTCCGAAGCAGGCGCCGTCCCAGGGTCGCGCTGGTCTCCGGGTGCGTGGATCGACTCAAACGGCAGCCTCTGGCTCTTCGGCGGTTGGGGTCTTGATTCCACCGGCACAAACGGAAATGGCGCACTCAACGACTTGTGGGTCTACACCCCGAACTCAACCCCGGGCCAGCTCGGCACTTGGACGTGGGTCAAGGGTTCCAACACCGGTGCACAGAGCGGTTCATACGGGGATGAGTTAAGGCCCTGGAAAACTCACGTCACCGACACGCCAGGCGGCCGTAGCGCGGCAACCTCATGGCTCGATCACAATAACCGCTTCTGGCTCTTTGGTGGCGAAGGCAACGACGCAACCCACACGACCGGCAGCGGCTACCTCAACGATATGTGGCGCTACGTCCCCTATCAATGAGATCCGTTCAATAACAACTTAAAGCAAACGCAAACGCCCCGTCTTCGATTTCGAAGCCGGGGCGTTTCGCTTTATGCCGGACTTTCAATTGCCAACAGAAATCCGATTCGAGTTAGATGAAGCGCTTGGGTGCCGACGTAATACAGTGCCATCAACGCATCATCGATCGCCTTTGAGCTTCTTCCAACTGAGCGAGAATCGAACCTTTCCTCGCATCTGCCGCACCCGATCATACGCGTTCGACGCCACGAGAAGTTGCAGCCCGGTGCGTACCGTCTCCGTGATTCCTG
>DASXPD010000122.1:0-33563 GCA_036493835.1 Candidatus Acidiferrum sp. | reverse complement strand
CTACTACTGCGCCACCCTGTTCCGCGAAATCGACCTGCGGCTCCAGTGCTCGACCATCATCGAGCACTGGAGCCAATCCCGCCCCGCAGTGTAAAGGATGTCTTGGGACTAAATGTAAAGCATGTCTTGGGACTGGACACTTCCAGGCTGCGGGTTTAGACTCAACCCCACCGACACCATAACGACCACCCTGTAGCCGCGATCGCTTCCCAGATCGCGGGGTTTAGACTCAACATCACCGAGGTCGATCGCCCCCGCATTCCTGGCGCGGACGTAGCACATCCTCGCCCCGAGATTCGAACGGTCCCCCCATCTCCGCAAAACTGCTCCGGCTCACCCGCCCAACCCCAAATCACTCTTGACAAACAGTTATATCCGTGGTACTATATCTCTTAGGTAATAAAGCGACCATTTCCAAGCATCGTCGTTCCGCTTTCACGTCTCCGCAACGCCGTCAATTCAAACAACTTGCGCACTCCTAAAAATGGAAGGCTGCAAGCCTCTGGAAACAAACACCTTGCGCACTCTTCAAAAAACATGGTGGGGGGTATACCCAGACCGTCCCAAAACGGGACCTGCCCATTAGCCGGCAGAAATCTCAGCCGCCGAACCGCGACGCAAACGCCAGCAGCCGCGCATCCGCCCCTCGCGCCGCTGCCAACTGCACTCCAGCCCCGCCCGCCGCGGGCAGCGTAACGACCGGCGCCCCGGCCAGACTCATCGGCGTCGTGTAACTCAAGATCGCCTTCCGCGCATTCGTGTGATCGGCTCCAGCTACCAACCGAGCCACCGGAGCGCAAGGCGCCATCACAAAATCAAACTCGCGCAGTAACGTTTCCGTCCGCTTGCGAAACGCGACCATGCTCGCGATCGATGGCTCCAGCTTTTCGACGGTCATGGACGCGCCCCACGCCAGTCGCTCCGCAATCCTCGGCTCGAAACACGAATAGTCGCCGCGAGTCGCCCGAGCATGTATCGTCGACGCCTCGTACGCCTGAATCGGCGCGTAAATGTTCCACGCCTCGCGCCACCACGACGATTCAAACGTGATTAACTCCGCACCGGCGTCACGCAGCCGTTCCTGCCAATGCGAAAATCCCTGCATCACCACTGGCTCCGCATCGTTGACAGATTCCGACGACACAACACCGATGCGAACCTTTTCACCAGCGCGAGCGGAAGCAGCGCGATCTGTAACCGACTGTGGAATTGCGAGGCCAAACAGCGCGCTCGCCAGCAGCGGCCCATCGCTCAAATCGCGAAAGAGCCAGCCGAGCGTATCGAACATTGGTGACAAATGGACGCCGCCGCGCCAAAGATCGCGTTCATGCGCGAGTTCGAGTGACGCGCGAAATCCCGCAAGGCCGCATAGCGCCGCCGGAACGCGCACCGATCCGCCTGTATCCGTGCCGATCGCCGCAGCCGCGGAGCCTTCCTGCACGCTCGCTGCGGCACCGCTC
This sequence comes from Candidatus Acidiferrum sp., assembly GCA_036493835.1. Classification (GTDB taxonomy): domain Bacteria; phylum Acidobacteriota; class Terriglobia; order Acidiferrales; family UBA7541; genus Acidiferrum. The sequence goes on along the minus strand of DASXPD010000122.1, from coordinate 32,103 downwards.
GATGATCCACCTGTAAGCAATTTCGCATCGCTCGGCTGCGTTTCGTCGCCATAATCCGGATTTTCTCCCGTGATTCCGTACGCCAGCGGATGCAAATGCGTCTTGCCGACAATCACCGCGCCCTGTTCTTTCAATCGCATCGCGACTGCCGAGTCGATACGAGCTGGCTGATTGTGCTGCGCGTAAAATCGCGTCCCCGCTGTCGTCACCAACCCGGCTAGGTCGAAACAATCTTTCAAAGAAACGGGAAGTCCGTACAACGCAGGTTTCGCCCGGCCAGCAAATTGGCGCGTGAGATAGTCCGCATCGCGTAACGCGCCTTCGCGATCGAGCGTGATGTAAACGTTGTGCCCAGAATTGGAGTTCGCGCGTGCGAGATGTTGCTCGACAGCATCGAGCGGAGTGATCTCGCCCGATTGCAGCGCCGCATGCAATTGAGCGAATGGAGTCAGCGCAGAGTTCACGCGCGTATTGTAACCGCAACGACGTTCCCAACGATGCTTCCCAGAGACGCGCCGCAATCGGCCGCAATTCGTTGTGAAGAAAATCGACTCGTGAGCTAGCATGTCCCCCATGAAGAGCTCCCGACTCGCGGCCGCGCTGTGCTTCGGCGTACTGTTCACGCAAAATCGGCCGTCGATGCAAGTGCCTCTCACGGAAAAGGCGACCGTTCAGAATGCGAATTCACCAAAGCCTCTATCCGCGCGCCTTTCCATGCGACGCACGTCGTCATCCGACCTCGAGATTGGCGGGGATCTCTACGGCGTAGCGCCACACTCCACGCGCTACATCACGCGCGAACAACTTCAAGCGCTGCCGCAAGTCAGCTACACCGTCACCAACGACGCAAATTTTCGCGGCCCGACGCAAATCAGTGGCGTCGCTCTCAATGAACTCGTCCGGGCGCTCACCGCAAAACCACAGTCCGAACTCGTCGTCGCGATCTGTCGCGACGAATATGAAGCGCACTTCCCACAGGCTTACATGACCGCGCATCATCCGGTGCTCGTCCTGAAAATCGACGGCAAAGATCCTACCGACTGGCCGAAATTTCACGAAAGCGGCGCCGACATGGGGCCGTATCTGATTTCGTCGCCCGATTTCAAGCCAAGCTTCAAGATTTTGTCGCACGAAGACGAACCGCAAATTCCGTGGGGCGTTGTGCGCCTCGATGTCCGCACCGAAGCGGTCGTCTTCCACCCGATTCGCCCGCGGATGCCCGGCGCAGTTTCGCGCGAAGTACAGGACGGCTACCGCATCGCGCAACAAAATTGCTTCCGGTGTCACAACAGCGGTGACGAAGGTGGGACGAAGGCGAAGCGGCCCTGGGGTGTGCTCGCCACGTGGGCGCAAGCATCACCCGATTATTTCGCCGCGTATATCCACGACCCGAAGTCGAAAAATCCAAACGCACAGATGGACGGCTTCCCGAATTACGACGAAGCCACGCTTCACGCGCTGACGAAATATTTCCAGACGTTCATCGACGACGCAAAAAGCAGGAAGCCGTGACTCTCCGCGCCTCAAAAACACTGCTCGTCTTCGCGGTCGCGCTCTATTACACGCTCGTCGTCCTCAACAACACCACCGACTACAATTCCAATTTCCAGTTCATCCGCCACGTGCTGATGATGGATTCCACATTCCCGAACAACAGCGGCATGTGGCGCGCCATCAACACGCCATCGATCCACACACTCTTCTACGTCGCGGTCATCGCGTGGGAATCGCTCACCATGATTCTGTGCTGGTGGGGCGGCATTAAGCTCGCGCGCAACCTGAAAGCGCCGGCCGCGGAATTTCATCGAGCAAAAAACATAGCGATCGCTGGGCTCACGCTGAGTCTGCTCATGTGGTTCGTCGCGTTTTTAACAATAGGCGCCGAATGGTTTCTGATGTGGCAGTCGCAAACATGGAATGGCCAAGAAGCGGCATTCCGTATGTTCGCAGTTGTAGGAATTGTCTTGCTTCTGCTCGTAACAAAAGACGACGAATTTTAATTCGCGTGTCTACTTTTTCTTCGCGTCGGTTTTTTCCGGCAGCGAAAACGCGTACATCGTGTCGCCCACTGGCACGATGATGTATTGCCGCCCCGTGAGTTCATACGTCATCGGTCCAGCAACGACGTGGTCGCCAACGTTGAGATGCCACAATGTGTTTCCCGTCGCAGGATCGAGCGCCAGCAAATTGTTCAAATGATCCGCGGTAAAAAGCAGATGTCCCGCGGTCGTCAGAATTCCCGCGGTGTCTTCGCCTTCGCCGAGTTCGTGATTCCAGACAATCTTGCCGGTTCGATAATCGAGCGCGCGCAGCGTCGAGTCCATATATAGGTTGCGATCGCGCCCGCCCCACCCTTCGACTTGGCCTTCCACCGTGCGGTAGTAAACGCTGATGATTCGCCGCGCCATCACATAAAACAACCCGGTCTGCGGATCGAAGCTCGGCGACATCCAGTTCGTCGCGCCGTCGGAACCCGGCTCAACGAGTGCACCGTCTGGGCTCGGCGTCGCTTCCGGTTTCGCGATTGGCCGCCCTTTCTTATCCACGCCGCTCGCCCAGGTTTGATCGATGAACTCGCTCGTCGCCAAGTGTTCGCCGGTTGTGCGATCGAGCAGGAAATAAAATCCGTTGCGGCTCGCCTGCGCCAGCAATTTGCGTTGCTTTCCTTTGTACGCCTCGTCGAAAAGAACTGGCGTCTGCACCGCGTCCCAATCGTGAAGGTCGTGCGGCGAAGGCTGAAACGCCCACTGCAATTTTCCCGTGTCGGGGTTGAGCGCAACGATCGAGCAGGTATAAAGGTTATCGCCCAGGCGGCGATCTCCCACGAGCACCGGATTCGGATTGCCCGTGCCCCAATACAAAAGATTCAGCTCGGGATCGTACGTGCCGGTCATCCACGTCATGCCGCCACCGTGCAAAAGCGAGTCGGTGTCGGGCCAGGTTTCCGATCCCGGCTGACCGGGGTCGGGTTCGGTGTACCAGCGCCATTGCACTTTGCCCGTGTCTGGATCGACGGAAGTGAGCACGCCGCGAATGTCAGTGGAGTCCCCGGAAACGCCGGCAATGATGTGATCGCGAATCACGAGCGGCGCCATCGTCGCGAAATATCCGAGCTTGTCGTCGGTGAGAACGACGTCCCAGATGAGTTTTCCGTCTTTCGCGTTCAGGCAAAGCAGATGCGCGTCCGATGTCGTGAAATAGAGTTTGTCTTTGAGCATCGCAACACCGCGATGGCCGATGTGATCGCCCGAGACTTTGCGCTCGAAGTGCCAGATGGGCTGCCCGAATCGCGCGTCGATTGCATAGACGTTGTCGGGGACCGTGAAATACAAGATACCGTTCACTTCCAGCGAAGACGCCTTGATCGCCTGCCCGTGCGTGCGGTAAATCCAAGCGAGCGTGAGTTGGTTCACGTTGTCGACGTTGATCTGATCGAGCGGCGAAAAGCGTTTGCCCGAGTAATCGCCGTTGTACGTGGGCCACGTGTCCGTTGCTTGCTTCTGAAGCAAGGCCGCGGGATCAAGCCCCTGCGCGCTGAGCGAAGGTGTGCGCATTGCAACGAGAAGCAGCAACACGCTCGCAGCACGAATGATGTTGGCAAGAATTGACGACCCGCCTAGCTGTTGCCTGCGCACGGCTTGGTGATTGGCATTTCGATTTCGTAGCACGCTCATTGGCCCTCCTCCTTTTCGAGGGTGTGCACATAGGCGAACAAATCGTGCATCTGTTTTTGCGTCAGCTTATCGAGCAGCGCGCGATGCGCGGCGAGTTTGTCTGTCACTTCCACCTTCACTTCGTTGCGCGGATACGCGTGGTACCAACCGTTTGCGTCGGTGACCGACACGGAAAATTCGTCGAGGTGCTGAAGCGCCCCTTCGACCACTGCGCCGGAAGCAAGCGTCACTTTGGCGGATTTAAATTTTCCCTCGGGATAGAGCATTTGCGCTTCGAGATCGACTGCGGAATATTTTCCGGACACGTTCGCAAGATCTCCTGTTGCGGAGTGGCAATTCGTGCAGCCGCCCGGACCTTCAAAAAACGCTTTGCCGGCTTGCGCGTTTCCGGTCAGCAGTTTCTCGGCAGGATAACCTTGGGGTACTTCGGAAGATGAAAGTCCCTCGGCGATGCGCCAGTGCAGATACGCGGCGATATCCGCGATTTGATCATCGGTAAGCGGCAGCGCCGGCATGCCCTTGTCGGGCCGGCCATTGTGCACGACGTCCCCGATCATGTTTCCTTTCACGTCGTGCGCAACGATCGGAGAGCGCAACAAATCGGGGCCTCGAGCGCCCGTGGCATCGGCACCATGGCAGAAACCGCACGACGCCGTGAACTGCGTGTGTCCGCGTTCCACTGTGGCATCAGCCGCGGGAGGCGGCCGGCGCTGTTTTTTGAGTGGCTTGGGGGGATTGGGCGCCGCGGCCGGCGCGGCAGCGGTGGCAGGTTTCTGTTGTTCCTGAGGTCGCCGTGCCGCGGCAGTTGCGACGATTGCCAGAGCGAGAGACGTTCCCGCGAGCAGCGCGACCAATGACTTCGACTTGGAAGATCGGTTCATTCTTCACCCGAGATAGGATGCACGCCGATATCCGATCGAGAAAACGATTACAGATGCGGCGGAGTTAGTTTCGCAGTGTCATGGACGGTAGGAAAGGGAAATTCGTTTCGCGCGTGATGTTCGGAGTTGCGACTAACGGGAGCGTTAGCAGGAACTGGTGACGATGGACACATCAAAGAGAATCCCTCCACTCCGCGAGCCGACGCGTTCACACCAGCGACCACGAAGAAAAGCGTCGGACTCGCTCCGTTCGGGATGACAGGACGGGAGTGGGGGCGATTCGAGCGGGGCCGGTTGCGGCCAAAACGCGAAAATCGGGCCATATTGGCTGGGCGAATGAGTGGAAACTGGCGCAGATTGGGCAAGTTGCGGCGGGGTGGGGTGGCTGCTAAAATTTAAGGTTTGGCGGGACGTGGCCGCTGGCGTTGGGTAGACGCTCGCGACTTTTTCCCAGATCCGAAGATTCTGCTCGCACGCTTGGCGAATCGCGAGCGGGTCGACTGCCATCCAATCAACATCGATTTCAGATTTCGCAAAACAGATTTCGGGCGAGCGTGAAGGAGAGTGCGCGTGGCTAAGTACGATGTGGCGATTATCGGTAGCGGTCCGGGCGGCTACATTGCCGCGATCCGCGCCGGCGAGCTTGGACTGAAGACGATTGTTGTCGAGAAAGATCCCTTCCTGGGCGGCACGTGTTTGCACGTCGGGTGCATTCCCACCAAAGTGCTGCTGCATCACGCCGAGGTTTACGATCACTTTAAAAATGGCGCGGAGCTGGGCTTCGAGGTCAGCGGCCTGAAAATCAATTGGGCCAACATAATCGCGCGCAAAGAAAAGATCGTGAAGAAGCACGCGAAGGGCATCGAATTTCTTTTCAAGAAAAATAAAGTGGAGTGGGTGCAGGGCTGGGGCCGCTATGAAGGACCCGGTAAGGTCAGCGTCGAAAAAGACGGCAAGAAGACGATGATCGAAGCGTCGAACGTTTTGCTGATCAGCGGATCGGAAGCGCGTTCGCTGCCGGGCATCGAACCGGATCACAAACAAATTTTGACGAACCGGTCGATTCTGGAGCTGCCGTCGATTCCGAAGTCGCTGATCATCGTCGGCGCCGGCGCGGTGGGCGTGGAGTTCGCGTCGATTTATAACTCGTTTGGCACGCAGGTGACGATTCTGGAAGCGCTGCCGCGCGTCGTGCCGGTGGAGGACGAAGAAATTTCGGCGGAGCTCGATAAAACTTATCGCAAGAAGAATATTCAGATTTTCACTTCGAGCATGGTGCAGTCGGTGAAGAAGGACGCGAAGGGCGTCACGGTTACGTTTAAGGATAAGGACGGCAAGACGCAGACGATGCAGGCGGAGAAGCTGCTGCTCGCCGTCGGCCGCAAGCCGATGACGGATGGCTGCGGGCTCGAGAAATCGAAGGCGAAGCTGGATCGCGGATTCGTGACCGTTGGTCCTTATATGGAGACCGACGAGCCGGGCTTGTACGCGATCGGCGACATCGTTGCCGGATTGCCGCAACTGGCGCACGCTGCAGGCATGGAAGGCATCGCCGCCGTGACGCACATCGCGGGGAAGCAGCCGCCTCCGATCGTGAAGACGCGCATCCCGAACTGCACGTATTGCGAGCCGCAGATTGGTTCGATCGGGCTGACGGAAAAGCAGGCGAAGGAAGCGGGCTATGCCGTGAAGATCGGCAAGTTTCCGTTTGTCGGCAACAGCAAGGCGACGATTCTCGGCAACCACGGCGGGTTTATTAAGGTTGTGTCGGAAGAAAAGTACGGCGAGATTCTCGGCGTTCACATCATCGGGCCGCTGGCGACGGAAATTTTGGCGGAAGCGGCGGCGGTGTTGCATCTCGAGGGCACGGTCGATCACATGATGGAGATGATCCACGCGCATCCTACGGTGTGGGAAGCGATGGGCGATGGGTTTGCGAGCGTGCGCGGGTTGCAGATTAACGTTTGATTTGCGATTGAAGAAGTTGGCTGTCGACGGTTGAAAGTCGAAAGCAGGACCGATGCGGCGACTGAACTGTTGGCTCGCGATTTTGGAAGCATGAGCACTTGTCTCATCGTCGATCTCGGATTCATCGGGTATGCCGATGCGTTCGAGCTGCAAAAGCGGATCGTTGCGGCGCGCAAGGCTGACGCGATCGGCGATGTTTTGCTGCTGTGCGAGCATCCGCACGTGATTACGCTGGGGCGCAGCGGCAAGCGCGAGAATTTGCTGGCTTCGGATCGAGTGCTGGAGCAGAAGGGCGTGGAGTTTCACGCGACGAACCGCGGCGGCGATATTACGTATCACGGGCCGGGGCAGATCGTCGGGTATCCGGTGATTCAGCTGGCGGCGATTCGGCGCGATGTTGTGTGGTATGTGCGGATGCTGGAAGAAGTGATGATTCGTGCATGCGCGGATTTTGGGATTACGGCGCGGCGCGAAGAAGGCAAGACGGGAGCTTGGATCGATTTGGCGGTGGGCTCTGAGGCGTCGAAGGCAGCTGCAGCGGAAAAGATCGGCGCGATCGGCGTGCACATCAGCCGCTGGGTCACATCGCACGGTTTCGCGTTCAACGTTGCGACCGATCTGCGCTATTTCGATTTGATCGTGCCGTGCGGGATCACTGAGCGCAAAGCGACGTCGCTCGAAAAAGTTTTGGGGCGCGCGGTGAAGCGGAACGAAACAGCGCCGAAGCTCGTCGAACACTTTGGCGAGGTTTTTGGACGCGAGCCGCAGCAGCCGACGCGCGAAGAATTATTCGCCGCGCTAGAGCGCTTTGAGCGAGCGCAGCAGCCGGTCGCAGTCCCGGCGTAATGTAACGCGAACGCGTAGCGCGTCAACAATCGCGCGACGCGGCGCCGCACAACGAGATTCGCACAACCGTGAGCCAGGCAAAACGCCTGCTCACCGGAGACAGAATGAAGAACGTCGAGCTCTCACGGCAGCAGCATCTCGATCTTTACTACCACATGCGGCTCAACCGCGCCGTCGAAGACACGATGGTCAAGCTGTTCCGCCAAAACAAAATTGTCGGCGGCCTGTACTCCAGCCTCGGACAAGAAGCGGTTTCGGTCGGCACCGCCTCCGCACTCCAGAAAAAGGATTGGCTCGCGCCGATGATTCGCAACATCGGGGCGCTGCTCGTGAAAGGCGTTCCGCCGCGCGATATTTTCACGCAACACATGGCGAAGTACACTTCGCCGACGCTCGGGAAAGACGGCACCAGCCATTTCGGCGACCTCGAAGATCTCCACATCGTTTCGCCGATCTCGATGCTCGGCGATCTCATCCCAGTGATGACCGGCGTCGCGATGGCCGGCCGCTATCTCGGCCAAAAAATTGTAGCGATGACGTGGATCGGCGACGGCGGCAGCTCGACCGGTGTCTTCCACGAAGGCCTCAATTTCGCCGCCGTGCAGAAAGCGCCGTTCGTTCTCATCCTCGAAAATAACGGCTGGGCGTACTCGACTCCGGTAAAGCGCCAGGTGCCGATCGAAAATCTTGCCGACCGCGCGAAGGCGTACGGCATCGACAGCTACATTGTCGATGGCAACGACGTCGCCGACGTTTACACCACGGCGAAAGAAGCCGTCGAACGCGCGCGCAATGGCGAAGGCCCGATCCTGATTGAGGCGAAAACATTTCGCCGCATGGGGCACGCGCAGCATGATCCCGCCGAGTACGTACCGAAAGATATGCGCGCGTATTGGGAAGCGCGCGATCCAATTTTGCTTCACGAGAACTTTCTGACCGAGAAGGGCTATCTCGACGACGCGACGAAGAAAGAAATGCAGACGAAGCTCGACGCGCTCCTCTCGAAAGATCGCGACTTCGCCGAGAGTTCGCCGATGCCTCCGCCAGAGCTCGCGGAGAAGGGCGTCTATTGCACCGGCGACGATTGCCACAAGATTCGCGCGAAGTGGGAGCGCGACAAATCCGAAGTGATGCCGCCGAAGGCGAGTATCGACGCGAGCTGGGAGGTCGAGGGTTTCGGCCGCGGCAAAGGCTCTGGGGGCGGCACCGCGCCGATTCACTTTGGCGATACGGCGCAGAGTGAAGAACGCAAGGAAGTTGAAGAAAAGTTCTCGCCGGAAACGCCGGAAGAAATCGTGACGGAAGAAGTGATCACGCCTTCGCCAAAAGCGGCAAAAGCAAAAGCGACTGGCGCGAAATTGAAAAAATCCGCCGCACCCAAGAAAGCAGCCGCCATCAAGATGCTCGGCCCCAAGGCGAAGAGCATCGCGAAAGTCGCTGCGCCAATGGTTGGAAAAGCTATTGGAAAATCAGCACCGAAAGCGAAACCCGCGGCGAAATCGAAGCCTTCGAAAAAACCCGTCGCCAAAAGCGCCGCAAAGAAAGGCCGGAGGTAACCCATGGCGAAAACTTCCACAGCTCCGGCAACGACCGCATACGCGAACGGCGGAAAAAACGACGGCCCCACGCAAGTCACCTTCCTCGAGGCCATCAAGCAAGCGATGTACGAAGAGATGGAGCGCGATCCGTCGGTTGTCGTCATCGGCGAAGACGTCGGCGTCTACGGCGGCGCATTCAAAACCAGCGAAGGCCTGCTCGCAAAATTCGGCTGGGAGCGCGTCATCGACACGCCGATCAGCGAAAGCGCGATCATCGGCGCGGCGTGCGGCATGAGCTATCTCGGCCTGCGCCCGATCTGCGAGATGCAGTTCATCGACTTCATCGTCTGCGCGTTCAACCAGCTCACAAATTTCGTCGCCAAGGGCCACTATCTCTGGAACGCGCCCGCGCCGATCGTCGTGCGCGGACCATCCGGCGGCGGGGTTCACGGCGGCCCGTTCCACTCGGCGAATCCCGAAATGTATTTCGTCCACACGCCGGGCCTGAAGGTTATCTATCCCTCCACACCGTACGACGCGAAAGGCTTGCTGAAAGCGGCGGTGCGCGATAATAACCCTGTGCTCTTTTTCGAGCACAAGTACCTCTACCGCCGCATCAAGGAAGAGCTTCCGGCGGAAGATTACACCGTGCCGATCGGCAAAGCTGCCGTGCGGCGCGAAGGCAAGCACCTGACGATCCTCTCCTACGCGGCGATGATGCACAATTCGCTCGAAGCGGCTGAGGCGCTGGCGAAAGAAGGCATCGAGATCGAAGTGATCGACCTGCGCACCTTGCTTCCACTCGATGAAGAGACGATTCTGAAGTCGGTGAAAAAGACGAATCGCGTGCTCGTCGTACACGAAGACACGAAGACGGGTGGCATCGCCGGCGAAATCGCGGCGATTCTGTGCGAGAAAGCGTTCGGCGATCTCGATGGTCCGGTGTTTCGCGTGACTTCACTCGACACGCCGGTGCCGTACTCGCCGCCGCTCGAAGCGCACTTCTTGCCGAACACGGACAAGATTATGCACGCGGCGCGAGAATTGGCGAAGTACTGAGGGGCAGGCGTGGTCGGATCGTGCTCATCCTGCGGAAAGGTTTTTGACAAAGGCGAAAGAGTCTTTCAACTCGCGAAAGGTGAATACTATTCCCCTGCGATCACTCCGACGCTGTGGCGCGGCGAGTCAGTCCTCGGTGAGTGGCATCTTAATCATCTTCCGATGGGCTGTTTCAGGTCGCAATATCAGCCCTACGGGTGCCGCTTTTGCATGAAGGATATTGAGGATCGCGAAGCAGTGGTTTACGGCGTCGTCGGTCATCGACCGGAAGTTGGCTGTATGAGATTGGAGCGCCGCGGGTATGAATTGCAGATCGTCGCTCACTACGGTTGTTGGTATTCGAGAAAAAGGGGATGGAGTCGAGTTCAAACCCCTCTTGAAAGATTATTGAACGCTCTGGTTGCGGAGGAAAAGAAATATGGCCGTTGACATCGTAATGCCCCAGATGGGCGAAAGCATTTTCGAAGGCACCATCACCAAGTGGCTGAAAAAACCCGGCGACAAAGTCGAGCGCGACGAGCCACTGTTTGAAATCTCCACCGACAAGGTCGACGCGGAAATTCCGTCGCCGTCGGCGGGCGTGCTCAAGGAAATCAAAGTCGGCGAAGGCAAGACGGTGCCGATTCAGACGGTCGTTGGCGTGATTGACGCCGCTGGCGGCGCGGCGCAAGCTCCGGCTCCGGCGCCCGCTCCTGCTGCGAAAGCCGCCGAACCGGCGAAGGCTGCGGCACAAGCTCCAGCGCCACAACAAGCTGCCAAGCCCGCGGCTGCTCCGCCACCACCGCCAGCTGCGAGACCCGCTGCACCAGCGCCCGCCGCGCAAGCCGCTCCCTCACGCGAAGGCGCGCGCATTCACAGCTCGCCGCTCGTTCGCCGCATGGCGAAAGAGCACGGCATCGACCTCACGACGGTGCAAGGCACCGGCGCGGGCGGCCGCATCAGCAAGCAAGACATCGAAGCGCACCTCGCCGGCGGCGGCTCTGCTGCCGAAGCGGTGAAAGAAACCGAGCCGGCCGAGGCCGACGCTTACACGCAGGCTCCGGTTGCGACGTCATCCGCGCCGAGCTACACGCCGCCGACGCCGCAGCGCCAGGCGCCTCCGCAAGCTCCTCCGCCTCCGTCAACGACCGGTGGCCAGCATCACGTCGCGTTCGAGACTGCCGTGCCGCGCGAGCGCATGTACTTCGGCAATTACGAAGTCCAGCCGATGACGATCATGCGCCAGCGCATCGCCGAGCACATGATCGCGTCGAAGCACGTTTCGCCGCACGTTTACAGCGTCGATGAAATCGACATGACCAAGGTCGCCGCGATCCGCGCAAAATCACGCGACGAATTCGAGAAGCGCTACGAGACCAAGCTCACCTACATGCCATTTTTCGTGAAGGCAGCCGTCGCCGGTCTGCGCGCGTATCCCACGATGAACGCGTCGCTCGACGGCACGAACGTCATCCTGCACAAAGAAATCAACGTCGGCATGGCCGTCGCGCTCGATTGGGGATTGATCGTTCCCGTCATCAAGAATGCCGACGAGAAAAACATTCTCGGCATCCAGCGCAATCTCAACGACCTCGCCGAACGCGCTCGCTCCAAAAAACTCAAGCCGGAAGAAGTGCAAGAGAGCACCTTCTCCATCACCAACCCCGGCGTGTTTGGCGGATTGTTCGGCCTCCCCGTCATCAGCCAGCCCAATGTCGGCATTCTCGGCCTCGGCGCCATCGAAAAGCGCCCCGTCGTCATCAACGACTCCATCGCCATCCGCTCGATGTGCTACGTCACGCTAATCTACGACCACCGCGTCGTCGACGGCGCCGTCGCCCACCAATTCCTCCACAAAGTAAAAGACACCTTGGAAAATTGGTCCGAATCCGTACTGTAGTCTCTTAGCCTTTGTAGGGGCGGGGTTCACCCCGCCCTCGATCTATCGGCAATACCGATCCGCTATCCAGTAGGGGTACGGCAAGCCGTGCCCCTCTTGCTTTCATGCTTCGACGCATCGCTTTTGCAACAAGCGATTGCCGCAGTTCCACCAACTACACAAACATTGTCGTCCTGAGCGAAGCGAAGGATCTCAGCAGTGTCCCCATCGCAAACCGCGCCTTTCTCGCGCGCACCGTCGTGGCTGATAATTAACGTGAGCAAATTCGGAGCCGCAATGCCGATCGAGTACAAATCGCTGCCTAAAATTGAACTGCACTGCCATCTCGATGCGTCCGTGCGCGTCTCGACGGTGGCGGAACTCGGGCGGAAGATTGGACTGTCGCTGCCGACTCCGCTCGAACCTGCGCTCATCGCGCCCGAATGCTGCATCGACTTGGCCGACTATCTTGTACGCATCGATCTGGCGCTGGAAGTGTTGCAGCATCGTGATCATCTGGTGCGTATTGCCCGCGAGATCGTCGAGGACTTGGCTGCGGATGGCACCATCTATGGGGAGATTCGCTTTGCGCCTCAGCTTCATTTGCGCAGCGGGCTGACGATGCAGGAAGTCCTCGACGCCGTTCACGAAGGGCTGAAGCAGGGCGAGCAGCAGAGCGGAATGAAGACCGGCCTCATCGTGTGCTGCCTGCGCCACGAGCCGGGCGAGCGCAGCCTAGAAATCGCGAAGCTGGCTGTGGGCAATCGCGACAACGTTTGCGCACTCGATCTCGCAGGGGACGAAGCGCGCTATATCGGCGCACCGCATGCTGAAGCGTTCGCACTCGCAAAACGCGAGGGTCTGCGCCGCACGGTTCACGCGGGAGAAGCCGCCGGCCCAGAAAGCATTCGCGAAGCGCTGGATCTGCTCGGCGCCGAGCGCATTGGCCACGGCGTTCGTATCACCGAATCGATCGAATTGCAGGATCGCGCGAAGGCGGCTCGTTTGCCGTTAGAAATGTGTCCGCTCTCCAACGTACAAACACGCGCCGCGAACTGGCTGCACGAGCATCCGATCGATCGCTTGTTCCGAAAGGGCTTGCACGTCACAGTGAATACCGACTGTCGCACGGTTTCATTCACAACGTTGACCAAGGAATTCGAGCGCCTGGAAAGCACCTTCCGTTGGGGCGCTGCCGAATTCCATCAATGCCAGCGCAATTCCGCCGAAGCCGCATTCGTCTCCGATGACGTGCGCGCCGCTCTGTTGCGCCAGCTAACCGCAGCCAAATCGGCGACCTAGAATTCGCGCGGAACAAACGACTCGAGGCTCTGCCCATTTTCTCTTTTGCAATTTCCATTTTCCCGCCATCGTCGTCGGTTACTTTTGGCCAACGCCTCCCGTACTAGCCCGATGCCGAGTTCGCCAACTCTCGCGCCTTAGACGCCGCTCGGCTTCCTGAAAAGTAATACTTGCGCTGCGTTCCACGTTTAGGTATTTTACCTGTCCGTTAACATGCCATAGCAGAACCGGTCGGGCCGGCACTGGCATGCGTGCAATCTGCGTACTGAGGGGGGGCAGCCATGTTGATGAAAGCCAAGGAACGCTGGCACTGCGTGAATCCCGCTTGCGGATGCCAGATCATTGTCGAGATCGGCGGCGAAATTCACGGGCAGAATCCACGTTGCGCGTGCGGCGGCATCATGAAGAAAAAGTACGCCGCGCCAGCCTTTTCGTATCTCGACTTTTTGCGAACTGACGAGCCGCCCGCCGCACAAGCCGCTCTGAAAGAAGAAGAGCTATGCTCAAATCCCTCGTAGCCCCCAGCATCCGTATGTTCTCCGACAATACAGTCGCGAAGCGCGACGGTGCCGCCCGCATCTTCGCCGCGCCTGCGTTTTTCTTCGCGATCGCCCTGCTCCTCGGCGGTGGATATATGGTCGAAGACCAATTCAAGAGCCCTGCTGCGTCACAGTCCTATGCGCTCTTCGCTGGCGCGTTCTTCATCGCAACTTCGATCACGCTGCTCGCGGAGCTGTTTCACTTGTCGAAGCGGTTCCGCAAAGATCCGCCGGACCTTCGATCGCACGTTGCCCGCACCGACTGGCGCATCACCGATGCGGCTCGGACGGCGCGTGCCTCAGCGCGCGGACATACCCACCGCTCGCGCCTGCCGTATCACCGTTGCTACATCGATCGCGTGCGCGTTCGCGGATGATGGACCCTGATCGAGCTTGACGGAACGAGAAGGGCCTGTTGGCCTGCGTAATTCCGCGGCGTGTCTTGTTTGAGCCCGGAGCCTAAGCGCGCGGAATAGCGGGGAAGTATCGCTCTTTCAGAATCTCGCGGTGGTGTAACTCATGACCCGCGATGATGAACGCCAGCGCCCGCACTGTCACCGGATTGTTGCTCGCTGTGCCACGCCGTCCCCACGCCTCGGCGCTCAGTGAGCGGAACAGCGTCAGCGTCGTCGCGCGAATCAGCCCGAATTCCTGCACTAGATCCGCCAGCGATTGCTCGGCACAGTTGCCGTTCTTGACGTAGTCGTCTTGCTCGAATCCCGGCAGCGGCGTCTGGTCGCCGCGCGCGATACGCAGCGCCCGGTATGCGAAGACGCGCTCGGTATCGCTCAGATGCCCGACGACCTCCTTGATCGTCCATTTGCCCGGCGCATAGCGAAAATTTCCGTCGCGCTCGGTACTCGCCGCAAACAGTTGCGCCGTCTGTAGCCGCTGCGATTCAAGCTGGGATATCACATCGTTCCCCGGCACTTGCGAGACGTATGTTTCGTAGAAGGCCGCGTATTCGGTCGGCTCAGGCCGTATGAGGGCAAATTTAGGGGAGCTCATGGCCGAACATTATACTCGGCTGGCCCCGCACCGGCATCAGCAGGTTAATGTGCACTCCAGGCCCGGCTGCGGTGGCAACATCCACATGCACCGGCGCGGCCGAGACGTTGAGGCTTCCCCGGCACGCGGCACGCGCGAACCAGCTAAAACGCCCCCCTACAGCTGCGCCGGCACTACCGGCGCCACCGCCTGCACATGGGCGCCAATCTGCGCCTGCACGCTGCGCCGAAATTCCTGCGGATGCGAAATCATCACAAACGACTCCGGAGTTCCACCCGTCCCGCGCAACGTCACCGACCCATATCCCAACATCCGCCCCACAAAAGTTTCTTCCACTCCGATGCTCTCCACGCGCGACAACATCAAATCCAGCGTCCGCCGATTGCCGAGCCCCGTCTTGATCAACACGCGCTTGTTCGTCACCGCCATTTCCGTCGCGTTCCGTTTCGTAAATCCCCACGCCAGCACCACAATCGCAATCACCAATAGCACAATCCCGGCAATCTCAAACGCGTGCATTTCATTCAGCGGCGCATCCACCAAAGATCCCCGCCCGCTCCGTGCAGCCACCACCTCGCCCAAACATCCCAGCCCAAGCGCCGCCAAAATCAAGCTCAGCAACAGCGGCCCGAGCAATACGATCCAGTGATGCCGCGTGTCGTACATGAGCGTCTCGCCCGGCACCAAACTTTTCTTCACATAACTCATCTCATTCTCCGAATCATCAGCCCCACGCTCAGCGCAACGCGCATCACAAAGCTCCGCGCGGAACCGCACAGCCGCGCACGGCGCAACCCGCAATTTCGTTTGTCTCTCGAACCAGCGCGAATCATACTTGATACCGCAAAGCCGTCAATACACTGGTTTGCCCAAGGGAGCCGGCTCCGTTGCCCCTCGATCCGCCATCGCCACAATCAACAAAATCGCCGCAATCGTCGAAATCCATGCGCGTAGCGTTTCAAGGCGAGCCCGGCGCCTTCAGCGAAGCCGCCGCCATCCAACTCCTCGGCCCCGAAATCACCACCGTCCCGCGCGCGACATTCGACGCCGTTTTCCGCGCCATCGCTGAAAACGCCGCCGACGCGCTCCTCGTTCCCGTCGAAAATTCTCTCGCCGGCTCGGTCGTCCGTGTCTACGATCTCATGCTCGAAAATCAGCTCACCATCACCGCCGAAACAATTCTTCCCATCGAACTCAATCTCATCGCGGTCCCCGGCGCATCGCTCGACGAAATAAAATCCGTCTCCTCGCACCCGATGGCGCTCGCCCAGTGCGAGCATTTCTTCGAACAACACCGCAACTTCAAGCGCGTACCCGCCGAAGACACCGCCGGCAGCGTGCGCGAAGTCCTCGCGCGCGGTGACAAAATGTCCGCCGCCATCGCCGGCCGTCGTGCCGCCGACTACTATCGCGGCGTCATCCTCGCTGAAAAAATCCAGGACAACTCTGAAAATTTCACGCGCTTCGTCCTGCTGCGTCGCGAATCCGACGCCGCCGGGCTCACCCCCACTGCCGACGCGCGCAAAATGTCTGTCGCGATGCAACTCGCTCATCGCCCCGGCGCTCTCCTCGCCGCGCTCGAACCCTTCGCGCGCCACAACATCAATCTCCGCAAAATCGAAAGCCGCCCAATCCACGGCCAGCCCTGGGCCTACAGCTTCATCCTCGAAATCGAAGCCGACAAACCCGAACTCCTCGACGTCGCCTTGGCGGAAGCCCGCAAAGCCACCAACGATCTCCGCGTCCTCGGCCTCTACGTCGCCGCAAAAATCGATCCCGCTCGTAGCACCACCGCACAAAAATAAAAAGCCGGCGCAAAAAATCGCGCCGGCCCAAAAACTCCGAATCATTACTTCCTTACTTCATTGCATCTTTACATCTGGAACGCTTTTTCAGCAGTAGCTGCAAGCCCCTTCACCCATCATTCCAGCTCCATCGCCATTCCCCGTCATGTCATCGCTGATGCGCCGCAGCCGACGACCGAGCCGCTCCGCCAACTGGTGCCGCGCGCGCCACAACCGCGCCTTCAGCGTATTTTCCGTCACGCCCAACTTCTTCGCCGCTTCTCCCGTCGAGTAACCCTCGACCTCGCGCAACACAAACGCTGTACGCAGCAACGGCGACAACTCATCCAGATTTGCGCTGATCATTTCGCGCAATTCCGTTCCCGCAAAAACCTGCTCAGGATTCGGCCCCTTCGCCGCAAATCGCTCCACCACCGGCAATTCGTCTTCGCGCGGTGGTTCGTCCAGCGACACCGCAGGCCGCGCCTTCGCACTTCGCCGCCGCATCAGCGCCGCGTTGATCACGATGCGCGTCAGCCACGTCGAAAATTGCGAGCGCCCTTCGAATCGCTTCAAGTTCCGATACGCCGACAGCAATCCGTCCTGCAACGCATCTTCCGCGTCTTCTGCATTTCCCAAAACGCGCAGCGCCGTTTGAAACAGCGGCCGGTGATAACGCTCGAACAACACATCCACCGCCTGCTGATCGCCCTTTTGTCCCGCGCGAATCAACTTATCTTCGTTGTACTGCGTCCCGCTTGCCGCCACTGCGCTTCCAACGTTCCCAACAACTGCCGCTTGTGTCGCCATCCGGTCCCCCATTTACGCCCAATTTCTGTTACGTTCCCAACGCTCGAAAAGTTTCTCGTTACGACTCACCGCCACATCTACCGCACATTCACATCACATCAATGCACCGGCACGTCCGCCGCAGCCTTGCCCCTCGGCCTCTTCAACAGCAGCAACGCCGGAATCACCGCAAGAAAAACCACGCCCAGCAATTTAAAATTGTCGATGAACGCCAGCATGATCGCCTGCCGTTGCACCGTTCCGTAAACCATTCCCTGCGCCTGCGCCGTCGCATGCGCCACTGTTGAACCCGCCGCCACCAACTTCATCTGCGTGCCAGCGACCATGTTTCGATACGCCAGACTCATGGAATTCACGTGCTCCATCAATTGCGACTGGTGATACTGCGTGCGTCGTTGCAGCATCGTCGTCACCGTCGCAATTCCCACACTCGCGCCGATGTTGCGCGCAAGATTGATCATTCCCGTGCCCATGTTCATTTTTTCTTTCGGCACGTACGCGAACGCCGACACGTTGATCGGAATGAACAAAAACGCCAGCCCGAAACTCTGCAACATGCGCGCCGTCACCGCGTGCCGATAGTCGAGCTGCAAATCCCACCCGGCCATCACAAACAACGCCGACGCCGAAACAAGGCAACCAAACGTCACCAGGAGCCGCGTGTCGACCTTCGCCACCAAAAATCCGACGACCGGCATCATGAACATGATCACCGCGCCGCCCGGCGACAACGCCATCCCCGAAAGTTGCGCCGTGTAGCCCAGCAATTCCTGCAACATCTGCGGGATCAGCACCGTGCTTGCATACAGCACGAAGCCCAGGAAAAACATCGCGATCGTGGCCACCGCGAAATTCCGGTCCTTCAACATCTTCAAATCGACCACCGGATTCTTTTCGCGCAGCTCCCAGATAATTCCGCCGATGATTCCAACCAGCATCAGCACCATGAACACTTGAATGAAGCCCGACGAAAACCAGTCGTCGCGCTCTCCCTTGTCCAGAATGATCTGCATGCTGCCCAGACCAAGGCTGATGAGCCCGATTCCGATGTAATCGATCCGGAATCCGTCCTTGACGCTCGCCTTTTTCATGTAAGGCGGGTCGCTTACCAGGAACGAAGTCAAAATCAGTGAAATAATTCCCACCGGCACGTTGATGTAGAAAATCCAGCGCCACGAAAAATTGTCGGTGATCCATCCGCCCAGCCACGGCCCGATCGTCGGCGCCACAACCACCGCGAGCCCATACACCGCGAACGCCATGCCGCGGTTTTCCAGCGAGAACGTGTCGTTCAAAATTGCCTGTTCGCTCGGCTGCAATCCCCCGCCGCCGATTCCTTGCAGCACGCGGAACAACACCAAAATGCCCAGGCTCGGCGCCAGGCCGCACAAAAACGAACTCACCGTAAAAATCGCGACGCAGATCATGTAGAACTTCTTGCGTCCGATCAGCGACGAAAACCATCCCGATAGCGGCAGCACGATCGCGTTCGATACTAGGTACGAAGTCAGAACCCACGTGGATTCGTCCGCGCCCGCCGACAAATTTCCCGAAATGTGTGGAAGCGCAACGTTCGCGATCGAAGTGTCCAGCACTTCCATGAACGTCGCGAGCGTCACCGTTAACGCGATCACCCAGGGATTGATGTGACCGTCCGGCGTCCTCAATTTCGCGAGTATTTTGTTCTTCATTTACTTGGACGTCCCAACCCGCAACCCGTTTCGAACAACAGAAATGCCACTGCGAAATACTCCTCGAGTAACGGCGCAGCATGCAGCGCCCTCGCGTGCCCGGGCGTGTTGTGTAATCGCCCATTCTTTCTTCTCTTATCTGTCGTGCCACGAACGCCATACGTGACAACGAATCCGCTTCTAACTTTCAACTGTCGACTGTCAACGCTCTTATTTCGTAATCACAGTCGCGTCCACGTTCATCCCCGGCCGCAAAACCGCCACGTCCGGCGAAATTTTGTCGACGATGATCTTGACTGGAATGCGCTGCACAACCTTCACGTAGTTGCCCGTCGCATTTTCCGGCGGCAGCAAGCTCAACACCGCTCCCGTCGCGCCTGCGATCGAATCAACGTGTCCTTCAAACGTCTTGCCGTACGTATCGACGTGAATTTCCGCTTTCTGTCCGGCCTTCATGTTGCGTAGTTGCGTCTCTTTAAAATTCGCCGTAACCCAAACGTCCTGCAGCGGCACAACCACCGCCAGCCCTTGCCCCTGCTGCACGATCTGTCCTGGCTCAACTTGTTTGTGCGTTACCACGCCGTCAACCGGCGCAACGATTTCCGTGTAGCTCAGATTCAGTGAAGCCGCTCCCACCGCAGCGCGCATCTCCTGCACCTTCGCCGCTTTTCCTAGCGCATCCGCCGCGCGCATGTTGACTTGCTTCGTGTCCGCGTGCGCCGATGCAACGCCGGCCCTTGCCTGTTCCACACGAGCTTGCGCTGCCGCAACCTGCGCCTTCGCGATGCCCACCGATTGCTGCGCTTGCTGTAATTTTTGTTCGTCCGCGTTCACCGAGCTCGCTGTCGCGTCCGCATTTGCTTTCGCCGCGTCGTATTGCTGCTGCGAAATCTCGCCTTTGTCGAGCAGCGGCTTGTAGCGCGCCAAGTCGGCTTGCGCCAGCACCGAGTTCGCTTTGCTCTTGTCGATGTTCGCCTGCGCGAATGCCAGGTCCGCCGTCTGGGATTGCTGATAGGTCGCTTGCGCGCTCGCCAACGACGCTTGTGCGCCCAAAAGTTGCGCATCTGCGCTCGATGTTCCGCTCGCCACGTTTTCGCGCGTGCGCGGCACGTCCACTCCGGCCGATTGCGCGTCCGCTTCGGCCAGCGCAAGTTGCCCCTTCGCCTGATCCAACGCCGCTTGGTAATCGCGCGGGTCGATCTTCACCAGAACTTGCCCCGCCTTTACCGCTTGATTGTCGAGCACCAGCACTTGCGCCACGCGTCCGTAAACCTTCGACGCCACCGGCGTGATATGCCCATCGACTTGCGCGTCATCCGTGCTCTCGCGATCGTGGTAATACAGGAACAATCCCACGATCAATGCGATTACCACTACGCCACCGATCAAAAGAATTCGGCGCACCTTCGGGCTCGCGAGCCCCTTCTTCGGCTCTTCGATCGGAAACTTTCTCAGCGTCGTCGTTTCCGTCTTTGTCCGCGTCGGATTTTCCACTTGTTCTTCGATGTCCACACTCATCGCACCCTCACTTGGCGTAAATCTTTTCCATCTGGCCGATTGATCGCGCCAGGTCCGCTCGTGCTTGATTGAACCGGTACAGCGCCGCGATTTGATTGTCGTTGGCGCGTGCCAGGGAATCCTGCGCTTGGATCACTTCGATGTTATTGGCCACGCCCGCTTTGAAGCGGTCGCGCGCTTGGTCCACTTCTTCCGTCGAAAGCTGCACGCCCGAATTCGCCACTTGCACTTCGTTCCGTGCCGACCCGAGATTGATCAGCGCCGTCTTCACTTCCAGCGCAATCTGGTTGCGCAAATCTTGTTGCTGCTGCTCGATGCGCTGGATTTCTAGATTCGCACGCGCGATTTCCGCATGAATTCGTCCGCCCGTAAAAATCGGCATCGAGACCGAACCTGAGTATGAGTACGTCGGAATCACCGCTGTCGGCGACGTGCCCAGCTGCGTGTAATTGCCGCTGAAATGCGCCGAAGGCAGCCGCGATTCGCTCGACGCTTTCTTTTCGTAATTCGCCGACTTCACTTGCTCTTCCAGCGATTTCCATTCCGGCCGCGCCGCAAGCCCTTGCTCGATGCTTTCATCCAGTTCCGGCTGCGGTGTCTCAAAAAAACTCAACGAGTCGGCGAGGTCCACTTCTTGCCGCGGGTCGAGATTCAACAGCCGGCTCAATCCAAAAATATTTGTCTCGCGCTGTGCTTGTGCTTCGATCAATCGCTGCTTTTCGTTCTGCAGCTCGACGTTCGCGCGCAATGTGTCGATGCCAGTGCCGACGCCGTTCTTCTGCAAGTCCGACGCTTGGTCAAACAGCGCCTGCGCCAGATCGACTCGCGATTGCGATGCCTTCACGTCCGCCGTCGCTCGCAGCGTTCCGATGTATTGCGAAACGACAAGCAAGATCACTTGCTCGCGCGACGACTGAGCATCGAGCCGGCTCGCGTCCGCCGTGCTGCGTGCCGCCTGGTAGCGCCGAAACAATGTCAGGTCGAAAATTTGTCCGTTGAATCCAACACCCGCGGAAAACAATGCAAACGGTCCGATGTGCCCCGGAAACGTTGTGCCCGGAGGAAGTCCGGGAAATCCGCCGCCGCCAAATTCCGCCGCGAGGTTGATGCGTTGCCACTGTTCGCCAACGCTCAGATTCGCTTGCGGTAACAATTCCGCCCGCGCGATATTTTTCTGTTCGACGCTTTGCTTCGCCACAATCTGCGCGATTTGCGCGGTCGTGTTCTGTTTCACAGCCAGGTTGACGGCCTGTTCCAGCGTCAGCTGCAATACTCCGCTCGGAGCTTGGTTTGGTAGTCCGTTCTGCTTGTTGGTTTGCGCGCGTAAAACCGATGGGCTCAGCAGCAGCCCGAACAGCAGCGTGTAGAAAACAATGTGCGAGCCCTTAGTCCCATTGCCCGACTCGCCTTCTCCGCCTTCATTCTTCTTCTTGCCAGATTCCGCACCGATTTCGCGCACGATCGCTTGGTTCAAACATCCTTGAGCCACCAGCTGTCCTCCCTGATGATGGATCTCTTTCAGCAGCGTCTTTCCAGCTGGGTCGATAAAGCTCACTCCGCACAAATCCACGCTCACCTTCTCATTGCCGGCGCGCGCGTCGCGCCAAGACTGCTCCAGCGTTCCGACATGAGGTCCGGCAAGCCGGCCTTCGACCGTCAAAACGACCTTGCCCTTTTTCTGTTCTGTTGTGATTCGTAGCATTATTGATATTTCCCGACGGCCTAGAGAGATGCATTTTCCCTACCAGAGGGTTCAGGAATCTCAAATCGCCATAAATAACTCAATTATATAGCCTTAGACGATTCTAAGGCATTGGCCGATACTCGCCTATCTGCCCACCAGTCGGCACGGGCCCATATTTCGCCCATTCCAAAGTGCCCATATTATGGCATACCCGCCACCGCAGACCGCCCCATCTGCCGCCCCGTCGTCACAAAACGATCATCGTCGCGATCAATACGGAGTGCGGCGCTTCAGCGCCGCCCTTACGGTCAACTCCACGACTCCCAACCCCAACAACGCACCACTCGATCCTCACCTAACGCCCGTCTACGCCCACAAAACAAAGAACCCCCGACTCCCCCTCTTTATTCCGATACCCAATCAAACACACGCCGCTCCCCACCCCTCCCCTCCCCTGAAAAAACGCATGGTATAATCCCCTCGTGTCACCCGCGCTCCACCACAACCGCCCCAAAGACCCCGCCACACACTCGACTCACCAAGGCGAACGTCTAGCGAAATCCATCGCCCCTCTAACGACCTCACAACAAAAGACTTGCATACTCCCACAATCGCTCCCACCTGCATCCGCAACAATCCAAACAACTTGCGCACTCTTTAAAAAACCACGGGAGGTATACACTCCTCGAATCTTAAGTAACTCAAACAAAAAGACTTCCGCACTCTTCACCACACTCAGCATTCTACTTTTCTTCGCCTTAATCGCAGCACTCGCCTCGCCCGCTCGAGCTCAAGAGGCCTCCCCCGCCACACCTGATTCCGGCCCCGTCATCCGCTTCGTCCGCAATCCCGACCAGGCTCCCGACTTCAAACTCGAAGATCTCGATGGCAAACCGCTCTCGCTCACTGCATCGCACGGCAAAGTAATTCTTCTGAATTTCTGGGCCACCTGGTGCGGACCGTGCCGCGCCGAAATTCCCGATCTGATCGAGCTGCAGAAAAAATACGCCGACCGTCTTCAGATCATCGGCCTCGATGTCGATGACGACGACTCGACGGAAGTAAAAAAATTTGTTGCGGCGAATGGCATCAATTATCCGATCGGAATGGCCACCAACGAAATTCGCGTTCAGTACGGTGGCGTCGCCGCGCTTCCCACGTCGTTCGTCCTCGATGACCAAGGCCGCGTCGTGCAGAAACACGAAGGCCTGCGAAATCCGCTGCTCTACGAATATGAAATTCGCGCGCTCATTGGTTTACCGATTCCTGCGCGCGTCGAAACTTTTGAAGACACCGGCGAAATTTTCCTGAAGCATGCCGATCGCGCCAGCACGCTGCCCGGCGTCGACATGACGAAATTGACGCCAGAACAAAGAACTGTCGCGCTGCACCGCTTCAACGCGGAAGGCTGCACCTGCGGCTGCCAATTCACGCTCGCTCAATGCCGCATCTACGATCGCAACTGCCCGATCAGCAAAGCGCGCACCACAAAAATCATCGCGGAAGTTACAGGCCACGACGTCGCAACACCCGCGCACGAACCCGAATCGCCCAAAGTTGTGCCCGCCACCGACGCGCCAAATCCAAATCCAACGCAACACACCGAGCTTCCGTGATCGACCGCGAACATTTTGGAGTGCGGCGCCCCTGCGCCGCTTTTACCGCCAAAGCCACATCATTGGCTGAACGCGTTCCGCTGTCGCCAACCTCGCTCGCAGTTTCATTGCCGATCGAACCAGCTGCAACCAACGAAATCAAATTGGCGCAGCGACGCGGCATTTCTCGTCGCTATTGTTGTCGAGCGTAAACAAAAACCATGCAATACGAGATCGCCGGCGAAAGTTTTAAAACTATCCTCATCAAGACCCTGTTTTTCGCCGGTCTGATCATTTCCGCGAGCGGTTACGTCTCGCCGCCGATCGCACTCACCGTTGGAATTATTTTTGGGCTCAGCGTTTCTCATCCGCTGCCTGCCGACAGCAGGGATCTCTCGCGATTTTTGCTGCAAGCCAGCGTCGTTGCGCTCGGCTTCGGCATGAATCTCCACGAAGTCATCAAAGCCGGTCGCAGCGGTTTCGTCTACACCGCGCTGGGAATTTCATTCGCGCTGATTGTCGGGCTCGCGCTCGGAAAGTTTTTACAAGTACGCGGCAACGCTTCGTATCTCATCACGACGGGAACTGCGATTTGCGGCGGCAGCGCGATTGCCGCAATCGCTCCCATCATTCAGGCAGACGAGCAGGAAACCGCAGTCTCGCTCGCGACAATTTTCATTTTGAATTCCGTCGCACTGATTGCGTTTCCGCTGATTGGCGCGGCGCAGCATTTGACGCAGACGCAATTTGGATTGTGGGCGGCGCTCGCGATTCACGACACGAGCTCGGTCGTTGGCGCCGCCTCGAAATATGGCGCGGAGGCTTTGATTGTCGGAACAACGGTGAAATTGGCGCGCGCGCTTTGGATCGTTCCTCTCGCGCTCGGAACCGCCGCGGTGAAACGCAGCAAATCCAAAGTGAAATTGCCGTGGTTTATTCTGTTGTTCTGTCTCGCCGCCGTCATCAACACGTACGTTGCGAGCGCATCGCATTTCTCGACGACATTTTTTACGCTCGGCCGCTACGGTTTGACCGCGACTCTGTTTTTGATTGGCTCGAGCATTTCGCGCGCGTCGTTGAAGAAAGTCGGATGGCGCCCGCTCGCGCAGGGCATCGCACTCTGGATCATCGTCGCGGTCACCAGCTTGTACTTCATTCACATCGGCTGGATCTCGCTGTGACAGCCGACACACCAAGACGGCGCGCTGAGGCAGCGCTCCTGGGAAATAAGAAATCGGCGCTACTGCTGTGGTGATTTGAGGTGGGCGTCGAACCAGGCTACGGTGCGGGCGACGCGGTCGCGATCGTCGGCGGGCTTGGAGAAATGATGGCCTTCGTGTTCGTAGACGACGAGGGAAGTTTCAACGCCTTGCGTCTTCAGCGCGTGCCAGAATTCGTAGGACTGCGGCGTCGGGCATTCGCCATCGCTGTCGCCTACTAAAATCAGCGTCGGAGTTTTTGCCTTCTTGATGAAAGTGATCGGCGAACTCTTCGCGTAGACTTCGGGATCGTCGTAGACGGATTTTCCGAAGAACGGAATCATCCACTGATCGATTTTATTTTCGCCGTAGTAGCTCGTCAGATTCGCGATGCCCGCTCCCGCCATCGCCGCTTTGAAGCGGTCCGTTTGCGTCACGCCCCACATCGTCATGTAGCCGCCGTAACTCCAGCCGGTGAGACCAAGGCGATCGGGTTCGATGGGCGCGAGTTTTAGCGCGGCGTCTACTCCGGCCATGATGTCTTTAAAATCGCCGTAGCCGAAATCTTTCACGTTGGCCCTGGTGAATGCTTCGCCTTGGCCGAAACTTCCGCGCGGATTCGGAAGTAGCAGAAAATATCCCGAGGCGGGAAGCGCCATCAGGAAATTGCTGGCATCGGGCCAAGTGGATTGCTCCGCGGCGCCGGGGCCGCCGTGAACTCCCACGATCATTGGGTATTTTTTGGATGCATCGAAATCTTTGGGGAAAATCAGCCAGCCCTGACTGTCGAATTTATCGTTGCTCCATTGGATGCTTTTTGCGTCGCCCCATCCCGGTTTTAGATTTTTGTTGCGATCGGTGATTTGCTTCCACTGACCGATCGCGCCAGCCCAAACTTCGGGAGGCGCGCTGAAGGAACTGCGAATCACGGCGGCGGTGGTTCCGTCGGCAGAGACGGAAAGGTTCGGATTCCACAAACCGGCGGTGATGCTTTCGGCGCCGCGCCACAAATTTGAGGCCGCGGGATTCAGCGGGTCGACGAGAGAGACGGAAGAATCGGCGTCGAGGATTTCGGCGAAGAGGATTTTGTTGTCGGCTGTCCAGGTCAGCCAGCTGGCGGAAGATTTTCTGCCAGACGTGATGTTGTTTGCGTTTCCGCCTTCACTGGAAATCAGAAAAACATCGCCGCCGACGCTGGGCTCGTCGCTCATCAGGCCCTCGATGAACGCGATGTGTTTCCCATCGGGCGACCAAGCGGGCCGCGCGATTTGGAGTTGTGGTTTGTATATCGATTTCATCAAGCCTGTGGCGACATCCAGAATATTCAGCTCGGCGATGTACCAATTGTTGTCGCCGTTGCCTTGCGCTGAAGTGACGACGAAGTGTTTTCCATCGGGAGACCAGGAGTATTCGTAGATGTAGGTGTCGGCGGGCGAAATCTGTCGCAACGTTTTTGTTGGAGCCGATGGGCCGGAAGCGACATCGATGAGGGCGAGGCGCTGCTCGAAGAATGAATCTTTGATCTCGCCGGTTTCGGCGGTTTCGGCGACCAGCGGGCCGGACGCGCGCGTCGCGTTCTCGGTGAACAGGACGGAGATCGTTTTGTTGTCGGGCGAGAATTGCGGCGCGTCGAGGAAGCCTTTGATCTGCGTTAGTTTTTTCGCGATGCCGCCGCCGGCCGCGACGATGTAGAGCTGCTGCTGATCCTTCTTGGCGGCGTCGGAGAGGAATGCGAACTGTTTGCTGTCGTTGGACCAACCGATGTTGCCTTCGGCGTGGAACGAGCCCGCAACGCCGGCGGTGACACGAATTGTAGCGGAATCGGTTTTCAGATTTTTGACGTAGACGGCAGTGTTTCCGTTGGGTGCGCCGCCTTTACCGGTAAGAGTTTCGACCCAGGCGACGTGCGTGCCGTCGGGGGAGATTTCGGTTTCGGCGAAACGGCGCGCGGAGCGGAGGGTTTTTACCACGGCGTCGATTTCGGGCACGGCAGAGGTTGGTTTTTCTTCGGCTTTCAGGCGCTTTTCTACGTCGGATCTCGTGCCGGTGGTTTGCGGAGGATTTTGCGCGACGGCGAGAAAGGGGAATGCTGCGAGGAGTGCGAGCGTCGGCGCTAGTTTGCGGAGGGGCATAGGCGTCCTTTGTTTCAGGGTCGGGTAACAGTAATGCGGAGCCGCAGGGAGTTGCAAGGAAAGCCTGCGAATCCTCGTTGAAGTGTGGATCAGGCTTCATCTAAACCCCGCGATCTGGGAAGCGATCGCGGGTACAGGGCGGCGCGGCAACAGCCGTGCACGTCTCGCAGCAACTGGATGGAAAATTACTCGACAATGCGGATGGTCGGCGTCATCTATATGCGGAGATTTTCGGGGCGCGACGCGCGGCATCGAATCTGCGTTAGTGGTCTAGCGTAGAATCGCAGCCAAATCGGAGTTTGATATGGATCGGGATTTTGCGTTTGCGTTGAGGCAGTTGAGGACGAATTTGAGGTTCAGCGTGATTGTGGTGCTCACGCTGGCGTTGGGGATTGGGGCGACGACGGCGATCTTCAGCGTGGTGAGTGGAGTGTTGCTGCGGGCGTTGCCGTTTCCTGAAGCGGAGCGAATTGTTTCGCTGCAAACGATCGAGCATGCGCAGGGCGAGGCGGACTCGAAAGATGCAGGCGCGCAAGGGACAAACTCAAGCCAGAGATACCAATCGTCGGAGGATCAGGGATGGTGGATCACTGACGTTTCGTTTCCGGATTTTTTTGATTGGCGGCAACAGAGCAAGACGCTCGAGGCGGTCGCGTCGTATTCGTACGGAACGAGCAGGAAATTCACGCCGCCGGGAAATGGGCCGTCGCAGATCATTGCCGGCGATTACGTATCGGCGAATTTCTTTCACGTATTGGGAGTTGCGCCGATGCTGGGACGCGATTTCATTCGGGCGGATGAAAGCGATGCAAACCGACCGATTATTTTGAGCCATCGATTCTGGGTGACGGAATTTCACGCTTCACCCGACATCGTGGGAAAGACAATTCAGCTGAGCGATCGAATTGCGACCGTGATCGGCGTACTTCCGGCAGATTTCAGCTTTCCAGGCATGAGCGACGCGCCGAGTTTCTGGGGATGTTTCATGCAGGGGAGCATGTCGGCCGCCAATCCGAGTGGAATGCCGCAGAAGGATTTTGTGAACAAGACATCGCACCGAAACGAGAGAACGGCGCAAGTCATCGGACGGCTGCGGCGCGGCGTGAACATCGCGCAAGCGCGAGCGGAGATGAACGCGATTCAACGAAGCATCGCGGAGCAGTATCCGGAAGACCGCAATGCGTTTGGAGTCGAAGTTCAGCCGCTACTCGAGTACGTAAGCGGAGACTATCGGAAGCCGCTGTACTTGCTATTTGGCGCAGTGACGGCGGTGTTGTTGATCGCGTGCGCGAATGTTGCCGGGCTTTTGCTGGCGCGGGGATTTGCGCGGCGGCATGAATTCAGCGTGCGCGTCGCGCTTGGTGCGAGGCCATCGCAGATCGTGCGGCAAGTTTTGATCGAATCGACGGTGCTGGCTTTGTGTGGCGGCGCAGGCGGCGTCGGGATCGCATTTGTGTTGCTCAAAACCTTTCTGGGAGTTGCGCCGGCAAGCATACCGAGGCTCAGTCACCTGCAAATTGACGGGACTGTGCTGGGGTTCGCGCTTCTGGTGTCGCTCGTAACGGGAATTCTATTTGGAGTATTTCCGGCGTGGAACGCGTCGCGTTCGGACTCGTCGGGAATGTGGCGCGGGGGACGCGGAATCAGCGGAGGGCGCAGCGAACATCGAATGAGAGCTGCCTTTGTGATCGCAGAGACCGCGATCAGTCTCGCGTTGGTGGGCGGTTCAGGATTGCTGATCGGCAGCCTTGCAGAGACGATGCGCGTGCCGCCGGGTTTCGATCCGCATCACATCCTGATGTTTCGACTGGGAATGTCGTACGTGGAATTTCCGAACGACAAGGCACGGCTTTTCTTTCGGCAGTTGTTTCCGCAACTTGCGGCGATTCCCGGAGTCGAGTCAGTAACCGGCGCGTATCCGGTTCCATTCAGTTACGACAACACGAGCCGGTTTGCGATCTTGGGCGAGCCAAATGATCCGAGCGATCTGCCGATGTCGAATCGAGTGGCGGTGGAGCCGAATTATTTCGAGACGTTACGGATTCCTTTGTTGAAAGGGCGAACATTCAACACTCGCGACGATTGGAATGCGAAGCGAGTGGTGATCGTAAATCAGGAATTTGCCCGCGAGTATTTTCCGAACGAGGATCCGATTGGGAAGTCGATTCAACCGGATTTTGCGGAGTTCGGAGAGAGTCCGACGTGGTACGAAATTGTGGGAGTCGTTGCGGGAATCCGGACGACCGATCTGACGAGCCCACCGCTGCCGGGATTTTATGTGCCGTACGAGCAGGCGACGATTTCGCCGCAGGCGGTAATTCTGAGGGTTTCTGGAGATCCACACGCATATATGAACTCCGTGCGATCGATCGTTGCGACGCTCCACCGCGACGTACCGATTTTTGCGGAGACGACGATGGACGAAAATCTCGTGGATTCAAGGAAGGGAGACCGATTTGAAGCAACGCTGCTCACACTTTTTGCCGGGGCGGCGTTGTTTCTGGCTGCGGTTGGATTGTATGCGGCGCTTTCGGAGATGGTGGTGCGGCGAACGTTTGAAATTGGGTTGCGGGTGGCGCTGGGGGCGCAGCAGGGGGATGTGTTTCGACTGATTGTGCGACACGGATTAATTTTGGCGGTGACGGGGTTGGTTGTGGGGATTGGGGGATTTGCGATTTTCGGGAGAGTTGTGGCGGATATGTTGTACGGGGTTCGGGCGTTTGAGCCGAGCGTGGTGGGCGTGGCTTGTGCGGTGATGATGGTGGTGGCGTTTGTCGCGAGTGCGGCGCCGGCGTGGAGGGCGGCGAGGTTGGAGCCGGTGGAGGCGTTGCGGGAGGAGTGAGGCCGCGGCGTCGTGTCGGCGCACGTTGCAATCGACGGATGAGCGTTTAGTGTGGGCGTCGCCGGGCGGAGTGAACCCCGCCCCTACAACGACAAGACACGGATTACGAACGGTTATGCTTTGGCGGCGTCGATGGCTTTGCGTTCGGTGGTGTCGGGGTTTTCTTTTGTCTCGCACTGATTGTTGAAGATCATTGTTGGACATTTATCGGCTGAGAATTTCGGCCACGTCGGCAGGCCGGAGTGATTTGGGTTGCCGGTGCGGGCGAAGGTGGTCCAGGCGGCGGAGACTTTTTTGGCGAGGGCTTGGGACTCGGGGCCGTTGCCGGTCATGGTTTCGGCGCGGGACATGTTGTCGAAACTGAAAGAAATTTCGGCGCAATGGAATGCGCGAGGGCGCGCGTCGAGCACGGGCGTTTTCCACTGGAACCAATAATTGTATGCGGGAGCGCCGCCTTGGGCGGCTTTGCGTTCGCATTGCGTGACGGCGCCTTGGCGGACGGATGCGGCCATCATGCGGGAATAAATGTCGAACGGCTTTTCGCCGGGATGTTGTTCGCGGAAAATTTTGACGATTTCGGGAGCGTGTTGCGCGCCAAAGAAAGTTGTGGCGCGCTTGTCGACTTCTTCGGCGGTCATCGATTCGTACTCGGGATGATTGATGCCGTTGACGAATTCGTTGAGGACGGTGCCGACCATGATGGGAACGTCGGCTGAAATCGCGGGCGCGGTGGGATCGTAGGGATGGACGGGGAGAATTTTCCCGTCGACGACGGGCGCGAAGCCGAGTTGAGCCATGCGACGGACATCGGGCGGTCCTGTGGGGCGATTTTTGGCGACGATGGCCGAGCTGACGTCGACGAGCTGGCGATAGGGGATTGTTTGCAGATCGTCGGGCTTTACATTGAGTTCGGCAACGATTTGCGCGGATAGTTTTGCGGAGCTTTCGGGCAGGGCGCCGCGGAGCATCGAGCCGCTTTGAATGATGCCGCGATGGAACAATCCTTTGGCGGACGGCATGGCGAGAAGCGTATTCACTTTTCCGCCGCCGCCGGACTGGCCGAAGACGGTGACGTTGCCGGGGTCGCCGCCGAAGCGGCCGATATTTTCTTTTACCCACTCGAGCGAGAGAACGATGTCGAGACTGCCGACGTTGCCGGAGTCTTTGAACTTTTCGCCGTATTGGGAGAGATCGAGATAACCGACGGCGCCGAGGCGATGATTGACCGAGACGAGGACGACGTCGTGGAAGCGCGCGAGATTTTCGCCATCGTAGGCGGGATGTTCCTGGCTGCAGCCGGCGACGAATCCGCCGCCGTGGAGCCAGACCATGACGGGGCGTTTGGAGTTGTCGTTGATGGACGGCGTCCAGACGTTGAGGTGGAGGCAGTCTTCGTTTTGAACGCCGTCGGCCCAGTTGAACATCCAGGCGTCTTCGTCGTTGGCCCAGCCGGTGCGCGCGGGCTGCGGCGAGACGTAGCCGTATTGCATGGAGCTGCGCAGGCCGGTCCAGGGCTTGGGTTTTGTGGGGGCCATGAAACGCGCGGCGCCTTCGGTGGTGGCGCCGAAGGGGATGCCTTTGAAGGTGTGCACGCCGTTGCGGGAGTAGCCGCGGATTTTGCCGGCGGAGGTTTCGACGATGTTGGTTTCGTTGGAGGCGACGATGGTGGGGGCGGTGGTGGTCGGAGCGTCAGGGGCGGAGGGTGGAATGGTTTTCGCGCTCGCTTGCAGATCGGGGAGGAGAGTTGTGGCGGCGGTGCCGGCGAGGAGTGAGGCGGATTGGATCAGGGTGCGGCGGGTGAGTTTGGTCACGAGAATTCCCCCAGTGAGGTCGTGGATTGGTCGGGCTGAAAACGTTTTCTCGCCAGCGCATCGATGCGGCTTAGGGACACGCGCGGGAATGTATCACTTCGACGGATGCGCGGGCTAGGTTGGTTTCGTCTGGTGGGCGGCGATGACGGCGCGGGCCTGGTGGAGGTGGCGGCGTTCATGGGCGGGGATGGCGTGCAGGCCGGTGGCGAGGGAGAAACGAAGGGCTTTGAGAAAGGGATTGGGGAAGCGGATCGAGGCGATGTCAAGATCGGCGTTGAAGCGAAAGAAGTTGATCACGGCGAAGTGGGAGTCGAAAAAATCGGTGGATACGGCGGCGAGAGATGGGGCAGTGCGAGGCTGGATA
>DASXPD010000121.1:0-82895 GCA_036493835.1 Candidatus Acidiferrum sp. | reverse complement strand
CGCCCACAATCACAATCGCAAACGGCCGCTGCGAATCCGACCCAATCCCTCGCGACAGCGCGGCGGGCAACAATCCCAAAATCGCCACCAGCATCGTCATCAAAATCGGACGAAACCGCAGCACCGCTCCCTCGATCGCCGAATCTTCAATCGTGTGACCCGAAGCGCGCAGCTGATTGATGTACTCCAGCATGATCACGCCCGTCTCCACCGACACGCCGAACAACGCCAAAAATCCGACGCCCGACGACACACTCAGATGCGTTCCCGTCAGCAGCAGCGCCAATAACCCGCCGATCGGCGCAATTGCCACGTTCCCCAAAATCAATGCCGCCCATTTCGGCGACCCAAACATCGTGTACAAAATAATGAAAATCACCAACAGCGTAATCGGCACAACAATCGCCAGCCGCCGCTGCGATCTCTTCTGACTCTCATACTCGCCCGCCCAATCGATGTGATAGCCGACCGGCAGTTTCACCTGTGCCTTCACCGCGCTCATCGCTTCTTCCACAGCGCTGCCGAGATCGCGTCCACGCACGCTGTATTTGATCGCCACATACCGCGAATTTTCTTCGCGGCTGATCTGCGAAGCTCCGTCGGCCACTTTGATCTTCGCCAGCTGCGACAGCGCGACGCGTTCTCCGCTCGGCGCCACCAACCGAACATTCTCGATCGCTTCCTTCGTGTCGCGATAAGGCGCTTCATACCGCGCCACCAAGTCATACCGCTGCTCGCCTTGCAGCACCTGGCTTACTGCTTTGCCGCCAATCGCCGTCTCCACCGCATCCTGCACGTCCGCGACGTTAATCCCGTGTCGCGCCGCCTGCTGCCGGTCCACAGAAATATTCAAATTCGGCTGCCCCAAAACGCGAAACAATCCCAAATCCTCCACGCCGGGAATCTTCCGCATCACGTTCACAACTGCGTCGCCTTTTTCTTCCAGCGTTTTCAAATCGTCGCCATACAATTTGATCGCCAGCTCGCCCTTCACACCGCTGACCGCTTCTTCCATGTTGTCCGATATCGGCTGCGAAAAATTCCACAGCACTCCCGGAAGTTTCTCCAGCTCGCGATCCATCGCCTGAATCAACTCTTCTTTATTTTCGGCAAACACCGGACGCCACTCCGCCTTCGGCTTCAAATCCACAAAATATTCCGTGTTAAAAAATCCCGTCGCATCGGTCCCATCGTCCGGACGCCCGATCTGCGACACCACCTGCTTCACTTCCGGAAACGAAGCCAAAATCACGCGCGCCTGATTGGAAAGCCGCGTCGATTCCGTCGGTCCCGTGGTCGGCGCCAGCGTCCCGCGCACCCAAATCGCTCCTTCGTCCAGGTGCGGCAGAAATTCCGAGCCGATCACGCCGCTCAACATCAAAAACACCGCCACTACAAACGCCAGCGCTCCCGCTCCCACCGTCACGAGCCGATGCTCGATCGCCCACTGCACCGCCGGTCGATACCAGTTCCGCAAAAACTCCATGACCGGGTTGTGCCATTCCTTCACTCCGTGATTGAACTGCAGTAGCGACAACACCGGCGCGAGCAAAATCGCAAACACCAGCGCCCCCAGTAACGCGAATGAAACTGTCCACGCCATCGGCTTGAACAATCGCCCTTCCACGCTCTGCAAAGTAAAGATCGGCAGATACGCCGTGATGATGATCGCGCGCGCATAAAAAACCGGCCGCAACACTTCCATCACCGCATCGCGAATCTTTTCCAGCGATGTCTTGTGCGCGTTCGCCGACAAACTAAAATGCCGCACGATGTTCTCGATGATGACGACCGTTCCGTCCACCACCATTCCGAAATCAAGCGCTCCTAACGAAAGCAAATTGGCTGGAATGCTGTTCAGGTCGAGGCAGATCGATGCAAACAACAACGAGAAGGGAATTGTCAACGCCACGATCAGCGCGCCGCGAAAATTTCCGAGAAAGAAAAACAAAATGACCGAAACGAGCAACACACCTTCGGTCAGGTTGTGCATCACCGTATGCGTGGTCAGATGCAGCAGGTCGCTGCGATCCAGAAACGGAATGATCTTCACGCCCGGCGGCAAGATCTGCTCGTTCAGCTCCTTGACCTTGTTATGAATCGCCACCAGCGTTTCGTCGGCGTTCGCGCCCTTGCGCAGCAACACGATTCCTTCGACGACATCCGCGCTATCGAAGACAGTTCCGTCGTCCTTCCGAATCGCTTTCCCGATCTGCCCCAGCCGAATCTTCGGCGCCTGCATCACCGTCGCGATGTCGCGAATGCGCACCGGCGTCCCGTTCTGCGACTTCATCACGGTCTGCGCAATGTCGTCGACATCCGTAAACAATCCGACGGCGCGCACGTTAATCTGCTGCAGCCCCGCCTCGACAAAGCTTCCGCCGGCATTCACGTTATTCGCAGCGAGTTGCTGTTCCACTTGCCCCACGGTCACGCCGTATGCAATCAGTTTTCCAGGATCGAGCCGCACCTGATATTCACGCGTCATTCCGCCGAAGCTCGACACATCCACAACATTCGGTACCGACTTGAACTGCTTCTCCAGCGTCCAATCCTCGATCGCCTTCAAATCCATCAAGTCGTATTTTGGATTCGTGCCTCGCAGCGTGTACCAGAAAATCTGTCCAACCGGACTCCAGTCCGCCCCCATCTGCGGTTGCAGCCCGTTCGGCAACGTTACTTGTGATAGCCGCTCCAGAACCTTCGAGCGGTTCCAGTCGTTCTGCGACTCATCGTCGAAAATGAGCATGACGCTCGACAACCCAAACAACGACACCGAGCGCAAATGCTGCAAATGCGGAATTCCGTTCATCTGCACTTCGATCGGAATCGTGACCTGTTGTTCCACTTCCTCCGCCGCGCGCCCCGGCCATTGGGTAATGATCGAGACGTAGTTGTTCGCAACGTCCGGATACGCTTCCACCGGCAAGTTATGAAATGCGATCGCGCCCCAAACGAGCAGCAACAATCCCAGCGCAATCACCATGAACCGATTGTTCAGTGCGAGCTCAACAGCCTTCCGCATCAATCCGTCCCTTTACTGCTCGACCGTGTTCTGCAACACCAACGCATTCGAAACCACCTGCTGCCCCGCCTTTACGCCCGAAATAATCTCCTGCAAATTCCCAGGCAACTGCTGCCCCGCGGTTACTTCCACTCGCCGAAACTTCTTGTTCCCCGCCGGCACATACGCCCAGTCGCGATCATGCAAATGCAAGATCGCCGAAGCCGGCACCGAGGCATGCGTCTCTTTTTTCTGTCCGTGAAATATGGCCGTCACAAACATTCCCACGCGCAAAATGCCGGAAGGATTCGCCACTTCGATTCGCACCTTAGAAGTTCGAATCGTCGGATCGAGCACTGGGCTTACATTGCTGATGCGTCCTGTCAGGACTTTCCCCGGATACGCGTTCAACCGAATTTCCGCCGTCTCTCCCACATGCACTTTCGGCAAATCGTTTTCATACACGTCGCAAACGATCCACACTCTCGACAAATCCGAAATCGTGAATGGATTCGGCGATGCCAATCCCTGCACGCCCGCCGCGTTCGTAATCTGTTGATCGGTGATGACACCCGAAATCGGCGCAACGAGATTCACCACCGCCGCTGGGTGATCCACACTTCCACCAAGCACTTTCAAATGTTCCGTCGTGTTTTCGACGTCGACCTTGGCCTTGTCTTCCGCGTCTTCGGCCACCTGCATGTCGTTCAGCGAAATTGCGCCTTTGTCGTAAAGCAGTTTCGCCCGTGCCAACTGCGTGTTCGCGAGCTTTTCGTCGGCCACGGCCTTCCGGTAATCCGAAAACGCCCCGGCGATGTCCGCGCTCTGCACCACCAGCAAAACTTGCCCCTTCTTCACGGTGTCGCCCAGGCGCGCCTTTACTTCGACGACGCGGCCACTCGCCAGTGAAACCACCGGCACGGTGCGCGCAACGTCTGGAGTAACTGTTCCTGTCGCGACGATCTGCGACGTCGAGCTGTAGTCTGTCGCCGCGACCAGCGGAAACTGCTCCGGGTGATCGATCTGCACGACGTTGACGTCTTCTTCGTGCTCCACCTTCGTCTGCGGTGGCGCTTCCGCTCTCGGATCGCCCTTGGTTTCGCCGCAACCCACCAAAAGCCATACAAACATGCAGACGATTGCCATCAAATCCCAAGCACGCCTCATTGCCTATGCCTCATTGAACGACCTCTCGCCCCACCGCTAGATTCAACTGGCTCGCCGCATCGAGGTACGAGCCCACCAGGTTCAAATAATTAAGCTGCACGCCGCGGTAATCGGCCTGCGCGCTCAGGAAATCCAGCAGCGATGCGGCGCCGTGCTCGTACGAAAACGAAATCGTGTCGCGCACGCGCGAAGCCTGCGTCAAATAACGAGCTTTGTACGACTGCAACAATGTCAGCGTCGAAGTCAGCGTCGCGTACGACGAATCGACGTCGCTGAATACCTGAGTTCGCGTCGCTTCCATCAGCCGCTCATTGCGGTCGATGTCGAGTTGCGTGCGCGCTTTCTCGCCCTGATTGCGATCGAAAATACGAAGTGGGACGCTCACGCTGAAGCCGATGTATTGGTCAATCGGAGGATTTCTGCCGACGTCGAATCCAAACGTCGGATCGGTCGAGCCCATCGAC
This sequence comes from Candidatus Acidiferrum sp., assembly GCA_036493835.1. Taxonomy (GTDB): domain Bacteria; phylum Acidobacteriota; class Terriglobia; order Acidiferrales; family UBA7541; genus Acidiferrum. The sequence continues at coordinate 78,260 of DASXPD010000121.1, read as the reverse complement.
ACTGCCAACTGATGATCGGTCTTCGCCTTCTCGACGGATTGCAGCGCAGCTTTCAAATCTGGCCGATTGTCGACAGCGATCTGCCGTACCTCGTCGAGCGGCGCAACCTGCGCCGAAAAGTCGAATGGACCGGTTATGTCGAACTGATCCACGGGTGTTCGATCATTCAGCAGCGCGAGCATCTGGATTTTTGCCGTGCGCAGATTCACTTCGGCGGTCTGCAGATCTGATTCGTATTGCACGCGCTGCAATTCCAGCCGGTCGAGATCGACCTGCGCGATGGCGCCGGCGTGAAATCGGTCGCGGTTCACGCCGAGCACGTGATCGTAATAATCGATATTTTCTTTCGCCAGATCGCGCACTGCTTTCTGTTGCAGCGTCTGCACGAAAGCGCTGCGCAGATTGAAGAGCAGGGTTCGCTCGAGGTCCGACTGATTCGATGCGGCGATGCCCGTAGCTTCCTTCGCGCTATCGAGTCGCAGTTCGCGCTTGTGCTGTCGTTCGTGCAGATAAGTGAGCGTGGCCGACGGCAACCAATAGGCGAATGCTCCGTGCGACGGGCCGCCCGGGAATGGATCGATCTGATCCGCCAGCAAACTTAGATTCGGATTCGGTCGTAAAAATGCGGTCGTCTCGTTCGCCTTCGATTCGTCGACGCCGATTTGTCCAGCGCGCAGCGAGGGGTTGGCCGCTTCAAATTGTTCTCGAACTTCCTGCCACGTCAGCGCTTTCTGCGCAAAACCACACTGCGCCGTCAGCGCCGCCAGCAGCGGCAGGAACAACAGACGCTTCGATAACTGCTTCATGAAGATTGATGTCCTTCCTACGATTCTTGCAGCGTCCGGAAATCAATTCCGCTTCCGGATGCAACTCGAACGTATGACTTGCGCACTTAGCGCTTGCGATTGGCGGACCCGGCCAAGGTTGCTCTGGATTGAAGGTGTTGCGAACTCGCGCGTCTTCTACGCGAGGAACTATCGCGACGCCCGCAAGCACACCGTTTTACGTCTGCGTGAACGGCGCGTTTAAACGTGATGAACGGAACGGGGTGGTGCTCGGCCCGAACTGCGAACTACAAGAGGAAAAAAGTTGCGGAGCGAATTCTTGGTGAAATGTTTTTCGGACTTGACCGCGCTCGTTGCAGCGCGCTCGCCAGTGATGAAATCGTTTGAGCCACGCGCGGAGAGCGCGATGGACGCGTCCGGATCTTGGTGGTTCGGCGAATCGAGCGTGTGGCTCGGATTCGTCAACGCTGAGGAAAATGCCGCCGGGTCGCGAATCGTAAAATTGCCATGGCCGTCGTTCACGAGCACAGCGACGGGGGCTTTCAGCCACGCGGCGCTCACGACAAGATCAACGATGTTGTCGCCATTCACATCGCGCGATGCAATTTCCAATCCACCGACCGGCCCATTCACGCCGATCATTTGTCGCGCGCCCGCGCTCATCTGGAAGCCAATCCAGTAGCGCGCTTGCGATGCGCCCATCAGTCCGGTTTCGACAGTCGCCAGGTCGGGACGGTCGTCGCCATCAAAATCCGCAATCGTAAAATGCGTCGCGGCGGCACCGTAGGCGAACGTGCTCGCTCTCTGCGTGCTCAAGCCCGTACCGCGCGTACCGAAGCAAAACACCGTGCAAAGCAGCAGCAACACGAACCACTTGCACGGGCACACTGCGCCGCAGCTTGCAGCAGAGCCAGTCAAACTTGCCAGTTTTGGAAAACGAAATTTCATGATCAATGCGGAGCAACCGGAGGAGTATGAACCCGATCGGGCGCTCAACCGACAATCTGAGAATACCATTCTGCCGTGAAATCACGTCAACGAACGTTCATGGGCGCTAACGAGCGTGATCTGCAGTCTTCGACGCGGCTACGAGGTTTTGCGTTGGCTACGACAAAAATCGATTTGCGCCGATGCGACGGGCTGCGACTGTTTTTTCGCGTAACTTCCAGCTATCTTAGTGCCACTTTCCGAGAGGCCGAGAGCCTATGGACAAAGAACAAGTTCGCGCGACGATCAACGACGTCGGAATAGTGCCGGCGATTCGCATGGGTTCCGCGGAAAACGCGCGATTCGCCGCCGAGACCATTGCGCAAGCTGGAATTCCGATTGTAGAAATTACGATGACGGTTCCGGGTGCGATCGATGTGATCGCGGACCTTGTTCACAATCTGCCGCACGTGATTGTTGGAGCGGGAACGATTCTGGATTCTGATACGGCGCGGGCGTGCCTGAAGGCGGGGGCGCACTTTTTGACGAGTCCGGGTTTAGACCTTGAGATTGTTCAGTTTGCAAAGAAGGAAAATATCTTGATGATGGCCGGCGCGCTGACGCCGACGGAAGTTGTGGCGGCGTACAAGGCGGGATCGGACTTCGTGAAAGTTTTTCCGTGTTCGCAGGTTGGCGGCGACAGTTACATCAAGGCGCTGAAAGCGCCGTTTCCGCAGATTCCGCTGGTGGCGGCGGGCGGAGTGAATCAGCAGACGGCGGGTGCGTTTATTTTGGCTGGTGCGTCGGCGGTTGGAGTTGGCGGTGATTTGATTCCGCGGAGCGCGATCGAATTGCGGCAGCCCGAGCGGATTCGGGAACTTGCACGGCGGTTTTTGGTTTTGGTGCGGACGGCGCGGGCGCAACTCGCGGCGTGGCAGGCGCCGGCGCGGGCATCGGGTCGGTAGGCCGCAAGTTTCGGGCGAGAGGCGTAGAATTAAGAGTGAAAGTGATGAGTCGGGGTAGGGAATCATGAGTTCGAGAACTACGGATACGCAAACGAATTCGAGACGCGGCGCAGGACGTGACGCGCATTCGAGCGACGGCGGCGGCTCGGCGCATCACGACGGCGGGGCGATCGCTACGTTATATGGGCGGCCGCTGGGCGGGAATCGCGGGGTGCCGCTGAATCTGGATTGGGTTGCGGACGTGCGCGTCAATACGAGCGCGGTGGAGCGGCGGGCGGCGACACTGGGAACTCGGCGCACGGTGAAAAAGGATTGGCAGATTGCGTGGCTGATGCGCGCGATTTCTTGCATGGATTTGACGACGCTGGCGGGCGACGACACGGACGAACGGGTGCGGAGATTGTGCGCGAAGGCGCGGCGTCCGATTCAAGACGAAATTGTGAAGAAGCTGGGGATTGAGTCGCTGGGAATTAAAGTGGGCGCGGTGTGCGTGTATCACGCGTTTGTCGAGACCGCGGTGCGCGCGCTGGAAGGATCGGGGATTCCGGTGGCGGCGGTGTCGACGGGATTTCCGGCGGGGCTTTCGCCGTTGGATGAGCGCGTGTCGGAAATTCGGCGCTCGGTGGAAGCGGGGGCGAGAGAGATTGATGTGGTGATTACGCGGGGGCATGTATTTGGCGCGAAATGGTCGGCGCTGTTTGATGAGATTGCGACGTTCAAGGCGGCGTGCGGGTCGGCGCACATGAAGGTGATTTTGGGCACGGGAGATTTGCTGACGCTGAGGAATGTGGCGAGGGCGAGTTGGGTGGCGATGATGGCGGGCGCGGATTTCATCAAGACGTCGACGGGGAAAGAGGCGACGAACGCGACGCTGCCGGTGGGACTGGTGATGGTGCGGGCGATTCGCGAGTATGCGGAGCGCACGAAGATGGCGGTTGGGTTCAAGCCGGCGGGCGGGATTCGGACGGCGAAGCAGTCGCTGGAGTGGTTGGGGATGATGAAGGAAGAATTGGGCGATGCGTGGCTGCGGCCGGAGATGTTTCGGTTTGGGGCGAGCAGCATGCTGGCGGATATTGAGCGACAGTTGGAGTTTCATGCTACGGGGAGATATGCGGCGGAGTATCGGATGCCGCTGGCGTGAAGAAAAAGGGTAAGCAAAATAGAGGATGAAGTAAACGATAAATTAATTTAGCAATTTAGTAATTAAACCGTTCGCGAAATCGATCGCGGGCGGTTAATTATTTTCGGGTGGGGCGGTTTTGCGATTGTCGTGCAGGGTGAAACCTTCCGGCAGTTCATATAGCTGCGGATCGGGGTCGGAGAGGACCAGGTTCGTGACAGTGAAGCTTTGATTGCCGAATCGCGGGTCGTTGCGTTTGGAAAGCATGTTGAAACCGAGCTTCGGCGAATACCAGAATTCGCGTTCGATGGTCATCATGCGGTCGTTGCCGAACACGCCCGGATTGAAATGCGAGATGACTTTCCTGCCGATGGTTTCGACTCCCGCTACGTTCTGCTTGCCTAGATCGATCCATTCGACGTCGCCCAATTGGCCGACGGTCTTGCCTTTGCTGTGAGGTCCGAAGAAGTCGTAGACGGTTTCTGGCGTCTCCTCGTAGGTATACATCTCACAGAGCTTTTTGGGATCCATCATGAAGCAGTTGATGTGTGTGTGTGCGACGGGATCGGAAATCTGGATCGTCGTCATTTCCGATCGTTCGGGAGTGTTTGGCGGGGCGAGCCACCAGCGCTCCATGTAGATGCGGCCATCGGCGTCGCGGGCGATCTTGCGTTTGTTTGCGGTGGTGATGCTGCCACCGTCGCCCAAGGGGCGCATCCAGGTGGTCTCGAGAATCAATGTGAAGGGAGCTTTTGCTCTTGGCGGGACAACGATGCTCTCGAGAGTGGTGCCGTGGGCGCCGCCGTCTTCGACGTCGAGGCGATCTTGCTCTGTGGGTTTTTGTCCGGGCGGGCGCACGCCGGGAACCATGGGAGGCTCATTGGTTTGCGCCATCGAGAGGACGGGGAAGAGAGAGATGGCCAAGAGAAGCATTAGAGAGGAGATAAGAAATCGCATGGTTACCCCCGTTGTTGAAAGCACTATGACATAAGGGGTGGGTGGGGGGAATAGTTGAAGAGGGCGTGGGTGGGTTTCGCCGAAGGTTCGCTTTTGAGGGTGTACCCCGGTATGTTTTGTGAAGAGTGGGGAAGGGCTTGAGAATGAGTTGGTTACAGGAAGGTGAAAAACAAGAGTGTGGAAGCGGTTGAAAATGCGGTGGTTATTTTGACGGTGGTTCGAATGCGCGCGCGCTTTGGGAATGCGTTGAGTGGAGAGATTGCAAGATCGCGGCAAGGGCAGCGTGGGCATAGAGGGACTCTGCGTTCCCTCCCTGAACGATGAAAATAGGATATAGGAATTTGGGGCGGTTGTTAAATTTGAAGTTTTTATCGGGGAAGTTTTTAGAGTGCGTTCGAACTAATGATTGCGCTTCGAAATGGCTGGTGAAGTAATGATGCGTGCGAAAATTTCTGGTGGCGATTCGGAGGATTTTATTTTGGTCTCTGTGAAAAGGATTTTTTTTCTTCTGGCTCTGCTTTTGGTTTCTTCGTGGATTCCTGTGGCGGCGGTTGCGCAAAACATTCCGGATGGGAAGGCGATTGATGGCGTCGTGGCGAAGGTTATGGCGCGGACGCATGCACATGGGATGGCGGTGGCGGTCGTTGATCACGGGAAGGTTGGGTATGTGCATGCGTACGGGATTCGAAACGCGAAGGGTGATCCGCTGACGACGGACACGGTGATGTATGGGGCGTCGCTGACGAAGACGGTGTTTGCGTACACGGTGATGCAGATGGTGGACCAGGGGAAGCTGAAGCTCGATACGCCGATCAAAGATGATCTCGACAAGCCGCTGCCGAGTTATGGGCCCGATCCAGTTTTTCCGGACAAGTATGGGCCGTATAAAGATTTGGCTGACGATCCGCGGTGGGAAAAGATCACGCCGGCGATGTGCCTGACGCACTCGACAGGGTTTAGCAATTTTTGGTTTATCGAGCCGGATCAGAAGCTGCACATTCATTTCGATCCTGGGACGCGATTCAGCTATTCGGGGGAAGGATTTATTTTGCTGCAGTTTGTGGTGGAGCATGGGCGCGCGGCGCAGGGGCTGGGGCTGGATGTCGGGGATTTGACGAAGAGCAATTTTGACCGGCTGGGGATGACGCGAACGAAATTGACTTGGCGAAATGGGGAGGACGCGAACGTCGCGGACGGGTGGAACGATCAAGGCGAGGCGAAGGCGCACGATAAACGGAGCAAGGTGCGAGCGGCGGGGTCGATGAATACGACGATCTCGGATTTTTCGAAGTTTGCGGCGGCGCTGGTGAGCGGCGACGGGTTGAGCGCGAGTTCGCGAGCGGAGATGACGAAGCCGCGGCTGCATATTGCGACGGCGCATCAGTTTCCGCTGTTTGGAGCGGATTTGCCGGTGAGCGAGCAACGCGCGGATTTGTATGCGGGACTGGGCGTGGTGGTGTTTGATGGGCCGCAGGGGCACGGGTTTTATAAGGGCGGGCATGACGGGCAGACGGCGAATACGATGGTTTGCGTCGAGGGGAAGCGGCGGTGCGTGGTGATTTTGTCGAACGATGTGCGGGCGGAAGCGGGGTTTGCGGAAGTGGTGAAATTTATTTTGGGGGATACGGGCGTGCCGTACGAGTGGGAGTATGGGGAGTTTGCGGGGAAGTCCTGAGGGGCAGGGTGGAGAGCCGACGAAACATCTTAGAAGATGTCGCGGTTGAATTTGCGGCGGAGGGCGGCGAAGACGACGGCGTTATAGCTGTCGGCGCAGTTGATCAAGGGGCGGGAGACGGTGCAGTAGGCCAGTCGCTTCGAGTCGACTCCATATCGATCGTGAAGAGTGCGCAGGTGCTCGGGTTGGCCGCTCGTCGGCAGGCCGTAGAGCATCAGTGTGTAGTGGCCGAGGCGAATGTCGAGTTGGGCGGCGAGTTTTCCGCATTCGGCGGCGGAGAGGGACCATGCGACTTCGGCGGCGATGGCTGTCGATGCGAGCAGTAGAAAAGTTATGAGGAAGCGGTGGCTGCGAGCGAAGGTTTGGAGACGCAGTTTCAGTTTGTGGCGGATTTGCATGGTAGTGGTTAGAACGATGCGGACGGAGTTTCTTGCGAGTGGGGCGTGACAAGGGTAATTGAGCTGTTTGATGAAACGAAATCAGGGCTTTGAGGGAGACGAGGCAGGTAGACGGCCTGGAGTGGGGTAGACGTCAGGGGCCATGAGTTTTTTGCCGTAACCGGGCTCTTTCGTGATGTCGGCGCCGGGGATTTTCGCTCGAACTTCGCGCGGTCCGAAGAAGACAAACCAAGAACTGCCCCGCCCTTTGCAGCCGGTATCCCTAACTCCCCAGCCGCCGTGACCTTCACCGGGCAAGAACAGAGAGGAAGGCATGGGATGAAGTTCACTCGATCCATTCGGAAGAACAAGGCGGTAGAAAAACTCGTCTTGAGCCTTGATGTCACTCACCCGAAAGTCTGAAGTTCGGGAGATGCCAGATTCGGGCACTTCGATCGCTCTGCCGCCGTCGGTGCGGATTGGGAGTGGCGAGGCTTGCGGATCGTTGAAGATGATTTGAACCCAGCCGATGTAGCCGTCGGGGAGGATGAAAGTGTAGTGGGGCTTTGGCTTGGTGTGTGCGGATAGTGTTCCGCAGGCGAGCGCTAGCGCCGAGATGAGGGTGGCGAGGCTTTTGAGCATAGAAGGCGTCGCGACATTGTATCTCGCCGGCGCCGATGCGGCGGGCGTATGTGGGTGGGCGGAGGTTCGTCACGCCGAGCTGTTGGTCCTGCTGGAAAAGAACATTCTGCGTTGGCGGGAACCTTCCTGGGTTGAGGTACATCTCCTTTAAAGATGAGTTGTTTGGATTGAAAGACGAAGCGGGAATTTACCGCGGAGGTGCGGAGTTCGCGTGGTTGGCTGAGACGGAATTGCGGAATTTGAACAGGAAATGAATTGGGAGAATTTATATGAGCGAACTGGACTCGATGTTGCAGAGGAATAAAGAATTTGCGGCGCGGGAGAGTGCGTCGGGTGGGCTGATGCCTTCGCTGCCGCGAGCGATGCCGAATGTGAGGGCGATCATTGTTGGCTGCGCGGATATGCGGGTCGATCCGGCGCATGTGCTGGGGATCAAGCCGGGCGAGGCTGTCGTGATCCGGAATATTGGTGGGCGAATCACTCCGGGTTTGTTGGAGGAATTGGGGATGCTAGGGCGAATCGGAGCGGTTGCCAAAGAGGCTCCGGGAGGCGGAGGGGAGTTTCACATCATCGTGCTGCAGCACACCGATTGCGGGATTACGCGTCTTGCCGGAGACGCTGGGATGCTGGCGCATTATTTTCAGGTCGGTGAAGGTGAGGTTCAGAGGAAAGCGATTACCGATCCGCGCGCGGCGGTTGCGGTGGATGTTGCGGCGCTGCGGGCGATTCCGGCGTTGCCTGGGGAGTGGGTGGTGTCGGGGTTGGTTTACGATGTGGGGACTGGGCTGGTGGAGGTTGTGGTGCCGGCGGCGGCGATTCGGAAGGGTTAGCGACGGAGCGCGGGAGAGAGAAGATACGCTTAAGAGGCCGAGCGCGGACATATATCTCGCGCAAAACGTTCCGTCTGTCCCCATGTTTCGGGAAAAGCGAGAGACGGGGCGAGGAGATGGGGCTGTGAGAGAACCTCCCGTTTGTCACCATGCCTCCGTCACCATGCCTCCATGCCTGAAGGTGGTTGTTCAGCCCATCTCTTGGCTGGGCCACACGTAAACGCTGTAAAGGTAAAGCATGAACTTAGGGTGACTCCACTGTGCAGTAGTCGAATTGCTACGTTTGAGCTCCAAAAGCAGATTCTGGTAATTGCTATAAGGTAGTCCCCATGGAAATTCCATTTCTTTCGCGAGCAGCCGGATGTGTTCCGGGCTACATACAGCAAGGAAGCTATCGGGGTAGTACAGACTCAAAATCTTCGCTTTGAACATCGGTGATAGCGGGTTGGCGTCGATGGCAACGAAGTTAGACGCGCTCCTACCAAGGTCGATGAGTTCGACCAAGGCAGTTTTGACTGCGCCGAATGCCACTCGTTCATCAACTCCGAACTTTTTTGTGAATCGATACTTTCGGGTGGAATCGTTCTTTGTCTTGCCGAAATAGATTCCGAATTTGAACAGAGACGAGCTATCGATGTGAGCCCACGCTCGGGTGACGGTCTGCACAAAATAGCAGAAGGTCTGGTCGCCTTTCCCGTATGCATACCTTTCCAGCGTCAGTGCTCTCAGCGAATCTGCTGGAAATGTTTGGATAAACGAGTCGCGAGTTTTCAAGGCGTTCTCTATCCGATCGTTATCGCACTCCTCGTCGAACTGAGCGATGTTTTTCATACGAGCCTCGCTAAACCGATGGTTTCCTTTGCCCGTGGAGAGCGGCCTGGGAAAGAGTCGGCGCTCGATCGTGTATTCGAGATACGAGCTAAGAAGTATAGTCGAACTATTCCGCTAAACATAATAAACCGAATAGTAATATTGAATACTTAAAAACATGAAATAATTCGGACAAGAGGAATGTTGGGTGGGCGATGGCGGTGCGGTAGGTGACTTAAGACCCACCCTCAGACACCGAGGGTGGGGCACCCGATGTGTAGGCGTTGGGTGGGTTTTATAGGCACTTCTATTTATATAAGATAATATTACAGTTTAATAATTAAAATTTAAGGGCGGCTTCTGCTGGTGTGGGGGCGGTTGGTCGGAGGTGGCGGATGACGGCTGGGTTGAGGCGGCTTTATGGGACGGGTGATCTGCATTTTGTTACGTTTAGTTGTTATCAGCGAATGGCTTCGTTGGACAGCTGTGGTGCGCGTGATCTTTTTGTTTCAGAGTTGGCTAGGGGGCGTGGGGAATATGGGTTTGGGTTGGTGGGTTATGTGGTGATGCCGAATCACGTGCACATGTTGATTGGTGAGCCTTGTAAGGGGACGGTGTCAACGGTTTTGCAAATGCTCAAGCAGCGGACGTCGCGGAAGCTGAGAAAGTTGGAGACGGCTTCCATGGCGAGGCGATTGGAGCCGCTTTGGCAGAGTCGATTTTACGATTTCAATGTTTATAGTCGGTCGAAGGTCGAGGAGAAGTTGCGATACATGCATGCGAATCCAGTTACTCGGGGGTTGGTGGGAAACCCGAAGGATTGGATTTGGAGTAGTTGGTCGTTTTATGAAAAGGGAGAGATTGGGTTGGTGGAGATCGATTGTTGGAGTTGACGAGGGATGGAGGGAACGTCGAGCCACAGACGAACAGGACAAGTAAGCGAAGACCCACCCTCATGAACCGAGGGCGGGGCACCCGACTAGCGCATGTAGGGGGTGAGGTTGGAGTTGATCGTGAGGAATTCAGAAGCGAGGGGACAGACGGGACGTTTTCTTGCGTTGCTGCTGGGCTGCGAGTGTAAAGAGCGGTCGAGCGACCCCTGCCTCGGAGATGGGGACGCGTTTCGTCACGGGTGTTTGACCGATCCTGATGGAGATACGAAAAGAGCAGGCGGGCCGCCTGAATTTATTCATTACACATCTGTTTCAATGTGAGGCGGGAGAGTTTTGGATTCCGCTGCATGGCGATCATGTGAGCCGGCCTGACACTTTGCTGGTTATGGTGGGCGGGGTGCGGCATTTCGTGTTTATCGTTGCGTGCGTGACAGGATTTCTCGATCAGTGGCCGGGCGCAAAACAGTGGGGAAAGTTTGTTGGCGGCGGGTTATTGGCGCTCGCGTACTTCGGTCTCGTCATCGCTACTACTGCGCCGCGCTAGAGTGCGCGGGAGTTTGTTGGTCAGCGCATGTAGGGGGTGAGGTTGGAGTTGATGGTGAGGAATTCGGAGGGGGAGAGGGGGAGGGCGTGGAAGTCGGTTAGGGCTTTGGATGGGGGGACGCCGCCGCCGAAGTTGCCGTCGGAGCCGAAGAGGATTCGGGTGATGCCGAGTTGGCGGGCGCGTTTTGCGATGAGATCTTTTTTGGGTTGCCAGTTGCCGAGGCCGGCGACGTTGGTGATGTCGAAGTAGACGTTGTTCATACTGGGATCATGATTTTGGATGGCGCGAATGAAAACGCGCAAGGCTGCGTCGGTGCCAGGGTCGTCGTATCCGCCGGAGCCGGCGAAATGGGCGATCTGAACGTAGGCGCCGGCGGCTGTGGCTGCGGGGAGAACCTGAGTGAGAAAAATTTGGGCTTCTTTGGCGCCGTAGGGTCGATGGCTGGTAATCGACGCGTGCATGTGGACGACGATGGCCATGTGATGCGCGGCGGCGGATTGAAAAACTTTGCGCAAGGCTGCGACGTGATCGGGATTGTCGAGATCGACGTCGGAATTTCCAAAATGCATTTTGAGTCCGAAGTGAAGGCGCGGATCGAGAGCGCAGCGGTCGATCTCTGCGAGCGCGTAGGATTTGAGCGGGTCGACGCCGCAGAATCCGCGTAGACGATCGGGATATTGGGCGATTTGCGCGCTGACCCAATCGTTTTCGGCTTTCACGTGAGCGTATTCGTCGGCGACGAGAGGGTGATTGGGATTTCCGTAGCGATAGGCCATCGAGAGGACGAGTGCGCGGGGGATGTGGGCGTCGTCGAGGAGTTGGATGAGGTCGGAGGCGAGGAAGCCGCGCGGGTTTTCGTCGGTGGGCATGAGGAGGTGCTGGTGGTAGTCGATTTGGGGGGAGGATTGTTGAGGCTGGGATTGGGCTGAGGCTAAGGCGAGTGGGTGGAGCGCTGTCATTGCGAAGAGAGTGATGAGGATGCGGATGGGTTTGCTCAAGCTCACAAAATAGGGTGAGGCGAGGGTGAGCGTCAATCGAATCCGTGTGGCGGGAGTTAGTCGGTGAGGGTGTGCAGGGCGACGATGCTGAGGATCCCTCCTGCGAGGAGAGTTGCGGCGGCGATGAGTAGGAATGAGGCGTGGGTGCGGAGGGTGGCGAAGGATTCGGATGTAGCTTGGCGGAGGCGCTCATCGTTGCGCCAGGTGCGGAGCGTTGTGGCGATGCCGATGACGAGGGCGGTGAAGGGGAGCGCGATGAGGAAGATTTGGAGGCCGATGTGGGGGCGGGCGGCGAACCAGTCGACGATGTGGCGCGCGGTTTCGGCGGGCTGGTAGGGGGCGGGCTGAACGTTGCGGAGGAAGAGGGCGAGCATGAAGAGGGTGGCGGGGAAGATGAGGAGGAGTTCGATGGCGGCGATGGAGCGTTTGATGAGCATGCGTACTTTGTATCGCAAAGTACCGTGCGGTGTCAAGTGGATGATGCGGACGTAACTTACCGATTCGAATCGGCGACTCGAATTGGTGTTGGGGAGCGATGCTATACTGCGGTTCTCCCCCTTTTATGCGCAAAAAGCTGGCTAAGCGCGGGCGCAAACGCGCGGCGAAGAAGACTCGGACGGCGCCACAGCGGCGGCCGAAGGTTGCGCTGGTCGATGCTGATCGGCGGCTGCAATCTGTCAGCGCGCGCAAAGCGTCTGACGAGAGAGCGCGCGAGCTCAATTTCCGACTGGAACAACAGGCGCGGATTTTCGACATCACGCTTTCTTCGATTTCGGATTTTGCATACATATTCGATCGCAAGGGATGTTTTGCGTTCGTCAATCAGGCGCTGCTGGATTTGTGGGGGCTGAAGCTTGAGGATGCGGTGGGGAAGAATTTTTACGAGCTGAAATATCCGGACGCGCTTGCGGAGCGGCTGCAGCGGCAGATCCAGCAGGTTTTCGACACGAAGACGGGGCTTGTCGACGAGACGCCTTATACGAGCCAAACCGGGGCCGGCGGATATTACGAATATATTTTTCGGCCGGTGTTTGGGCGCGACGGGAATGTCGAGGTTGTGGCTGGGTCGACGCGCGACATTACGGATCGGAAGCGGATCGAGCAGGAGTTGCGCGAGAGTCAGGCGCGGTATCGGCAGTTGGCGGAATCGCTGGAAGCGCAGGTGCGAGATCGTACGGGTGAGCTGGAAGCTCGCAACAATGAAGTGATGCTGCAGGCAGAGATGCTGCGCGATCTGACGTTTCGTCTGATGGAGACGCAAGACGAAGAGCGGCGGCACATCGCGCGTGAAATGCATGACAGTGCGGGGCAGAAGATATCGGCGCTGGCGATGACGCTGTCTCGTGTCATTACGAAACTTGGCGTGACGAATTCACCGCTACGCGCTCTTGCGGAAGAGGCGCGAGGGTATGCGGACGAATTAGGGCAGGAGATTCGAACGACGTCGTATTTGCTGCATCCGCCGCTGCTGGATGAGATGGGGCTGCGCGCGGCGCTCGGTTGGTATGTGGACGGGTTGAAGCAACGAGCGAATATCGATGTCAATTTGGTGATTCACGAGCAATTCGAGCGGCCGCCGCGCGAAGTCGAGCTGGCGATTTTTCGAATCGTGCAGGAATGCTTGACGAATATTCACCGGCATTCGCAGAGTAAGTCGGCGTACATTCGCATCGCGCGCGAGAATTCCGAAGTGGTGGTGGAGGTACGCGATCAGGGGCAGGGAATTTCGCCGGATAAGCTCGCGACGATTCGCAGCAGAGGCGCGGGCGTGGGGTTGCGCGGAATGCGCGAGAGGGTGCGACCGTTCGCGGGAGATATTCGCATCGACTCGCAGGTCGGCGTCGGGACGCGGATCATCGTGACGATTCCGGAGAAGAAAGAGTTCGAACCGCAGAGTGCGAACTAGATTTGTTTAGCTAAGTTTTAGTTAGTGCGGCCTGGGAGCCGGGCGGTTGAACATCTGGTCGGGGTTTTGTTGGACCTGGGCGTAGCCGGCCGGGATGTCGAACAAGGTGGCATCGAGGGGTGAGTCTGAAAACGACGTGACGTAGGTGGTCATTTCCATCAGGGCGTTTGGATCGGGATTGGGATTCGGCGGTGGTGCGTTGGGCGATTGCGTGGTGTTGTCTTTCTGCTGCTGTTTCTTTTTGCCGAAGAGGGAGCCGAGGCCCTTGACGACCGCGTCGGAACCGCTGGTGGGGACGGAGCTGTCGGAGCTGCTGCTGGAATTCGAACTGTTGCGCGAGTTGTTTTGCGCGGTGGACTGATCGCTGTTCGGCGGAGTCGGAACTCCCATGCTGATGTAGGAGAGAAGCGGCAGGCCTTTGAGAGCGTCAGAATTTTTCTGAAGTTCAGTCATGCCTTGATTCATGCGCGGGTCGATGTGGATGTTTGACGGCGGGACCCAGTTCACTTCCTTGGCCATTTTCTTGTAGAACTCACCAATTTCCTGATAGCCGGGCACCGAGGGGGCGACGAACATGTCCATCGTCATTGTCATGGTGACGTTGTTGGGCTGACCGGATGTCGAGGCGGGCTGGGCGGCGGGTTGGCCATTGCCGGTGGCTTGCATATTCATATCCATTTTGATTTTTGTCTCGGTGGTGTTCTGACCCAGGAGGACGCGGGTGCCGGTGCCGGGCAGCACGGTGATTTTGGGAGTCACCTGGAGCTGGGCGTTCTGCGCTTGCGGATCGGTTTTCTTCGCGTCTTGCATTTTTTCTTGCGCGTCTTTTTGCGCTTTCTCCATCGCGGCCTTCATTTCGTCGAAGGTCATGACCGAGTAGGTTTTTTTGAGATTGTCGATGGAGATCATGCGGCGGCCGTCGAGGTCGATGATCTGGACGGTGCCGTCGGAGCTTTCGGTGCGCATGCGATTGGCTTTGAGGTAGTGCGTGGTGGTCACGGGCTGCATGGCTGCGCGCGAATCTTTGCTGAACTTGGCGGCGAAATTGGCCATGCCCATGAGCGCACCACCGGTGATCTGGGAGGTGTCGGTGTATTTGAAGTCGGCGAGTGCGGGGACGCTGAGGGGCGCGATCAAGAGGATCGCAATCACGGTGCGAATGAACTTCATGGGCTCTCCTGGAAGACCTGGAATGGCGTGACGAACTCTGAACCACGAGCGGCTGGGGCGGCTCGAATGAGTGGCAACATTATCTCGGTTCGAATCGCGACCAGCAAGGACGAATAAAGGGCCCGCCAATCCAGGGTACGGCGTGGTCTGTGTCATATCGGGACAGGAGAAAGCGCAGAGTGTAGAATGCTGCATCTTTTAGAGTTGCTTGTCGTAGACGGCTAGTCGGGTCGCGATACCGAGAGCAGGATTTAATAAGGCGCAGTCGCGCTGAAATGGGGATTCATGACGGAGACGCAGGCTCAACTTTCGAAGGCCAAGCCGTTCACGATTGAGCGCAGGGACGGCAAGTCGGCTGGCACGGTTATTTTTAAACTGCGCGGACCGTTTACACAGCGCGACATGTTTGCGTCGCTGGCGCCGGTGGTCGTGGACAACATGCTGAATTTTCAGTCGGAGCCGAGCGACAAGCCGCCGACTCTGAATATTGTTGATTTGACCGAGGTTCCTTATATGGATTCGGCGGGGTTGGGGCGGATCGTGCGGCACTATGTGCATTGCAGGGGCAAGAGCGTGCGGATGGTTGCGGTTGGGGCGAGTGCGCGGGTGGTGGAATTGTTCAAGATGACGAAGGTGGATGCGGTGATTCCAATGGCGGCTACATTGGAAGAGGTGGATGTATAGGGATTTGCGCGGCGACTATGCTGGAGAAGTAGACGGTTGAGGTCAGCAAAGTCAAAACCCGCACCCTGAA
This sequence comes from Candidatus Acidiferrum sp., assembly GCA_036493835.1. Classification (GTDB taxonomy): domain Bacteria; phylum Acidobacteriota; class Terriglobia; order Acidiferrales; family UBA7541; genus Acidiferrum. The sequence continues at coordinate 62,907 of DASXPD010000121.1, read as the reverse complement.
AGTCGCAGAGTGCGGCACCCAGGGGGAATTTGAGTCGAATGAGTTAGGGGCTTCGGCCCCTTTTTTTTTGCTCGCTAGATGATCGCGAGGCTAGTAGAGGTTGAAGGCCCAGAGGAGGAATTTGGTTACGAAGAGGTCGGCGACCAGGACGGTGACCGAGGATTCAACGAAGGCGGAAATGGTGGCGCGGCCTACGCCTTCTGTGCCGCCCTTTACGCGGAGGCCTTGGTGGCAGCCGACGGAGGCGACGATGAAGCCGAAAACCAGCGGCTTGATGAAGCCGATGGCGAGGTCGCCGAGTTCGAGCGCGTCGATGGCGCGGGTCCAGAATTGAGCGGCGGGGACGTGCAGGGTGAGGGAAGCGACGGCGAATCCGCCGACCAAGCCGGAGCAAACACCTAACGCGGTGAGGATCGGCAACACTATAACGGTGGCGAGCACGCGCGGGGTCATCAGTTTGCGGACAGGGTCGATGCCGAAGGAACGGATGGCGTCGATTTGATCGGTGACGACCATGGAGCCGAGCTCGGAGGCCATGGCGGTGGCGTTGCGTCCGGCGACGAGAAGCGCGGTGAAGACGGGGCCGAGTTCGCGGAGGAGCGCGAGGGAAACGGCGTCGGCGGTGAGAGAGGTTTCACCGAAGCGACGAAACTGGCCGGCGGCGTTGAGGACGACGACGCCACCAACGCAGAGCAGCGCTACGAGAATGATGCGCAGCGAGCCGACGCCGATGATGTCCATCTGCTCGATCAGATCGGAGAAATAACTGCGCGTGGTGAAAATGTTGCGGACCGAGCGAAGGGCGAGAAGGAAATAGTCCTGGACGACGAAGGTCCTGGCTTTGAGTTCATTCTCAATTCCTGAGCTGACGGAAACTGGATTCATCTGGTACGTCTCCAAGTGGCTGGCCGCCCTGACTAGCGATACTACTTCGACTTCGGACAGATTAATGAGAATGCGTGGGAGTGATGTCAAAATCTCCACCCTCTCGGGATTTTGGGGGCGGGCGCGAATGATTCGTTCTGGATGGGTGTGGCGGGTCGGGCGTTGACGTGATTGAATGTAGGGAGTTTGCGGGCGCGTTGTTTGATGGAGGAGATCCGTGGGTAACGGTGCGCTGAGGAGTTCTGTGCCAGGACGAGCGGCGGTTTGGCTGCGGTGGGCGTTGGCTGCGGGAATTGTTGCGGCGGTCGTCGCGGTGGCGGCTTGTGACGCAGCGCCTCGTTCGGGCGCGGCGTTGCCGTTTACGAGCGCGGATGGGGCATTCGGATTTCACTACTCTCCGGAGTTAGTGAAATGCGAGGCGCAGGACGCGAAAGTGACGTCGGAGAGCGTGTGGGCGCCGGCTGAGGCTTGTCGATGCAACGATCCGGGCGGGGCAGCAGTGACGGCGGTGTGCTTTGGATATCCGAAGGATAAGTTCAAAGACAAGCCGACGTTCAACGGGGCGTCATTTTTTGTGGCTACGGATACTAATGCGGGCGACGCATCGAGTTGCATGGCGGGATCGGCGAATTGGGGCGACGTTAAGGGAGAGAACACGACGATCGGCAGCGCGACGTTTCGGCACTTTGTCGTGAGCGACGCTGCGATGAGTCACTATTCGAACAGCGAGATTTATCGCGGCTATCGCGCAGGGAAGTGTTATGAGCTGGTGATTCAAGAGATGACGACCAATCCAGATGTGTACGACGCAGGGACGCAGAAGTTTTCGAAAGAAGATGAGACTGAGGTGAGGGGGAAGTTGCTCCAGGCGCTGCAGTCATTTCGATTGTTGAAGTAGGCGAAAGAGCGATTGGTGGTTTTGTGGATGGCAATATGAGCGTAACGGAAAAGTTTGTTTCGATGGAGTGGGGACCCGCGCCGGAAGATCCGCGCGAGGTCGTGGCGTGGTTCGACGGACACTCGCGGAAGTTTGGCCATTTTATTGGCGGCGAGTGGCGGCGTCCGGTGGACGGGAAATATTTCGAGAGCGAAGACCCGTCGACGGGAGAAGTGCTGGCGTCGGTGGCGCAGGGATCGAGCGCGGATATCGATGCGGCGGTGAAGGCGGCGCATGGGGCGTTGAGCAAGTGGCGAAAGATTGGCGGGCACGCGCGGGCGCGATATTTGTATGCGCTGGCGCGGTTGGTGCAGAAGCACTCGCGGCGGCTAGCGGTGTTGGAGACGATGGACAACGGGAAGCCGATTCGCGAGAGCCGCGATCTGGATATCCCGCTGGTGGCGAGACATTTTTATCATCATGCGGGCTGGGCGCAGATTCTGGAGTCGGAGTTTCCGGAGTACATTGCGTGCGGCGTAGTGGGGCAGATCATTCCGTGGAATTTTCCGCTGTTGATGTTGGCGTGGAAGATTGCTCCGGCGCTGGCGGCGGGGAATACAGTGGTGCTGAAGCCGGCGGAGTTTACGCCGCTGACGGCGTTGGCGTTTGCGGAGCTTTGCGTAGAGGCAGAGTTGCCGGCGGGTGTGGTGAACATCGTGACCGGCGACGGTGAAACCGGCGAAGCGCTGGTGATGCATCCCGACGTCGACAAGATCGCGTTTACGGGATCGACGGAAGTCGGTCGCGCGATTCGAAAGGCGACCGCGACGAGTCATAAGCGGTTGTCGCTGGAGCTGGGCGGCAAGTCGCCGTATGTGATTTTTGAGGATGCGGACCTCGACAGTGCGGTCGAAGGGCTGGTCGATGGGATTTGGCTGAATCAGGGGCAGGTTTGCTGCGCCGGGTCGAGGCTGCTGGTGCAGGAGAGCGTGTCGGAGGCGCTGCTGGAGAAAGTGCGGCGGCGGATGAGCACGCTGCGCGTCGGGGCGCCGCTGGACAAGGCGGTGGATGTCGGCGCGATTGTGGCACGGGTGCAGTTAGAGCGGATCGATCGCTTGGTGAAGCAAGGAGTTGCGGAAGGCGCGACGTGCTGGCAGCCGGAGGGATTCGCGTTGCCGTCTCGTGGGCATTATTTCCCGCCGACGTTGTTGAGCAATGTGCAGCCGGCGTCGACGGTGGCGCAGCTGGAGATTTTTGGGCCGGTGCTGGCGGCGATGACGTTTCGAACGCCGCGCGAAGCGGTGGAGCTGGCGAACAACACGGCGTATGGGCTGGCGGCGAGCGTGTGGAGCGAGAGCGTGAATGTTGCGCTGCAAGTGGCGTCGCAGGTGAAGGCCGGGGTGGTGTGGGTGAACAGCACGAATTTGTTCGACGCGGCGTGCGGATTTGGCGGGTATCGGGAGAGCGGATACGGTCGCGAAGGTGGGCGCGAAGGGATGCTGGAGTATCTGGAGCCGGCATGGTTTGCGAAGGCGCCATCCGTGAAGCCAGGGAAGTCTTCGGTTGAGCCGGATGACGACGGGAAACACGGTGCGGAGAAGGCTTCGAAGGCTGACGGGTACGGCGGGACGTTGTCGATCGATCGGACCGTGAAGCTGTACGTCGGCGGCAAGCAGGCTCGGCCGGATTCGGGTTACAGCTTTGAGGTACACGGATCGGACGGAAAGTTGCTGGGCGAGGCGCCGCTTGGAAATCGTAAAGACATTCGAAATGCGGTGGAAGCGGCTCGCAAGGCTGCCGACGGATGGGCGAAGGCAACGGCGCACAATCGCGCACAGATTCTGTATTACATCGCGGAGAATTTTTCGCAACGCGGCGACGAAATCGCAGCACGGTTGGCGCGCGTTGTCGGTGCGAAGCAGGCCCGGCGTGAAGTCGCGGCAAGCGTCGAGCGCGTATTTGCGTATGCGGCGTGGGCCGATAAGTTCGACGGTGCGGTGCACAATCCGCCGATGCGAAATATTTCGATCGCGATGAATGAGGCGGTCGGTACGGCTGGCGTATTGTGTCCGGCAGAGATGCCGCTGTTGGGGTTTGTGTCGACAGTTATGCCGCTGGTTGCGATGGGTAACGTGGTAGTGGCAATCCCGTCAGAGCGATATCCGTTGGTGATGGCGGATTTATATCAGGTGTTTGAGACGAGCGATTTGCCTGGCGGCGTGATCAATATGGTCAGTGGCCGGGCGACGGAATTGTTGCGCGTGTTGGCGGAGCATGCCGATCTGGATGCGTTGTGGAGTTTTGGGGATGAGGCGCAGAGCGTGATGGCGAAATCCCTGTCGACGGGCAATTTGAAGCAGGTGTTCACGAATGAGGGGTGCGCGATCGATTGGTTTGATGCGGCGCAGGGCGAGGGGAAGTGGTGGCTGCGGCATGCGGTGCAGGTGAAGAATGTTTGGGTGCCGTACGGGGAGTGACGGAAGCTGGAAATTGGAAAAGGGAAACTGGAAAATTGAGTTGGTGATTGATCCTGCCTGACGTCGTGATATCAAAAATTTGAGATGAGTTGCGGGAGCCTGGTCAGAAAAATGGCACTCCGGATGGCTGGGCCGTGCTGTTGACTCCCCCTCCCGAAAGAATCAGCAGCGCCGGAGTGCCGGTGACCGGGAATGTTATATTACGCATAAGTAAAACATGTCAACTATTATTTTTACTAAATCGTTGGCAGTAAAGTACATAGGTCGAGGTTGGCGAAGTTGTGCTGAGTGTGTTGGAAATTGGAAAAGTGAAAATGGAAATTGGAAAATCGAACTTGCGCTCCGCTTGGAGTTCTTCTCGCGAATTAAAATAGATGAAACGTTGTTGCAAAACTCTCACCCGAAATTGAAGCCGCGAAAATTGGTACGGAATTGAGACTGTGTTTTTGCTGTGGCGCGGCGGAAGATGGTCTCCCTTCCTAATCCGCCGGGCGTCCGGATGGGCGCGACTGGTGTCTCCTGGAGATTGCAATGCGCCGCTTTCTGAATCCACTTCCGAGCGATCGACGTGTGTCGACCCGTCATGCTGTGAAAACTCCGTTGAGGGTGAGGTTGTGGAAGTCGGCGACGCCGGAGCACGCGGGGCAATCACAGAATATTTCGGAGCAGGGAATGTTTTTTGCGACCGATCTGCGCATGGGCGTCGGCACAGTGGTGGAGCTCGTGTTGAAGATGCCGCAGGAGATCACCGGCGAATCGGAGACGGAATGGCGTTGCACCGGTCACGTCGTGCGCGTGCAGCAGGTTGATACAGAGGTCGGCACGCAGGGCGTCGGAGTGCAGTTTGACTGCTATCAAGTAGCGAAGGGCTGACAGCGACTACGTGTTCGACGCGTTTTCGCGCATATCCAAGTGCTCGCCCGAGCGCCGCGCGACTTGCGGCGTGGTACTGGAGCCACTCAGTTTTAGTCCTAGACGTTGCCGCTTTGGGCAAATAAATTCTCTAAAAAAGGTTAACGGGTAGAGCCGGGGCCTAACATCGACTCAAGAATTTCTCTTTCGAAAGAAGAAAAATGCTTGAGGAACGCAGGCAGTTTCCGAGACTAGTGCCGAGTACGCCCTTGTTCGTGTCGATGGACGACGCGAAGAGCGGACTGTTGCTCGATTTATGTGAAGGCGGGCTGGCGGTGGCGAGCCTTGTGCCGCGAAATCTGGACGACGTAGTGTCTCTCACATTCGATTTGCCGGAAGGCGTCGGCCATATCGAAGCGAAGGCGCGTGTGGCGTGGACGCGGGATTCCGGGCATCTGACCGGTGTGCGATTCATGGATTTAGATGAGGTGTCGCAGCAACAGCTCAGCGAGTGGATTACGGCGGGAACGAATCTAAGGCCGGCTGGGATGGAAGAACTTGATGAGCCGGTAATTGTGACGCGGTCGACCTATGCGCAGGTGGATGCGATCCGGCGGGTGGTGCGGCCGGAGTTTTTCCCTGAGATGAGGATAGAGCCGCAGCCACAGATTGAGATGCGGGCTGCGGAAAGCAAGATTGAGGAGCCGGTTGCGGCGGTCGACATGGCTGCGGGGACGGCGACGGAACCCGAGCCAGTTGAGGTTGCCGAGCCGAATGCGCCCGAGACGGAGATGACGGGGAGCTTATTCCCTGAGCCGATGGCGCCGCCGGATGCATTGAACGCAGAGGCTGCGGAGACTGAGGTTGCGGAACCAGCGGAGCCGGAACCCGTAGCACCTGCCGAGATGGCTGACGAGAGTTGCGAGCTCGCGAGCGAAGCGACGGCTGAGACTGGTGAAGTGAATGCCGAATCGCCAGAGGCTGGCGCGCCGGGCTCGACAAGTCGAGCGGAATGGGTCGAGCATGTGGCGCAGATGGAAGACGCGCCGATGGGCGCACGCTTTGATGCGGACACCCAGACGCTGCCACCTGACGCCGAGACCGTAGGATGGGCTTCGGATGCAGTTGGCTGGGTGACGGAGATTGCCGAGAAGCGAGTTACGGCGCCGGAAGAAGCGGAGTTCGATGGCGTGTTCGTGGCGGAGGCTCCGATTGGCGTTCGGCAGGCGCGAACGGCGAAATCACGACATACGATTGAGCTGGTGTTGGCGGTGGTGCTGCTGACGTGGGCGCTTGTGTTCCTCGGATATCAGATGGGGAGCACGGGAGCGAACCGGGCGACGCACGATCTGACCGTGTCAAAGTCTACGGTCGGAGATGGGGCCGCTCCGGCGAGTGCTAGTGCGCGTTCGAGTGCCAAAACGGGAACAGGCAAGGTGGGAGCGCCTTCGACGGCGTCGTTCGCGTCGGCTGAGGCATTTCCTGAAATGAATCCGATTCCACCTGTGAGCAGTGGGCGAAGTTCGGTGAAGACGCCGAATTCGGCGTCTTTGGAAGCTCCGGCTCCAGCGCCGAGCCGTAGCGCCTCTGTGGCTGCTGCGCCGAAGCCGCCCGTTGTGACTGCGCACGAGGCAAGTACTCCGGCGGCGGGAACTTCTGTGCTGGAAGGCGCGGTTCCGGCGATGAATTCGGGGCTGGTGTTGCAGGTTGGCGCGATGAAGATGGAAGGGAATGCTACGGCGCTGATGCAGGACCTGCGGAAGAAGAAATTCACCGCGTTCGTCTACAAGCATGGAAACGACAACCTGTACCGCGTCGGCGTAGGGCCGTTTGGCGACCGCGATTCCAGCGCGAAGGTGAAGTCGGAGTTGGAGAAGAACGGCTATACGGCTATCACCGCAAAGTGGGCGAAGGACAAGGGTTAGGCCTCGTCGAGACAGCGTCGAAAATTAGGCCGTTGCCAAAGAGCGCTAGAACCTCCTTTCAAGCCAGTACAGGAACGTCACCCTTACCGATAACGACTTCAGCGTAGGCGGGGCGAGCACCGCTATCCTATATATACTGGGAGTGACTATGGAGGCGTGAGTTTCCAGGGTCGCGCCGCTCCTTTGCACTTCAGTCTGTTCGTGGGCTCAGAGTTCGTAGTGGAGGTTGGTTTGACTGTCGCGACAACGGTCGTTGGCCAGGCTGTGCGGGCGCTGCACCGGGTCATTATCGAGGGTGTCTCACCGCAGGTTGATGCCGGACGGTTCGCGATCAAGCGGATCGTCGGCGATGAGCTACGCGTGCGCGCGGACATCTATGCGGATGGTCACGACTCGCTCGGCGCGCAGCTTTTGTGGCGGCGCGAAGACGAGCGTGCCTGGAATGAAACTCCCATGCGGCTCGATAACAACGACCGGTGGGAGGGTAAGTTCAAGCTCGAGAAGCTGGGGCGATATTTGTATACGGTCGTCGCCTGGACGGATGCGTTTGGAAGTTGGAGCAAAGATTTAAAGAAGCGCGCGGACGCGGGGCAGGATATTTCGGTGGATGTGCTGATTGGCGCGGAGATTGTGCGGGAAGCTTCGTTGCGGGCGGGCGGTGCGGACGCGAAGAAATTGGCGGATGCCGCGGCGAAGCTGAAGGAACTGGCGAAGAAGGACCGCGACGGCGCTGTCGCGAGCTCACAGAATGCGGAACTGGCGCTGCTTGTGAATGCGTGGCGCGACCGAGCGGTCGATTCGAGATACGAGCGCGAATTGGCGGTGGTGGTCGATCCGGAGAAGGCGCGGTTCAGCACCTGGTATGAGTTGTTTCCGCGCTCGGTGACGACGGATCTTAAGAGACATGGGACCTTCAAGGACGTGGTCGACCGCCTGCCTTATGTGGCCGGAATGGGCTTCGACATTTTGTATTTGCCGCCGATTCATCCGATTGGGCGATCGGAGCGGAAGGGCAAGAATAATTCGACGACGCCGGCGGCGGACGACACGGGGAGTCCGTGGGCGATTGGCGCGAAAGAGGGTGGGCATAAGGCGATTCATCCGCAGCTTGGGACGCTCGATGAATTTCGAACGCTGGTGTTGAACGCGCGCGAGTTAGGTATCGATATCGCGCTCGACATCGCGTTTCAGTGCGCACCGGATCATCCGTATGTGAAAGAGCATCGCGAGTGGTTTCGCGAGCGGCCGGATGGAACCGTGCAGTACGCGGAGAATCCGCCGAAGAAATATCAGGATATCTATCCCTTCCATTTCGAGAACGCTCGCGCGCAAGAGTTGTGGGCAGAGCTGAAAAGCGTCGTCGATTATTGGATTGAGCAGGGCGTCCGCGTGTTCCGCGTGGATAACCCGCACACGAAGCCGTTCGCGTTCTGGGAATGGCTGATTGGCGAGGTTAAGAAAGAGCATCCAGAGATTATTTTTCTGTCGGAAGCGTTCACTCGTCCGAAAGTGATGTATCAGTTGGCGAAGCTGGGCTTCACACAGTCGTACACATATTTTGCGTGGAAGAATTCGAGTTTCGAACTGACGGAATATTTCGACGAGATGATGGAAGCGGGAGTGTTCGAATACTTCCGGCCGAATTTGTGGCCAAACACACCCGATATTTTGAACGAATACCTGCAGAACTCCGGGCGCGCCGGATTTATGACGCGGCTGATTTTGGCTGGGACGCTGAGCGGCAGTTACGGGATCTACGGTCCAGCCTATGAGCTATGTGAAGGCCGTCCGGTACGCGATGGCAGCGAGGAGTACCTCGACTCGGAAAAGTATCAAATCCGGGTGTGGGACATTCATAATCCCAATAGCCTGCGCGACCTGATTACGCATGTGAACCGGATACGGAAGAGCAGCCCGGCCCTCCAACAAAATCTGGGATTGGAGTTTCACCCGGTCGACAATTCACAACTCATCGCATATAGCAAAGTAGCGGAAGATAAGTCGGATATGATTCTGGTGGTCGCGAATCTCGATCCGCACAGCCGGCAGGCTGGCTGGGTCAGCGTCGACGTGAAGGCGCTGGGGTTAGGCTCGGAAGAGTCATATCAAGTTCATGATTTATTGACGGATGCGCGCTACGTTTGGCACGGGTCGCGAAATTTTGTGGATTTGAATCCGGCTGTGCTTCCGGCGCATATTTTTCGAGTACATTCGATCGGATAAGCAAGGCTGTGGTGCAACAGTTTGCGTTTGGCCGCGAACACCGTAATCATCGGCACGTCTGTGTTTATGCTCGCGTTGTTGCGAGCGGTGGGAATACGAAGAGGAGACGCAACCGTTGGCGCCGCAGGACGACAACCTCTGGTACAAAGACGCCGTCATTTATCAGGTCCATGTGCGGACGTTCTGCGATAGCGACGGTAACGGCGTCGGAGATTTCCGCGGACTGACGAACAAGCTCGATTATCTTCAGGAACTCGGAATCAACGCCGTCTGGCTGTTGCCGTTTTATCCGTCGCCGCTCCGCGACGACGGCTACGACATCGCCGACTACACGTCGGTGAATCCCACCTACGGCACGATCGAAGACTTCAAAGCATTTTTGCAGGCTGCGCATGCCCGGAAGATTCGCGTCATTACCGAACTGGTCGTCAACCATACTTCGGACCAACATCCCTGGTTTCAGGAAGCGCGCAGCTCGCGCGATAACCCGAAGCGCGATTGGTACGTCTGGAGCGACACCGACGACAAGTACAAAGGTGTTCGAATCATCTTTATCGATACAGAGATGTCGAACTGGTCCTGGGACCCAATCTCGAAAACGTATTACTGGCACCGATTTTTCAGCCACCAGCCAGATCTAAATTACGACAATCCCGCTGTGAAGGAAGCGGTTTGGGAAGTAATGAAGTTCTGGTTGGATATCGGCGTCGATGGATTCCGTCTTGATGCCGTTCCGTATCTCGTCGAACGTGAAGGAACCTCCTGCGAAAACCTTCCTGAGACGCACACCGTCATCAAGGAGCTGCGTGCGCGGCTCGATGATGCGTTTCCCGGAAAGATGCTGCTCGCTGAAGCAAATATGTGGCCGGCCGATGTACGCGACTATTTCGGCCAGGGCGACGGCGACGAATTCCACATGGCGTTCCACTTCCCGCTGATGCCGCGCATGTTCATGGCGGTCAAGTTGGAAGATCGCAAGCCGATCATCGATATCCTGGAGCAGACGCCGCAGATTCCCGACAATTGCCAGTGGTGCATCTTCCTGCGCAACCACGACGAGTTGACGCTTGAGATGGTGACCGACATCGAGCGCGACTACATGTACGACTCGTTCGCGGGCGACAAGACGATGCGCATCAACCTTGGTATTCGACGGCGTCTCGCCCCCTTGTTGGAGAACGACCGCCGCCGCATCGAACTGCTGAACGGACTGCTTCTCTCGATGCCAGGAACTCCGATCATTTATTACGGCGATGAAATCGGGATGGGCGACAATGTCTATCTCGGCGACCGCAACGGCGTGCGCACACCAATGCAATGGAACGGTGGGTGGAATGCGGGTTTTTCGTCTTCCGATCCCGAGCGTCTTTACTCGCCACTGATTTCGAATCCGGTGTATGGATATCAGTCGGTGAACGTCGAGGCGCAGCGCCGGACGGAACATTCGCTGCTTTCCTGGACGAAGTCGGTCATCCAGACGCGCAATTCGTTCCGCGTTTTCAGCCGCGGCTCGATCGACTTTCTAAGTCCGTCAAACCATCGCGTGCTCGCTTATGTGAGACAGTTGGGTGAGGAAAAGGTATTGGTGGTCAACAACTTGTCGAGCTCGGCGCAGGCTGTCGAATTGAATTTGCAGAGCTTTAAGGGACACATCCCGATTGAAATGTTCGGCAGGAACCTGTTTCCACGGATCGGGGAATTGCCATATTTGCTGACGCTGGCGCCATATCAATTCTTCTGGTTCCGTTTACGACGCATTTGATTTTTGAACTCGCCGGGCGCCGAGTGTAAATTTCTAGAGTTTCCTTGTTTGCAGGCAGCAGAGCAGGAGCAGACTTTTTTTGGCCGAAGACACTACACTTTCGGACGATCTACTTCGCCAACTGATGAGCGTTGGCGAAGCGGATTTGCTCGTCGCCATCCCCACGTATAACAACGAGGGGACGATCGGGCAGACCATCCAGGCGATCGAAGACAGCTACCAGCAAAACTTTGTGCGGGATCGCGTGGCGATCTTGAATGTGGATGGCGGTTCGGCCGACCAGACGCAGGAAATCGTTCTGAACCTGAATGGAAAAAAGTCCTCGCTGCGCCGCGGCATCACATCGCTGAGAACGGTGCACCGAGTTACCGCGCAATATGGCCGGGGGCCCTCTCAAGGTAGCGCGCTGAAGATCGTGCTTGCTGCAGCGGACTTGCTGCGTGTGAAAGCGTGCGCGGTCGTATCGCCGGCCACAACGGTACTCGACCCTGCGTGGGTTGCGAATTTGCTTCGGCCAGCCTATAAGCAGGATTTCGCTTTCGTCGCTCCCTTGTATTCGCGCACGAAGTTTCAAGGCTTGCTCGCCCGCAACTTGCTCTACCCCATGAGCCGCGCCGTCTTCGGCGTCCGCATTCGCGAGATGTACGCGGACGAGTGGGGATTCTCGGGCCGACTCGCTTCGGAGTGTGCCTCAGAGCAAATGGACGAAGCGGTTCGCGCTCGCCCCGAGGCGTGGATGGCGGTCAACGCGATCTGCAATGGAATGAAATGCAGCCAGTCGTATCTGGGACCTAGGACGGCTACCCCGGGCGGTCCGGATATCGTCGAGACAATCCGCCAGACGGTCGGCAACCTCTTCTATTGTTGCGACGCGTTCCAGGATCATTGGCTTGACCGAACCGGCACCGAGAGCGTACAGACGTTTGGCTCCGATCACGAACTGACGGCGGAAGATGCGCCATCGCGACAGGACAAAAGCTTCGAGCTCTTTCGCAACGGCGTTCAGACCCTTGACTCTGTGCTGAAGTCGATTTTGGCCAAAGAAACGCACGCGAAGCTGAAAGAAATCGCGACGAAAGATATCGATCAATTCGACTTCCCGTCGGAACTGTGGGTTCGCGTGTTGTATGATTTTGCGGCTGCGTATCACCGCACGACGATCGCACGCGACCACATCCTGCAAGCCCTCGCCCCCTTATACCGAGGACAACTGTTTTCATTTTTGTCAGACCAGGCTCAATCTACCCCCGAAGAAATGGAAGCCGACACTGAATCTCTCTGTCTGGAGTTCGAACGCCAGAAGCCCTATCTGATCGAGCGCTGGAAGGCGAAAAGCTGAGGTGAAACGATGAAAGACACGATCGTCCAGGGTTTACAGCAGGCGTATCAAAACATGGCGCACATGATCGCAGAATTCCTGCCGCGCCTGGTCGTGATGCTGGTGATCGTGCTCACCGGTGTGCTGGTCGCCTACGCGTTCAAATATGCCGCGCGCATGATCTTGCGCCTCACGAAGTTGGACCGGCTGTCGGAAGAAGCGGGAGCATCCAAAGTTTTGAGAATGGCGGCTTTGCCGTCGATGACCGAGGTGCTGAGCCGATCGGTGTTCTGGATCACGTTGCTGGGCTTCATCCTGATCGGCATCAGCGTGTTGAATATTGCCGGACTGCAGGAACAAGTTTCGCGGTTGTTGCGATTGCTGCCGGAAATCGTTGTTGCGATGTTGATTCTGTTTCTGGGGTTGGTCATCGCAAATTTCCTCTCCCGCGCGGTACTGCTTGGTTCGGTGAACAGAGGGTACGGTTCGGCTCTGCTGTTCAGCTGGTCTGTCCGCTTCATCATCTGGATTCTGGCGATCACGATGGCGTTGGATGAACTGAGCGTCGCGCGACAAACCGTTCTTGCGGCATTTTCCATCGTTTTCGGCGCTTTCATGTTGGGACTCGCGATTGCATTTGGGTATGGCGGGCAGGACTTAGCGCGAAAATTTCTGGAACGGTCTCTAGCCGAGAAAAAGCCGGATGACTCCGACGAGCTTCAGCCCCTCTGACCTCTGCGACCTCGCGGCGCTTTGGTGAATCGAACCTGTGCCTAGCTGGAGGCACTCATGGCCGACCTTGGTGCGGGGAAAAAAATGGCATCAACTTTGCAAACATCTCTCGCGTCACAGCTTCCAGACTATTTGATGAAGCAGCGCTGGTTCGGCGGCAAGGCGCGAAAGATCGCGTCGGTCGATGTCGTTGATACTTTGTCGATCCCGGCGGGTGGGGCGAACGCGTACTTGTTCGTCGCGGTGGTTCACTATACCGAAGGTGCCGACGAGATCTACGCAATTCCAATGGTGCGCGCTGAAGGTGCGGGAGCTGATGGACTGAAAGTGCCGGGGCCGGCGGATGGCGGCTCAATGATGTTGGCTGACGGGCTGAAGAATGCTGCGTTTCTGACGGCGCTCGCGGAATTAATCGAGAAGGGCACTGCGATCGCGGGCGAAAACGGCGAACTGCGCGGCTTGCAGACAACAGCGTTTGCCAAGCTGTCGCCGGAGCCGGTTTCCGGTCTCACGCCGAAACCGGTCGGTGCGGAGCAGAGCAACACGTCGATCATTTACGGCAATCGGTTGATCCTCAAATTTTTTCGGCGAATTCAAGAGGGGATCAACCCCGATCTCGAAATCGGCCAATTTCTCACGGAAAAAACAACGCTGAAAAGCGTGCCGCCTCTTGCCGGAACGATCGAGTACCAAGCAAAAAACGGCAAGCCGATGGCGCAGGGCATGTTGCAGAAGTTTGTGCCCAATCAGGGCGATGCGTGGGGCTTTACGCTGCGATCGCTCGCGAACTACTACGATGTGGTGCGCAAGACGGCGAGCGCCGGCGGAATCGCGGCGACCGGTGTGGTCGCTTCGGGCAAGCAAGCGGAGGGAGTGCCCGACTTTGCGCGAATCTCCGTCGAGACATATCTGACAGCTGCCGAATTACTCGGCCAGCGAACTGCGGAGATACATTTGGCATTGGCGTCTGATGTGAGCGATCCCGCATTTGCGCCAGAACCGTTCACGATGGAGTCTCAGCAAGCACTCGAGCAGTCCGTGAGCTCGCTCTTGGTCCGCGTGTTTTCTTTGTTGCGAGACAAGATGAAGTATCTGCCGACCGAATGGCGCGGAAAAGCGGAGAAGCTCGCCGAGCGCGAGAGTGAGATTGCCGCCCGTTTCAACACCGCGCTACGCGAGCCGATTCGCGCGATGCGCACGCGAATCCACGGTGACTATCACCTCGGCCAGGTTCTTCGAACCGAGACCGACTTTGTGATCATCGATTTTGAAGGTGAGCCTGCGCGGTCGATTGCAGAGCGGCGCGTGAAGCGTTCCCCGTTGCAGGATGTCGCCGGAATGTTGCGATCGTTTCACTACGCGGCTTTTGCGCCGCTCTTGGGTGAGGACCGCGTCCAGGGAGATGACGTCGCGCGGATGGGCGTGTGGGCGGAAGCGTGGAATTCCTCGGTCGCGGAAAGATATTTAGCAAAATACTTTGCGACGGCAAACGGTGCTTCGTATTTACCTACGACACGAGACGAGATTCAGACTGTTCTCGAATTGCATTTGCTGGAGAAGGCCATCTACGAGCTGGGCTATGAGCTAAACAACCGCCCGACGTGGGTCGGAATACCGCTGCAGGGGATCGGAAAACTTCTTTCGACGTAGTGCTTGCGAGCGCGCTAGCGCTGTTTACTCGTTGCGACGTGAAACCTCAGCGCTAAGCAAAGCGACGGGGAACTGACCGAGACTGTCCATCCGAATCGCCCGGCCGCCATTCTTTCCTTCCACTCTTACGATTTCGTTCGTAAATACGTTTTTCCACTCGACCGGCGCTGCCTTCGGAAACAGTAGTCTTGTGTCGCCCCAAAACTTTCCCGTGCCTTGTGGTGGCAGCGGAAACCCAGCTCGTGCCAACCAGCGTGGTACGACAACAATCGCCCAACTCTTGTTCAGACGTCGCGCGAAAGCCGTGACGTGCTCGGCCCGTCTGCCGCGGACGTCGAGCGAAAGAAATTCGCCCTCCGAGTAAAGTTCCGGATGCTGCGCCCGCTGTTGCAGCGCTTTCCAGATCACGTACATCTTGATGCCGCCATCGCGCCAGTTTTTCGCCACCTCGATAAATGCTGGCGATGGAGATTCGTCGAGCGCGCGGATCTTCGTCAGAGCCAGTTTTCGCTCCTGAAAGTCGACTGGGTAGCGATTATCGGGATCGACGAGGCGAAGGTCCCAGAGGTCGGAGCCCTGGTAGAAGTCGGGAACTCCCGGAGAAGCGATTTTCAGCAGCGTTTGTGCGAGACCATTCGCCATTCCGTAAAACGCTATCTGCTTTTGAAATTCAACAAAGTCAGCCAGGAACCGATTCTTCGCACTAGGTTTGAGGATTGCCGTGATGAAATGCTCGAGCGCCTGCTCGTGACGCAGGTTCGGGCGCGTCCACCGCGTGTGAACCATCGCCTCGCGTGTCGCCTTGATTGCATACGCTTTTAACCGAGTGCTCAGGGTGGCGTGGCCACTGTGAAACGGCCAAGCGCCCACGAGCGTCTCGTACAAGAAGATCTCTTCATTCCGATCCGGTACAGGCTGTCCGTCGATCTTCTTGCGATATGACGCATTCATTTTCGACCAGCGGTCGAGATGTTTTTGCCAAATTGTCGGAATTTCAGAGAGTGCGTTGACTCGCGCGCGAACGTCTTCGCCGCGCTTCGTATCGTGCGTCGTCGACGCGTTCATCGCGTGCGGCCAATCTCTCTGCCGCGTCTTGATGTAGCTGGGGAAATCCACCGCGTGTGCCGTCGAGGGCCGGGGATCGCCGCCAACTTCGTTCAATGAAATCAGCGGATTGAACAGGTAAAGAAACGTATCTTCAAACGCTTTCGCCATGATCGGCCCAGAGAACTGCTGCCACCGCATAACGAAAGCCAGTCGAGCTTCGCGTTGACCCGGCAGAAGATGTGGCCGGTTCAGAAGCAGCAGAACATCCCGAAGAAAATCGAAAGCCGGCGTACTGAGTTGCGGCGCTTTTAAACGGGCACGCTCGATCGCCAGCTCGATGCGCCGCTTATCTTCGGCGGCGACGTCGAGATTGTTGATGTATGTGCGATAGACAGACAGCTGGGCAGTCACCTCGATCAGGACTTGATTGAGCTCGAGCCGAGGAATCTCTCGCGCATAACGGTCGTTGCGGGCGAGCATCTGAAATTGCTGCCCCGCGGCGCGGATCTCGACTCCGAGCAGAATCGACATGACGAGCTTCTTCTTCTCATAGAGAAGCTCGTCGTAGGGGATCTGTTTGCCGATGAAACGCGAATAGATCTTTTCGATTCGCGCGGCGCCCTCTGGATCAACGAAGAATGCGTTGAGCGTATTCACGAAGTCATAGCCGGTCGTCCCGGCAACGGGCCAGACGTTGGGGAGAACTTCGTCGCGAGCCAGGATTTTTTCAACGAAGACGGGCAGCACAGACGGAGCGCCGGTCGAAGGTGACGTATCGCCCGCCGGAACAGCGTGCGCGGCAGCGACTGCGACGCGTTCGTTGAGCTGCCGTAGATAGCCGAGCGGATCGCGCAAGCCATCGACGTGGTCGATGCGGAGTCCATCGAGCGAATTCTGCTCGATCATGCGAAAAACCAGCGCATGCGTCGCTTCGAAAACGAGCGGATCTTGCATGCGTTGGCCGACCAGGTCGTTGATCGTAAAAAAACGCCGATAATTGATCTCTTCGTTGACGTTCTGCCAGTACGCAAGCAGATAGTGCTGTTGCGACAGAATCGTCTCAAGCGACGAGAAACTCGCCCGATCTTTCGCCTGGCCTTGGACTCCGTTGAGGTTCTGCGAAATGAAATCGCCGATCTTCGGATCTTGAGCCATGAGTTGGCGAAGTCGCTGGCGCAGCGTTTCGAATCGAAGGCGGCGATCCGCGCCGGCATCCCGCGCGGACATCGTGTCGTCCGTGAGAGCAGCCGCTGCGGCCGCGATGCCCGAATACTCTTGGAAAGATGGTGAGTCCTCGCCCAGCGCTTCTCGAAGCTCGTTCAATCGACGTCGCAGAATCAACTGATATGTCGCGGGCGCAAGAGGGAAAAGCGACTCAAAATACTGAATGTAGAATTTGCCTTCGAGCACGACAGGCTTCAGTTCCAGATCCTCGAGCGCTTCTCCGAAGGGGCGTCCCAGCACCGGCAGAAGCACTTTTCCTTCAAGAATTCGCGAAGGCGGCCGCCAGTCGATATCGAAATAGGAAGCGTAGGCCGACTCTGGCCCGTTCTCCAGCACGTCCATCCACCAGGAATTCTCGCTGCTAGCCGACATGTGATTCGGAACGATGTCCAGGATCAATCCCATGCCGCGCTCGCGAAGTTTTTCGCGAAACGCGAGAAAATCCGTCTCGGTGCCCAGTTCTGGATTGAGTCGCGTGGGATCGGTGACGTCGTAACCATGCGTGCTTCCGCGCCGGGCCGTCAGGATCGGCGACGCATAGACGTGTGTGATTCCAAGGTCGGCAAGATAATCGACGATCTTCGCTGCATCCTGAAACGTGAATTCCTTGTTGAATTGTAGGCGATACGTGGCGAGCAGAGGCGGCCGGACTGGAGTGGTCGTCGACATGAGAATTGATTAAATACTTTAAGGCTTTCGTTTATCGCTCGTCTGTTCGTATACAACGAAAGCTCGCGGTTGCAGGGTCAACTGTACAGCATCGCCGCCTTCGACCTTCTCCGGCAAGCTCGACGGCCCTCTCCACTTTGGATCGGCGGAGTCGATCTGTTTCGTCCAGCTTCCACCCGGCAATTTCACCGACAAGCTCGACGTATTCTCGCCAAAATAGAATAGTGCAGCGACACACGCCGCATCAGTCTCACGCAGTACAAAAAGAGCAGAGGGAAGTTCTTCCACGGCAACCGGTTTCTCGTTGCTGAACCGCCGCGACCGCCGATATTCCAGCAGCGCCTTATAGAAGAGCCACAAATTGCGATGCGGCTCCCGGCCAGCAAGCGAGTGATCGAGTCGCGAGCGTTCGAACGTCGCCTCGGCTTGCGGATCGGGAATCTCGCCCTTCCAACCAAAATGTGAAAACTCTGCCTGCCGTCCCTTTCGAACGGCTTCAATCAACCCCGGATCGCCATGGCTAATAAAATATTGGAATGGCGCCGTCTCCCCGTACTCTTCTCCCATAAACAACATCGGCGTGAAAGACGACAGCAGCGTCACGCCCGCGACCAGCTTCAGCCCTTCAAAATCAGTCAACGCACTAATGCGATCGCCAAGCGCCCGATTCCCAACCTGATCGTGATTCTGAATGCAAACGACAAATTGCTCGTGCGCAAGTTTCCGAGCCGAATTACCGTGCCGTCGCTCGCGATGCGGCGCGTAGATCCCGTCGTAGTACCAGCCATTCGAAATCGTCTTCGCCAAATGATGTGCTGTTCCGAAATCGGCGTAGTAGCCCGCGCTCTCGTGAGTTATCAGCGTATGCAGCGAGTGATGAAAATCATCGCTCCATTGTCCGTGCATCCCCAGCCCCTCGGCCTCGGGCCCGGTCGGCAAAGCGACGCGCGCATCGTTCAGGTCGCTTTCAGCGATGAGCACGATTTCGCGCCCCAATCGCTGTGACAACGCGCGCACTTCATTTGAAAGCTCCGCCAAAAACGGATTCGCGCTCGCATCGTAAATGCTATGAATCGCATCGAGCCGAAGCGCATCGATATGAAACTGCTCAAGCCAATAAAGCGCACTCTGAATAAAATAATGCCGGACGTGATCGCTCTGCCGGCCATCGAAATTCAGCGCTGAGCCCCAAGGCGTGTGATAGAAATCCGTGAAATAAGGCCCGTACTCGTTGAGATAGTTTCCCTCCGGGCCGAGATGGTTGTAGACCACATCTAAACAGACCGCGAGCTTCTTCGCGTGAGCAGCGTCGACGAATCTCTGCAACTCAGAGACATCGCCATAGCTGTTTTGAACTGCAAACGGAAACACGCCGTCGTAGCCCCAGTTTCGCCCGCCAGGAAACTGAGAAAGCGGCATCAATTCGATCGTGGTGATTCCGAGATCGGCCAGTCGGTCAAGGTGCGGAATCAGCGCCGCAAGCGTGCCTTCGCGTGTGTAGGTTCCGACGTGAAGCTCGTAAAGAACAGTGTCGCGAAGCGCCACGCCCTTCCACGCTTGATCGCTCCAGCGAAACGCGGCCGCATCAACAACCTGCGACGCCGCGTGAACGCCATCCGGCTGAAAGCGCGACGCTGGGTCTGGACGCGAATCGCCGCCATCCAGCCGATATAAATATCGATCGCCAGGCTCAACGCTATCACCGACAGCGCGAAAATAACCGGCCGGATCGCGCTCCATGGGAACAAATCTAGCGGGCGCAGAAGCAGGGTCCGACACCGAGGAGAGCGAAAGCTCCACGCTCTTCCTCTTCGGCGCCCACACTACGAACTGCCAACGTCCATCCGCAGTACGGGTTGCCCCCAAAGCCGGCGGGCGAATGGGTTGAGAGTCGCTCAACGTTTCGAAATTATGCCTTTGTCGATCCGGCTCTCGCTGCCGTCGATGCAGTCGCGGGCGAGGTCGCGCTGGTGCTCACCGGATACCGCTTCTTGACCATGATCGTCAATTTCTCGTCTTTCAGAGTAGCACTGGCGGTCGACGGTTCGATTTCTGTATTCAGATCATGTGTAAGAAAAATCTCACGCTCAGAGAAACCCGACCCATTCGCGTCGCCATCCTTGCTCTGCTGACTTTTCTCCGCGTGAACCGTGACGTTGGTCGACGTGAGGCATACCTCAACCTCATCTGCCGAACTATCGGGAATGGAAGCGTTGAGTGCGAGCCAGCTTCCCGATTCACGCACTTCGATTCCACGCTGCAGGACTTCGTTCTCCGCCTGAATCCAATGTTGGTAATCATTGCCGTTCTCGCCGCCACCATTTTGATAAATGTCATACGCACGCTGCGCAACGCGTCGCCGGACTTTCTCTTGAAGCGCCGCATGTTGGTCTTCACTGAGAATTTGAGGAGTCTTGGAACTGCCGCTGAGGGCTGTTTTAGGGGTTGCCATATTGCACCTTGCTCTTGAATTTGGGAGGCCGAACCGTGGGTACGGCCGGGAGCCGGCCGTGCGAGTGAACGCAAACGATTTCAACTGCGAACGGGACGCTTCCTACATCCAGTTAAGATGCAGCGAACGCCACAAACAATACAGAGGAATGTGTAGGAGCGCCGACCGAACGCCAGTTCGATGGGCACCCTACGTGTCATATACGAAGATTTACGGTCGAAAAAGCGATTTCAGCCAAACAACGTTTTCGCGCAACCTGCCGTCGAACGAATTAGGCAGCGGTATTCAGCTTCGAGGGCGCAACCGCCCAATTTTCCTGCCCAGCCTGCGCACCCGCCGCGGCGTCCGTGGTCGCCGCAGCCGCTTCGTCCGAAGCTCCCGAAGGCTCAAGCTGCACATTCCGCAGAGTCTTCTCGTGCAGCAACCGTTCGATCGACTCCACCATCGGCTCCGAATGGAATCGACGCTGCGAAGATCCGTCGCACAGAATATTGGCAACCGCCATCAAGCTCATCCCCGAGTGGTGCGCCAGCCAGCAGCGGCAAATCTCAAACTTCTCGCCCTTCTTCATCCGCGACTTCGTGTAATCCACCGACTCGTAAAACCCGTGCGAGCCGAGGAAGCCCAGATCCTTCATCCGGCGAATGTTCTTGATCGCTCCCTTCGGATCGACCAACAAGCTCAAGAACGTCGAGTACGGCGACACAACGAGATCGCGCGACAAGTCACGGCTCACCGCGATGCCCGGAACGCCAAACGCTTCGTAGTGATAATGACCCGCCGCGTTGATGATCGAGCACGACGCTTCCGAAATGCCGAAAGGAATCGACTTTTCCTCGGCGTATTTCTGCTGCGCACGAACCGCGCCGCGCGTCGTCTCGTCGATAATCGTGTTCGGGAAAATTTTCATCCACAGCACTGGCATCAAGTATTCGAACATGGTGCCCGTCCACGACAGCATCACCTGTTCGTCTTTGTAGCTCGTCATCTTGCGTTCCAGCGCCATCCAGCTCTCTTGCGGCAGTTCGCCTTTCGCGATTCCGGCAAACACGCCCGATCGAACTTCCGACGCCATCAAGTCATAGTGGCTCGGCGTGAATTTGCCTTCCTCCGCGTTGTAGCCGGTGAACATCAGCTTCTTCTTCGCGTCGAAGAAGAAATTAAAGTTCATGCTCTTCGCCAGCACGTCCGCGCGTTCCGCAACGCGTTCCAGCCGCGTCGTCATGCTCTTCGCAATGCTGCTAGACCGGCCAACCGCCGACCGCAGCAATTGCAGCGCCGAGCGCGACTCAACGTTCGAACCGCCTTCTTCCAGAATCCGCCACAGTTTCTGATCCAGCGTGTGGCAGACCTTCGGCAAAGTTTCGAGCGTCAGTTTTTCAGCCGGCGCAAGTTCCAACACGCCCGGCTCGGCCGTGCACTTCGCAAACTGCGGCTGCAACCAAGGCGCGAAGTCATACACAAGGCTCTCAAGATGAGAGATGCGAAGGCGGAGTTCATAAACCCACCACTGAGCTTCGGTCTCGATGGGTTCGCTCGAAAGCTTCTTCGCCAATGCAACGGTAACGCGCTCGCAACCTGCCAACCCGTCCAACCACGTCACCGGTGAATCGCTCAGCGTGGCGATCTTCTGCTTCATTTCGCGAACGCCCGCGAGCAGCGACTCTTCCTGATTTTCCGACTGGAAGATCTCTTCGATCGTGTCGAGATGATCGCGCAAACCTTGCAGCGTCTCCGGCCGGAACAACGGCTCGCGAATCGCGCCCAGGCAGCCCTGCTTGATGGTCCACAGCGCGCAAACGAGGTTTCCGTTGTCGACCGCCGAAATAAACCGCGGCTTCACCGCGTCCAGTGTTCGGTTGTCGTACCAGTTGTACATCTGGCCTTCGTGCCGCGGCATTTTGTCGATCGAGTCGAACGACCGCTCGGTGTCCGTCAAAAATTCTGGCAACGTCAGGAATCCGAGGTCCATCGCCGCAAGCCGCGAATTCAAAAGCAGCCCGAGGTTCGTCGTCGAAATCCGGTGCACCACCAAACTGTCAGGCTTCATGATCGTGTCCGGAATCATGAAGTTCTCTTCCACCGTGCTGAATTCGCGGAACAGCCGCCAAGTGCGCAGCGCCGAATGCCGCAGCAATTTCTTATCTTCCGCTTCGATCTTCGCGTCCGGCTTGCGAACCGGCAGATCGAACCACTGTTGTATCGGCTTCGAAAGTCCCCACAGAACCAGCAATGGCAGCGCAATCATGAACGACGCTGGACGCTCGAGCGCCACAAGCACGCCAACGAGAAACGTGATCCACGGTGTCAGCTGCAGATAAGTTTCCACCGGCGTCTTTTTGCCGTAGTTGCTCTCCGCTTCTGCCGCCGTCTCCCACTCCAACAGCCGCTCGTGGGTCACCGTCATGCGAACGATCGAGCGAGCGATCGCGTCAATCGTCACAAGCGCTTGGTGGCAGAGCGATCCGATGCGAATGAACAGGTTGACCTGCGCGATTCCAAAATCCTCTGCCCAAGCCTTCCAGAACGCGCCCGTGAACATATTCTTTCCCGCGCGCAGGATCGACATCGTAAATTGGTAGTACGTCGGCAGCGCAATAACCGCCAGCGTCGCCAGCGTCCAGTAAACCGCCTTGCCCGGAAAGAATAGCCAAGCGCACAGGAACATCACGAACGTCGCGATTTCCGTCAAACTGCGGCGCAGATTGTCCAGAATCTTCCAGCGCGAAATCACCGACAGCGGATTCGGCGAGTAATTGCCGAAGAAGTCCGGCACTCGCGGCAGCAACCAGAAAATAATCTGCCAATCGCCGCGAACCCAGCGATGCTTGCGTCGGCTGAACGCGCTCATGTGCGACGGATAATCGTCGACAACTTCAATGTCCGACACCAAACCCGCGCGCGCGTAAGAGCCTTCGACGAGGTCGTGGCTCAAAATTACGTTGCAAGGGAAGCGATGTTCCACAACTTGCTGAAACGTCTCGACCTCATAAATCCCTTTGCCCGTGAAGCTGCCTTCACCAAACAAATCCTGATAAACATCCGAAGCCGCGCGTGCGTAAATATCGAATCCAGCGTCAGCCGAAAAAATCGAAGCCAGCCGCGAGCGCTGCGCGGAATCAATGCTGATCTCGACGCGCGGTTGCAAAATGCCGTACCCGTCGACAACGATATTCTTCTCCGGATCGATGATCGCGCGATTCAGCGGATGCGCCATCGTGCCCACCAGCCGGTGCGCCGTATCACGCGGCAGCTGCGTGTCCGAATCCAGCGTGATCACATACTTCACCGACTTCAGCAATCCAAGATTGCCCGCCTTGACAGGGAAGTTGTCGCTCGTCCCCAGCAGCAGCTTGTTGAAATCCAGCAGCTTGCCCCGCTTCCGTTCCCACGCCATCCAGATGCCTTCCGACGCGTTGTACGCGCGGTGGCGATGAAACAGAAAGAACGAGCCGCGTCCTTCGCTCGCGTACTTCGCATTCAGCGCCTGAATCATGTGCGAGCACTGGTCCGCCAGCTTGTCTTTCTCGTCGAATTGCTGCGCCGCATCCGGTGGATCGGTCAGCAGCGCGAAGTGAATATTTTCATCGCGATTCGCAAGGAAGCGAATCTCCAGGTCACGCACCGCGCGCGCCATTCCCGCTTCGCTCGTCAGAAGCGTTGGCACGACGACCATCGTCGTAAAATCCGCCGGCACGCCCTTTGCGAAATTGAGTTTCGGCAGCGACTGCGGCGGGAAGAGCGTCGTCGCCATCTGGTTTATCAGCGCAATCGCGCATTCCGCGGCCGGCAGCAAGAACAGCAGCACGATCACCCAGCCGTTCACCTTGCCGTGCGACCCAAACACCGCCGCCGCCATAATCGCCAGCGTCAAAACTTCAATCCCGAGAATGTAAGAGAAATCCGGCCATCGCTTGATCAGCCGTTGCACCCGCTCCACGAACGTCGGCCGGTATTCAATCGCTTCTTCGAGCTGCTTGCGCCCGTCGTCGACCAGGTAATACCCAACGTGCGATTGCCGCAGCCGCACACGCGCATCCGGCGACGCTTGAATCGGTCGCGCGAGTTCCACGATCTTCTCGGCAACTTGCTGCTCGCTCGCTTTCGAACGCTCCGCCAACGCCGAAATCAGCTTGCGATAATGATCGCGGCTCTCGAAATCCATCGAGGCGTACGCGTCGCACGGATCGCGCCGCAGCACGTGTTCGATCGCGTTCACACGTTCGAACATCTCTTTCCAATCGGTCCCATCAACGCGCCGCAAGCTGACAATCAGTTTCGTCATCAGCGCCACCGGCTGCGCATCCTTCGCCGCCTTCTGCGCCGCCAATTCTTCCGTCGTCTTCGGCTTCGCATCCGCCGGCTCGACGGGCACGACGCTCTTCAGCACATCGATCCCCGCCGCCTGTTCTGCCACGCCTTCCAAAACCGTCATCTTCGCGAAAGACTGCAGCTGCCACAGTTCGTTCATTTCCAGCGGTGCAACCTCTTGCAGCGCCAGAAAATATTTCTCAAATGTTTTTTCGTCGAATTGCTGCCCGACTGTCTTCAAATAACTCTCAACGGCAACGTAAGCCCGCGGCAGCTTCCCCGATGCCGACTCGCCATCGCCGTCCTTGACCTGTGCATCAACCTGGGGCAAATCCGCAACCTTCTTCAACATCGCCTTCGTCTGCTGCAACGAACTCCGCAGCGCCGCCGCGCTCGCAAAAAAGATCTCCGCATCGCCAATCGTCTTTCGCCCGATCGACATCGCATCGCGAATCTCGATCAACTTCGCTTCAATGACCGTCTTCACGGCCTTCCACTTCGCCTCGATCGCGACAATTTTCCCATCCGGATCGAGTTCGCTCCACGAACGCGCCTCGGCCTCAGCCGCGGCGCGCAGTTCGCCGTCGCCAATCGTAGTTGTGCTCGACGCGCCGACGTAGTCTTTGCGCAGCCCACCAATACGCGGCAACTCCGCCGCCACTAACGGCTGATTGGGATCGAATGCCGGATGCTGTTGCGTAGCCATCGTTTCGTCCTTATCGGTAACTTGCTGCCTGCAACTCGAACATCTCGGCGTAGCGGCCCTTGCTCTGCAAAAGCTCGTCGTGCGGGCCTTGCTCCGCGATCCGTCCGTTTTCCAAAACCAAAATCCGGTCCGCCATCTTCACCGTAGAGAAGCGGTGCGAAATCAGCAGCGCCATCTTCCCCTTGGTGAGTTCGGCAAACCGCTCAAACACTTCGTGCTCCGATCGCGCGTCCAGCGCCGCGGTCGGTTCGTCGAGCACCAACACCTGCGCATCGCGCAAATAAGCGCGCGCCAGCGCAATCTTCTGCCATTCGCCGCCCGACAAATCGGTGCCGCCCTCAAATCGACGGCCCAGCAATTGGTTGTAACCGTTCGGCAACTTGCGAATCACGCCTTCCGCCAAGCTCTTCTGCGCCGCCGACCGCACGCGGAACGTGTTGTCCTGCTCTTCAATCCGCCCGATCGCGATGTTCTCGCTCGCCGTCATGTCGTAGCGCACAAAATCCTGAAAGATGACGCCGGTCTCTTTCCACAAATCTTCAAGCTCGTAATCCCGCAGATCCACTCCGTCGAGCAGAATCCGCCCGCCCGTCGGGTCATACAACCGCGTCAACAGCTTCACGATCGTCGTCTTGCCTTGACCATTCTCGCCAACCAGCGCGATGCGCTCCGTCGGCCTCAAGCTGAAGCTTACGTTGCTCAAAACTTGTCGCGTCTGTCCTGGATAATTGAAAGAAACATTCTGGAATTCGAATCCCAGCCGAATCGGCCGCGGCGCCGGCAGGGCATTGGGTTTCGAAAAAACGCGCGGCTTCAAATTGAAAAAGTCCAGCAGGTCGGTGATGAACATCGCCTGATCGGCGATCGTCGAAAATGTCGTGAACACCGATTGAATATTCGAGCTCGCCAGCGCAATGGCGCCGACCATGAAATAAAACGTGCCGATGTCCAGCGAACCCATGACCGTCTTGTAGATCACGAATGCGTAGCTGCCGTAATACCCGACCGCGCTCAGCGTGGTGAATGCCGTCCCCACAAGCAGCCGCCGCTTGGCCAAATTCACATTTTCCGCATGCAACTGATTTGACAGCTTCGAATATCGCCCAACGAGATAATTCGCCAGCCCGAACAGCTTCAGTTCCTTCGCGCTTTCCTTGCTGCCGCCAACGATGCGCAGATACTCCATCTCGCGCTTTGCAGGCGTCTGCTTGAAATTCAGCGAGTACCCCATGAACGCGAAATGCGTCTCGCCCATGAACGCCGGAATCACGCAAACAATGAGCACCAGCAAAATCCACGGCGACAAAAAGACGATCCCGCCCGCCATGCTGATCGTCGTCACCAGCTGCTGAATCAGCATGCCCGTCGACTGGATCATCACCAATCGATCGGTACCCTGCACCCGCGCCCGTTCCATCTTGTCGTAGAACAGGGGATCCTCGAAGGTCGTCAGGTCCAGCTTCGAAGCGTGCTCCATGATCCGTGTGCTGATGTGCTTGCTGTAGCGATCGGCGAGAACCACATCGAAATAGGCGACCAAACGAATCAAAACGCCCGCCAGCAATCCGGCAAGGGCGAATTCAAGTCCAACGAGATACCAGAAATTGTGAGGAAGAGCGGTTTGGTGCTGTCGGTAGGCGACGATATCGTTGACGATTACGCGCGTCACAGCCAACGCCGCCAGCGGGATCAGCGCCACCAGAACCCGGCACGTCAGGCTCGCCACAATGACACCCGGGGCAGCCTCCCACACCATCCGAAGAACCGGTGGCATGTTCTTCAGCGCGGCGACGCGTTCGCGCCATCGGGGAGTTAGGGTCTGAGCCTGGGGAGCCGAAACTTCGGGGACCTGGGAAGTCTGTTCGGTTAACGGTCCAGTTTGGCTATCTGTACTAGCCGCTTCCATGCCACGCCAATAGGGCACGCGTATGGCCAACGGTCGCCGCCGCTAAGTGTCCCTTTTTGAAGCACTCCGCCTGTCCTAAAGGTCAGGTTTAAATGTTTTTTTTTCGTCCAAATAGCAAGATTTGCATACTTCGCCAGCCCCGCGAAACCCTCGCATCGTCCACACTTCTAAGGACTTCCTTGACATATACAGTTTTCTTGGTACCGTACCATTTATCAACCGTCCACCTAGTACTAGTCGCAAAATGGCTGGTTTCGAGGGCCCTTGCATCCAAAATCCATGTTCAAGCGCAAGATCTTCAGCGCCATCGTCGCGGCCACGGTCGCGGCGTCGATTCCCACGGCGTATGCTTACGAATCCACCTTGACTCCCGCCGCCCTGCACGACGCCTACGTCCTCGGCCAGCGCAACGACCAAACCACTGCCGAATTCTTCGATCCATACGGTAAAGAAGTCACCGGCAGCGCGGAAGGCGGCACGCCTCATCTCTCTGAAATTGAAGTTCTTACACCGTTCGCACAGGTGGCCGACGAATCCCGCCAGAAACTAAGTGGCTTCTCCGAGCAGCAAGCTCTTCAGGCCTATCGAAAGCGTGGCGACACCCTCGTCATCCGCATCCGCCTCGTCCTGCCCGCTGCCTATCCCGAAAAGGAACGCGGCGCTCGGGCCCCAGCCGTCGCCGCCGATCCCAATCGGACCGCGAACCTTCGCCCCGAGAACTTCTGGCAGAAATTCCAATTCGCCGTCAAACAAAACGGTAAAGTCGTCCCCACACGCTCGATCCACAATCAGCCGGTTTACTCGGCCGCTACCAAAAACTCCGCCTCAACTCTCGATGGTCAAACCGTCTGGCTGGAATACGACGCCAAAAACATCGCCAACGACTCGATTTCAGTGGAAGTGAACACTCCGGATGGGAAGACCGCGACAACGCCCTTCGATCTAAAGTCTCTCCGCTAGAACCAAATCCTCAACGTGCACAGAGCGCCTAGCGCAGCAACGTGTTGTAGGGGCAAAGCACGCTGAGCCCCAGCTTGCCCCGGCGCAAGACTCGAATCACCTCACAGCGGCAACCGCAGCCGCGCCTCACACCCTTTCGCCCCTCTTCGATTTTCCAACGTCAGCGTCCCGCCATGCGCCTCGGCAATCTGCCGGCATAGCACCAACCCAATCCCCGTCCCGCCCTGCTTCGTCGTGAAAAACGGCACAAACAAATTCGCCGGATTCGAAATTCCCGGTCCCTCGTCCGCAATCCACACATTCAAAAACCCATCCTGCCGACCCCATCCAATCGTCGCCCCGCCGTGCCCTCCGACCTCCCGCACAGCGTCCGCCGCATTGTGCACAAGATTGATCAGTAGCTGCTCCAACTGATCCCCGTCACCCGAAATCTCAATCGCCGGCCCTTCCTCCACCTTCAACTTCACTCGTGTCTCGAGTTTCACTACCCGCAAAATCCAATCTCGCACAGCCACTGGCGCCAGTTTTGGCGCCGGAAGCCGCGCTATCTTCGCGTAAGCTGCCATGAATCGCCCCAGCGACTCTGTCCGG
The DNA here is from genome assembly GCA_036493835.1 of Candidatus Acidiferrum sp. Taxonomy (GTDB): domain Bacteria; phylum Acidobacteriota; class Terriglobia; order Acidiferrales; family UBA7541; genus Acidiferrum. The sequence goes on along the minus strand of DASXPD010000121.1, from coordinate 34,340 downwards.
GACCGAATAATCCCAAATCCTGCTTTCATGTCCTCGACAAGCCCCGCCGTCGCCCCCGTCTGCCCTTCCGGCGTATTCGCAATGCTCGCCAATCCGCTTTCCAGGCTCTGCGCCACCGACTGAATCGGCGCCAGTGAATTATTCAGCTCATGGCCCATCACGCGAATCAGCCGCTGCCATGCCTGCCGCTCCTCATCACGCAACGCCCGGCTCAAATCGCTCAGCACCACCAGATGGTGCGGCAATCCCGCCTGCCTCAGCGCTCCCCGCCGCATCCCCCATCGTCCCGAGCCTCCGGGAAAGCTCAGCTCCATCGTTCGCGCCGGTTCTCCTTCCAACGAAGCGCCAAGCCCCAGCTCGCCCGCCGTAAATCCCAGCAATCTCTCCGACGGCCGCGCCAGCAATCGCTCACCAGCGCGATTCACCAGCCGCAGCTTGTTCTCGTTATCGAACGTAAAAATCGCCACGTCGATCTCTTCCATCACCGTGCGTAATAGCGATGTCGCTTCCAGCGCTCCAAGCCGCTGCGTGCGCAACGTCTCGCCCAGCGCATTGACTTCGATCATCACCTCGCCCATCGCGTCGTCGCGCTGCGCATCGCGCCCGCGCACGGAAAAATCCTCTTCGCGCAATGCCGCCAATAAGTTGGAAAGTGTCTGGAGGGAAAAAACAACGCGGTGCCGCAGCGAAAACGCAAAGCCCAGCCACAGCGAGACGATCAAAATCCCCAGCGTCCACGCCGTTCGGGAAGTGTAGTCTCCCGTCGACAACAAAATCAGCGCGATCAACGAACCCGGCAGGCCCGCCGCCAACGCCAGCAGCTGGATCCGGCGTTCGTAGGTCAACCGGCTCATTCCAATCCGTGTTTTTGCAGCCGCCGGTACATCGCGCTGCGGCTCAATCCCAGCGCCTTCGCGGCCTGGCTCACGTTTCCGTCATGGCGAGACAACGTGCGCTGGATCAAATGATGCTCCACATCGTCCAGACTCATCTCTTCCAACCGCGCCGCCCCACCCGTCGCCGCGCGCAATCCCAAATCCGCCGCCTTCACCTGCGGCCCTGTCGCTAGCAGCACGCCCCGCTCGATGGAATGATCCAGCTCGCGTACATTCCCCGGCCACGGATGCTCGTGCATCATCTGCGTCGCCACCGCGTCGAATCCCGAAATCGTCTTCCGATATCGCTGCGAATAATTTCGCAAAAAATGCTGCGCCAGCAATTCAATATCTTCGCGTCGCTCGCGCAACGGAGGCAGATGAATCTCGATCGTATTCAGCCGAAACAATAAATCCTGTCGAAATCGCCCCGCAGCCGCCTCGGCATTCACATCCACGTTCGTCGCCGCAATCACGCGCACATCCACGCGCCGCGTGCTCGAAGACCCAACTCGCTCCAGTTCGCCCGTCTCCAGGACCCGCAGGAGCTTCGCTTGCAGCTTCAGCGGCACGTTCGCAATCTCATCCAAAAACAGCGTCCCGTTGTCCGCCAGTTCAAATCGTCCCACGCGATCCGACCGCGCGTCCGTGAACGCACCCTTAACGTGCCCAAACAACTCGCTCTCAAACACACCTTCCGACAATCCGCCCGCATTCACGGTAACCATCGGCGTCGACGCACGCGGCGACAACGCATGCAGCGTATTCGCCACGACTTCTTTGCCCGTCCCGTGCTCGCCCGTAATCAGCACGTTCGCATCCGACGGTCCGATGCGCCCAATAATATCCAGCACCGGCTGCATCGCTGGCGCCTCCGCAATCATCGTCGGCCGCGACTCCGCCCGCAGCAGCCGATTCTCCGCCTCCAGCCGCGAAGCCTGCCGCAGCGCCTGCCGCAATTCAATCTGCGTCCGCAATACCGCCAGCAGCCGATTGTTCTCCCACGGCTTCGGAATAAAATCCCGCGCCCCTCTCCGCATCGCCTCCACTGCGACCTCAACGCTGCTCCACGCCGTCATCACAATCACTGGCAAAGTGCCGTCCACCATCTGCACGCGCGGCAGCAAATCCAATCCTTCTTGTCCCGAGGTCGTATCCCGCGTGTAATTCAAATCCATCAACACCGCGTCAAACTCGCGCGCCTCGATCGCAGCCAGCGCCTCCGCAGGCGAAGACGCGCCCTGCGTCTCGTAGCCCTCGCGCTTCAATAAAAGACGCAGCGCATCCCGTATGTCGGATTGATCGTCAGCAATCAGAACGCGGTATGGATGACCAGTGGAAGTTTTCATTCAGCTCGCAGATCGCACTCGCAACTCAAAATTCCGTCCGTCAGACCCCAACAAATTCGTACATCCCCAACAAATGTTTGGGCAACAAATCGCGGTGAGTTAGGAAGTCACTGCTGACGCTTGGGTCTCGGGTTTGCCTTCGCTGACGACCCAGCCGTCTTTTAGTTGGATGATGCGATTGCCGTAGGTTGCGTTTCGCTCGGAGTGCGTTACCTGGATGATCGTTGTGCCGGCTTCGTTCAGGCGCTTGAATAGCATCATGATTTCGTCGCCTTGTTCGGAGTGCAGGTTGCCGGTCGGTTCGTCTGCCAGGATCAGTTTCGGATTCTGGATGACTGCGCGAGCGACGCCGACAAGTTGCTGCTGTCCACCGGAAAGCTGGCTTGGGAAAAGATCTTTCTTGCCAACGATGTTAAATTTGTCGAGGGCGTCGCAGACCATGCTGACGCGTTCTTTGTGCGGGACATTTTTATACGAAAGCGGAATCTCGAGATTCTCGAACACAGTGAGATTGTCGATCAGGTGATAGCTCTGAAAAACGAAACCGATGTTCGCTTTGTGCAGTTCGTTGCGGCGCTTCACGTTGAGGCGATGCACGGCTTGATCGAGAAAAAAATATTCGCCAGTCCACGAACTATCGAGCATCCCGATGATGCTGAGCAGGGTGGACTTGCCGGCGCCAGACGGGCCCATGATCGTGACAAATTCGCCCTGAGCGATGTCCAGCGTTACGCGGCGCAACAAAAAGAACTTGTTCGGTCCTGCTTCAATCGACTTTTCCAAATTCCGCAACTGAATCAATGGTTCCACGCCGTCTCCTCAATTCCGCATTGCTTACCCGATCTGCTTTTGCTCGTACCTCATCCTACTCCCAATTTTGGGACCGGCAAGTGGAGGGGGAGCCCACCCCCCCCCGGTGGTTTTTTTGCAATAATGTGATTCTACGGGGGTTGCGCGTGCATGGTGCACAAGAATGTGATTCTGAAGGGTTTGGGGGCGCGAAGACTGTGCGGAGAACACCGGACATCCGAGTAACTCGTTTGTTTGTACGGACATCGACTTAATCACGCGTCCAGTCATCTCGGTCATGCGCCTGGTCATCGCAGTCATGCGTCTAGTCATGGCGCAGGGCCCGGAGCGGATCCAGAGTTGCGGCGCGGCGTGCAGGCAGGTAGCACGCAAACGCCGCGACCGCTGCCAAGATCAACGGCAACACCAGGAACGCAAATGGATCCGAAGCTTTCACGTTGAAGAGCAATCCCGCCATGGTCTTCGCAAGCACGTAAGAAATCGGCAGGCCGATCACAAGTCCGAGCAGCGTCATGCGCATCCCGTTGCCCAGCACCAGCGCGAGGATGTCTTTCGTCTGCGCGCCTTGCGACATGCGGATGCCGATCTCATGCGTCCGCTCGCTGACCGAATACGACATCACGCCGAAAATTCCTACGCAAGCCAGCGCCAACGCGATCACTCCGAGCACCGTCATCATCACCGCGACGTAAGCGATGCCGACGATCGCTTCCGTAATCACCTTGTCCATCGTCTTGACGTTGTACATCGGCAGATTCGGATCGATCGCCGCAATTTTCTCACGCACCGTCGAAACAAACTTCAGCGGATCGCCGTTGGTCCGCAGCACTAGCGTCGTGTAGGACGGAGGATTCTGTCGGACCGAACGATAGAGCGTCGGCACGTCTTCGCGGGAGATCCAGCTGTAATGCAGATCGCCCACGACTCCGACGATAGTCAGCCACGGAGCTTCAGAATCGGCTTTTCCGACTTTGATCTTGTGTCCGATCGGATTCTCACCGTCGAAGTACTTCCGCACGAGGCTGGCGCTCACAACCGCGACCTTGGCGGAGGTCGCGCCGTCGGAGTCCAAAAGATATCGCCCGTCGCGCAGCCCGAGATTCATCATGTGGAAATAACTCGTGGAAGTGGTTTCGATAATCGCGTCCCGCGTTTCGTTGCGTTGCGTGAGCGGCCGCCCTTCAATCGCAAAACCTTGGGGGTCGATGTAGCCACCGTCGGAGTAGGGAAGATGCGTGACGACCGCAGCTTCCTGAATACCCGGAATTTCCGAAACGCGTTCGCGGACCTGTTCATGAAAAGCCAAACGCTGCGCTTCCGTTGCGTATTGCGTTTCCGGCAGCGACATGTTCATCGTCAGCATCGTGGATGGCGAATAGCCTTCGTTGACGTTGAGCAGCGCCTGGAAACTGCGCACCAGCAAGCCCGAGCCGACGAGAAGCACTAACGCGAGCGTGACTTCGCCAATCACCAGCGCGGCGCGCATGCGATGGCGCCCGCGACCAATCGAAGTGCCGCGGCCGCCTTCCTTCAGCGTGCCCGCTACATTGGTCTGCGAACTCAGAAGCGACGGAGCAATGCCGGACAGGATTCCGCTCGCGACGGAAATGCCGATCGCGAAGATAAACGCATTCGCATCCAGTCGAATCGTTTTCCATCCCGCCACGTACTTCGCCACGTCGGCAGGCATGTGCGCCAGAATCATGTCGAGGTTCCACTGCGCAAAAAATAGTCCGAGAATCGTTCCGCCGAGAGAGAGCAAAATGCTCTCCACCAAGAGCTGGCGAACGATTTGCCAGCGACTGCCACCCATGGCGGACCGAATCGCAAATTCGCCGACGCGTCCGGTGACGCGTGCGAACTGGACGTTCGCGACGTTGGCACAGGCAATGAGCAGGACGAATCCGACCGCGCCGAGCAACAGAATCATGTATTGCTTGGTGAGATCGCTCGTCATGTAGTTCCGCAAAAGCGTCGGGGCGATGCGAAAGCCGCGGTTCGTGTCGGGATAGGCATCGGCCTGTTGCTGCGAAATCGACTGCATTTCCGCGGTGGCTTGCTCAAACGAAACGCCCGAAGCGAGGCGTCCAATCGGATAGAGCCAGCGATTGTCGCGGCGACCGCGTTCCTTGGTATCGAAGGCCATCGGCAGCCAGGCTTCGGCCGGCATCGGATACTCAAATCCCTTTTTCATCACGCCGACAACGCTGTAACTCTTGCCCCCCACCTTGATGTTCTTGCCGAGAATATTGGGATCGGAGGCGTAGCGCTGTTCCCACAACGCGTGACCTAAAATGATTTCCTGCTCCTTGCCCGCTTCTTCTTCCTCCGGCAGGAATGCACGCCCCATGGCAGGCTGCGTGCCAATCGTCTCAAAGAAGTTCGCCGGAACGTGGAACGCCTGGATTTTTTGCGGCTCGTTATCGCCGGTGAGATTCACTTCGTCCCACTGATAAGCAGTGATGCTATCGAACGACTTCGCTTGCTTTTTCCAGTCGAAGTAGGTGGCTGGAGCGATTCCCACAAAGTCGACCGAGCCGAAGCCACCGGTCTCGCTTTGGGCATGCTTGTCGAGGAGCGCGACATAGCGGTCGGCGTTCTCGAAGGGAACTGGATGGAGGAGGAAGGCTTCGGCCATGCTGAAGATGGCGGCGTTCGCGCCGATGCCGAGCGCAAGCGCGACGATGCAGACGAGTGAGACCAGCCGATTCTTCATCAGCATCCGAACGCCGAATCGAACATCCTGCCAAAGTGCCTGCATCGTTCCTCCCTGCGGTGCGCCTCACGCGCACAGAGCGCTTAAGGGACTAACGTATTTTCTATCGAATTGTTTCCAGCTATATTGCTGCGCGGTTCAGCCTTGAAAGCGCCCTCTGAAAGTAACAAGGGCGCGCCTGAGCGCGCCCTTGTCGGTACAACGAATTGCCTCGGTCGCGGGCGAACGTTCTCGTCCAGCGACGAAATATCTCGACGTCGCGAGCGGTTACGCTCCGACGCGGGCTTCCTGGGTCTCTTCGACGATGCGACCATCGAACAGGTGAATGGTGCGCTCGGCGAAGTTCGCGTAGCGCTGGTCGTGGGTGACCATGCAGATCGTCGCGCCATTGCGATGCAGATCGCGGAGCAGCTCCATCACCGCTTCGCCGTTTTTGGAGTCCAAGTTACCCGTGGGCTCGTCGGCCATCAGGATGAGGGGATCGCCGACCAACGCGCGCGCGACAGCGACACGCTGTTGCTGACCGCCAGAGAGCTGCGAGGGGTAGTGGCGAAGGCGATGGGCCATGCCGACGCGCTCCAGTGCGCTCTGCACCTTGAGCTTGCGCTCGCTCGAGCTGGTGCCGCGATAGGTGAGCGGGAGCTCGACGTTCTCGTACACGGTCAAGTCGCCGATCAGGTTGAATGCCTGGAAGATGAAGCCAATCTCGCGGTTGCGAATGCGGGTGCGCTCGCTGATCGAGAGATTCGCAACGGGCTGTCCGTTGAGCTCGTAAATTCCGTGGCTCGGCGAATCGAGCAGGCCGAGGATCGAGAGCAGAGTCGACTTGCCGCAGCCCGAGGGGCCGGCAATCGAGATATACGTGCCCTTCTTGATTTCGAGGTGAATTTCCTCGAGCGCGTGCGTCTCGACCTCATCGGTCAAGAACACTTTCTTTACGCCTTCCATCTTGATCAGGGTTGGTGCGTTCGGTTCGAGCATGTGCTCTCCTTGAAGTCAGTTTTCCGTTTGAAGCCTAAGAACCAGAACCTAAAATCGATGGCGACCTAAAGTCGCCTCTACAAGATTGCGACGAATCCGCAAGGCCGAAATCGACACACTGTCGTCTTCTAATGAGCTAGACGATGTATAGACGACAAATGTTCCTAAACTTCTCGTACCGGTACCTTTATTCATGGCTTTACTCATAACGGAGGGCCACCAAGGGGTCTACCCGAGTGGCCCGCCGGGCCGGGATATAGCAGGCGACCAGCGCCACGACAACCAACACTATCGCGACACCCCCGAACGTAAGGGGGTCGCTTGCTGTGATGCCGAAAAGCATGCCGGAGAGCAGCCGCGCCGCGAAAAACGATCCGATGAGCCCGATGCCGGCGCCGAGAATCGCGAGCCGCAATCCCTCCCCAAGCACCATGCCGAGAACGTTGCTGGTCTGTGCGCCAACCGCCATGCGAACACCAATCTCCGGAATGCGCCTCGAAACTGAGTACGACATTACTCCGTAAATACCCATACATGCCAGGATCAATGCTAATACTGCGAACAACCCGATCAGCGCGATCTGAAGCCGCTGGGGCGAAAGGGAAACCGCTTCGACATCTCGCATCGAGCGGACGTTATATACCGGCTCGTCGGGATCGCCCTCGCGAATCGCAGCTTGGACTGCAGATGCGGCGCTGGCCGGCTCCATTTTGGTGCGAACTACGATGGAGAAGAATGCCCATGGGTCCTGCGCGAAGGGAACATATACCGCCATCCTGGCTGCCTGTTCAAGGTGGTGCTGCTTGATGTCTCCCACCACGCCGACAACCTGGCACCAGGTTTCCTTGTCGCCACATGGACCTCGAAAATGTTTGCCGACCGGGTCCTGTCCTGGCCAGAAATATCGCGCCGTGGATTCGGTGATAATTGCCACCGGCGTGGTGCTTGCGTCATCGCGATCCGTAAAAACACGACCCCCGAGAAGCGGGACACCCAACGTGTGGAAATAGTCGGGCGTAATCACCAGATAGTCCGGAGAGGCTTCGCCGGCCGGCGGCGCGGTGCGCCCTTCGACGTCAACGGAACGCGAGCTATTGCCGGGATTGAGAGGAAGCCGCGAAGTTGCGGACGCGGAAGCAATCCCTGGGAGCGCATCGATACGCTCCAGAGCGCTTTTCATAAAGGCCACGCGATCGCCAGGTTTCGGATAACGGGCGTTGGGCAACGCCATCTGGAGGCTCAGCACATGATCCGGGTTAAATCCTTCGGCAACCTTCACCAGACGGCTGAAACTTCGCAGCAGCAAGCCGGCAGCAATCAGCAGAACCGCGGCCATCGCGATTTCGGCGACGACCAACGCGCTTCGCATCCGGCGAGCGCGTGCGCCGCCGGAATTGCCGCGGCCGCCTTCCTGAAGCGAACCGTTGAGATCGACACCGAGCGTCCTGAGCCCGGGGATCAGGCCGAACAAAACGCCAGAGAGCAGCGACACAAATAATGTGAACAGCAGAACGCGAGCATCGAGAGCGATCGGAGCGCCGCCAATCATTTTGGGAGGGACCATCGAACGCAGGGGAGACAAACCCCAATAGGCCAACAAGACTCCCAAGCCGCCGCCGGCAAGAGCCAGCAGCAAACTTTCGACCAGCAGATGACGCAACAAATCGAGGCGGCCAGCACCGAGTGTGATGCGCAACGCCATTTCACGCTGCCGCGAAGCGCCGCGAGCCAAAACGATATTTGCGACATTGACGCACGCGATCAGCAGCACCAGCGTGACCGCACCGAGCAAGATCAGCAGCGCGGGCCGAGTGTCGCCGACGAGCACTTGCCGCAATGGAACGAGCATCGCGCCGGTACCTTCTTCATCGTCGCCAAATTGCTGCTTGAGCCGTTTGGCGATGGTGTCGACTTCCGCCGAGGCTTGCGCCATGGTGACGCCGGGCTTGAGCAGTCCAAGCGCATCGAAGTAGTGCGTTCCGTGGCGAGTAGCAGGATCTTCGGTCGGACGCAGAGGGTGGGGAACGACGGCGAACTGCGATGAAATCCACAGGTCGGTCCCGGTCGGGTAGGAGAAGTTTGGCGACATAACGCCAACGACGATGCGCGACGCGCCGTCGATTTCGATGGGTCGCCCGATGATGGTTGGGTCACCGCCGAACTTTCGTTGCCAAAAACCGTAGGCTAAGACCGCGACGTTGGTCCCGCCCGGCGGATCGAGTTCGGGCAGGATGGTTCTGCCGTGGAGCGCTCCTGCGCCGAGGGTCGAAAAGAAATTGGAGGTCACTACCGCGCCTTCGACGCGCTCGGGCTGACCTACACCAGAGAGATTGACGGGCATGCCGCGATAGGCGGTCAGGTAGGAGAACGAACTGCTTTGGCGCTTAAATTCGAGAAAATCAACGGGAGACGGGGTGTCGGTCTGCTTTTCTTCGTCGGTCTGATACAGGACCACGATGCGATTCGCGTTTGCATACGGCAAGGGGCGGAGGAGAGCAGCGTCGATGACGCTAAAGATGGCGGCGTTGGCGCCGATGCCGAGGGCGAGAGTGATGACGGCGATAGCGGTGAATGCCGGATTTTTTGCCAGCATTCGAATGCCGAACCGGACATCGCGCCACAGGCCGTTCACCACTTCTCCTTAAAAGAGAACCGTTCGTTGCTGTAATGACGTTGCCGGGGCCCAAATCGTTTTCAGCAATCCACCCGAAATCTAAAAGTTTCAGAAGCGCTGTTTACGCGCTTGGTTGTCACGCGCTACCCGCTATTCGTAACGGAGCGCCACCAAGGGATCGACGCGGGTGGCGCGGCGCGCCGGGACGTAGCAGGCGACGACCGCGACTACGGCCACCAAGATCAGGCCGACCGCATAAATCAACGGGTTGTTGGCGCTTACGCCGAAGAGAAGCGATTCGCTGAGTCGTGCGAGCACGTAGGCCAGCGGCAGGCCGACAACTACGCCGGCGATCAGCATCGAGCCGACTTCTTTGACGATCAACATGCGGATGTCGCCGGACTCGGCGCCGACAGCCATGCGAATGCCGATTTCGCGGGTGCGCTGCACGACGAGAAACGCGAGGACGCCGTAGATGCCGAGGGCTGCGAGCAATGCGGCGAGGAAGGCGAACGCGCCCGATAAGACGGCGACCATGCGCGCGCTGAACAAATCCTCTTCGACGATTCGGTCCATGGTTTTGACGTTATAGACGGGCAGGTTCGCGTCGGCGTCGCGCACGACGGATTGCAAACTGGAAGCCAGCAGGAGCGGGTCGCGCTCGGTGCTGACGTAAAAGCTCATGCCCGAGAGCGTTTGCATCTGCGAGTAGGGAACATAGACGTAAGGAAACGTGGTGACGGCCTTTACGTGGTCCTGATTGATGTCACGCACGACGCCGATCACCGTGATGTCGGGCTTCACCTTCGCGCCGCCGCCAAAGCAAAACTTCATGCCGATAGGATTTCTTCCGGGGAAGAAGCGCTTGGCCATCGATTCGCTGACGACCGAAACCTTGGGAGAGGTGGCGTTATCGGCTTCGGTAAATTCGCGGCCGGATTGCAGCGGAACGTGAAACGTCGAGAAGTAAGCGGGGCCGGTGGCGATGAAGTTTACGTCCTGAAGGTCTTCGGGGATTTCGACGCCGCCTTCGGCGGTGATGTTGCTGCCGGAATTGTCGCCGGTAAGGGCACCGAGCTCCGAGGTGGTGATCGCGCGGACTCCGGGCAGCGCCTGTATGCGCTGGCGAAGTTGATCGACAAGGCGGATGGTGCGCGGGTTGTCGTAGCCATTCAGGGATGGAGAAATGGTGAAGCTGATGACGTGTTCGGTGCGAAGGCCGATGTCGACATTGCGGAGATTCCAGAGCGTTTTGGTGAAGAGCGCGGCTCCGGCGAGCAACAGCAAGGTGAAAGCGACCTGGCCGGCGACGAGCACTTTGCGGAAGCGGACGTGGGCGACGCTGGCGGACGATGTGGAGCCTTGATCCTTGATGATGTCGGTGACGGTGGAGCGCGTCACACGCCAAGCGGGAACGATGCCGAAGAAAACGCCAGAGAGAAGCGTGGCGCCGATGGCGTAGGCGAGCACTGCGGGATCGAGTTTGGCCTGGAGTCCGTCGATGCCGGCGTTCGCGACGACGATCGGAGTCAGCACGCTGATCAGCCACGAGCCAAGGACGAGTCCCAACGCGCCGCCGCCGATGGCGCAGAGCAAACTTTCGACGATCAACTGGCGCATCAGGCGGGCGCGAGTTGCGCCCATGGCGCTGCGAATGGCGAATTCGCGTTGACGGGACGCGCCGCGCGCGAGGAGGAGGTTCGCGACGTTGGTGCAGGCGATGAGGAGAACCAGGGCGACCATCGCGAACAGCACGAGCAACTGAGGCCCCGAGTCACGCTGCACGACGTTGCGTCCGCGCGCGCCGGGTGCCAGCTCGATTTGCTTGGCGAGAAACGCGTCGCGCTTTTGTGCCTTGAAATTGGTGAGCGGGAGCTGCTGCTCGATCAAAGGATGATAGGCGGCGTTGAGTTCAGCGGAGGCCTGCGCGTCGGAGACGCCGGGATTGCGGCGTGCCAGAACTTTCATCCAGTAGTCGTTCCATTCGGTGAGCGCGCCGTCGTCGAAATTCAACTGTTTCGCCATGGCCATCGGTACGAAGACGTCGGGCGATTGGCCGATCTGCACGCCGGTGAAACCGATGCGGGAGACGCCGACGATGGTCATCGGGACGTTGTTGATGAGGATGGTCTTGTTGAGAACGCTGGGATCGCTGGCGAAGCGCTTCGACCAATAATTGTGGCTGAGGACGGCGAGAGGATGGCCACCTGGGACGCGATCGTCGTCTTGGGTGAAGACGCGGCCGATTGCGGGCTGCACGCCGAGGACGTCGAAATAATTTCCGGTGACGAGTTCGAGGCGGCCGCGCTCGGTTTGTCCCTGGCTGGCGAGGCTGGCGTCGAGCGCCGAACGGGCGACGAGGCCAACGACGTTGGCGGCGCCGTCGCGCAGGCCTTTGTACATTGGGTAGGAGAAGGATTCGGAGTCGTCGCCGTCGCTGGAGACGCGGCCGGTTTTTGGGCCGGGAGCGTGGAGGACGACGAGTTCGCTGGGATTGCGGACGGGGAGGCGGCGGAGAAGGATCTGGTCCATCAGGCTGAAGATTGCGGTGTTGGCGCCGATGCCGAGCGCGAGGGTGACGACGGCGATGATGGTGAAGCCGAGATTTTTCGCGAGGACGCGAAGGCCGAAGCGGATGTCTTGCCACAGTGTGTGCATCGTTGAGTTACTCGTTTCTGAGCGCTGCCAGAGGGCTGGCGTTGGCTGCGCGCCATGCAGGAATGTAGCAGGCTGCGGTGGCGACGGCGACTAGCGCGACGGCTACGCCGATGAATGTGAGCGGGTCGGTTGCGCTGACGCCGAAGAGTTGATTTTTTAGCACGCGCGAAATCGCGAGCGTGCCGGCGAGGCCGACGGCGATTCCCGCGAGGGCGAGAGTGACGCCGCTGCGGAGAACCATGCCAATAATGTCGCCGCGTTCGGCGCCGACTGCGACGCGGATGCCGATCTCGTTGCGGCGCTGCTCGACGCTGTAGGAGATGAGGCCGAAGAGGCCGACGGTTGCTAGCAGCAAGCCAGCTGCGGCGAAGACCGAGACGAGCGTGCTGGTGAATTTTCGCTGGGCGACACTAGCTGCGACGTAGTCTCGCATATCGCGCGCCTTGTAGATGGGGAGTTCGGTGTCGAGCGCGCGAACTTGCTCGCGAATCGCGGAAAGCAGATTCATCGGTTCACCTTGGGCGCGTACGACGATGCTCATGGCGCCAAGGGCGGCCTGGTCATAGGGGACGTAGCATTCGGGATCGGTGGACTCCCAGAGATTGCGATGGTGAACGTCACCGACTACGCCGACGATTTCGCGCATTTTCTCGGGGCCGCTGTCGGAGACGCTGGGCTTGATGTGTTTCCCGACGGGATTTTCGTTGGGGAAATATCGGCGAGCCAGAGTTTCGTTGATTAGAACTACGGGTGCGGAGTTGCGTTCGTCGTGAGGCGTGAGGTCGCGGCCGGAGACGAGCGGGATATGCATCGTCTTGATGTAGTCCAGCGCAACGATGCGGAAGTGGACGCGAGGTTCTTCGCTCTTGGCTACGGGGCGGCCTTCGATTTCGAAAGAAGTGCGAATGATGTCGTCGCTCATGGGCAGCGGAAGCACGCCGCTGGCGGACTGGACGCCAGGTACGGCGCGAACGCGCGTCAGCAGGTCACGGAAGAAAGCTGCGGATTGCTCGGGCTTGCCGTAGCGTGCGTCGGGGAGGTCGAGATTGAATGCGAGCACGTTGTTGGGATCGAAACCGGGCGACTGGCGCGTAAGGTGAATCATGCTTTCGATAAGCAGGCTGGCGCCGACAAGAAGAATGACGGCCAGGGAAACTTGAGCGACGACAAGCATGTTGCGGGCGCGCGATGCATTCTTGCTTTCGGAGTTGGCGCGGCCGCCCTCTTTCAGCGAGAGGAAGAGATTGAAGCGCGAAGCGTGCCAGGCAGGGGCCATGCCGAAGAGAACTCCGGTGAATACCGAGACCCCCAGCGTGAAGCAGAGCACGCGGAGATCGATTCCCGCTTGCGCCAGCCGCGGGATTTGCAGCGACGGAAGACTGGCGAGCAGCGATGTGCCCCAGACGGCGAGGAAGAGCCCAAGTAAGCCGCCGGCAAGAGCGAGCATGACGCTTTCAGTTAGGAGTTGGCGCAACACGCGGGCGCGTCCTGCTCCCATCGATGCGCGGATCGCCATTTCGCGCCGCCGTCCGGCCGCACGCGCGAGCAGCAGGTTTGCGGCGTTGGAGCACGCGATCAGCAGCAGAAAGCCGACGGCGCCGAGCACCATCATCAGGACGGGGCGAATGTCACCGACCATCGCTTCGATTTCCGGGTGGAGCACGAGGCTCAGGTGGCCGTTCGTGTCGGGGTATTGCTTTTCGAGGGCAGCGCCGACGGCGTTTGCGTCGTTGTTGGCCTCTGGCAACGCAACGCCGGATTTCAGGCGCCCGATCGCTGCGAGAAAATGCGCGCCGCGCTCAGCCGTCATGGGCTGTTCCGTGGAATTGCTGACCATTCGTTCGCCAAATGTGGTCCAGAGCTCGGGTGGCTGTGAGTTCAGGGGAAACTCAAAATTGGCGGGCATCACGCCGACGACGACGTAAGGCTTTGCGTCCAGCACGATCGCGTGGCCGACGATGTCAGGGTTGGCGCCGAAGCGCGAAGTCCAGAAACGGTGGCTCAGGATGGCGACGTGAGTTCCGGCTCGATCTTCGGACGGGACAAATGTTCGCCCGAGCAGCGGCCTGGCGCGCAAGACGTCGAAGAGACTCGCGCTGACCGCAGCCGTTTCGACGTGGAGAGGTTCTCCCGAGCCGGTGAGTGTCGACGTTCCGGTGTCGTACGCGGCGACGGATTCGAGCGTACGGTTTTGCGCACGGTAATCGACGAAGTCGGGATAGCAGAGCGCGCGGTGCATGTCGTTGAGGTGCACATCGGTGCCTTGCAGCCTGACGAGTTGCTGGCTCTCCGGGAAGGGAAGCGGTTCGAGGATAACGGCGTTCACCACGCTGAAGATCGCGGTGTTCGCGCCGATGCCGAGCGCGAGCGTCAACACGACGATGGCGGTGAAGTCGGGTTGCTTTGCGAGCACACGCAGGGCGTAGCGAATGTCTTGCCACAAGCTGTTCATCTGGCTATCGCTCCACCACAGAGAGAAGTTGCCATTGGTTCAATGTGAAGATGTTCGTCGGCTGCGAATTCGCTCGCAGCGACGGGACCGCGGCGGCCTACTTCAGCCGGATGCGATCGACGTTGTCCCACTGCGACATATCCGACAGGATCACCTTGTCGCCGACTTGCAAGCCCGACAGAATTTCGACGGTGTTGACCGAACTGCGGCCAAGCTTCACGTTGGTGCGCACAGCGTCGGAGTCATCCGGCATGACTTTGAAGAGGCTGATCGTCGCATCGGTCTGACCGTGAACTGGGCGACCTACGTAAAGAACGTCTTTCAGATTTTCGAGTTCGATGGTGCCGTCCACGCTGAGGTCAGCGCGCGCGCCGAGCGGAAGTGGATCGTCGATGCCGACGTCCACGGTAACTGTGCCGTTGACGACCGAGGGATCGATACGAATGACGTGACCCTTCACGATGCCGTTGCGCGTATCGACGGTCGCGTTCTGGCCGATGACGATGTCTTTCGCCTGCGTTTCGGCGATCTTGATTTCGGCCTTCAGTTTTTTCGGGTCGGCAACGCGCGCGATGTTTGTTCCGACCGGCACGCTCTGTCCGACATCGACCGGCAGCAACTGCAACACGCCAGTGATGCCCGCCCGCACGTGCAGCGCATCGGCTTGGCTCTTGCGCAAGTCATACATTGCGCGAGCTTGTTCGACGTGCGACTGCTGAGCTTGAAGACGGGCTTGCGCGGAATCGGCCGATACACGGGTGCGTTCTTCTTCTAGATCGAGGCGAATCTTGAGCTGATCTTCGCGGACCTTTGACAATTTCTGGGTGACGTCGGCATCGATGCCTTCTTTGAAAAGCTTGGCGTCCACTTCGTGCTGCAGTTTGGCCTGTTCGTAGTCGCTGCGCACGCCCGCTTCGATCGCTTTTTGATTCATCAACTCGCTGTTGACCTGCACCTTGAGGTTGGCGAGGTCGGCTTCGGCGCCTTTGAATTGGAACTGCGAGTCGATCAACGTCTGCGCCACGGCCGGATCGGACATTTCGAGAATGACGGTGTTGGGTTCGACCAGATGGCCCGGGCGAATGACGATCTTGTCGACGCGCGCCGTGGTCAGCGCCGCAATCCAGTGAATATCGAGTGGCACCAGCGTGCCCAGGCCGCGCACCTCGCGCAGCATCGGGCCGCGCTTCACGGTGTCGGTCCAGACGGTGCCGCGATCTACCGACGGTGCGGCGGGCTTCAGCCGCGACAGCCCGAGCGTCACGCCGGCAATCACCACAACGGCAACGATGACGTAGAGGGCTCGCTTGATTTTTTTTGCTTTAGCGTTGGATGGTCGTTGTATGTCCATATAGGTTATCGCGTACTACTGAAATCGCACGCGGGGTGCCCCGCAGCGCATCGGTTTAAATCGCGTGCCTTCAATCGGTTATGGCTGGTGAACCCTTGTCGAAAATAGCACCAATGACCGAAAATGGGAATAATTGTCCCACGAGCGAACAGGATTTCGGCCGATCCGGCCCTATTCTTGCTCGCGGCTCGCAGGCTCACTTGCCCGCCTCGGTTGATGCGACTCTGTTAGAAATCATCATGGTCCGAATCCTGTTCATAGGTGCGTTGATAAGCGCGCTCTCTATTTGAAACGTCAAAATCCGCGTAATTGTTCCCCTGGAGCTGGTGACCGGAACTTTGCCGCCGATTCCGGGGAAATGAAGGATGACGACACCAGATCGCGTTCGAACGGACGGACGCGAACTTGCCAACATCGGCGAAGAAACCCGCCCGTTGAAAACAGCGTCCATAATTACAGCTCTCGCCGCACGCACACGGGATCGGAGATCGCAATGACAATAGACGTTAAACGGATGGCGATGGTCTTGTCTGCCGCCACGCTGCTCGCCGCGTTTTGTGGCGTTGCAGCGATTTCTACCTCTGCCGCCGCGTCGCGCGCGAAGATCGCACAGGATCAAGCGCCTGCGGGCGGCCCCGACGAACGGCATCTTCCTCTCTTCGGCAAAATCACCGCGCTCCATGACGGTTCGATCGACGTTCTTGACACCAACGGCGACACCATCAGCGTGAAATTCAATGGGCAGACACAATTTCGGAAAGATCGGCAGCCTGCCAAACGTACAGACTTCAAGGTGGGCGACATCATTCTGGTTCGCGGACAGGAAGCGGCCGATCATCATAGTTGGACGGCGGAAGTTGTCGCGGCTCGATCGCTGAACGGCGGTGGACAGGGCGGCCGAGGTGGTTTCGGCGGCGGTCAGGGCGGTGGCCGCAACGGATTCCAGCAGCAGGCCGGGACGCTTGGCAAGGATTATGTCGCGGGTGAAATTAAAACTGTTGATGCGCCGAAGCTCACGGTGTTGCGCTCTGACAATGTCACGCAGACTTTGGAATTGAACGAAGACACTTCGATGCGCAAAGGACGCGAGTCCATCACGATGGCCGACATTCAGGCGGGGGATCATGTTTTTGCGCGCGGCGCGGTCGAAAATAATGTGTTTGTGCCGAAGACTATCGTCGTCATCGGCCCCGAGCAATGGAAGCGCATGCAGGAATTTGGAAACCAAGCTCGCGGCGAAGGTGGCGGACGACGTCGCCAGCAAGGCGGGCAGCCGCAAGAGGGCAGCTCCGGCTCAGCGGATACGCCGGCGCCAAATGCAGCGCCTCCCGCGCCGCCGTCGCCGAATCCGCCGTCACCTGCTCCAACTCCGGCTCCCGCTCCGACGCCGCAACTAGGCCAAATGGAGCTTCAGCGTTGAAATTTTTGAGATCGATCCGGTTCGTCGCGTTCGCTTTGCTTTTCGGCGTAGTATTTTCTTGCTCGGGGTCATTGCGCGCGCAAGACCTAACGCCTCCGCCGCCCGCGCCCGCGACGCAAGAGCCCGCGACGCCGACGCAGTCTCCGACACCGGTTTCTCCAACTCAAGACGCAAACGCTCCTTCATCGCAAACTCCCAGCGTCTCCGTCCAGCCCACGCCGCAATCCGCCCCGCAGCCGACATCTTTTGAAATCAGCGGCACTGTCCGCTCCGGAAAAACTCCACTCCCCGGCGTGACCGTCACCGCAGCCAACACGCTCACCGGAAAAAAATATTCCATCGCCACCGCCCCCGACGGCAGCTACAAATTCACCGGACTGTCGCGCGGCCGCTACGTCGTTCGCGTCGAATTCATGGCCTTCGCACCGCAAACGCAGGAAATCGTTCTCAAGCCCGACACGCCAACCGGAAAATTCGACGCCGAGATGATTCTCGCCTCGCGCCAGGCCGAACAATCTCCGGCATCGTCGGCAATCGCAGCGATCGCCGCGGGTCGCGGATTCCAAAGTCTGTCCGTCGAAAATTCTCTCTCTGCATTGGAAGGCGCGGCAGGTGGCGCCTCAGCAGGTGCGGGCGCAGGAGGGGGAGCCAGCGCAGGCGACATCGCCTCTCTGCCCATGGGAGGAGCGGGCGCGGACGCCGCCAATGAATCCGTCAGCATCACCGGCGCGCAAGGCCGTAGCCAGGACTTCGGCGGCGGCAACGAAGACGAGCTTCAATCGCGCATCGAAGAATTTCGCCAGCGCGCGCAAGCGGCCGGACTCATTCCCGGCGGTCAAGGCGGCGCCGGCGGTGCAGGTGGTGGCGGCGGATTCGGCGGTCCCGGCGGATTCGGTGGCGGCGGCCCAATCTCGATCGGCAGACTCGGCCGCGGCTTCAACGTCAACCAGCCGCACGGCTTCCTCTATTTTTCCGACGACGACGCATCTTTCGACGCCAAGCCCTACTCGCTCACCGGCATCCAAAGCGCGAAAGCCAGCTACAACTTCGCGCGCTTCGGAGCCAACGTCGGCGGCCCGCTCAACATCCCCCATATTTTCAACGGCGGCGGTAAATGGTTTTTCTTCGGCGGATGGAACGGCTCGCGCGGCAGCAATCCTTACGATGCGTACTCCACCGTGCCCACCGCGGCCGAGCGCGCGGGCAACTTTTCAGGCGCTGCGTATAATGATGGCTCGCCGGTGCAGATTTTTAATCCCGCCACCGGCACGCAATTCAGTTTCAACGGCCAGCCCAACGTGATCAATCCCGCGCGCGTCAGCCCGCAGGCAAAGGCGTTGCTGCAATACATCCCGTTGCCGAATCTCGACACGACGACCAACAATTTTCACTACGTCACCAACGACGACAGCAACACCGATGCAATCAGCCTGCGCCTCATTCACAATTTCGGTGATTCCTCCAACGGCCCGTTCGGTGGCGGCGGTCGAGGAGGCGGTGGTGGTGGCGGCCGCGGTGGTCGGCGCGCGCAAAACAACATCAACTTCGGCCTCAACTATTCGCGCAACGACAGCGCTCTCGTGAATCCGTTCCCGTCGCTTGCGGGCAACACCAACACGCAGGGCGTGCAGGCCACCGCCGGATGGACTTACGGCAACGGACGCCGAACGAACATTCTTCGCTTCACCTACAACCACAATCACGTCTCGACTTCGAATCTCTATTCCAACAACACCGACGTCGCCGGCCTCGCTGGAATCACCGGAGTTTCCACCGATCCGTTCGATTTCGGCATTCCCGGCGTCAGCTTCACCACGTTCGGCGGCCTCACCGATCCCACGCCGCGCCGCGAACTTGATCAGACTTACACCATTTCCGACACGCTCTCTTGGTATCGCGGCAAACATAACTGGCGCTTCGGCGGCGACTATCGCCGCATTCTGCAAAGTTTCCGCTCCGCGAAAAATGCCGAAGGCTCGTTCGTCTTCACCGGACTCGAAACATCTGCCTTTGCGCCCGGCGGCACGAATCCCGTCAGCGACACCGGCTACGACTTCGCCGATTTCCTGATCGGGTCGCCGCAGCAGACCACTCTGCAATCGGGCACCGACTCTTACGATTTCGCATCGAACTCTTTCGATCTTTTCGCGCAAGACGATTGGCGCATTCTTCCCAAGCTCTCGCTCAATCTCGGTTTCCGCTACGAATACAATGGTCCTTACACCGAAGAGCACAATCGCATCGCCAATCTCGACGTCGCGAATGGATTTACCGGGGCTTCCGTCGTGCTTCCCGGTGAGTCGGGATTTCCCACATCTTTGTTGCATCCCGACCGCAACGATTTCGCGCCGCGCATCGGCATCGCGTGGCGTCCGCTCAAAAATACTGTCGTCCGCACCGGTTACGGCATCAACTACAATCTCGCGCAGTACGCGAATATTATTCAGAATTTTGCGTTTCAACCGCCGTTTGCTACGACTGCGACCAACGTTGCTAGCGCGGGCGTGCCTTTGTCGCTTGCCAACGGGTTTCCCGCCGTCCCGCCGGGACTCGTCACAAATAATTTCGCGGTCGATCCCAACTATCGGCTCGGCTACGTCCAAATCTGGAATCTCGATATTCAGCGCACGCTGCCGCACGGATTTTTGCTCAACGTCGATTACAACGGATCGAAGGGCACGCGTCTCGACACCGAGCGCGCGCTCAACATCGTCGGACTTCAGCCGTTCATCTATGAATCGTCCGCGGGCAATTCTGTTTTTCACGCGGGCTCGGTTCGTTTCCGCAAGCGGCAGGCGCACGGCATCAGCTACGGCGGGGTCTACACGTATTCAAAGTCAATCGATGACGCTTCCTCGATCGGCGGAGGCGGCGTAGTCGTCGCGCAAGATCCGTTCGACATCGCGGCCGACCGCGGCCTGTCGAGCTTCAATCAGACGCACAAATTTACCGGTAACTGGATCGCCGAATTGCCGTTCGGCGAAAATCATCGCTACCTGCAGCGTGGCGCACTGTCGCACATTTTCAGCGCGTGGTCGCTGAGCGGCGATTTCACGATTGCCAGCGGCCTCTGGTACACACCGCGCGTTCTGGGCAACAGTCTCGATATCGATCGCGGCGTCAGCGGCTCGCTGCGCGCAGACGTCACCGGCGAGCCGATCACGGTGGCGAATCCGTCGGCGCTCGCATGGTTCAACACCGCCGCGTTTTGTGCGCCGTCCAGTTCGGCGGGCACGACGAACACGTGCGCCAATCCCAACGGCACCGCGTTCGGCGACGCTGGCCGCAACATCATTCAAGGTCCCGGCGAAGTCGTCGTCGATATGTCGCTGAGCAAAACGATCACGGTGAAGGAAACGCGCGCGCTCGAACTTCGCATCCAGGGCGCGAATATCTTCAACTTCATCAACTACACGGCAATCAACACGACAGTGAATTCGCTCCAGTTCGGCGAGGTCACCGCTGCGGGTGCAACGCGGCGCGTCACCTTAATTGCAAGGTTCCGGTTTTAGGGGTCGCATGAAGACGAACATGCACACGTTTAAAAAATTGCTCGCCTCGTTCGCGGTCACGCTGCTGCAGCTCAACGCGGTCGCTGCGGTGTGCGCACAAGACGCGCCGCAACAGCCGCAGGCGCCGCAGTACCGCATGCACGTCACGTCGGAACTCGTGCTCGTCAACGTCGTCGCGCGCGACCACCATGGAAATCTGATCCGTGATCTAAAAAGGACAGACTTCACGCTCACTGAAGACGGCAAGCGTCAGGATATTTCCACTTTCGATTTTGAAAATGTCGACGCGCTCGCCACCGCGGGCGCTGCCGAAGCCACCGTCTCCGGCGCAGCAGGGAACGCGCCTAACGCCGGCTTGCTTCACTCGTCGAATCCCATTCAGATCGATGCGCGCGACCGCCGTCTCATCCTTCTATTTTTCGATTTTTCCGGCATGGATCCGGAGCAGATCGAGCGCGGTGTCGACTCCGCCAAAAAATTCATCCAGGACAAAATGCTCCCGGCCGACATGATCGCGCTCGTCTCACTCTCGACGAACATGCATGTCGATCTCGATTTCACCGACGACAAAAAGAAAGTGCTCTCGTCGCTGAGCGCATACAGCTCGAGCCAGGGCCAGGGCTACGACGCCGGAGCCGAAGGCTCTTCCGAAGACGCGGCCGAAACCGGCGGCTCGTTCACGCCCGACGACACCGACTACAACACCTTCACCGCCGATCGAAAACTTCTCGCGTTGCAATCAATCATGCAGTCGCTCGGCAAAATCTCGCAGAAAAAATCGATCATCTACTTCAGCAACGGCATCACGCAGTCGGGCGTCGACAATCAATCCGCGTTGCGCGCCGCGACCGCAGCTGCCGTCAAAGCCAACGTCTCGATCTACCCGCTCGACGTGCGCGGCCTGCAGGCGTTCCCTCCGGGCGGCGAAGCGCAAAACGCCAGCTTGCACGGCCAATCCGCCTACAACGGCAGCGCCATCTTCAACGATCTCAACGGCAACGCGAATTCGCAGGAAACTCTCTCGACGCTCGCCGACGACACCGGCGGCAAAGCGTTTTTCGACTCCAACGATTTCAGCGGCGTGTTCGCGCAGGTTCAGAAAGATACTTCCGCGTACTACGTTCTCGGATTCACCAGCACGAATCCCGCAAAAGATGGCCGCTTCCGTCATCTGAAAGTGCAACTCAATCGCTCCGACGTCAAAGACATGAAGCTCGAATATCGCTCCGGCTATTATGCCGGCCGCGATTTCCAGCATCTCAATCGCACCGACCGCGAGCAGCAACTGGAAGACGAACTCGACGCGCAGCTTTCTCAGACCGACGTCGCCGTCTACGCGGGCGCGCATTATTTCCGGCAAGACGATTCGCACTACTATCTCGGCGTCTCGCTCGTGATTCCCGGCTCGCAAATTCCGTTCACGCAGGCGAAAGATAAAGACAACGCCACGATCGACATCATCGGCGAGGTTTTGGCGAACGGAAAGCTGCCGGTCGGCCATCAGCGCGACACCGTAAAGCTCGCGCTCGACAGCGCGCAGCAAGTCCGCCACAAAAATGTGCAATACAACACGGGATTCGTCCTCGCGCCCGGCGAATACCATTTGAAATTTATCGTTCGCGAAAATCAGTCCGGCCGCATGGGCTCGTTCGAGACCGACGTCACGATTCCCGATCTGCGCAAAGCGCCGCTGCGCATGAGTTCCGTCGTACTCGCGAACCAGCGCGTGCCCGCCACCGCTGCTTCAACCAAAAAAGGCCTGCACCCGCTCGTACAGAATCAGCAGGAACTCGTGCCCAACATCACACACGTTTTCAGGCAGGACCAACATTTGTACTTGCAGTACGAGGTCTACGACGCGGCGCATCAACGCAAAGGCGGAACTGTCGCTGCGTCAAATAACGGTGCGCTCGATGCGCTGCTCGGTGATGCCGGCGCGAGCGGAAACGGTGGATCAAACGCAGCGCCGCAACCGAAGCCCCCGAAAGACGCCGTGCACGTTTTGACAAACATCGAATTTTTGCAGGGAAACGCGAAGGTCTACGAATCGAAACAGGTCGTCGCCAACGAAGTCACCGCGCCCGACCGCAAAGCCGTCATCTTCCAGATCGATCTGCCTCTGCAATCGCTCAAGCCTGGCTTCTACACTTGCCAGGTCAATGTCGTCGACGACAACGCCGGCAACTTCGCCTTCCCCCGCTGGCCCATCCTGGTGAAGGAATCTCAGCCCGCGCCGCCGCCATCCACTCCCGCCGCAACGCCAGATCCATCCGGCAACTGATTTGTAGGGGCGGGGTTCACTCCGCCCGGCGTCAACACGACCTCGATGTCTCCGCCTTACTAAAGCTTGTCATTCCGACCGGAGCGAGCCGACGCTTTTTCTTCGTGTTCGCTCGTGCGAACGCGTCGGCTCGCGCAGTGGAGGAACCTCTCTTCGATGCAGGCCGTGTGCCACTACGAGCCGAGCACTTCCTTCGCCGCATGAAACGCGGAATTCGCCGCTGGCACGCCACAATAAATCGCGCACTGCAGCAACACTTCCTTGATCTCTTCGCGCGTCACTCCGTTTTTCAGCGCCGCGCGCACATGCATCCGAAATTCGTCACCGCGATTCAGCGCCACCATCAACGCCAGCGTAATCATGCTGCGCGTCGGCTTGTCCAATCCCGGCCGCGACCAGATCTCGCCCCAAGCATAGCGAGTGATCAAGTCCTGAAACTCTTCGTTGAACGCATCGCGATTCGCCAGCGACCGATCGACATGCGCGTCGCCCAACACTTCGCGCCGCACCTTCAGACCTTGCTCGTATCTCTTCTTCTCGTCCATCAAGATCTCCTGCACAACTCTCTACGCTAGAAATTCCGCAACCGCCGCCGAATATTTCTCACGCTGCTCGATGTTCGACAGATGCGAAGCGTTCAATTCCACAAACTTCGATCCCGCAATCCGGTCCGCCACAAATTTCGTATCCACCGGAGTCGTCGCCGGATCATGCGTCCCCGCAATGACCAGCGTCGGCACTCGCACTCCACTGACCTTCTCGCGAAAATCAAACGCCTTCACCGCTGTGCAGCAAGCGAGATACCCCGCAGCGTCACTGCGCTCAAACACCGCGCGAATCTTCTCGATGCCCGCAGGCGCCTTCGCCTGAAACTCCGGCGTAAACCACCGATCGATCACAACTTTCGACACCGATTTCACGCCATTCTTCGTCACTGCGTCGATGCGCGCGTTCCACCCGTCGTCATTGCCAATCTTCGCCGCCGTATTGCTCAGCACCAATTTATTCAGCCGCTCCGGCGCATTCGCACCAAGCCACATCCCCGTCTGTCCGCCGATCGACAACCCACAATAATTCACCTTGT
This sequence comes from Candidatus Acidiferrum sp., assembly GCA_036493835.1. Classification (GTDB taxonomy): domain Bacteria; phylum Acidobacteriota; class Terriglobia; order Acidiferrales; family UBA7541; genus Acidiferrum. The sequence goes on along the minus strand of DASXPD010000121.1, from coordinate 10,237 downwards.
CCAATTTCAAATAATCGAGTAACGCAACCGCATCGCGCCCCATCTGCTCAATCGTGTAAGGCCCCACCGGCGACGACGAACCACCGTGTCCGCGCTTGTCATACCGCAACACGCGAAACTTTTTGCCGAAATCCGCGGCCTGCCCGTCCCACATCGTCAGATCCGTGCCCAACGGATGCGAAAACGCCAGCACCGGCCCGGATTTGAGCCCCGACCACTCATACCGCATCCGCAACCCGTTCAGCTCTGCAATCGCCATCGCTCACCTTCAATCTAACGCCGAATATTCGGCAAGGTCATGTAGGGGCGCAGCATGCTGCGCCTCATGTCCGCAAGATCTCAGCCGCCGAGGCTGTTCTCGATTGTCTTACTCGCCGCCACAACACGATCCACAAACTCCTCGGCTTGTCCTAAATATCTTCGCGCGTCGAAAAACCCGTCGATCTCCACCGCCGAGAAATGCTGGGTTACGGTGGCATCCCCGCGAATCACGTCGCTCAAGTGTTTCCCATTCGTTCGCGCCGAATCGCAAGCCGCTTCGACTAAACCGTGCGCGTTCGCTTTCCCGATTTTCTGCGCGAGCGCCATTGAAATTGCCTCAGCGAAAATCAGCCCGCGAGTCGCATCCAAATTCTGACGCATACGTTCCGCGTCGACTTCCAATCGTGGAGCAATCTCCGCCATCGTGTGAACCGCGCCACCGGCCAGCGAAACAATCTCCGGCAATGTTTCCCACTCCGCGTGCCAACCGCCAAGTCCGCGCTCATGCTCCTGCGGCATCGCGGCCAGCATTGTGCCGACAAGCCCAGGCACCCGAATCGCCGCTGACAATACAGCGGCGCAAGCCACGGGGTTCCTCTTGTGCGGCATTGTCGACGATCCGCCGCGCCCCGATTCGCCCGCCTCAAACACTTCCGCGACTTCGGTCTGCGCCAGTAACGAAATGTCTTTCGCGATTTTTCCTAGAGTCCCAACGAGCAAACCTAGAGTCGTCGCGACCTCGGCAACTCGATCACGATGCGAATGCCACGGAATCTCAGGCAGCGGTAGCTTGAGTTCCTCGCTCAGAGACTTTGCAACTGCATCGGCATTTTCATTCAGTGCCGCAAGCGTTCCAACGGCGCCGCCGAATTGCAGCACCAAACACCGTCGTTGCGTCTCGTGCAGTCGTTCACGATGACGATCGACTGCATCGAGCCATCCGGCGACCTTCGCGCCGAATGTAGTCGGCAATGCCTGTTGCATCCACGTTCTTCCGACCATGACAGTCGAGCGATGCGTGGTAGCGAGTTCCGCAAGTCCTTTCGCCAGCGTGTCGAGGTCGCTTGCAACACAAGTCAATGCGCCGCGAAGCTGCAGAATCAAGCCGGTATCGATGACGTCCTGGCTCGTTGCTCCCCAATGTACATAGCGAGCAGCCTCCGCGTTATTTTTTGCAACGAGCGCGGTCAGAGCCTTGACGATTGGAATCGCTATGTTGCCCGACGATTTCGCGGCGCGCGCCAATGCGTCGAGATCGAATAGCGGTGCCTTGCATTGTTGCGAAATCGCTTGCACCGCAGAGGAGGGAATTACTCCGGCGTGTGCCTCCGCCTTCGCGAGAGCCGACTCGAAACTGAGGATGCCCTGGAGGCATGTCCGCTCCGAAAGCCATTTCTCAACTTCTTCGCTACGAAACAATCCGTCTAGCAGTTTCATTTAGCAGTGCGCTCGCTCAAAGTGCGATTGATTCAATCACGTGCCGTAGACTCTGGCTGGTTCTGTCTTTGCTTCACCACGTCAGTACATCTTTACTTCAGCTTTTTCTCTCAGACTCGTTCAATGATGAGTGCAATGCCTTGGCCAACTCCGATGCACATCGTGCAGAGCGCGTATTTGCCGCCAGAGCGCATCAGTTGGTAGGTTGCGGTGGTGACAAGGCGAGCGCCGCTGGCTCCGAGCGGGTGGCCGATCGCGATCGCGCCGCCGTTGGGATTCACATTTGCGGCGTCATCTTTCAGTCCGAGTTGGCGCGTGACCGCAAGTGCTTGCGATGCGAATGCTTCGTTCAATTCGACGACATCCATTTGATCGAGTTTTAGTCCCGCTTTCGCCAACGCTTTTTTCGACGCGGGCACCGGACCGATCCCCATGACGCGCGGCGCGACGCCAGCGACCGCGCTTGTGATGACGCGAGCGCGCGGCGTCAATCCGTATTTCTTTGCGGCCGATTCCGACGCGATTAAGAGCGCGCATGCGCCATCGTTGATGCCGGAAGCATTTCCCGCCGTAATCGTGCCCGTCGGCTTTACAACGGGTTTTAGCTTCGCCAACGCTTCCAACGTCGTGTCCGGCCGCGGATGCTCATCTTTCTCGACACAAACGGGATCGCCTTTTTTCTGCGGCACCGGCACGCCGACAATTTCTTCAGCCATGCGGCCGTCTTTGATCGCGGCACTCGCGCGCTGGTGGCTGCGCAGCGCGAAGGCGTCTTGATCTTCGCGCGAGATTTTGTATTCCTCGGCGACGTTTTCGCCCGTCTCGGGCATCGACTCGGTTCCGTACTTCGCTTTGAACGCAGGATTGATGAAACGCCAACCCATCGTCGTATCTTCGAGTTTCAGCGAACGCGAAAATGCGGAGTCGGATTTTCCGACAACGAACGGCGCGCGCGACATGCTTTCGACGCCGCCAGCAATGATCAAATCCGCTTCACCGCTCTTGATCGCACGCGCAGCGCTTGCAATCGCATCCATTGACGAGCCGCAGAGTCGATTTACCGTTGAGCCGGGCACTTCCACGGGAAGGCCGGCGAGCAGAAGTGCCATGCGCGCGACGTTGCGATTGTCTTCGCCGGATTGATTCGCGCAGCCGTAGGTCACATCGTCGAGCGCGTTCCAATCGACACCGCGATTGCGTGCGACCAGTGCTGCGATTGGAATTGCTGCGAGGTCGTCGACGCGCACCGCCGAGAGCACGCCGCCGTAGCGGCCGATCGGCGTGCGAATTGCGTCACAGATGTAGGCATTTTCCATGGTCAGTTTGAAGCTGCGATTACGATTGAATGGCTATAGTAACATCGAGCAGGAATTCGCGATGCGAACGCAAATTGGAATTATCGGCGCCGGACCGGCGGGGTTGATGCTGTCGCACCTGCTGCATTTGCAGGGCATTGATTCGGTCGTGCTCGAAAGCAAATCACGCGAGTACTGCGAAAGCCGCATCCGCGCCGGCGTGCTGGAGCACGGCACTGTCGACCTGATGGTGCAGTCGGGCGTCGGTGCGCGATTGCAGCGCGAAGGCCTCGTTCACACCGGCGTCGAGCTGCGATTTAACGGCGCCGGACATCGCATCGACTTCGCGGATCTCACCGGAAAATCAATCACGATTTATGCGCAGCATGAGGTCATCAAGGATCTCGTTGCGGCGCGCGTCGCGGCCGGCGGACAGATTTTGTTCGATGCGGAAGCGATCAGCGTTCACGAGTTTGACAGCGCGCCTGAGTCTAAGCCGACGATTCAGTTTCGGCGCGACGGCGTGACGGAGACGCTGGAGTGCGATTTCATTGCCGGTTGCGACGGCTTCCACGGAATCTGCCGGCCGGCGTTGCCGGCTTCGGCGCTGAAAATTTACGAGCGCGAATATCCGTTTGGCTGGCTAGGGATTCTTGCTCAGGTTCCTCCTGCTTCGCATGAATTGATCTATTGCTACCACGAGCGCGGGTTCGCGCTGCTCAGCATGCGGTCGCCGGACATTTCGCGACTGTATCTGCAATGCGCGCATGACGAAAAGATTGAGGAGTGGTCCGATGATCGCATCTGGACGGAATTGCGGACGCGATTTGCGACGCGCGATGGATGGACGCTGCGCGACGGGCCGATTCTGCAAAAGGGCGTGACGCCGATGCGGAGTTTTGTGGCGGAGCCGATGCGTCACGGAAAATTGTTTTTGCTGGGGGATGCGGCGCACATTGTTCCGCCGACGGGAGCGAAAGGATTGAATCTCGCCGTAGCCGACGTTCGCGTTCTGACGCGAGCGCTGGTGGATTGTTATAAACGCGGATCGAGCGAAGGGTTGGAGCGATATTCGGATGTTTGTTTGCGGCGTGTCTGGAAGGTGCAGAGATTTTCTTGGTGGATGACTTCGATGCTCCATCGATTTCCAAATGAAGATGCGTTTGCGCATCAATTGCATTGGGCGGATTTGGATTATGTGACGGGATCGCGCGCGGCGAGTGCGTCGCTGGCGGAAAATTATGTTGGGCTGCCGTTTGATGAAGAGAAAAATCTGAGCTGAGGCAAGTTTTGTTGTTTGGGTGCGGGTTTGGGACGCAGCGGTGCTGCGCCCGTACACGCGAGGCTCCGCGGTCGATTGCGGCAAGACGCAGTGGCCGGGCGGAGCGAGCCCCGCCCCTACAAAGAGGGGCGCGGCGTGAACGCGACGGACGAATATTAAGCGTGACGAGGTTACTCATAGCGGAGGGCCTCGACGGGGTTTAGTTTTGCGGCGCGGGCGGCGGGGTAGAGGCCGGCGACGAGGCTGACGATTACGGCGAAGGCGATTGCGCCTGCGGCGAGCCACCAGGGGACGTAGGAAATTTTCACGCCGGGGAGATCCTGACGCTTCAAATAGAGTGTGGTGCCCCAGGTCAGCGCTGCGCCGATGAGCCAGCCGATTACGACGCCACAGATTCCTCCAACCAGGCCCATTGCTCCGGCTTCCGCGAAAAACAAACTACGAACATCGCGATCGGTTGCGCCGAGCGCTTTTAAAACGCCGATTTCGCGGCGGCGTTCGAGGATGGCCATCACGAGCGTGTTGATGATGCCGAGCGATGCGACGGTGAGCGCGAGGCTGCCGAACAATCCAAGAAATAAATCGAAGACGGTAAAGACGAGTCGCAGGCTGCGTGTGGCGTCGAGCAGCGAGAACGTATTGAAGCCCATTTTCTTGATGGCTTCTTCGATCGCAAGAACGTTTTTTGGAGATTTTGCGCGGACCGTGAGCGCCATGTAGGTTGGCTTCGCGGAGCCTCCGGCGCGGACGAATTCGCCGACGTCGCCGCCTTGAGCGGGATGCATCTCCTGCACGGTTTTGAGCGGGATGAAAACGCGGCCGCCGCCGAAGCCGCCGACTCCGGCGGACGGATCGGTGTCGATGATACCGACGATGCGCAGTTTTTTATCGTGCGAAACGATCGAGATGCCGCCGCCACCGGACATCATGTCGTCGAGTTCGTCGTCGATGTCTTTCGGTTTGTTGGGGTCGGCAGGTGGAGGTTCGTGGCGTTGCGCGTAACGCAGCGTGATTTCCTGGCCGACGAGTTGCGCGGTTTGAGGATTTAGTTCTTTCGCGAATTCGGATTGAAGAATGGCTTCATCGGCGGTGGGCGACGAAAAATATTTTCCGGTGATGGCGTCGAACGAGCCGGTGTTGCGCGCCGAATCGGGCATACCGAGCACGTTGGTGGAGAAACTGCCGCCGTTGAAGCGGACTTCGGTGAGGAAGCGAATTTGTGCGTAGGCTTCGGTGACGTTGGGGAGTTTTTCAAACTCGAGGCGTGCGGCTTCGTCGAGAGGTTTCGCCGGCTCGGATTTGGCGGATTTTTCGTCGTTGCGGCGAGGGCGGTCACCGTCTCCGCGCATGCCGCGTTTGGAAGAGACGAAGACAGCGTCGAAAAGGCCGGATTTATTGAGTTTCTGCGATGCGAGGGTTTGGAGGCCGACGCCGAGGGAAAGCATGGCGACGAGCGACGCGACGCCGACGGCTACGCCGAGCGTCGTGAGCGAATTGCGGAGGATCGCTTCGCGGAGATTGCGGAAGGCGAGTTCGGTGAGGTCGCGCGTTTTCATGGGCGGGCCTCGTTGGTTGCAGTCGATGTGTGCACGGAGGCGGCTGCGTTCGCTGTGTCGGATTTCAGTTTGCCGTCGCCGAGCGTGACGATGCGCGACGCGAATTGTTCGGCGAGCGGGCGCTCGTGCGTAACCATGATGATGGTCATATTGAGATCGGCTTGAATTTCGCGGAGGAGCAGAAGGATCTGCTCGCCGTTGACGCTGTCGAGATTGCCGGTGGGCTCGTCGGCGAAAAGAATTGAGGGGCGATTTACGAGCGCGCGGGCGATGGCGCCGCGTTGCTGTTCGCCGCCGGAGAGTTCGGCGGGGCGATGGCGGCTGCGTGCGGCCAGCCTAACGTGTTCGAGGGCGGACTGAACGCGGCCAGCGCGCCCGGCGCGGTCGACTTCGGCGAGGCGCAGCGGGAGCTCGACGTTTTCGGCGAGGGTCATACGCGGGAGGAGATTGAAGGATTGGAAGACCATGCCGACGGTGTCGCGGCGGTAGCGGGCGAGTTCTACGGGGTCGATTGCGGCGAGGTTGCGCCCGCGAACGTGGATGGCGCCGGAGGTGGGGCGGTCGAGCCCAGCCAAGAGATTGAGAAAGGTGGACTTGCCGGAGCCGGAGCTACCGAGTAGGGCGACGAATTCGCCGGTGCGGATTTCGAGCGAGATGTCGTTGACGGCGGGGATGGTGGAGTCGCCGAGTTGATAGTGGCGGGCGACGTTCAGGGCTTGGATGAGGGGTTGGTCCGATGTAGGTGTGGTCACGGGAGTGGGGTGGCTGAGGCTACGATGGTAATACGAGTGAGGGGCGGAGGAAATTTCCCGATTTGGGATTGGGGGTTTCGCTTGGGGTTCGCTTTGGAGGGTGTACCCCTGGGTTGTTTTGTGAAGAGTGGGGAAGTGGTTTGGAATGATGGGGATGCGGGATGGGTGTTTTGAAGAGTGGGGAAGTCGTTTGGGATGAGGGAGTTGCGGGAGGGGTTCGTTCGAATTGGTGGGGTGATTTCATTTATAACTATAGCAGAAGATTACCGGTTTGTCAATAGGGATTTGGGAGCGGTCGGACCGGTTGGGAATACGGGGTGTGGCGGTGCTGTGTTTCTACCTCGGAGTTGTTGATGGCTGCGTGAGCGAGTGGGTGGAACGGTTGTGGTGGTAAGAGCGGCGCAGGGGCGCCGCACTCCATATAGGTCTGCGCCAGACTTGCGGCCCGTGGGGTTTGGGAAAGTTTCGGTGTGGCTAACCGGCGGCGGCGCGAGCTTTGGGAGCAGGCTCGGGCTTTTCGCGATAGGGTGTCCAGAGTTCGGTGTCGTCGGAGGCGAGGTTTAGGGAGTCGCCCAGGGGGTCGTCTTGGAGGTGGATGTTGTTGAGTTGGAGCCAGTGGTAGGGGGGCGAGTTGGGAGATTTTTGGCAGGGGCGGGTCAGGCCGACGGCGAGGATGGCTGGGACGGAGCGGAGGCGGGAGGTTATATCGGCGATCAGCCTGAGGCGAGGGGTTTGGTGGTCGGAGCGGCAGAGGCGGAAGTCGGTGATCGAGATTTTGGATTCGAATTGGTTTTCGTGAAGGCTGGCGCGAGGCCGGCCTAGAAAATTGAAGAAGATTGTGGCGGGTTGCGCGGTGCGGAGGTGTCCGAGCGAGGCTGTGCCGTGGTTCTCGGTGGTGGTGCAACTGTGATCGCGCTGGTGGCGTAGCTCGGGGCCGAAGAGGGTGCAGAGGCTGGGGCAACTGGTTTTGCAGACGAGCGACCAGAATTCATTGGGATTCAGGCGGCGGATGTAGCGAAGATTATTTGGGTCGATGCGATGGTCTTCGATTGCGGGGGCTTGGCCGACGTATTTTGTGGGGCCGAGGTCGACTTCGGCGCCGATGCGGAAGGGGCCGCCGTTGTGGTGGAGGAACGCGCGGGTGAAGCAGTGGCCGATTACGGGGCGGATCTGGCGGCCGGTGTCGGGGTCGATGCCGGCGATGCAGATTAAGCCGGGTTTCATGCGGGTGGGATGTGTGATTACTAAATGCATATATAATAAACACGATATTAAATGACCGAGAGTTAGGAGGCAAGGGCGGCGTTGGGGATAGCCGGATCGCGCCCGGTGACAAAGACAAGTTTTGGGCCCTGTTGAATCTAAACCCCGCGATCTGGGAAGCGATCGCGGGTACAGGGTGGCGGATTAAAGGTGGGTGATGTGGATGTTGTGGGTGGGCCAGTGGTTTTGGAGGTATTCGAGGACTAGGCGGCGGTGGCAGTTTTCGGGGGTGGGTTCGCTGCAGAGGAGGACCGTGGGGATGTTGAAGATGGCGGGATCGAGGGTGGATTCGATTTTGCGTTGCGTGATTAGAGCGAGGAATGCGGATTCGTATTCGGACCACGGGGTGGTCTTTTCTTTTTTGTAGCGGTCTAGCATTTCCTGGGTAGGGGCGAGAGTGGGGTCGTGGATGTAATCGGCGTTGCAGATTTCGTGGAGGAAAAATTTGAGGTCGTCGCGTTTGGCGAAGCCGGCGAGCTGGGAGACGTTGTTGAGGCGAACGTCGAGCAGGCGGCGGATGCCGTGTTGCTGTAGGAGCGAGAAGAATTGGGCTGCGGTTTTTTGCGTGAAACCGATGGAATAGATTTCCATGCGTCGTCCTTGGTTTCTGCGAAGAGAGGGATTTGATCGGCGGAATCGTCGAGTTCGCGGGCGAGATCGGATTCGGATTGGAGGCGGCCGTCGCCGCGGATGTGGTCGACGAGGATGCCGCGCTCGATGAGGACGCGGGTGATCAGAAGGCGGCGGTGGCAATGGGCGGGGTTTTCTTCGGCGCAGAGAAGGGCGATGCGGAATTTTTGCATGCCTGCTTCAAGGCGTGAAAGACCCTGGAGGAAGAGTTCGGATTCGGCGACGCGGTGATAGAGTACGTGACCTTTGGCGTCGTAGTATTGGTCGCCTTCGGGGCGGCCGCCGAGTTCGCGGCCGAGGTAGAGGTATTGGAAGCCGGCCGTAGTGAGGGATTGCTTTAGGGCGGACTGGTCGAAGTGAGTGGCGTAACTGGAATAGGGTTGGGAGCGGGTGTCGACGACGACGTCGATTTGGTGGGATTTGAGGAGAGCGAGGAAGTGATCGGCGGAGTGGTTGGAGTGGCCGATCGTTTGGACGGTGGCGGGCATGGATGAGGGAGAAGATTAACACAGGGTACATAGAGGCAGGTTAGGCGACGGCTTGAGTGATCTTGCCAGCGCTCGTTCTTGCGGAGTGGAATTCGAGTGAATCTCATCGAGTTGGGCGAGGCTAAAATCAAGCCGAGGTCCCTCCACTGCGCGAGCCCACGCGTTCGCGCAGCGCGAACGCAAAAGAAGAGGCTGGGCTCGCTTCGGTCGGGATGACAAGTTGTTTTGGTTTGTGATGTGACGTGTCGATGGGTGGGTTGGACCGGAAAACCCGCACCCTCTGAAAACGGAAGGTGCGGCACCCAGAATCATTTTTTGCTCGCACGTTGTGAAGGAGGGTGGGATGAGGCGGCTTCTCGTGGTGACGGTGGCTGTGATTGGGATGGCGATGATTTGTGGGCAGGCTTCGGCGCAGGAGAGCGCGAAGAAAGTTACTGCGCAGGTGACCGGAAAGAAAGTTACGGCGCAGGAGGTTGTCGACGCTATCAAATCGCACGTTGGGGTGGAGTGGCGGGAGAAAACTGTTGATACGTTTAAGACTGGCGATCCGAACACCACGGTGACGGGGGTGGCGGTGACGATGATGGCGACGCTGGATGTGTTGCAGAGGGCGGTGGCGAATGGGGACAACATGGTGATTACGCATGAGCCGATTTTTTTTAATCATATGTTGGAGCAGCCGGAGGGGATGGATGCTTCGGATGCGGTATGGACGGCGAAGAGGGAATTTATTGAGAACAATCATCTGGTGATCTGGAAATTTCACGATCACTGGCATATGCGGAAGCCGGATGGGATTCAGGAAGGCACGGTGAAGAAGCTGGGGTGGGAGAAATATTGGAATAAAGATGATCAGGGAGTGCTGGTGATTCCGGAGATGACGCTGGCGGAGTTGGCGTCGTATGTGGCGAAGCGGCTGGATGCGCCGGCGGTGCGGGTGGTGGGGGATCCGAAGATGAAAGTGACGAAGATTGGGTTGAATCCGGGGTATACGGGATTTACGCGGGAGACGAAGGCGCTGGAACGGGACGATGTGGAGGTTTTGTTGGCGGGGGAGTCGCGGGAGTGGGAGACATTTGAGTATGTGGCGGATGCGGTGACGGAAGGGAAGAAGAAGGCGCTGATTGTGATCGGGCATATTCCGTCGGAGCAGGCGGGGATGGAATGGTGCGCGGAGTGGATGAGGGGATTTTTGCCGGGGGTGAAGATTGATTTTGTGGCGGCGAAGGCGGGGATTTGGACGGTGCGGTGAAGCGGTGGGTTTTGAAAAATG
>DASXPD010000120.1:0-63374 GCA_036493835.1 Candidatus Acidiferrum sp. | reverse complement strand
TTTGTGCTTGCGACCCGGGTTGGATTAAACCGCGGAATCGTGTCCCAAGTCTGTTTATAGGATCCATTTTCCGAGTTCGCAACCAATTCGCGCAGTTCGATCAAATGTTGTTGCACCGACCGCTTGTCGCCCCGTCTGTGAGATTCCTGAAGGTACGCGATCAGTTCTGACTTGCGTGCATGCTCCCAAGTTCGAGGAAATCTAACGATGCTGTCGGTATTATCTGGATTGGATGTCTGCTGTTGGCTCTGCTTCACTGTACTTCTCCTTTGCCCATCTGGTTTTAATAGCTGGATGGGGCGAAAAGGAGACCAAAAATCGAATAAACTCTGGAACTGCGCTAAATGGCCTCAAAATCCGCAGGTTGTGGTTGAGCGAGAGAGCAAGCATGAGTGGTCAACAAACAACTCAGTACCCGGCCTGGTTTACCGAATTCGGGCTGATACCGCGCTTTCCAAGGGTCGGCAATCGTGCAATTGAAGACCGTAAGATTATGGTCCGCACAATGCGCGATAACGCGATAGTGAAGTTCCTTCGAGGAGCGAAAGCATGCCGAATCTTGGTAAGAACGAACAAAAAGGACAGAACCCTCGCTATTGAAGGTCGCGTGGAGTGTGATGAGCAGCTTCTTGAGCACGTGGAAAAGGCGGGGTTCAGCTTTGTAAATGCTTTCTACTTATCGCTAGGCAAGGTAGAAAAAAACACTTACAGGTCAGATCTACGCAAAATCGTGGCTTCGTTGTTCGCTGAAACGTGGGATAGATATATCGACGCACAATTCGGCAGGCATCCGGATCCAGACATTAAAAAAGCATATGAGGACGTTCGCCATGCGATAAGACAAGAACTCCAAGAGATGCGATCGCCCGACAACGGGACCAAAACTAATAGCGGCAACAAGCGAGGAAAGAAAAAAACTGTTGATTTTGACGTTATGGATCGAAACGTTCGCTACGAACGAATTCTAGAGGCAACGGAACACCTGCACAAAATGGCAAGCATGGCGTCACAACTCTCACTCGAACGGGACGAAAAGAAGGAAACCCGACCCCGCGACGCGATCGAGAACCAGGTCCAAAGCCTCCGACGAGTCATCTATGAAATGTCACATAGCGAAATCCCACCCGAATATCATCACTGGATATTCAGTGGGGCAGCCTTTAAAGAGATTCCTGTGCCTGAAAATCGAGGCGTTCCATCCTCAAGACCAGCTCGCCAAATGCACGAACCACGCACGTGGAAACCGCACCAATTGGCAATCTCTCTTTTGAAGCTCGACTCGGGTGAGGAAGGCATCAGCTACCAGTCTCTAGCTCGAGAGATTAGGCCCACCAAATTCCTTCGGTCTTGTTAAAAATAGCTCCTTTTATCGCACTTCTTCTCTCCCCCAGCGCATTGCTAACGTTCTCTTCGCTTCCGAGAGCACTATAGTGATTCAACCTAACCAATTTGAGCTAGCAAGCAAGCCGGTTGCCGACGACGAGGTCATCGAGCGCCACTACTCGGTCGCCGAGATCGCGGCCAAATGGAACCTCAGTAAGGATGTCGTGCGACGCATTTTTTCGCATGAACCGGGCGTGTTGATAATCGGGCGGCGCCTGAAGAGTTCCAAACGGCGTTACACGACGCTCCGAATTCCTCAGTCGGTAGTCGAGCGAGTACATTGTAGATGTACTGTTTGATTATTTATACTTTTATAGTATATATCGATCATCATGCTCGCGATCTACCGTAGGCACGAAAAAAGCTGTGCGCATCGAGCCGAGGGCAGACGGTACGCTCGATGTGGCTGTCCGATCTGGGTGGATGGGCGCTTTCGCGGAGCACGTGTTCACAAGGCTCTCGGGACGCGTGATCGGTCAGCAGCTTTAATGATCTTGCGCGATTTGGAACAGACGGGCAGCCAGCCCCGCAAAGCGACGGCAGTGTTTCCTACTCTGGAACAGTGCTGGCAACAATTTTTGGCAGATATAACCGCCCGAAACCTTCATTCGTCGACGATTCGCAAGTACCGTCTCTTGGGGCGTGAAATGCAAGTCTTCGCTGAACAACAGGGCCTCAAGCTCCTGAAGGATTTCAGCGTCTCTATCCTCAGCCAATTTAGATCCGGTTGGACGATGAGTCCGCTTTCGAGTCTAAAAAAGCTCGAACGACTAAAAGCATTCTTCGCCTTCGGCGCTGAAAACAAGTGGATAGACGAAAACCCTGCCCGAAAACTTAAGAGGCCAAGGGTCTCGGACAAACCTACGCTCCCGTATACACCCGACGAAATGTTTCGGATTCTCACGGCCACTGGGCCCTACGTAGAGCAAACTGCCGCAAGAGGCCGAGACAACGCACTGCGCCTTAAGGTTCTCATCCTTGTGCTCAGATATACGGGAATGAGAATCGGCGATGCAGTGAAGCTCAGCAACGACAGAATAGACGGGAATAGGCTGCGGCTCTATACACAGAAAACCGGCGTGCCGGTGTGCTGCGTGATTCCGGACTTTGTCAAGAACGCACTTGAGTCGATACCTAGAGTTCGAGACGAGCACTTTTTCTGGGCGGGCGTCGGCAAGCTCGAGGTCATCGTGGGAAGCTGGCAAAAACGGTTGCGTAAGCTTTTCCGCCTTGCAAAGGTCAGTTCCGGTCACGCGCATCGGTTCCGAGATACATTTGCGACGGAGTTGCTGCTCGCCGGGGTTCCTATCGAACGCGTTTCGATTCTCCTCGGGCACCAAAGCATTAAGGTCACCGAAAAGCATTACGCGGCGTGGACGGACGCAAGACAGCGTCAAACCGAAGAGGATTTGCAGCGGGCTTGGGCGCGCGATCCGATCGTACTTTACGAGTCGGCGGCTACGCGGCAGTTACGCGAGGAAACCGAGCCTGTTAACTAGTTGAAAGCAAAAGCGAAACTCTGGAGGCGCGGGTGGGAGTCGAACCCACGAATGGAGGTTTTGCAGACCTCTCCCTTAGGCCACTTGGGTACCGCGCCAAACGATTGAGTATACCAAAACTTTAAACGCCGATTCCTCGCGACAGCCACTTCCAGCGCGGGCGAAGGCATCGCACGATCACGATCAGCCAGTTCGCTACTACTTTTCCGCGCCCGCAATCCGCACTTCTCGCAAAAACCGCGCCGCCTCTTCCGGCGGTGTCGGATTGATATAGAAACCCGTCCCCCACTCGAATCCCGCCACCTTCGTGAGCTTCGGAATGATCTCGATGTGCCAGTGATAGTGATCGTTGGTCTCTTCGCCGATCGGCGACGTGTGAATCATAAAATTAAACGCCGGCCGATCCAGCGCCGCGTCCAGCCGCATCAGCGCATCCTTTAGCATCCGCGCCAGGCTCGCGTAAATCGAACTCTGGTTGTTCTCAAACGCCGACCCGTGCGTCTTCGGCAGCAGCCACATCTCAAACGGAAACCGCGAAGCATACGGCGCCACCGTAATGAAGTGCTCGTTCTCGTTCACGACGCGCTCGCCGGTGTCGCGCTCCTGCCGGATGATGTCGCAAAAAATGCACCGCTCTTTTTCGTCGTAGTAGTGCCAGCAGTTATCCACTTCCTCGCGCACGCTGCGCGGCACGATCGGCAACGCTATCAACTGCGAATGCGGATGCTCGATCGACGCGCCCGCGCCTTCGCCGTGATTCTTGAAGATCATGATGTAGCGGAATCGCTTGTCGTTCTTCAGGTCGAGCATGCGGTCGCGATACGCCCACAAAACATCTTCGACCGCTCTCTCCGGCAACGACGCCAATGTCAGCTCATGCTGCGGCGTCTCTACGATCACTTCGTGCGCGCCCACGCCGTTCATTTTGTCGAACAGTCCTTCGCCCTCGCGATCCAGCTCGCCTTCGATTCCCAGCGCCGGAAACCGGTTCGGCACCACGCGAATGCTCCATCCCGAAGTGTTTGCCCCGCCGCCATTTCGGCCGTACGCCAGAATTTCGGGCGGCGTCTTGTTTTCAGCTCCAGGGCAAAACGGACAGCCTCGCGGACCGGTGACCACCACGCTTTCGCGCACAAAATCCATCGGGCGTCTTCCGCGTTCCGTGGAAATGATCACCCAGCGGGCGGTAATCGGATCTTTTCGCAGCTCCGGCACGGCAAATCCTCCTCGACCACGCTCGGGGACAACACAAAGGCGGGAACTACACGCGGCTTACCTTTGCCTCGGAATTGTACCGCGACTCGCAGTAAGCCGTCCGGACCCGGGGCAAGATTATGCGCTCAAGGGCGGACAGGGGGGCATTGCCGGACGCGACACAGGTTTCCTCAGGATCTTGGCATCAAACCCAAGGCAATCGCGCTCACCAGTTTGCCAGCTGTGGGCTGAACGCATCCTTGTGCAGTCGGACCTCAGGAGCCTGCCCCATCCGATTGTCGATCGCCACAACATCAAATCGGCAGGGGCACTCCGGAATGTGTCGTTCGCCGAGAAACCGCTGCGCCGTCCGCACAACCATCCGCTGCTTATCGGTGGTTACGCTGAGTTCCGGCAATCCCGACAAATCTCCATCTCGCACCGTCCTTGTTCGCACTTCCACAAACGCCAGCGTCTCCCCGTCGAATCCGATGAGATCGATCTCACCCTTCGCCGCCCGCGGCGAAAAATTCCGCGCAATAAAAACATATCCAGCACATCGCAAATACCAATACGCATAAGTCTCGCTGCGAACGCCTTCTTGCCGCGCAGCCTCTCTCATTGCGTCCTCAAGTTCGTCGGCATCGAGGCCGTCATCCGCGGCATCGTCGCCCAAATCGTCACACTCGTCGCGCAATCCCTTGCGCGCCGTCCAGCGCACCACTCCAAAGATAATCCGCGAGAAGATCGGCATTACAGTTACCGATGATGATATATATTCACACCATTAACAAATAAAAAGCCGCGGCGCCCAACCATCAGGCACCGCGGCTCAAATCTTTATCGTTACGTCCTTACGTCGTTACGTCCTTACGTCCTTACGTCCTTACGTCCTTACTTCGCTTCCTTCTCCAGCAGCTCTTCCAGTGTCTTCACCGCAAACTCCGCCTGCTCTTCATCAATCACCAGCGGCGGGCAGAATCGCACGGTATTCTCGCCAGAGCCCAGAATCAGCAGCCCCTTGTGATACGCCGCATCGATAATGCGATTGCGCAATTCGGGAGCCTTCTCCTTCGTCTTCTGATCCTTCACCAATTCGATGCCGATCATCAGACCGCGTCCGCGCACATTACCGACGCTAGCAAACTTCTGCGTCCAATCCGCCGTCCGCTTCATGATGTACTCGCCAACGCGCGCCGCGTTCGCAATATATTTCGACTCCAGCAACTCCATCGTCGCCAGCGCCGCCGCGATGCACACCGGATTTCCGCCAAACGTCGACGCGTGCGCTCCCGGCTTCCAGTTCATTACGCTTTCACGCGCAATCACCGCGCTAAGCGGCATGCCCGACGCAATTCCCTTCGCCGAGGTAATGATGTCGGGCTCGATGCCCGCGTGGTCCGACGCCCACATCTTGCCCGTGCGGCCCATGCCAGACTGCACTTCGTCCGCAACCAGCATGATTCCGTACTTGCGGCAAATCGCCTGCAGCGCCTTCAAAAATTCAACCGGCGCCGGCATGTAACCGCCCTCGCCCTGGATCGGCTCGATGAAGATTCCCGCAACCTCTTCGGGGTCAACGCGCCGCTTGAACAGTTCGTTCTCGAGATAGCCGAGGCAATCCGCCACGACCGTCTCCGCTCCCTTGCCATACATCCCGCGATACGTATCGGGATACGGCATGTGGAACACGCCCGAGATCAGCGTGCCAAATCCCTTGCGCTGCGTCGACTTGCTCGCCGTCAGCGACAGTGCGCCCATCGTACGTCCGTGAAACGCGCCTTCGAACGCGATGATCTTGTCGCGTCCCGTGTGATACTTCGCCAGCTTGATCGCCGCTTCGACCGCTTCCGCGCCCGAGTTGCCAAAATAAACGCGCTTCGCTTCCTTGCCCGGCGCAATCGCGCTCAGCTTCGCCGCCAGCTTCGGCATCCCCTCATAATAAAAATCTGTGCCCGACATATGCAGCAGTTCCGCCGCCTGCTTCTGCACCGCCGCCACAACGTCCGGGTGGCAATGCCCTGTCGAGCAAACCGCGATGCCTGCGGCAAAATCCAGAAACACATTGCCGTCGGCGTCTTCGACCATCGCGCCATAACCGCGCTTGGCCACCAGCGGGTAGTCGCGCGTATACGACGGCGACACCCACTTTGCATCCTCTTCCACGATGCGCTTCGCGTTCGGTCCCGGCAGCGCCATCTTGATTTGCGGCAATTTCGTTCCGACGTTCGTATCGGAGGTCTTCGAATTCTTCATCTCGGTTGCGATCATCTCTGGCTCCTTGGAGTGCCGCGAATCGATAGGAGTCGGCGGCGGTAGCGGGCAGTTAAATAATTGAAACAACGAGGCTTACGAAAGAGCGGCACCGGATAGACTTAGCCATCAAAGGGGGTGCGGCTCAGAGAGGAAGGTTACTTAGTCGACGCCGTAGAGGTTGGGGCGCACGTCGGCCGGTGAGGAGATCCCCACGAACTGATTGAGCAGGTTGCGGTTAGCGTGATTCATTTGCGTTTCCAGCGTACAGACCCATCCCGGCTATCTTCAAGAATTATACCACGCTCTGCAAGCTCTTTGCGGATGCGATCCGACGCCGCGAAGTCCCTCCTCTTCCGCGCGTCCTGCCGCTCCGCGACCGTCTTTTCGACGTCGGCGTCGCTCATCGCCCCATCGCCAGCGCCATAACCCAGAGCCGCCAGTTTTTCCGCGTCCGTATCCGCGATCACGGCAAACACGCGATCGAACGTCGCCAGGTATTCCTTCGCCGCCGCCACATCGCCCTGCCGGAACTCGCCCTTGTCGATCGCAATGTTCACGTCGCGCACAAAATCGTACATCGCCCCCAACGCCATCGCTGTATTCAGATCGTCCGCGAGCGCCGCATCGAAATCGTTCGCCGCCTTCGCGATCCGTTCCGCCATCCCCGGCGCATTGCCCTCCGGGAATTTCTCGCGCGTCAACCGGTCCGAAAAATTTCGCAGCCGATCGACGGCTGCTGCCGCCTGCTGCAATCCATCAAACGTAAAATTGAGCTGCCGCCGGTAAGGCACGCTCACCAGCGCAAACCGCAGCGCTGACGGTTTGTATCCCTTCGCAAACAAATCGCGCAGCGTAAAAAAATTGCCGAGCGACTTCGACATCTTCTCGCCTTCGACCAGCAAGTGCTCCGCGTGCATCCAGTAGTTGACGAACTTCTTCCCCGTCGCGCCTTCACTCTGCGCAATTTCGTTTTCATGATGCGGAAACGCCAGATCGATTCCGCCGGTGTGAATGTCGATTGTTTCGCCCAGATAATGCATCGCCATCGCCGAACACTCGATGTGCCAGCCCGGCCGCCCCGGCCCAATCGGCGTCTCCCAAAAATGTTCGCCCGGCTTCGGCGCCTTCCAAAGCGCAAAATCTCGCGCGCTCTCTTTCTCATAACGATCGTTATCGACGCGCGCGCCCGCCTGAATCCCCGTCACATCGATCTTCGACAGCTTCCCGTACTCCGGAAATTTCGCGATCCGGTAATAAATCGATCCTTCGCCCGAATATGTGTACGACTTCTCTTGCAGTCGCTGGATCAACTTCACCATGTCGTCGATGTAGTCGGTCGCGCGAATCCAGTGTTCCGGCGCCTCGATTCCCAGCGTCTTGCAGTCGTCGAAAAACGCCTGCACAAATTTCGCCGTGTAATCGCGAATCGAAACTCCCGCCGCCGCCGCGTTCGCGATAATCCGGTCGTCCACGTCCGTCAAATTCATGACGTGGTTCAGCTTGAATCCGCGCAACTCCAGAAACCGCCGCAAAATATCCTGAAACACAAACGTCCGGTAATTCCCGATGTGCGCGTAGTCATACACCGTCGGCCCGCAGGTGTAGATGCTCACCTCGCCCGGTTTTTGCGGCACGAACGGCTCAACCTTGCCGCTCAGCGTGTTGTGCACTCGAATTTCGTTCATAGCCCCGTCAGCGTCCCTTTAGACGCCCAAAACAAAAGGTCGATTCTATCCGACCATCCACCGAAAACAAACGAACCTCTTGGCAGCCGTTTCGCCACAAACGACGAGTTCGAAATCTTCGTCGGCTGCAAAGAACAAGTATCCGAGCTTCGAAGCCCGACTTCCCAGCTGCAGCATCAGATAAACTAACGATGACCAAAGGCCCAATCGCAGTCACCGGAGCCACCGGATATATCGGCGGCCGCCTCGTTCCCCGCCTTCTCGACGCCGGGTACACCGTCCGCTGCCTCGTCCGCTCAGAACGCAAACTGCAAGACCGCCCCTGGTCCGATCATCCCAACCTTGCCGTCATCCAACTCGACCTTTCCGACGAATCCGACGAAAAAACTCTGCTCGACGCATTGAGAGGCTGCTCCGTCGCCTATTATCTGGTCCATTCCATGGTCTCGGCCGGCAGCGAATATGCGGAGCGCGACCTTCACCTGGCCTCGACCTTTGCCAACACCGCCAAGACGGCGGGCGTAGGTCGCATCATCTATCTCGGTGGGCTAGGCGAAACAGGCGCCGGCCTTAGCGAGCACCTCACCTCGCGACGCGCCGTCGAGAAAGCTTTGATCGACAGCGGTGTTCCGGTCACATCTTTACGCGCCGCGATGATAATCGGTTCCGGCTCGGCCTCATTCGAAATCCTGCGCTACCTCGTGCAGCGCCTCCCGATCATGGTCACGCCGAAGTGGGTCAGCACTCCCTGCCAACCAATCGCCGTTCGAAACGTGCTCGGTTATCTAACCGGCGTGCTCGAGCATCCCGAAACCGCTGGCCGCGTTTTCGACATCGGCGGGCCTGAGGTTCTGACATATCTCCAGATAATGCACATCATGGCCGAGGAGTTGCATCTTCCGCGCCGCATCATCATTCCTGTTCCCGTTCTCACTCCGCTCCTCAGCTCCTACTGGATTCATCTCGTCACACCGCTCAGCCACGACATCGCGCGACCTCTTGCTGAAGGTTTGAAAAATCCGGTCGTGGCCCGCGATGACTCCATCACAAAAATTATTCCGCAAGACTTGCTCACCGTTCGGCAAGCCATCAAGGCCGCAACCAGCAAAACTGCGGATGGCCAGGTCGAAACCAGTTGGTCCATGGCGGGCCCCATCGAAGGCGATCCGGATTGGGCCGGCGGCACGGTCTTCGAAGATGTTCGCGAAGTTCAGGTCAACGCGTCAGCGCATGCCGTGTTTCAAGCCGTCTCTTTACTAGGCGGCGACCATGGCTGGTATTCCGCCAAATATCTTTGGACTCTGCGCGGTTGGTTGGATCGACTCGTCGGTGGCCCTGGCATTCGCCGTGGTCGCCTGCATCCCGATCGACTCGCCTACGGCGAAGCACTCGATTTCTGGCGCGTCGTCGGCATTGAACGCGACAAATCCCTCGTCTTGCGCGCCGAAATGAAGTTGCCCGGCGTTGCCGTTCTTGAGTTTTGCATTGAGCAACACGGCGGTAGCGGCTGCACGCTAAAACAGAATGCAAAATTCCAGCCGAAAGGCTTGCTCGGACTTCTCTACTGGTATTCCGTCCTCCCCTTCCA
The DNA here is from genome assembly GCA_036493835.1 of Candidatus Acidiferrum sp. Classification (GTDB taxonomy): domain Bacteria; phylum Acidobacteriota; class Terriglobia; order Acidiferrales; family UBA7541; genus Acidiferrum. The sequence goes on along the minus strand of DASXPD010000120.1, from coordinate 53,769 downwards.
CCATTTCGTTTTTCGCGGCATGCTCGAAGGCATCAAAGTCCAAGCCGAAAAAATCTCGACGGGACAGGAACGCCCCACTCCTCACGAAGTACCCGAACCGTCTCGGTAGCGCCGGCTTGTCGGCGCGACGGATCAGAAAATCGCCGCCTGGAAACCAGCGCTACCGCTTCTTCTCCATCACGACGTGCATCACCCGCTCCGACATAACATGCTCCCTCACCCGAAAGCCCATCTTCACCAAATCCAGATTCCCAAAAAATTTCTCCCCCGCCCCCAGCAAACCCGGTGACACCACCAAGTGCATCTCGTCAATCACTCCGGCCTTCAAATACTGCTGAACCGTCGAAACTCCACCTCCGATTCGAACATCTTTCCCGCCCGCCGCCGCAGCCGCCCGCTTCGCCGCCTCTTCAATCCCCTCCGTCACAAAATAAAACGTCGTCCCGCCTTTCATCTCCAGCGGCGGCCGCTCATAATGCGTCAGCACGAACACCGGCACGTGATACGGCGGCGTATCGCCCCACCAACCCTTCCACGACTCATCGCCCCACGACCCGCGCACCGGCCCAAACATATTCCGCCCCAATATCCACGCGCCGACATTCTCAAAACTCCGCGCCGCAAACTCCTCGTCGACGCCAGTGCTTCCGCCGTCTTTCCCATGCATCGCACGGAATGTCTTCGTTTCGAACGCCCACCCGTGCATCGCCAATCCGCCGACTCCCATCGGATTCTCCAGGCTCTGTTCCGCACCCGCGCCAAACCCATCTGCCGAAATCCCAAACGCATTCACTCGAAACCTAGTCATGCTTCCTCCCAAGTAAAATCAACTGCACCGCGAACGAACCAACCCGCGCCACTCACTCTCCGCCAGTATTCTCCCAGCCCCTTGCTTTCTCCACACCCGCCGACCACTTCCCCGTTGCCACTCCACCGCCTCTTCTTTAAGATACCCGCAGCATCCAGGTGGGACCACCTGCGGTCCCCATTGCTTTCCGAGTCCGAACGAAATTTCGCGTCCCGTCAACAGGAGCCCTCTCATGCCCAATCGCTTTCTCCGCATCCTTACCCCTCTGGTCGCACTCGCAGCGCTCATCACGATCGCTTCGGCAAGCCCGGCCCAGGCGCAAGCTCCCGCCGCGCCCGCCGTCAAACACCGCGTCGCCGTCATGAACTTCGACTACGGCACCGTCCAATCCTCCGTCTCCTCCATTTTCGGCAGCGACCAGGACATCGGCAAGGGCATCTCCGCCATGCTCATTGAAAAGCTCGTCAAAGACGGTCAATACTCCGTCATCGAGCGCGCCGCTCTCGATAAGCTTCTCGCCGAGCAGAATTTCTCCAATAGCGATCGCGCCAATCCCACCAGCGCGGCCAAGATCGGCCAGCTCCTCGGCGTCGACACCATCATCATCGGCTCCATCACTCAATTCGGTCGCGACGACAAGCACACCAACATCGGTGGCGGCGGTTTCGGCTCCAAATACGGCCTCGGCGGCATCGGCACAAAAAATTCCAAAGCGGTCGTCGCTGTCTCCGCCCGCATGGTCAACGTCAACACCGGCGAAATCATCTCCGCGGTCACAGGCAGCGGTGAGTCCTCCCGCGGCGGCACCTCGCTCATCGGCGCAGGCGGCGGATACGGTGGCGGCGGTGCTGGCGCCCTCGATATGGGCAGCAGCAATTTCGGCAACACTATCCTTGGCGAAGCCACCCACAAAGCCGTCGACGACATGGGCGCGCAGCTCGACGCCGACGCCGGCAAAGTTCCTACCGTCAAGCTTGAGGTCAGCGGCCTCGTAGCCGACGTCTCCGGCAACACGCTCATCGTCAACGTCGGCAAGAAAGCCGGCCTCAAAATCGGCGACGTCCTCGACGTCAGCCGCCCGGTTCGCGTCGTGAAAGATCCGGCCACCGGCAAAGTCATCAAGTCCATCACCGACAAAGTCGGTTCCGCCACCGTCACCGAAGTCGACGACGACTCCGCCACCGCCACCTTCTCCGGAGCCGGCGCAGCCAAAGTCGGCGACGCCATCAAAAACCAATAGACGCTCACAACGGGAGTCGAAAGGGCGGGGCTGAACTCAAACCCCGCCCTTTTCATTTTGTGCTCCTGTGTAGGGGCGCGGCTTCAGTCGTAGACCCTGACGAAGGAAGGGCCCGCCCTCGCCCCGTCACCTCAACTCCGCCATCCACCCAAAAACCCGCCGCCATCCTGAGCGCAGCGAAGGATCTCAGCCCCATCCCAACCACAATCCCTCCAGAGCCCCTAAAATCGTGTATCCTCACCCTTACCAGCTCTTAGCTCCCCCCTTCGGAGGCCTGCATGAACGCGGGATTTTCCACCGGTCAGCACGTCGGCGACTACGAAGTCATTTCCATCCTCGGCGCCGGCGGCATGGGCAAAGTCTACAAAGTCCGCAACGTTATCTCCGAGCGCGTCGAGGCGATGAAGGTCCTCCTTCCCGACCTCACCTCCAACCAATCGCTCGCCGATCGCTTCCTTCGCGAAATTCGGCTCCTCGCCACGCTGCATCATCCCAACATCGCCGCTCTCCGCACTGCGCTCACTTTTGAAAATCAACTCGTAATGATCATTGAGTACGTCGAAGGCGAAACGCTCGCCAACCGCGTCGCGCGCGCTCCGATGTCCACCGCCGAAGTCGTCAACTACTCCGACCAGTGCCTCGCCGCTCTCAGCTACGCCCACAAGCAGAACATCACTCACCGCGACATCAAGCCCGCCAACATGATGCTCACTCCCGACGGCATCGTAAAACTCATGGACTTCGGCATCGCCCGCTCCTCCGTCGCCAAGGATGGCTCGCTCACCTCCACCGGCACCACGCTCGGCTCCCTCAACTACATGCCCCCCGAGCAAGTCCGCGGCGAAAGCGCCGACGCGCGCTCCGATATCTATTCCTTCGGCGCCTCGCTCTATGAAATGCTCACGGGCAAGCTTCCGTTCGACACCGACTCGCAGTACGCGCTGATGACCGCGCAGCTCAACACCGATCCCCCGCCACCCATCACTCTTCGCGGAGATCTTCCTCCCGCGCTCAATCAGATCATCATGATGTGCATGGCCAAGGACCCCGACAAGCGCTTCCAGTCCGCCGATGCGCTTCGCGCCGCGCTGAAAACGATCCCGGTCAGCCCGCTGCCTCCGGCACGCACCACTGCCGTCCCTGCTTCACCGACACCTGCCACTCCGGCTCCCGCCGCGGCAACTCCGGCATACGCCTCCGCCACGACGCTCATCGACAAACCGTTAACGCCGCGCCCCGGGACCTCGCCAACTCCAATCCCGACGCAAGCGCAGCCGCCGGCTCCCACACCACAAGCGCCGCAGCCCACACAGTCCGCGGCTCCTCCCGTCGCCGTCGGCTACCCACCGGCTCCTCCGCCACAACCGCGCCCAAGCTCCACCAGCCGCGGCCTCTGGCTCGCTATCGGTTCTCTCGTCGGCGTCAGCGTCCTGCTCGCCGCAGGCATCTACATCCCGCGCCACATGGGCACGCACGCCGAACCCGCCGTCAACACCGATTCGCCGTCTGCACCTTCAGTCCCAGCTTCGTCCACGGACTCATCAGCTTCATCAAACCCATCCACTCCCGCCTCCGGATCGACTCCGTCCGCCGGCTCCGATTCCCCCGTCTCCATCCAAGCCCCCGGCGTCGGTGTCTCCGTCGATGACAAGGGCAACGTATCGATCAAGGCCCCCGGCGCCAGCGTCTCGGCAACCGCCGATGGCGATGCACAAGTCTCCGCCCCCGGCGCCTCGGTCTCTGCCACCAAAGACGGCTCAGCATCCGTCAGCGCCCCAGGCGCCTCAGTCCGCGTCGGCCGCAAAAGCGCTTCCCGCGCATCGGCCCAAGCCCCCTCAGCCCAAACTCCGCCGAGCGCGCCCGCAGCAGTCCCGCCAGCTAATCCCGGCCCATCCGCCGAAGAAGTCCAGCGCATCACCGACGACGGCGAAAAACTCGGCGTCCGCGCCGACACCGTCAACGAAGGCCTCAACACGCTCAAGCAACAACAAGCCGCCTCAGGCCTGGGCCTCCGCGCCGACATGGTCTCCGCCCAGCAGCGCATGTCTCTGCTCCTCAACAAAGCCAACAACGCCCTGCAACACGGCGACACCGCCAACGCCCAAAAATATTTCGACCAGGCCGACGCCGAAATCTCCAAACTCGAAAAATTCCTCGGCCACTAAATCTGCTGGCACTCCATGATTGAGGGCGGTTAAAAACGATGGAATCTGAAATAAAAGTTGGGCAACGATTCAAATTCACACTGACGGACGACGCTCCGAGTGAGCGCCAAGCAATCGTAATTCGCGTGCTCTCAAACCAGGAACAAGGGCTCGGTCTCGACGTTGACGAATATATGGCGTATTGGGTTGAGGCCCGCGAGCTTCCAGAAGCGCAGACTCCAACGACTCTTACCTTTGTTCGTAGCGCGGACGACAAAGTTTATCTCGATGGCAAAATAACCGAAATCACCCTACTGCCGTAACCAAACTCCCATAACGCAGCCCCGGTCGTTCCGTTGACTTGCCTTCCCACCGCGACACCGCCAACGCCCAAACATATCTCGACCAAGCCGACGCCAAAATCTCCAAACTAGAAAATTCCTCGGCCACTAGTCCGCCTTAGTTGAACGTGCTCCGATGCAACGCGCGGGTTCGGAACCTTGTAGCGGCGACTTTACGTCGCCATCTCTCTTTGACCCAAAAAAATGATTGGCTCGCGTGATGGAAATCTCTGCGCATCGCGCGCTCTTCGCGCGATGCAATCTCTTCATGTGCTTCAATCAGAACCAATTCATTTGTCCGGCAACCCGACTTATCGGGAGTTTGAGTAAAGTCAGAACGTGCCTGCATCGAGGCTGTCGGTTGAGGCGACTCGCTGCACCGCTACAATGGAAATCTCGCGTGCAAGTATCCAGCCGGATAATCCGATAGACGACGACAGGATGAATCCTTGTGTCCCTTGTTCCAACAAACGGGCTGGCGCCGTTTCGAGATTCGAAGCCCAGGGTCCGTAGGCTCCGCCCATGTTGTAGGACTCAGAAATTTCTTTGCCGTACTCTTTTAGGAGTTGGTCGAGCCCAACTATTTCCACATCGAAAATGATGTTTCCAAATGCGTCGTTCTCGAAGCGGTAGCCTTGAACTCCTTTGAAAATCACATTTACGAACTCCTGCTTAGGTCGAAACTCCGTACGAAGTGTAATGATTCGTTCCTCGCACCTCACCTCGTAGGAAACCGAAAGGTTGTCGTGAATGCTTGGCGTCATTTCTTGTCGCCTCCCGCAGCAGTGGTGACTGAATGAAGGATATTGGCGAGAGACGTTCCTGCCAAGTCCTGATTAACGCCGTAACCGTACAAGTGGAATTTGCCCAAAAGCACCTGCCGCAACGCGACTAATCGGGCACTGATGTACTTCGAGTGGCGTCAAATATGCAGGGGTGTCTATTGAACGTCCGTGATTCGCGGCTGCTGGCGACCATCTTGGCATTTCTTCTAACGACTGTTTTCCAGTCGGCTGCATTTGGAAACCCTCAAGCAAAGGACACGGAGAGTAAGCAAATCGAAGTCAGATTGAGTACAAAGCAAAAGACGGTAAAAGTTGGTGACGCTCTTGAAATCCGAGTTGAAATTTGGAACATCAGCCGCAAACCGCTTTTCCTCAAGAAGACTATTTTTGCTATGTGTGAACTTTCACCTTTGTCGCTGCGGGTTCGAATTAGGTCCACCGATGAAGCCTCCGGCAGGCTACGGCTGCGCCGCCGACTGCATGTACCATGCCGAGGACAGTTTTGCCCGAAGATTGGTCTACCATTGGACCACGCTACCACCGGGGGATTTTTACGGCACCGTCGTCGTGATTGACCCTCAACTCTTTCCGCAGCTGAATACACCGGGTCGATGGCGGTTGCGTGGTACGTACGAATCGACGGGCGACCTGTCGTCGTCACTTTGCCTCGACCCCGCACCACTAGCCGACAACAAAAAAGAAGTCGAACGACTGCCCTACGAGGACTGGCAGGGAACAGTAGAAACAAACACCCTTTGGATTGAAGTTCTACGCGCTAAGACTTCGACGACCAGCAAGAAATCACAATAGATACATCGCTAGGTCCCGATAAACGCCGTAACTGACAAGTGCCGAACAAGGACTCCAAGACGAACGGATTCGTGGAACGGCTACGGCGCAACCTCTCCTACTTAGCTCAAATCTTCAAAAGTGATTGATCCAACCAAACATCATTGTGGTCTGGTGCGACAAGGAAACGGTATCCGGGTGGCAGGCCGAGGAACTTTGCAATTTCGGGATAGTCCTCGTACACGTGGTCCATGTGAAGCGGGACAAAGAACGCTGCGTCATCGCTTAAAGTTTCGCCGCGCCAGATGTACCAACCATTCGTATCACCTGCCACAGGATGGCGTAATCCGTTGATCGGTAATTTGCCTTTCGTTGAGACAGCAAAGTCCAACTTCGATGACGCAGGCGATGGCACGAAGTCTACTTTGCGTTCGGCACAGACCGCTTTTTGAGCAGATATGATCCGAGGAAGAAAATCACTCGATTCGTTGGCCATACCAATTGCAGCTTACCTTAACAAGACGAACTGGGTCACCTAGTAGCGCGGATCATTGCCAACGGCCCGATCAACGCCGTAACCGAACAAAAGCATCGAAAGCCCAAGACAGAGAGAGCAGTTTCCCTCTCACATCCCCGGTCGTTTCGTTGACTTGCCTTCCCCATCCCTCTAGTATTCCCCCCACATGTCGGAAGCCCCAGTGGAGATCGGCCAGACCGTCTCGCATTACCGCATCCTCGAAAAACTCGGCGGCGGCGGGATGGGCGTCGTCTACAAGAGCGAAGACACGCGCTTGCACCGTTTCGTCGCGCTCAAATTTCTTCCCGACTCCGTAGCAAAAGATCCGCAAGCCCTCGCCCGCTTCCAGCGCGAAGCCCAAGCCGCCTCCGCTCTCAATCACTCCAACATCTGCACCATCTACGACATCGGCCAGGAAGACGGCAAAGCCTTCATCGCCATGGAGTGCCTCGAAGGCGAAACGCTCAAGCACACCATCGCCCGGCGGTCGCTCGATCTTGAAACCCTTCTCGAACTCGCCATCGACATCGCTGACGCACTCGACGCCGCCCACGCCAAAGGTATCGTCCACCGCGACATAAAACCCGCCAACATTTTCGTCACCACGCGCGGCCAGGCAAAAATTCTCGACTTCGGCCTAGCCAAAGTCACCGGCGCACGCTCCGAAGCTGCCGTCGGCGACACGCTCGCCACCGACGGTGGCGCCAACACCGATCACCTCACTAGCCCCGGCAGCACCATCGGCACCGTCGCCTACATGTCTCCCGAACAAGCGCGCGCCAAAGATCTCGACGCCCGCACCGATCTTTTTTCCTTCGGCTCCGTCCTCTACGAAATGGCCACGCGCCAGCTTCCCTTCCGCGGAGAAAGCACCGCCGAAATTTTCGACTCCATCCTCAATCGCCAGCCCGTCCCAGTGACACGCATCAATCCCGATCTCCCGCCCGAGTTCGAGCGCATCGTCAATAAAGCCCTCGAAAAAGATCGCAACCTTCGCTATCAACACGCCTCCGAAATGCGCGCCGATCTCAAACGCCTCGAGCGCGACTCCAGTTCCGGCCGCCTTCGCATTTCCGACGTAAACAACGTCGCAAATTCCGCTTCGGGTCCAGGCACCGGCTCCGCCCAGCCGCTGTATCCTTCCGCTTCATCGCAATCCCAGCAACCCTACGCAAGCAACTCCACTGGCACCGCCGCGGCTCCCGGCAGCAGCGCAGTCCAACCACCCGCATCGGAACCAAAAAGCAGGAAAGGCCTTATGGCTACCGTCGTCGCAGCGATTGTTCTGCTCGCCGCAGCCGGCATCGCCTACAAATTCCTCGGCGCAAAACCTGCCTTCAATTTTCAGGGAATGGAAATCAGCAAGCTCACCCAAACTGGAAAAGCCAGCGGCGTCGCCGTCTCTCCCGACGGCCAATACGTCGTCTACGTCCTGCGCGACGGCGAAAAACAAAGCCTCATGGTCCGCCAGGTCGCCACCGGTTCCGACATCCCGGTTGTGCCTGCGGAGATCGTCACCTACTACGGCATGTCATTCTCACCCGACGGCCAGTACATCTACTTCGTCGCATCCAGCCGCGAAAACAATTTCTTCAGCTCGCTCTACAAAATGCCGGTCCTCGGCGGCGCTCCTGTCAAAATCGTCACCGACATCGACACCAGCCCCAGCTTCTCGCCCGACGGCAAACAATTCGCATTCATCCGCGGCGTTCCCGAACACGGTCGCGTCCACTTGATGGTCGCCAAATCCGACGGTTCCGACGTTCACGTCCTTTTCGAAAAATCCGCCGGCGTCACTCCCGATAACCTTGTGCGTGCGGCCTGGTCACCCGACGGAAAAACGATCGTCACCACTTTTTATGAATCCAACTACCGCGTGACCCTCACTGCCATTCCCGTCGCCGATCCTTCCAAGGCTCGCGCCTTTTTCTCCACTCACGACGATGTCGGCGCGCCGGTCTGGCTTCCCGACGGAAGCGCCCTGCTCGTCGTCATTCGTGAGCGCGCCGGTTCCAATCGCGGTCAGATCTGGACCGTCTCCTATCCTGACGGCCAGGCTCATCGCCTCTCCAACGACCTCACAAACTACAGCCTCCCGTGGCTCGGCCTCTCTCGCGACGCATCCTCTCTCGCCGCCATCGAAAATAATCGCACCGCCGACCTCTGGCTCGCTCCCGACGGTGACGCGACCCGCGCCCACCAGATCGCTTCCGCCGGCTCCTCAATCCAAAGCATCGCCCCTTTTGGCAAGGATCGATTCCTCATTCTCACGACAAACGGCGAACTCTCCTCAATCTCCGCCGATGGCTCCGATAGCACCCGCATCCTGGGCGCGGACCAAAACGTCAGCTTCGCAGACGGGTGTGGCGACGGAAAGCACATCGTCTTTCAAAAACGCCAGGGCGATGACAGCAGCATCCTCCGAGTAGACGCCAGCGGCTCCAACCCCAAAGTCCTTGTCCCTACCACGACCTTTGCCTTGCCAATTTGCTCCGCAGACGGTCAGTCGGTCTACTATCGGCAGGAAGATTCCGGTTCCTACGCCGTTTCCATCGACGGCGGTCAACCTCGAAAAATTGAAGTCCCCTATGCCTCGATGGGCGCCAACATTCCTTCGCCCGACGGTCAATCTCTCCTCTACACCTGGCAAGATCCCGCAAATTTGGCAAATCCCGTCCACTTCAGCATCGTCCCCAGCAAGGGCGGCGCTGCCACTCACACCTTTGATCGCATGGTTGGCGGCGGCATCGTCACCTGGGCTCCCGACGGCAAATCCATCGACTACCTCGTCACCCGCGGCGGCGTCACCAACGTCTGGCGCCAAGCGTTGTCCGGCGGCCCCGCCAAACAACTCACCCACTTCACCTCCGACTTGGCCCAGAGCTTCACCTGGTCCGGCGACGCCAAAACCCTGGCCATCGCCCGCGGCTCCCGCACCGCCGACATCGTCCTCCTCAAGTCCCCCTACAAATCCCAATAACGTTAGCACTTGACGCGATGTGATCTACGCCACCCTGTAGCCGCGATCGTTTCCCAGATCGCGGGCTTTTCCCTGAATGCTTGCCACGATCGAACGATCGCCTCCAATGCGCCCCGGCAGGTTTATGTACGGGCGCAGCATTGCCGCGCCCCATGTCCGCACGATCGATCCGCCAACGACGATTTTTTTCGCCGCGCGACCAACCCCATTTCGTTTCTAGCCTTTAGCGTTACTTCCCTGCCTCATTTCTTCGTTACTTCGTCTTCCCATTCGAATGTACCCTTGACAAACCGTTAATCTTGTGGTAACATTTTCCGTGATCTTACCCCAGTCACTCTTCGCCTGCTTTTCCGCCGCAGAACCCGTCCGCAACTCCTACATTCTCTTAACCTTGCGCACTCCCAAAAACCATACGCTGCAACCCATTGCAGGCGCAGCACTTGCACACTCTTCACAAAACATGGGGGGGTGTGGGATATCTATTTCGAAAATTCGGCGCGATGCGCGGCGCGGGCTTCTTCAGAGAGCGAGAACCACGACTCAGCAATGTCCCGAACGCGTTCGAGTGCTTTTTGCATCTCCGCGTGCTTGGCTTCCAGATCGGCAACGGAAGCATCGGCTGGCACAAAAATGGGTGGAGCGAACAGCATCACCGTCCGGGCGAATGGCTTCGGCAAAAGAAAATGATCCCAGGTCTTTTCAATCGTTTTGCCACGATCGACCCCGATGTGAAACACCACCACCGGGCACCCAGTCTTGCGCGCCAGCATCACCGGTCCGGGCTTGGCGATGTACCGCGGACCGCGGGGACCATCGATCGTGAACGCGCAATCGAGCCCTTCGCCCAAACGCTTCGCCATCACCGCAAGCCCGCGCAATCCGCCGCGCGACGAACTTCCCTGCGCCGTGCCAAACCCCAGCCACTCGATCACTTTGCGCGTCCATTGCCCGTCGAACGCCGTCGTGTTCATCACCACGATGCCGCGGTCCCGCGCCCACCACGAAATCGGAATGATCACCCGGTGCCAGAACGCAAAGATGCATCGTTTGCGCGACGCGAACGTTCGCTCGGCGTGCTGCCAGCCCAAAACTTCATAGCGCAGCGTCGGCCCCAGCGTGCGAATTACGCTGTACACCGCGGCGGCGATTATCGGAATCTGTATGCGGCGCGACCACTTCAGCTGCGGCAGCCGCGTGTCGTAGTGAATGTTCACCGCGCCCGAAGCATCCGACTCTGCAGCGTGCGGCTCGCGCGTTTCGGCGGCGGGAATTGCCGGATCCTGCGGCATTTGATCGGCTGATGGCACCATGAGGCTCGGCGTATAGTATAGCGAGCACCGCCGCACGCGAACGACTCGTGCCCTTTTTGAACACTCAGTCTTGAAAGACGAGCCGTCCTGCATTCCGAGTTTAGAAGATCACGAATACGGAGCACTTGTTGCCGTTGGAGAGCAAACCGAGAAAAGCGCAGACGACGGTCGCAGTGCGTTCGCGCGCGATTTTTCTCGCCGCCGGCTTGCTCGGCGTCGCAGGTTTCGCGGCCGCGAAAATAGATTCGGTCGCCGCCGACAGTGCGACCGCCGAGAAGTTCAACACCGGCAACGCGAAGTCTGACAGCCCAAAGACCGGTCGCTCAGACGCAGAACGCTCCAACGCAGACGGCATCCGCGAAGCGGACGCGCCCGACAAACCGACCGGCGATGCCGTTGGAACGGTCGAAGGGGACGCCATCGCACTGCAAGGCCCGATGAGCGTTGAAGTCGTTCGTGGGCAAGTCAAAACAATGTTGCGCAGCGGCAACGACCTCCGCGTGAAATCCGGTCAGGCGCGCATTGATCTGGTCGAAGGCGGAACGATCGCAATCTGCGGCCCTGCCCACCTCTCGCTTCTCAAATCGGGTGGCTCGCTCACCATCGCGCTCGACTCCGGCGTCGTTCACGTTCACGTCGACAAATCGCCGTCCATAACGATTTACACTGCGCAAATCCAGGCAAAGCCGATCGCCATCGGCGACGACGCGCAAGACGCGTTGATCGGATTCGACGCGAAAGGTGTCATGTGCGTCCGCGCGGGAAATGGCGCGATCCGCCTCGAACAACAACTGAGCGGGCAAAGTGTGATCGTGCCGCAAGGCGGCGACATTCTGCTGAACAACGGCGGGCTAGACGGGATCACCAATACCGAGGGGCACTGCGAGTGTGAACTTCAAGTCAGCAATGAGCCTCCGCCACCACCGGAACTGAGTCGCATGGCGACGCCAGACGAAATTCGTCAGCGGGACGCAGCAAATGTTGCGGAAGCGGAAGCCATCAAGGAAGCCGCCGATAACGCCGCAATGGACAAAGCCGCCGCCGAGAAAGAAGCGGCTGACAGAGCTGCCACGCAACGAGCCGCGGCTGAAAAGGCCGCAGCGAACAAACTCGCCGCCGACGCAGCCGCCCAAGCCGCCGCCAGGAGCGCCGCGGCCCAAGCTGCTGCTGCGCCACCGACCGCCCCCACCACTTCGGCACAGAGCAACGTGAAGCCGCCGGTACCTTGGGGCGAACCCGTTGCGCCGCCAGTTCAGAAAAGACCCGCGCTGCCAAAAAATCAGGAGCCCATCTACCAAGTCTTCATGCCGCCGCTGTCGTACGACGCCAAAGCGGCGGCGCCCGCCGACAACTTCGATCCGAAATTCATCATGCTGGTACGGCGAGTACGTGTAAAACCAACTTTGATTTTCAAAGGAACTGTCGAAGGCGACACGCCTGTCGCAAAACAGGTTTCCGATGTAAAACCTTTGAATGCAACGTCAAAGGACGGTCCCGCAGCGCCAGCGAACGGCGCAACACCTCAAGGAGCCAAGCCTGCGATACCACCGGCGGACAATTCCGTCGTAAACCGCGTCCGCAACTACATCCGCCACCTTTTCTCATAGGCCGAGCGTCCAATCCTCGCTTTGACGGAGAGAGAGTCGGCTTCAACGCAGAACAGGTCGGCTTTCCGGGAGGGTCGACGTGGCGGGAGAGAGAGTCAACGCTGGCATTCACCCGGTCGCTTTGGTAGGGTATCCGGACGCGATCTAAAGCGAAGTGCCGTTGTCCCGTGGAAAATCACGATTCCCAACCGCAGCGTGAATCCACAGGAAATGGAGCAGCGGCGAACGCCAGAGCTGCCGCAGCGTGTCGGCGGCGATGACTTGAAAAGCACGTAGAAACGCGGCCTTCTTCCCCGGAAGCCTCGAAGACAAAACCAAAAACTGGGCACAACTGGACCCGAAAACTGGACCTATGATGGCTCCAAGGTCGGGACCGAAAGACGGGAGAAGTGTCATGGTACGAGCGCAGAGGCAGCGCAGCTGCCCACGGATTTGCGCGGTCGCAGCATCGACGCGCACGTTTAGCCTCACATTTGGAATCACGTTTGGCCTTCTGTTTGGCGCCGCGTTTTTCGCGGGTTGCGGTGGAAGCTCTAGCACCACAACGACGCCCCCACCGGGAGGCGGTGGTTCGACTCCGACTGCAGTCGCTGTGACCGTGGCGCCGACGACAGCGACAGTCGCGGTGAATACGGCGACAACTTTTACCGCGACGGTTGCGAACGACAGCGCGAGCAAAGGTGTGACGTGGTCGCTTTCTTGCGCTACGGCAAATGGTTGCGGCTCGCTCTCTGCAACGACGAGCGCATCGGGAACGGCGGTCACTTACACGGCGCCCGCGACTGCGCCGAATCCAGCGAACGTGACGATCGCCGCGACGTCGGTGACCGACACGACGAAATCCGCTTCAGCAACGATCACGATTTCTCCGACCGCGCCGACCGGTACCGTTGGCGTAACGATCGCGCCGAAGGTCGGCGGATTTGTTGTCGGCCAAGTGGCGACACTGATCGCGACGGTGACGAACGATACCGGCGCGGGCGTGACGTGGGCGGCGTCGAGCGGGACGGTGACTCCCGTGACCGCGACCACCGCAAAATTCACAGCGCCGAATTCGCCGGGCAGCGGCATCACTGTAACCGCGACGAGCAAAGCGGATGGGACGAAGAGCGCGACCGCAACGTTTGGCATTACCGATCTGGCTGGTGTGACGACGTATCACAACGATGGCGCGCGCGATGGCGTGAACAATCAGGAGTATGTGCTGAACACGTCGAACGTGAAATCCGGAACGTTTGGAAAATTATTTTCGTGTGCGGCGGATGGAGCGATCTACGCGCAGCCCTTGTGGGTACCGAACGTGAACATCGGTGGCGGCGTGCACAACGTGATCGTCGCGGCGACGATGCGCGATTCCGTGTACGTCTACGATGCCGACGCAAGTCCTTGCGTAACGTACTGGCATCAGACGCTGATTCCGGCGGGCGAAACCTACGGCGATTGGAACGACGTACAAACCAACGACATCTTCCCGGACATCGGGATTTTGGGAACGCCGGTAATCGATCCGTCGACGAAGAATATTTTTGTCGTGACGAAAACAAAGACGAACGCCACAACGTACCACCAGCGAATTCATGCGCTGAGTATGGCGACAGGAGCCGAAGCTTCGGGAGGCCCGGTCGACATCACCGCGTCGAATGTGACGTCCACGGGAAATTGCGAAGGCACAAGCAGCATGGCGTTTGATCCGCAGTGGCAAAACCAACGGCCCGGATTGGCGCTCGTCAACGGCGTCGTGTACGTCGCGTGGGCATCGCATGGCGACAACATGACGTGGCACGGCTGGGTCGTGGGATTCAATACATCGAATCTCAGCATCAGCGCAGTGTGGAATGCCACAAACAACCACGTCACTGGAGCGAGCGGCTGCCGCGGTGGAATCTGGATGTCGGGCGGAGCTCCAGCAATCGACAGCGACAACAATCTTTACGTGCTCACCGGAAACGGCGCGTATGACGGAGCAGGAAGTTTCTCGGACAGCTTCGTGAAGCTGACGACTCCAGGGCTCAATGTGGCGGATTGGTTCACGCCGTTCAATCAGTCTTCACTGGACATGAACGATCAAGACGTGGGTGCTAGCGGAACTTCCGTGCTGATCAGCCAGACATCGGGCCTAAACCTGATGGTCGGCGCAAGCAAGAGCCAGGAAATGTATGTGGTGAATCGCGATGGAATGAACCACTTCAACGCTACGGCCGACGCGGTTCATCAGGAATGGATGGTGGACGGAAGGGGATTTTCGACGCCGGCATTCTGGAACAACACGCTCTACTACTTCGGTATCGTGTTCAAGAATTCACATCCGGGCGAGAGTTTTCCGTTCAATACAACGAACGGTTTGTTTGCAACGACACCATCGGCAAGCACACCGAGCGGGTTTCGATTTAGCGGAGCAACGCCGTCGGTATCGGCTTCGAGTCCGACAACCAACGGGATCGTATGGGCGATCGAGAGCGGAAGTCATGGCACGGACGGCCAAGGAGCTATGCCGCCAGCGCCTCAATTTCCGCCGGCTGGTCCAGCAGTGCTACACGCTTTCGACGCAACGAACATCGCAACCGAATTGTGGAACAGCTCCACAAACGCGAGCGATGCCGCCGGCAACGCAGTGAAGTTCACGGTACCGACGATTGCGAACGGGAAGGTTTACGTGCCGACGCGCGGCAACGACGACACCCTGGGCGGCGGAAGCGTCTTCGGCGGGGTCGATGTGTACGGGTTGATTCCGTAGCGCGCTTCGAGGCGTTACTTGTTGAGGATGGCGGGCCAGTTGGTGACGAGGGACATGGGGACGTCGGCGTTTTCTCGTTGAGTCATGGGCACCAGGAAGCGTTGGCCGTCGGGGGCGACGTCGAAAAGCGTGCCGACCGACGAGGTGTTGCGCACAACGAATAGGGGCTGCGGAATGCCGGATTCGAGCTGTGTGCCGTTGATCTTCAACTCCACCGCGTAAGCCGTCGCGTCGAGCAGGCCGGCGAAATATAACTCCTTGCCATCTCCTCGCCAGAACGGATAGCCGCCGCCATTTTGCGAAATCTGCCATCGGCCAGAAGCGGTTGGAAACGTCGTGACGTAAACCTCTTCGCGTCCCGAATCGGTGGAAGTGTAGGCGAGCCAATGACCGTCTGGAGAAAGGCGCGTCTGAATAATTCTGCCTTGCGGCGATTGGGGCTGAAGCACAAGGACAGGTTTTTGATCGCCCGTCGTGGGTTGAGCCCAGAACGTGGCGTTCGTTGGTCCATTCTGTTTCTGATAGGCGAGATATTTTCCGTCGGGTGTCCATTGCGGCCAGAGAAAAGTGAAAAGGCCGTTGGCAGGATTGGAGCCGTCGACAACGATCTCCTCTTGCCCGGTACCGGACGCTCGTTTCGCGCGAATGCTCGAACCACTCGCATCGTTCATGCCCGTCTGCGTGACGTATATAACGCGCTGGCCGTCGCCGGACCACGAGACCATGGAATGGATGGCAGTATCAAAGGTGAGGCGAGTGCGGGTGCCGCGAGCGAGGTCGAAAATCCAAATGTCGGGCTTGGGATCGCCCAACGCGATGGCGACGCGCTTGCCGTCGGGGGAAATTCTTTCACCGTTGTAAGCGAGCGAATCCGCGGCTTTGCCAACGACGTTGCCTTTGCGATCGAGCCACATGAAGTTGTATCCGGATTTCACGGTGGCCCCCTGGTAGAGCAGAACACCATTCGAAGAAGCGGCGAATGTGGTGTGCCACGTTCCGGGGTCGTAGTCGACTCTGTCGATGAGAGTCATGGGCGCGCCGGAGAGAGTTCCGTCTCTCCAGTTCAATTTCTGAGCCATCAACTGAGACTCTCGATGAAATAGCAAGTAGCCGCCGGCGAATTGAGCGGCGGAGTCGCTGGAAAGAATGAGATTGCTTTGGTGTCCGTCGGCGGTGCCGATGAATATGCCGTATTTATCGATGTTTGCGCCGCCATGGTTTGTGGCGAGATAAAGAAAATGTTTGCCGTCTGGAAGAAAGCTGGGCCAGCGGTGCGTGCTGTGAAGGCTTTGATCGAGAACTGTGAGCCGCTTGGCATCAGCCTGATGAGGATGAGCGATCCACAAGGAGTCGCGATAATCAGGAGAGTAGACGATGGTGTTGTCGGCGCCCCATGCGCCGCCGCGGGGATTTGGAGCGTCGGCGACCGTGGAGACAGGGCCGCCGGCGACAGAGATGGTTTTTAATTTGCCGTCAGAAAAAAAGCCGACGGAGAGGCCGTCAGGCGACCAGAACGGAAAGGTCGCACCCTCGGTGCCTGTGAGCTTTCTGGGTGCGTTCGAGTCGAGAGGCTGAATCCAGATTGAGCTTCGCTCTTTTGCGGTGTGCGCGCAGTAGGCGATTTGCGTGCCGTCGGCGGAGAGGACTGGCGGGCCGGAGAAGTCACCCGTGAAATCGAAAGCGGCGTCGGGCGGCGGCAGAATCGAGGAATGGATGATCGGAATTGTGGGAGATGGGCGCGATGCGAACCAGAGGACGACTCCCAGCAGCGCTGCGGCGAGAGCGGCCCAGGCGATGCGTTCGCGCGTGCGGCGGCCGACGGGTGATGCGGCGATCGGCGCGCTGATTTGTGAAGAGCTGCCACTGCTGGTGCCGATCCAGCGGAGTTCGCGCGCGACGTCGCCGGCACTGTGCCAGCGGGCGTCGGGATCCTTTGCGAGGCAGCCGCGGATGACGTGATCGAGAGAGGGCGGCGCGGTGGGAATTACCGTTACGACCGGAGGCGGATCTTTTTCGAGAATGGAAGACGCGACGGAAATTTGACTCTTGCCTTCGAAGGCGCGGTTGCCGGTGGCCATTTCGTAGAGCACGGAACCAAAACTAAAAATGTCGCTGCTTGCGGTGGCTTCTTTTCCTTCGACTTGCTCCGGCGCCATGTATTGAAAGGTGCCGACGAGCGAGCCTTCCGCGGTGAGAGGATCGGAGAGGGCGGGCGACGAGAGCGTGACCATGAGATCGTGAGCGCTGCCGGTGACGCTGCCACCTTTTGCGAGACCGAAGTCGAGGATTTTTGCACCGCCCTTGGTCAGCATAATGTTGCCGGGCTTGAGGTCGCGATGGACGATGCCGTTGCGATGGGCGCATTGCAGGCCGTCGCCGATAGCGGCGCCGATGCGCGTCAGTTGCTCAAGCGGCAGCGGACCTTTTTTCAGGCGGTCGGCGAGAGTCTCGCCCTGAAGATGCTCCATGACGATGTAGCGGACGCTGCCCTGTTCGCCGACGTCGTAGAGTTGGCAAATGTTGGGATGATTCAACGAAGAGACGGCGCGGGCTTCGCGTTCGAAACGGGCGTGTGCTTCGGGTTTTTCGGAAAGATGCTCGGGCAGAATTTTGATGGCGACGATGCGATCGAGGCGAGTGTCGCGCGCGGCGTAAACTTCGCCCATGCCTCCGGCGCCAAGGCTGGATTGGATTTCGTAGGGGCCGAGCTTGCTACCGGCGATGAGAGGCATTGGGTGGGCGAAATTATAGCGCAACGCGAGGAACTGTCGGGCAGCGAGGCGAAACACGCGTCAACGAATCGTGGCGCCGGGCCCGCGAAACGATAGAGACGGAGAGCGATTGAAGCGACATGGCGGAGGCGGGCTTAGCACGGCCATCCTCTGTGGCCTGCGGGGCATCTAAAGCTGGACTAGGTGAAGGCCTCCTTTTGGGGTGGGGTGCCCTACCTTTTCGTACGGTTTATCAACTCGCGCATTTGCGGACCGCACGTCCCCTCAACCCCCGCAGCGCGTTTTAAGGCCAACGTATTACCAAGAAGTAGCAAAGGCACGACGCTTTCGCGCCCACCGGAAGCGAAAACGCTGGAAAACCCGGAACGACGAATACTGGAGAACATACGTGATACGAGTGCGTGCGCGACGTGCCGGTCAAATGATTTTGGCTGCGGCAATTTCGGTGGTTGGCGCGGGGCTGATGGTGGGATGCGGCGGGTCGAGTTCGACAAGCGGCGGAGGAACAGCGATCGCGGTGGCGGTGTCGCCGACATCGGCGACGGTTGCGCCAAGCGCGACGCAGAATTTCATGGCGACGGTGAACAACGACAGTGCAGCGAAGGGCGTGACGTGGGCTGCGTCGTGTGCGACGGCTGGCGGATGCGGATCGCTGTCGGCGACGACGAGCGCGTCGGGAACGGCGATCACGTATACGGCGCCTGGCACGGTGCCGAATCCGGCGACGGTGACGCTAACGGCGACGTCGGTGAGCGACGGAACGAAGTCGGCCTCGGCGACAATCACGATTGGGGCGGCGCCGGCGGGCGTGGCTGTCACGATTTCGCCGAAGGTGATGGGATTGGCGCTAAATCAAGCGCTAGGACTGACTGCGACGGTAACGGGCGATGTGGGCGGCGCGGGTGTAACGTGGACCGCCAGTACGGGAACATTCAGCGCGCAGGCAGCGACGACGGCGACATACGTGGCACCGAATTCGCCGGGCAGCGGGATTACGATCACGGCGACGAGCAAAGTGGATGCGACGAAGAGCGCGACCGCGACGATCGCGGTGACGGATCTGGCGGGAGTGACGACGTATCACAACGACGTGGCGCGCGATGGAGCGAATAATCAGGAATATTTGCTGACGACGGCGAACGTGAAGTCGGCGACGTTTGGGAAATTGTTTTCGTGCACGGTGGACGGCGCGGTGTATGCGCAGCCGCTGTGGGTGCCGAACGTGAATATCGGAGGCGGGACGCATAACGTGATCGTAGTGGCGACGATGCGCGATTCGGTTTATGTGTTCGACGCGGATACGAATAACTGCGCCAATCCGTACTGGAAAAAGACGCTAATCCCGGCCGGCGAAACGTATGGGGCGAGCGCGGATGTTTTTTCGGGAGATATTTTTCCGGACATCGGGATATTGGGAACGCCGGTGATCGATCCTTCGACAAACACGATCTACCTGGTGTCGAAGACGAAGACTACGACGCCGAACTACATTCAGCGGCTGCATGCGCTGAGCCTGGCGACCGGCGCGGAAGCGGCGAATTCGCCGGTGACGATTGCGGCAACGTTTCCGGGAACATGCGAGGGTGGATCGACGAACACATTCAGCGCGTACCGGGAAAATCAGCGGCCGGGATTGGCGCTATCGAATGGGATGGTTTACGTCTCGTGGGCATCGCACGGCGATGAGGGCACGTATCACGGATGGGTGCTGGGTTATCAAACGGCGAATCTAGGGGCGGTGCCGACGGTATTCAATGCCACGCCGAACAGCGCATCTGGATTCGCATATTGCCGCGGTGGAATCTGGATGTCTGGCGGAGCGCCGGCGTTCGATGCTGCCGGGAATATGTATGTCATGACGGGCAATGGAGCGTTCGACGGCACGAGCGGATCGGCGACGCTGCCGACGGATTTTTCAGATAGCTTTCTGAAGCTGAGCACGCCCAACCTTGGCGTGGTGGATTATTTCACGCCATCCAATCAGTCGACGCTGGATACGAACGATAGCGACGTTGGAGCGAGCGGGACTTCGGTGCTGATTGATGGAACGGGCGGCGGGAATTTTCTCGTGGGCGGAAGCAAGGCGGGCGTCATTTACGTGTTGGACCGGGCGAACGGAATGGGCAAATACAACACGACTACGGACAACGTACACCAGGAGTGGACGACGAGTCCGAGTTCGCATTCGTTTTCGACGCCGGCGTTCTGGAACAACAATTTGTATTATTTCGGTGTGACGTTTGGTGCAGGCGCGACGCACAACGGGCAGATCTATACGTTCAACGCGTCGAACGGAATGTTCAACACGACGGCCGCGTCGTCGACGCCGACGGGATTTGGATTTACGGGGGCATCGCCGTCGATTTCTGCATCGTCGGCAACAGAGAACGGAATCGTGTGGGCAATCGACACGGGGGCATTCGGCACCAATAGCACTCCCAAAGCAGCGGGTCCTGCGGTGCTGCACGCATACGATGCGACGGATCTGGGCAATGAGTTGTGGAATAGTTCGCAGAATGCGAGTCGCGACGTTGCGGGGAATGCGGTGAAGTTTACGGTGCCGACAGTTGCGAATGGGAAGGTGTATATCGGGACGCGCGGGAGCGATGATTCGATTGGTGGCGGGAGTACGTTTGGGGAGATCGATGTGTATGGGTTGTTGCCGTAGCGATTTCGTTTGAAGGTAAGAGATAAAAGGGCCGCCGGGATTTTCGGCGGCCCGTTTCTTTTTGTTTGCGTGCGAGTCGCAAAGAGCTACATGCCTTCGTAATTCGGACCGCCGCCACCTTCGGGGACGACCCAGTCGATGATTTGGTAGGGGTCGGCGATGTCGCATGTTTTGCAGTGGACGCAATTGGCGGCGTTGATTTTGAGTTTGAAGTTGCCGGCTTCGGTGACCGGCTCGTAGACGGCGGCGGGGCAGAAATATTGGCAGGGATTGCCGTACTCGACGGTGCATTTTGTGGCGCAGACGTTGAGATCGTTGACGTGAAGATGGCAGGGCTGATCTTCTTCGTGGCGCGTGCCGGAATGATAGACGTCGGTGAGGCGATCGAAGGTGAGTTTGCCGTCGCCCTTGAAGCGCGCGGGCGCGGGATGGCCGTCGATGTGGTGATAGTGCTTGTAGCCGGCTTCGGCGTGCATCGGGTCGATGAGGCCGCGGCCGCCGGTGATGAATTGAAGACCGGTGTGGAAGAGGCCGCCGTAGAGGCCGTATTTGAAGGATTGGTGGAAATTGCGGACCTGCCAGAGTTCTTTCTTGATGTAGCTGGCTTCGACTTTTTTCGGAAAGGCGCTGAGCGTTTTGGCAGAAGTGTCGCCGGCTTTGAGCGCGTCGAAAATCGTTTCGGCGGCGAGCATGCCGGACTTGATCGCCATGTGAATGCCTTTGAGGCGCTGTGAATCGAGGAAGCTGCCGGAATCGCCGATGATGAGGCCGCCGTCGACGTAATTGCGCGGCATGGAATACCAGCCGCCCGCGGGGAGAGATTTCGCGCCGTAGCGGACGAGTTTGCCACCGTCGAGAATTTTTTTGATGTGCGGGTGGGTCTTCCACTTTTGAAATTCTTCGTGCGGATCGAATTGCGGATCGGCGTATTCGAGACCGATGACGAGGCCGATCGAAACGCGATTGTTGGAGAGGCCGTAGATCCAGCCGCCGCCGTACATGTCGGTGGCGACGGGCCAGCCGAGCGTGTGCGCGACGTAGCCGGGTT
This sequence comes from Candidatus Acidiferrum sp., assembly GCA_036493835.1. Lineage (GTDB taxonomy): Bacteria > Acidobacteriota > Terriglobia > Acidiferrales > UBA7541 > Acidiferrum. The sequence goes on along the minus strand of DASXPD010000120.1, from coordinate 32,066 downwards.
GGATGCGGCCGGGCTGCACGTCCCACAATTCTTTTATGCCGAGGCTGTAGATTTGGGGATTGATGTTGTCGAGCTTGTATTTTTCGACGAGCTGTTTGGTGAGCGAGCCGCGCGTGCCTTCGGCGAGGACGGTGACTTTGGCGCGCAGTTCGTAGCCGGGCGTGTAGTTGTCTTTGGGCTTGCCGTTTTTGTCGATGCCTTTGTCTTCGGTGATGACGCCGGCGATGCCGTTGTTTTCGTAGATGAGTTCCGCGCCGCCGAATTGCGTGAAGAGATTGACGCCGGATTTTTCGACGAGGCCGCCGAGCCACTTGGCGATTTTGTTGAGCGAGACGACGTAATTGCCTTTGTTCTGGAAGGGCGGCGGGGTGATGGGGAATCTTAGCGATGAGTTTTTTGTGAAGAAAAGAGCTGCGTCGTCGGTGACGGGCGTATCGAGCGGGGCGGATTTTTCGAAGTCGGGGACGAGTTCGGCGAGAGCCTTGGGATTCATGATGGCCCCGGAGAGCTGATGGGCGCCGACTTCTCTTCCCTTTTCGAGGACGTAGATATTTTCGGTGGAGAGTTCGGGCTTGGCACCGGATGCGTTGTGTTTCTGGATGAGGTTGGAGAGGTGGAGGGCGCAGGACAAGCCTGCGGGTCCGGCGCCGACGATGAGGACGTCGGCTTCGAGCTGTTCGCGTTGGGGAGGAGTCATAGGGAACTCCTCTCCATCTTATCAAATCGCGACTGGCGGACGGCTTAGCGAAGCTTGCTAAATTGCTCGGACGAAACGCCTAGTTGACGAATGATTTTGAAGAAAAGAGGCGGGCCGATCTCTTTTCCGCCGTGGACAGGAATCGTAGTAGCTCGACCGTCGGGATGATTCCAACGTTCATGACTACCTACTGTTCTTGTGATGGTAAATCCGAGGAGTCGGGCCGACGCGCTGAAAATCACGCGCCGTGGCACTAGGCATTCACGATCTCGGTAGTATTGGCGGGCAGGCTGAGACCCTTTTCGGCGTATTCCTGCGAGATCATCGTAAAGACCTTAGAGAGTTCGCTGAGTGCGGATTCGCGGGTATCCATCAGTGCATAGCAACCCGGAATGGCGGGAATTTCAGCAACCCATGAACCATCTTCCTGGCGGTACAGGATGGTCTTGTAGTCTTCGAGGCTCATGGAGAAAGTATACGCCTCTTCGAGCGACAGGCGTCAAAGACGGACGAAACGCAGACGGCGGATCAGGATTTGGCTTTTTCGAGGGCTTCGGTGAGGGCGGGCATGACTTCGAATATGTCGGCGACGATGCCGTAGTCGGCGATTTCGAAGATGGGGGCGTTTTGATCTTTGTTGACGGCGACGATAGTGCGGGCGCCTTTCATGCCAACAACGTGCTGGATGGCGCCGCTGATGCCGAGCGCGAGATAGAGTTTAGGCGCGACGGTTTGGCCGGAGCTGCCGATCTGGCGCTCCATCGGGAGCCAGCCTTCGTCGCAGATGGGGCGAGAGGCGGCAATTTCTCCGCCGAGTGCTTTCGCGACGGCTTCGGCTTGCGGAATATTTTCGGGAGCTTTGATGCCGCGACCGATGGCGACGATCAGCGGAGCTTGTGTTAGGTCGACGGCGGATTTTGCTTCTTTGAAAAGATCCAGAGGCTTGGTGCGGATTTGGTCGGCGCTGATCGTAACGCTCACGGTGTTGGCGGGAGCTTTGCCGGACGCATTGGGCTCGACGAGATCGGCACGGAAGGCACCCGCCTGGAATGACGCGAACCATGGCGCGGCGCTTTGAAATGTGACGTCGGCGTTGGTCTTGCCTTGAAACATCTGGCGGACGAAGACGAGTTTGCCGCTTTCGTTTTTGTAGGCGATGCAATCGCCGATCATTCCCTTGCCGAGTTGAGCTGCGAGTTTCGGCGCGAAATCGCGGACCTGATAGGTGTGTGGGAAGAGAACGAGATCGGGCTTGGCGGATTCGATGACTTGCTTGAGCGCGACGCAATAGCCATCGGGCGTGTAGTTTTCGAGCAGATCGTGTTCGACAAGCAGAACTTCGGCGACGTTTTTAGCGGCGAGTTCGTCGGCGAGCGACGCGACTCCTTTGCCGATGACCAGCGCGGAGACGGTGCTGCTGGTGTCTTTCGCAATGTGCTGTGCCGCGGCGAGCGTTTCGAAGCTGGTGTTGTTCCACTTATTCTGACGCTGCTCGGTGACGACGAGAATTTTCATGTTAGATCACCCGCGCTTCGAACTTCAATCTTTCGACGAGCTTCGTAGCCATTTCTTTCGGCGTGCCGGTGAGGAATTCCGTCTTTTTTGTTTTTGTTGGCACGTAAATCTTTTCTACCTTCTGCGTCGGCTGGACCGTCACGCCTAGCGATTGCGGCGTGACGGCAGCAATTTCTTTTTTCTTCGCGGCCATGATGCCTTTGAGCGTGGCGTAACGAACTTTGTTGATGCCGGATTGAATGGAGAGCACGGCGGGCAACGGGCATTCGATGTGCTGGAACCAGCCGGCTTCGAGTTCGCGCTTGAGGCGCATTTTTCCATCCTGCGCTTCGATTGCCATGATGATTGTCGCGTGGGGCAGATCGAGAAGGCCGGCGAGAAGCACGCCGGTTTGGCCGAATCCGTGATCGTCGCTCTGCAAACCGGTGAGCACGAGATCGACTTTTTCTTTCTTGATGGCGGCGGCGAGATATGTGGCGGAGCCAAGCGGATCGAGTTGCGCGAAATTATCGTCGGCAATATGGATGCCGCGATCCGCGCCCTTTGCCAAAGCTTCCTTGATCGTTTGCTTGACGCGATCCGGCCCCATCGATAGCGCAACGACTTCGCCGCCGTGCTTTTCTTTCAGGCGGAGAGCTTCTTCGAGCGCGTAGCTATCGGGCTCGTTCATCTCGAATCCAATGTCGGATTCCTTGATCCAGTTGCCATTGATGGAAAGCGGAGCGTCTTTTGCAGGGACCTGCTTGATACAGACGACGATGTTCATCGGAGTTCCTTGAGCTTGATGGACCGGTGAAAGATTGGTGCCGCTGGCGGGCTGGGGTTATTTCCCGGACCAGCGCTTGAAAATCAAAGCGGCGTTGGTGCCGCCGAAACCGAACGAGTTCGAGAGTACGTACTCGACTTCCACTTTTCGCGCGACGTTGGGAACGTAGTCCAGATCGCAGGCTGGATCGGGAGTTTCGAGATTGATTGTCGGCGGCACAATCTGATCGCGCAATGCGAGAACGCTGATGCCGGCTTCGAGTCCCCCAGCGCCGCCGAGCAAATGCCCCGTCATCGACTTGGTTGAGCTAACCGGCATTTTCTTTGCGCGCTCGCCGAAGACGCGCTTGACGGCAATCGTTTCGAGCACGTCGCCAATCGGCGTCGAAGTGCCGTGCGCATTGACGTAGCCGATGTCATCAGGAGAAAGCTTCGCGTCTTTCAACGCGGCCTTCATGACGCGATACGCGCCGTCGCCATTTTCGGCGGGCTGCGTGATGTGAAACGCGTCGCCCGACATGCCGTAGCCAACGATTTCGGCAAGGATCGGCGCGTTACGCTTTTGCGCATGTTCCAGCGATTCGAGAATCAAAATTCCGGAACCTTCGCCAACGACGAAGCCATCGCGCTGTGCGTCGAAGGGACGGCTGGCGTGCGCGGGGTCTTCGTTGCGCGTGGACAAAGCCTTCATGGCAGCGAAGCCGCCGACACCCATCGGGGTAATCGTCGCTTCGGTGCCGCCGCAAATCATCATTTCAGCGGCTCCGCGCTCGATAATTTTGAAAGAATCACCGATCGCATGAGCGGATGCGGAACATGCCGTGGCTGTGGCGGAGTTCGGGCCACGCGCGCCGTAGCGAATCGAAATGTGCCCTGACGCAAGGTTTACGATCGCGGACGGAATGAAGAACGGGGAGATCTTTCCGGGTCCGCCCTGCATGAGCTTCCGGTGCTCGCGCTCGATGATGTCGAACCCGCCGATGCCGCTGGAAACGTAAACGCCGACTTCGTCGAGGTCGGTCTCGGTTTCTTTCGACCAGTTCGCCATTTTGATGGCGAACTCGGCCGCAGCCAGGGCGACCTGGATGAAGCGACCCATTTTCTTTAGTTCTTTTTTCTCGATCCACTGGAAGGGGTCAAAATTTTTCACTTCGCCTGCGATAGTGCAGTCGAAGCCAGTGGCATCGAAGAGCGTAATGGCGCCGACGCCGTTTTGGCCGGCGACGAGATTTTTCCAACTCTCATCCGTCCCGATACCAAGCGCGCAGACAAGCCCTACGCCGGTTACGACAACGCGGCGAGTCACAGGATTCTGCTCCCTGATGAGGTGGTGAAGCTCAGCGGTCCCTTACTTTCCCTTGGAGTGTTTATCGATGTATTCGACGGCGTCTTTCACGGTCGTCATTTTTTCGGCGTCTTCGTCCGGAACTTCGATGCCGAAAGCTTCCTCGAAAGCCATGACCAATTCAACCTGGTCCAGAGAGTCGGCACCGAGATCGTCCACAAAGGACGCGGTCGGGGTAACTTCCGCTTCGTCCACACCGAGCTGCTCGACAATGATCTGCTTTACGCGCTCTTCAACGCTGGCCATTCCTGTATCCTCCACGATCTGCGTTTCGTCGTGCTGGTTTGTGATGAGTGTGAGTATCCGGACCGCTCGGCCCTACGCTACCCCGCAACACTTTGACCCGTTTTTTGTAACCCAAACATTCTAGTTAGGCTGCAACGCAAGGTCAACTTTTGTGCTGGAAATTTGCGGTCTTGATTCTCATCGTCTCCGTCGAGCCGCTATCACGTCAAATGCATACCGCCATTTACGTTGAGGACATGCCCGGTGATGTAGGCGGCTTCGTCGCTGGCGAGAAAGATGATCGCGGCGGCGACGTCGCGCGGCAAACCCATGCGACCGAGCGGGATGCGCGTCTTCAATTCTTCTTTGACCTTGTCGGGCAGCACATCGGTCATCGGAGTTTCGATGAAACCCGGCGCAACGGCGTTGACGGTGATGTTGCGCGAGGCGATTTCGATGGCGACAGCTTTCGTGAGACCGATGAGTCCGGCTTTTGCGGCTACGTAGTTGGCCTGACCGGCGTTTCCGGACTGCGCGACGACACTGCTGATGTTGATGATTCGTCCAGCGCGAGCTCGCATCATCGTCGAAAGAGCTTGCTGAATGCAGAGATGGGCGCCGGTGAGATTGGTTTTCAGGACGGCCTCCCAATCGTCGGGCTTCATGCGCATCGAAAGACCATCGCGCGTGATCGCAGCGTTGTTGACGAGAATGTCGAGGCGGCCGAACTTGTCGAGCACTTGTTTGAAGCCCGCTTTGACTTGCTCCGCGTCGGCGACGTCCATTTTTACGGCGAGAGCAGCGCCACCGGCGGATTCGATTTCGCTGACGAGAGATGCGAGCTTCTCTTCGTTACGAGCGGCGACGGCAACTTTTGCGCCCGCCTGAGCCAACGCGACAGCAGTGTCACGGCCAATGCCCTGTGACGCACCGGTGATGAGCGCTACTTTGTCTTTCAGGCTAAACATGTCGATGTTGGCCTCAGTCGCGTGCGAACTAACTGATGTTGCGGGATACGCAGAAGGCTTTTATCACAGAGAGCGCCGAGTTCACAGAGCCGCTGTTGCTAGGGATAGGCGTTACGCTGCGTCAGCGTCAGCGCGCGATTGGGCGATTTTTTCGACCGTCGTCGCCAGACTCTTTTCGTCTTCCACGTTGAGTGTGCCGACAGAGCGTTCGATCTGACGGAGCAAGCCGGTCAACACGCGGCTCGGGCCCACTTCGACGAACGTAGTCACGCCTTCCTCGATCAATTCGCGGACGGATTCTTCCCAGCGCACGGGCATCGTAACCTGGCGAATCAACGCGTCGCGCGCTTCGTCGCCGCTGGTTTCGGTGTCGGCGTCGACGTTGGTGACGAGCGGAAACTTCAGCGCGGCAAACTGAGTCTTGCGCAGATCTTTTTCGAGCTTTTCCTGTGCGGGCATCATCAGCGCACTGTGGAACGGAGCGGAAACGGCCAAAATCACAGCGCGCTTTGCACCGAGTTGCGACGCGATTTCAACGGCTCTCTTCACGGCATCGGCGTGGCCGGAGATCACAGTTTGCTCGGGTGAGTTCAGATTCGCCGGCGAGCAGATTTTGCCTTCAGCGGCGCGCTTGCACGCATCCGTCACGACGGCCGGAGACAAGCCCATGATGGCAGCCATCGCGCCTTCACCGGCGGGAACGGCTTCCTGCATATATTTGCCACGCTTGTGGACGATTTGCACCGCATCGGAAAACTTCAGCGAACCGGCAGCGACAAGCGCGGAATATTCGCCAAGACTGTGGCCGGCAACGAAGTCGGGAGCGATTCCCTTTTCCGCGAGAACGCGGTAGGTCGCAACAGAGCACGTAAGAATCGCGGGCTGCGTGTTTGCGGTCTGCTTGAGGTCTTCTTCAGAACCTGCGAAGCACATCTGCGAAATCGAAAATCCGAGCGCTTTGTCGGCTTCGTCGAAAACAGCTTTCGCCGCCGGATATTTTTCGGCCAGTTCTTTGCCCATTCCGGGGTACTGCGAAGCCTGACCCGGAAATACAAATGCAATTTTACCCATCTTTGTTCCTTTTCCTGCTGCTACGGACGCATCGCGATTCGGTCGGGATGCACGCCCGCGGCTGAGAGCCCCTGTTCAATCTTTTCGTTCATGCCACCGCGAGCCAGGCCGGCGGCAACGCGAATCGCATTCTTAACCGCGGCGGCATTCGATCGGCCGTGGCCAATGACGCAGACACCGCGCACGCCAAGCAGCGGCGCGCCGCCATACTCGGCGTAGTCGATTTTTTTCTTCAGGCCCTTGAAGGCGCCCTGCGAAAGCATCGCGCCGAACTGCGAAACCAGCGAACTCTTCAGCGACTTCTTCAACACTTCAAAGATTTGCAGCGCCAGGCCTTCGCAGATTTTCAGTGCGATGTTTCCCACGAAGCCGTCGCAAACGATCACATCGACTTCGCCGGAGAACAAACCGCCGCCTTCGACGTTGCCCACAAAGTGCACCGGACTCTTCTTCAGCCGGTTATACACTTCGCGCGTCAGCTCGTTGCCTTTAATTTCTTCTTCGCCGACGGAGAGCAAACCGACGCGCGGCCTGCGATGACCGAACGTCGCGCGGTAATAAATATCTCCCATCACCGCAAACTGAACGAGATGCTCGGGCTTGGAGTCGACGTTGGCTCCAACATCGAGCAGAACAGAAACGCCTCCCTTCGCATTAGGAAACGGCGCCGCCAATGCAACGCGATCGACCGATTCCAGAGTGCCCAGCAAAAATCGCGCGACGGTCATTACTGCGCCAGTATTTCCGGCGCTGACTAATCCATCGGCTTTCGTTTCTCGCACCAGCCGCGCGGCAACATGAACCGAGCTGTCTTTCTTCCGGCGAAATGCCTGCGCCGGGTGATCGTCCATCGTGATCACTTCGCTGGCCGGAACGACCTCAATCGGCAGATTGGGGACGGCATGTTTGGCCAATTCGGCGCGAACCACCGACGGCTGGCCAACCAACAAAATACGCACGCCGAATTCGCGTGCAGCCAGCACACTGCCTTCAACTTCAGGACGGGGAGCATGGTCTCCGCCCATGGCATCAACCGCAATTGTGATCATGAAGGGCTTCGATCAGGCAATTCCGGACAAGCACCGGTGAAAGGCTGCCACTTTCTCCACAGAACAACTTCGAGCTCCGCGGATGAACTTGTCAGGCTGAGATATTTTGGACCGCTTTTCCCTTATAGAAGCCGCAATGTGGGCAGACCTGGTGGGGCTGCTTCATTTCGTGGCAGTTGGGGCATTTCGCCAGCGCAGGCTTGACCAGGAAATCGTGGGCGCGGCGGGTGCTGGTGCGCCGCTTGGAATGCCGGCGTTTTGGGTTAGGCATGACACTACTCCTCGTTCCGACCTAATATGGCCGGATTGTATGGGCTTTCGGCCCTGAAACCTATTGTTTTTTCAGCCAGTCCTGCTTCAGGCGCGCCAGTGGCGCGAGTCGCGGGTCTGTCGAATGAGTCTCACAGCGGCACTCTTCGTGGTTCAAGTTCGCGCCGCAATTGGGGCAGAGTCCACGGCAGTCGCTGCGGCAGATTGCCTTCATCGGCAACGCCAACAGAACCTGCTCACGCAGCACATCCGCCAGGAATAGCCCCTCACCCTGAAAAAATCCAATTTCTGCGTCGTCGTCTCTCAGCCTGGCCTCTTCGGGACGTTCTCCGAGTGGCAGCGGGCTATAGAACAGATCGAAAGAACGATGCACTTCGTCGACAACGGCTTCGAGACATCGAGCGCACACCATCTCGACCTTGGTCTCGATCTCGCCGGTAATCCGAATCTGGCCTTCGATGAGTTCCGCAGTTACCGTAACTTCCAGCGGCTCAATCTGCTTTATTTCCGACGTCTGATAGTCGATGCTGCCGGGCGCGTAACTCTTGCGGATGACTTGTTTCCGGACAGCAAGGTCCTTGATATCTAGAAACATGTCTGCAGCGCCTCCGCCGCTAACGCTCATGCTTTCTCATTATTGGGGCGCTTTGCCGCCAAGTCAAGGAAGCGCAGACGCTTCCTACAAAAATGAGTTTCCTGGGAATTACGTCGTTACTGGCAGCCGCCACTTTCGAGTTCGTAGAGTCGCAATCGCGCTTCTCGGTTGCCCTTATCGGCCGCAGCCTTCATGAGGACTTTGGCTTGGTCGCAATTCTTGTTGACGCCCGCGCCCCGCGCAAAGCGCTCTGCCAGCGAGACTTCCGCCGAAACCGAGCCCGCTTGCACGGCGCCCCAAAGGGCTTCCACGCTGTCCGTTTCGCTCCAGTTGGGTTGAGGTTTCTGAGCCACGGCGTTCTGCCGTTCGAGTACCGATTCGGAACGCTCCGACACGTTGGATGCGTTGGGACCACCAGCTGCCGGCGGTTGCGATTTCGCCGACGGGTCTTTCCCCAATTCGTCGACAGCCTTCATGTCAGCCGCCGTCGGGTCGTTGGGATCCGCAGCCGCGCCTGCATTCTTGCCGGTCGGATTGCTCGTCGCCGCAGTTTCGGGTTCGGTCGTCGGAAGCGATGGCTGAGTCGCGTTCGCCGGCTTCCCAACGGGAGCAACCGTCGATGCCTTCGTCTTGCCGCTCATCGTTTCGCCGAGCCAGATCAACGAACTGCCGACATCTTTTTGGTACACGATGCCAAGCGCAAACACCGCGATGACGGTTGCCACGACCGCAATGCCGCGCCAGACCGAAGCCGATCTGCGCTGCTGCGGATCTGAATAAGGAATGATCGCTTCTGTGAATGGCGATGCGTATCTCTGTTCTTCAAGAACAGGGTAGCCCACACTGCGCGCATTCGACCACGCAGGTGGAGGTGGCGGCGCTTCTTGCTGCGGCGGAGGAATTCTGACATTCGCTGCTTCGCGCGAAGGTGGAAGCGGATCGGGCGCAACATTCGTGCGAGCCGCGCGCGCGCCAACAGCCGCGCCAGATGCGCCTGCGGACGCTGCTGCAGCCGACGCAAATCCATATTCCATCGGCGCGTTCGTTTCTTCCAACCACAACCGAATTTCTTTGTGAGCTTCCGGCGGAAGATTCAAAAAGCGCAGTCCGCCCATCACACCGGAATCATCGGCCCACACAACTTCCGCATCACCGGCAATGCGACGTCCACCGTTGATTTGAAATCCGAAGCGCGTCTCGCCACATTTCACCGGCGTGATCGCCTGAAATCCGCAGCCCTCTTCGGAAAGATTCAACATGACGCCGCCGTTCTCGCGACCCAGCTCCAGATACACCAACTGCTGAGTACGCCGGCGAACGATCGTGCGTTGATTCTGTTTCATCGTTTCGACTTTCACTTCTACCTCAGCGACCTCAGTGACTGCGCCGAGCATGGAGAGAATACCAGGACGCTTGGAGGCACAGCCCGCTGTACCCGCCATTCTATCCGAGACGAGTGGATCTGACATCGCTAATATTTGCTCCCCAGGAGTGAAGGGGGATATCAGCTCCTGTCTGTGGAAATCGAGGACTCCGAGTTTGTTACCGCGCCGTAAGGCATGACACAGCTCAGAGGAAAGCCTGTCACTGCTATCACTTACTGGCGAGTTGATTGAAACATTAGGGTCTCAAACGGCAAATACAGCATTCAGGGGAGTGGGGTGGGTACTTGAACCTGTATTTTGGCCTTATAGTCAGTAAAAGATGAGCGAAACAGCCGACCGCCGTGCGCCGACTCAGGCCGACGCCGGCGCCGCTATGAAGGTGCCTGCTAAAGCGGCGATCCGCCGTCTCCGTCGGTCTGAGCTACCGGTCGGGACGGTGGCACTCGCTCGCTACCTGATCGGCAAAATCGTCGTGCGCGACCTGCCCGTGCTGCGAATGGCCGGGCGCATCGTCGAAACCGAGGCATACCCGCCAAAGGACCCGGCCGCGCACCACTATCGAGGCCCGACTCCGCGCACTCAGTCGATGTTCCTAAGTCGTGGCCACGCTTACATTTACTTCTCGTATGGCAATCACTTCATGCTGAACGTCAGTGCCGAAATCGCCGGCATCGGCGGCGGCATTCTGATTCGTGCGCTGGAACCGCTTGAAGGCATCGCGGAAATGGAGCGGCTACGCGGCACGGATCACCTCTTAGACCTGACTCGAGGCCCCGGACGGCTCGCGCAAGCCTTGCACATCGACCGCAGCGTCAACGGCGTCGATCTCTGCGCGCCCGGACCGCTGTGGCTTGGCGAACTGACTTCGCCGCGCGTGCAAACCGCCGAGAAGATTCATCTCGACCAGCCCGCCCGCATGGGAGTCAGCCGCCGCATCGGGATTACGAAGGCGGCGCACCGCTTATTGCGCTTCTATGAGCGCGGAAGCCGCTTCGTGAGCGGCACCGCCCGCTTACGGGCTTGACCTTACCTCCCGAGAGCTTGCGTACAGCCTTCACCTGAACCTCTGCCGCTTCGAGGCTCGAAAACACCCCATTTACCAAATGCCGACCCCGTTTGAGGTACTGCCTTGCCGTAGTACCCGCAAGCGTATGATGTTCGTTGGACATCTAAAAACCTGGGGGTGCTCGCATGTCAGACAGTTGGCGCGACAGCGAAGGCCAAGTTATCGACCGTCAGTTTCCGCTCGTGAAGCATCTGGGCGGCTCCGATCACAGCGTCGTGTTTGCGACGCAGCGCGGCAAGGACAAGGCCGAAAAGGCTGCGATCAAGTTCATCCAGGCGGACGCCGCGAACGCCGATGCGCAACTCGCGCGTTGGAAGCAGGCTGCGCAACTTTCTCACCCGAATTTGATCAAGGTATTCGAATCCGGCCGCTGCCAGCTTGCGGGCATGGATTTGTTGTATGTCTTGACCGAATTCGCCCAGGAAAACCTGGCGGAATTCTTGCCGCAGCGCGCGCTCTCCGCAGAGGAAACGCGCGACATGCTCGATCCGTTCGTCGAGTCGCTTTCGTACCTGCACGGCAAGGGTTTCGCGCACGGACGCATCAAGCCGGGAAATATCCTCGCGATCGACGATCAGTTGAAACTGTCGAGCGATTCGATTTGCCGCGACGGTGATGTGCAGATCGGCGCTGGCAAGCCGGATATCTATGTCGCGCTCGAAACCAACGGCAAAGCGACAGCGGCCGGAGATGTGTGGTCACTAGGCGCGACGATCGTAGAGTCGTTGACCCAGCGCCGTCCAGAGGACGCAACTGGTGACCCAAGCGTTCCCGACAGCATGCCGCAGCCATTTCTCGACGTCGCACGAAACACGTTGCGGCGCGATCCGAAAGCGCGCTGGACCGTCGCGGAAATTTCGAATCGGTTGAATCCGAAAGCGGCGCCAGAGCCTGCAAAGAGCGTGGCTGTCGCTCCACCGCCGACGCCCGCGCCGGCAGCAACGAAAACGGCTCCCGCTGCAGGACCTGCAGCCGTCGCGATCGCAGAGCCGCCGAAGCCTTCTCCGGCAAAGTCAGCTGGCGCCACATCCGCCGCAGCATCAGCGAGCGCCGCGACTGCCGTAGCCATCGCTCCAGCGCCAGTCGAACCAAGAGCCGTGCCGTTGGCGAAGCCAACGAAGAGCATCGATCCGCTCTCCGTGCCGCTGTCCACAGTTGAACCGCACTTCGACGCGGGCAAAAGTTCGAGCAAGGGTTGGTACATCGCGATCGCGCTTCTGATCGCGTTCGCCGCCGGAGCTTGGTACACCGTGCCGCAAGTGCGCGAATTCACGCAAGGCGTCATCTCATCTTCGCCATCGACTGCACCCTCAGCGACGCCAACGCCTGCGAGTTCTGCGCCCACGTCGCAGCCCGCTGCCGAACCCGCCGCGCAGCCTCCGGCCAACAGCAAGCCTGACGCAACGCCTCCCGCGAAATCTTCCACTCCGCCGCCTGCTCCTGCTCCAGCTCGAAGTCACAGTGGATACAACGGCCCACAAGTTTCGTCCGTTCAGCCGCCTTCAAACGCAACGCCGAATTCGACTCCTGCCAGCGAGCGAACGCCCGTCAGGAAAGATACCGCTCCCAGCAACTCGGAAGCGCTTCACGCATCCTCGATCGCACCGCTCCCAGCAACCTCGCGCACCGCAGCCGTCGCGTCGACGAGTTTGCCTGCCGGTCCGGTCACGCAAGGTCAGCCGCTGAACCAAATCATGCCTGAGGTTTCAGGCCGGGCGCGCAGCACGATTCATGGAACAGTTCGCGTCATCGTGAAGGTTCGCGTGAGTCCATCCGGCGCCGTGGAAAGCGCGGTTCCCGCGTCTTCACCGAGCCGTTTCTTCGGCGATGCGGCGGTCCAGGCTGCAAAGAAGTGGGACTTCACTCCGGCAAAAGTGTCAGGTCAGGCCGTGCCGAGTGAATGGCTCGTGCGCTTCGACTTCACACCGACAGACACCAAAATTCTGCCGTCGGAAACGAAGCCCTAAGCTTTCGTCGAAACATCGTCTTTTCGCGAGCGGACGAAAGAACTCGTCCGCTCATTTTTTTTTGCATCTACTTTCCTGCGTTCAATTCCGTCGATTCCAAGTGTTACCATCTCCCTAGTCTGCTCGGAGGAGAGAACCCATGCGTTGGACGCCCGGTGGAGATAGCTCCGACGTCGAAGATCGCCGCGATGAATCAGGCGGCGGAGGCGGCGGATTTCAATTTGGCGGAATGCACATCGGCATAGGTGGCGCGCTGGTGCTGCTCGTCCTGAGCCTTATCTTTCATCAGAACTTTTTCGCATTGCTTGGTGGTGGACAAAGCGTTCAGTCAGGCCAGGCAACTTCCGGTCCCCCAGACACCGCTCGCGATCAATCGGAAAAGCCTACCGCGGACTTCGCCACATTCGTCCTGAACGACGCGCAGACCACGTGGACTCAAATTCTGCCGCAGCAGTCGAACCAGCAATATCATCACGCCAAGCTTGTTTTGTTTCGCGACTCGACGCAGTCAGGCTGCGGCGGTGCGGAGGCCGCCACAGGACCGTTCTATTGCCCCGCCGATCAGAAGGTCTACATCGATCTCGGTTTTTACGACGAGTTGCAACGCCGTTTTGGCGCGCCCGGCCAATTCGCGCAAGCGTATGTGCTCGCGCACGAAATTGGGCACCACGTACAGAATATTCTCGGGATTGAACGCCAGGCGCAACAAGGCAGCCGCGAGGGCGCGAATTCTTCTTCGGTTAAGCTCGAACTTCAGGCGGATTGCTTCGCGGGTATTTGGGCGCACTCGACGCAGCAGCGCGGACTCCTGGAGCAAGGCGACATTCAGTCGGCGTTAGGAGCGGCAGCGGCGGTCGGCGATGATCGCTTGCAAAAAATGTCGACGGGGCACGTCTCTCCGGATTCGTTCACGCATGGAACGTCTCAGGAAAGACAGAAATGGTTCACAGCGGGATTTAATTCGGGAGAAATCGCATCGTGCAATACGTTCGGCACGAATGATTTGAACTAAGTACGAAGTGGCGGAGACACTCTTGTCTGTGCTTTAAGGTCGCAGTCTCAAGAAAACATCGACGTCGTCATTCTATCGATGAACGTGGTGTGCCCCGGTAAATAGCGGAACGCGGAGCTCAGGTACGAGCCGAGGAGCGTCTTGGCGACCAGCAAAGTCGTAAGTTCCTCGTGCAGATTGACAGCACTCGCAACCGCGCAAATGATTGCGAACCATCGCATAGGACTTAGCAAACTTGGCTTGCAGTCGCATGAGCTCATTGTCGATTTTCTTTCCCCGTAGCCCTAACTGCGAGATTTCGGTACGCCGTGCGTTCCACTCGTTTCGCGCTGCGTTGCATTCGTCAAGCAGGCCCTGATGTGTCTCGCACGTCGCTGCCATTTCAAAAAGCGTTGCGCTCATTTGCCGCCCCTCTTCTATAAGACTGATCAGGCCTGAGCTTGATACGTGAAATGCTTGTTTCCTACCAACGTCACGGAGTAGTGCAAACCCTCTGCCAAATGCGGGGAAATTCCTAAGTGGCTTATTTCTTGGGAGTTGAATCGAGAAGACTGCGATTCGGGCACGGCGAAGGACGAGTTGCCATCGACTTTTTGCAGAGGCGACGCGCGAATTTTCTAAAGCGTTTGCGGTACGACGCGAGGAAAAGACTTTAGAGCGCGCTCATCTTGGAGTGAACAACTCGGTGGTTCTAGGACCTAGCTTCGGGCGTTACCGCCATCTCTCGATGTGCCGTCCGGCGTCCCGCTCGCTTCCATGGCCTTCTTCGCCGCGGCCGCTTTCTCCGGCTTGACCCACGCATCCTGCGTGACAATCGTCGTCTGCGACGGCAGAGCCAAAGCGCCGCCCGTCCGGTCCAGCGTGTCCAACACGTCCAGAATCATCGCCTCTTGTGCCGCGAGATAGAGTCCATAGTCGCGTTCGAGAATGTACGCGTAAATTTCGGTTTCGATCGCGTAGTCGCCGAATCGCAGCACCCTCACTCGCGAAGTCGACGCCTCAATCTTCGGATTACGCGCGAGCACATCTCGAATCTGCGCAAGCACATACCGCACGTGATCGGGCGACAGGTCGTAGCGCAACCGGACCAACTGCCGGCACAAAATCTTGTCGCGAAACTTGAAATTCTCCAGCGTCGCGGTCGCGACAGTCCCGTTAGGAATGGAGACGACAGTTCGATCCTCGGTTCGAATTCTTGTCGAACGCAGTCCGATATCTTCGACCGTGCCTGCGCGATCGCCAATCTTGCACGAATCCCCGACGACAATCGCCTTGTCGGTCAGAATCGAGATCCCGCCCAGCAAATTTTCGAATGTCTTCTGCGCTCCAAGACCGATCGCCAAGCCGCCGATACCAAGGCCGGCGAGCGCCGCAGTAACGTTCACATCCATCGAACTCAACGCCGCCAGCGCGACCACGACAAAAATCAAAACGTCGAGCACTCGCCTTGTGAGCGAAACCAGCGACCGCTCCGCCAACCGACCGCGTTCGGTCAACTGCACCGCAATCCCGCGGAAGATCCAGTGCGCAATTCGAGTGATCGCCCAATAGGTCGCGATCGCAAACACGACGATGAGAAAATATCGGTAATACTGGCGAAACTGAATCGATCCGCCGATCCACAGCACGAAGGCGTAGTGAATCAGAATTGCGAGCAGCATCGCGCCCGGTCCGAAGTGTCGCAACGGCCGAGGCGCCAATTCTGGCAGCCCGCGATATCGGCGATAGCGGCCGAACGCCACGCGCCCCGCCAACGCGATCATCCAGCCCAACACCATCGCGATCGGCACAAACAAAACGATCACGATCCATTGCCACAGCGGCACCGACAGAATCCGGTTTCGAACAAATATTTCTGGGAGCTTGTGTTCCAGCGGCCATTGCAGCGAATCGTATGCCTCCGCTACTTTGCTCAGCGTCTGCCGCGAAATGAACCAAAGCTTGGCGTTGTGAATGTCCTCCTCTTGCACCAACGTCACGGGAAACGACTGTCCAAAGGGATTTTTCCCAGTGATAGTGATCTCATCTTGCGAACGCTGGTCTTCGACGCGTTCGAGATCAACATTCGTGGAACTCAAAGCAGATGCAGGGAACGTTGTGTTGAGCACTGCATACAACTGCTTGACGAGTTCCTGCTCTTCTTCCGCGGAAACGCGATGCCCTTTCGACGGCGGCTGAAAATACTCTTCAGCCCGTTCATTTCCCTGCTGTGCCAACCGGAGAAATCCAGCAATCGTTCCCCGCGGCGTTTCTCGTCCCAATCCAAGTGGATCGACAGCAGAGTTGGTCGCGGGCGTGGCCGGCGTTGGTTTCGAGGTACCCGGCAGCAGCGACGACACTTGCGCCGTCGTGATTGCGCTGGCACTCAGCCAAAGCGCCAGCGCGACGAACATCAGCAACAGTCTCCTAGCCGCAAATTTTTCGTTAGCCCTCACGAATAGCTCGTCCTCATTGGAATTCGAATTGAAATTGGCGCAAACAGAAACCGTATTGTACTCGCGCCCGCAAATGTGAGAAAAGCAAACCGAGGCGCTACGCGGAAGTATTCTTCGCGCTCACCGAAGCCGTGTCACCAAATACCTGACGGTGCTGGCGCAGCAAGAACTGATCCGTCATGCCCGCAACGTAATCGCACACCACCACATGCCGCGGCTCAACGCGCGCCATCTCTTCATAATTCGCCGGCATCGTTCCCGCCGAACCAAAATAGTATTCGAACAATTCCGCCAGGCACCGCACCGAACGATCGCGATCTTCCGTAATGACCGGCCGGTCGTAAACATTCGCAAACAAAAATCGCTTCAATTCGGCATTGCGCTGGCTTAGCTCTGGACTAAATCCAGCGATCCGTTTTGGCAGTCTCCGCGCATCATCGACGGTCTGCACACCGGCTTCTCGCACGCGAGCCGACGTAGTCTCGATCAAATCCGTCACCAACTGGTCCAGCACGCTCTTCAGCGCATCATTAAATCTCAACTTCTCGGCTGTCGCTCCGTACTTCGCGTTCACTCGTTCGAACGCCTCGCCAAAAATCGGCACGTCCGACGCTAACGCCCGCAAATCCAGCAACTCCGCCTCGCGCGCATCATCGAGGTCTGCCGTGTTGTACGCGATCTCGTCGACCCAATCGATCAGTTGCGCCTCCATCGGCGGCCGCAGATCCAGCAAATACTCCGCAAGCTCCGGCCACTCCGCTTCCCTGCCCGCATAGTCGCGCGAATGCTTGACGATCCCTTCGCGCACCTCGAATGTGAGGTTCAATCCCGGATGATCCGGATACCGCTGCTCGAATTGATCGACAATCCTTAGCGCGTGCAGATTGTGATTGAAGCGCCCGCCGTGCCGTTTCATCAATTCATTCAGCTTGCGCTCGCCCGCATGACCATACGGCGGATGCCCGATGTCATGCACCAGCGCCAGCGCCTCGACGAGTTCCGAATTCAGCCCGAGCGCCGTCGCCACCGTGCGCGCAATCTGCGACACCTCAAGCGTGTGCGTCAGCCGGTTGCGAAAATGATCCGAAAACCGCGTTGTGAAAACCTGCGTCTTCGCTTCCAGACGCCGAAACGCGCGCGCGTGAACGATTCGGTCGCGATCGCGCGCATATTCGCTCCGATATCGATGGGGAGCTTCAGGATAGCGCCGGCCTCGCGATTGATTCGCGTGCATGGCCCAAGGCGCGAGAGTGGAAGGTGTTTCGATGCGTCGCTCCGTGTAAATACGGCGCGCTAAGAGTTTCGGGACAGACGCCTTGAATCGCGTATCGTGTCGGCAAGATCGCGCAGCTAGAAAACTCGCCTACGACTTCGGTGTCAGCGTATCCAGCCCACGATCCGCCTGTTCCGAAATCGCCGACTCCGGATATTCCTTCTTCACCTGCTGGTACACGGTTGCAGCTTCCTTCGGATTGTTCTGCCGCAGTACGCCCGCCAATTCCAGCAGCACCAGCGGCCGCGTTATGAATACCGAAGGCTTGTCCGCCAGCGCGCGATAAATCTTCGCCGCTTCATCCCCTTTGCCAGTTCGCGAGTAAAGCACCGCCGTCTGATACTGCGCCATGCTCGCCAATTCCTTGTCGCTGCCGTTGCTAAGTTTCTTCAGTTCCTCGAGCGCCTGATTCTCTTTGTCCAAATCTTCCAGGCAGAGCGCCGCGTAGTACCGCGCCAGCCGCCCCGGATTCGTACTCGGATATTTGTCCGCCACCACCGTAAATTTTGTCAGCGCATCGTTCGACCGCGCCGTTTCGTCCGCGTAGCTCGGCTCGCCAGCTTCCGCCGGATCGGCCGACGGCCCGATGTGCCCGGAGTACGCCTTCATCGCCGTGTCGAACGCCGCCGAAGCCGCCGCTGTCTGCCGCTCGTGATACACGCTCCAGCCGCCGTACGCCGCCGCGACGATCAGCACCACCGCCAGCACAATGATCGACGTCTGCTTGTGCGTGTATACCGCTTCGGCGCTGTGCTCCAGCGCGTCGTGAATCTTGTCCTGTTTCAGTTCTTTGCGAGAGAGGTGATCCGACACGAGAAACGCTCCTGACAACAATCAATTCAAACTGGGTTTCGGAAACATCAATTCTAGCATAACGAGCCCCCTCATCTGACCAGTTGGCTCGCTCGATCAACGCCGCCGAAGCTGTACGGACGCAGCACCGCTGCGCCCCATCTCGGCACGATTGCAGCGCCATCCTCCATCCGCCGTCCCGCACCGCCGCCCGGCGATAACCATTTCAGCACCCCATTTGCGCATTGCCAATCACGCCTCGCCACCCATGCTACTTTCAACCCATGCAGGCAGCATGCAGCAACTGCGGCACGCACCACGTGCTGAAAGATGCCGACGTCGGCGCGCACCCCAAGGTAAAATTTCGCTGCTCGCGCTGCGCCACGACGACCGTCGTCGACACGCGCCGCAATCCCGACACCACGATCGCCATCTCTCCGCTTCCGTCGTTCGCCCGCGGCAACGCCTCCGGCACGCAATCTTCGCTCATTCTTCAAGACCCAACGGCCGCACTCCCGCAAGCCAAAAACGTAGTCCTCACCATCATCTCTGGCCCTGGCGCGGGCACAACCCACACGCTCAAAAAACCTCGCGTCGTCATCGGTCGCGACGGCTCCGACATCGCCCTGCCAGACGCCGAAATTTCACGTCACCATTGCGTCGTCGAAGTCCGCGACGACTACGTCAACCTCCGCGATCTCGATTCGACCAATGGCACCTTCTACGAAAAAGAGCGCGTCCGCGCCGCCATGCTCGGCCAGGGCGCCGAATTCCGCATCGGCGAAACCACCCTCCGCCTCACTTTCGAGCCCAAGTTGGTCACGAAATGACGCCCGAACTTCACATCGAAATCGTCCCAAACATTAGCGTCCTCACGACTGTGAGATACTGACTCGGCCTCGCCGAATCAACCGCCGTCACAATGAACCGCATCTCCGCCTGCCTCATCACTCTCAACGAAGAAGCAAATCTCGCCCGCGCCCTCGCCTCTCTCAGCGGCGTCGCCGACGAAATCATCGTCATCGATTCCGGTAGCGCCGATCGCACCGAAGAAATCGCCCGCCAATACGGCGCCACTTTCGTCGTTCACGATTGGACCAACTACGGCGAACAAAAAAACTTCGCCGCCGAGTCTGCCACCAACGACTGGATCCTCTCGATGGACGCCGACGAAGAGCTCAGCAGCAATCTCCATCTCTCGCTCCTCGAGTGGAAAAAGCGCAAGCCCGATCACGACGTCTACGAACTCTCGCGCCGCACCTGGTATCTCGGCGCATGGATTAAGCACTCCGGCTGGTATCCCGATTTCCAGCGTCGCCTCTATCGCCGCACCGCCGCGAAATTCGCCGGCATTATTCACGAATCCCTTCAATTCACCGGAAATCCCGGCAAACTAACCGGCGATCTCCTCCACTACACGGTCCGCTCGTTCGACGAGCACGAATCCAACGTCGAAAAATATTCCACGCTCTCCGCCCAGCGCATGTACTCCGAAGGCCGCCGCCGTTGGCGCGGCGCCATCCTTGTCGCCACTCCCTGGAGCTGGTTCCGCAGCTTCATCCTCCGCGGCGGTTTTCTCGACGGTTACCGTGGAGCACTCATCGCCCAAATGGCCGCGCGCACCGTCCGCCTCAAATATGCGAAGCTGGGAAAGCTGATCGCATCTCATCGTCGCTCGGAGACCGCTCGTTCGTGAAAATTTTGATCGTCGATTTGGACACAGAATGGCGCGGCGGACAAAATCAAGCGCTCTTGATGCTCGAAGGCCTCAACGCGCGCCATCACGTCGCCGAATTAGTCGCGCCCGAAAAATCCGCTCTCGGTGAACGCGCCGCCGCTCGCGGCGTCAAAGTTCACACCGTTTCGCCCCGTACCACGCGCCTCTCGGCCGCGCTGAAAATCGCCGAACTCCTCAAACCCAGCAGCGATCCCGAAGTTCATTTAGACGTTCAAAAATTCGATCTCGTCCACGCCAACGAAGCCCACGGCGTAACATCCGCCTGGCTTGCTCGCGCGCACCGCGGCGTCCCGTTCGTCGTTTCCCGGCGCGTGGGATTCCCGCTAAAAGAAGATAACTTCGCCCGCGCTCGTTACCGCGCCGCCACTCGCATCTTGCCGATTTCCGAATGGGTCGCCGGAATTCTCGCCAAATCCGGCATCCCGCCTGAACAAATGACCGTCGTCTACGAAGGCGTCGAAGTCTCCCGCCTCCCGTCGCCGCAGATTCGTCACGCCGCTCGCATGCGCTGGGGCATCAATGACGAATCCCCGCTCATCGGCTGCGTCGGCGTCTTGCTTCCCGACAAAGGTCAAGACTCCCTGATCCGCGCCTTCGCAACTCTCCACACAGAATTTCCGACGGTCAAACTCCTGCTCGTCGGCGACGGCCCCGACAAACCTCGCCTCCAGCAACTCGCCGCCAAACTCGACGTCATCGACGCCGTAATCTTCGGCGGCTTCGTCACCGCGATGGAGTCCGTCTATCCCGCGCTCGATCTTTTCGCCTTCCCGTCGCGCTTCGAAGGCCTCGGCACTTCCCTGCTCTCCGCGATGAGCTACGAAATTCCGAGTGTCGCCTTCAAAACCTGTGCCTTCCCCGAAATCATCGAGCACGGCCGCAGCGGCCTCCTCGCCGAACTCGGCAACGACGAATCCCTAGCCAACGCAATGGCCGCGATCCTCCGCAATCCCGAAATCGCCCTTCAGATCGGCCGCGCCGCCCGCCAGCGCATCGAACAAAAGTTCTCCGCCCCCAAAATGGTCGACAACATGATCCATGTCTACGAATCCCTGCTCCAGCCTCCGCAGGTTTCCACCAACGACCAACCGTAGTGGCGCCTCATCGCAATCGATAGCGTCTACAAATTTAGCCCGCGTAGTGTTGTTGTCATCCCGACCGAAGCAAGCCCACGCCTTTTCTTCGCGTTCACTTCCCGTGAACGCGTGGGCCTGCGTAGTGGAGGGACCTTGGCGTGATCTAAGCCCTACTCAAATCGCGTGCACAATCGCGAACCATCGCGTCACTCATACCGCAACGCCCTCGTCGGCTCGATCCTCGTCGCCCTCTTCGCCGGCACAAACGCCGCCAGCATCGTCACCACAAACAGCGCCGGCACCACCACCGCATACGCCACAATATCCACTCCCCCCGCATTGAACAGCATCGAATTCATCGCCCGCTCGATGCCAAAACCCATTGCAATCCCGATCGCCGTTCCAATCGCCACCAACGTCATTCCGCGCCCCATCATCAACCGCAACACATCGCTACTCGCCGCGCCAAGCGCCATCCGAATTCCAATCTCCCGCGTACGCCGGCTCACGTTGTACGCCACCAACCCGTACAATCCCGCAACCGTCAGCACCAGCCCGACCACTCCCATCGCTCCCACCAGCTTCATCGCCACCGCCGGCCCGCGTATCGCCCGATTCAAATACATATCCTCGTACGTCATCGTATGCAGCATCGACATGTTCGGATCCATCCCCCGCACCACATCCTTCACCGCCGGCACCAACTGCAACGGATCGCCATTCGATCGCACCAGCAACGCCATGCGCGCGATCGGATGCTGCGCCATCGGCAAATAAACAAAATCCGCGTTCTTATCAAACGTGTCGCGCACCTTGATCGTCCGCGCGATCCCGACGATCTCCACCGGCACGCCGTCGCTTCGATCCAGCCGAAAGCGCTTCCCCACCACATCCTGCCCCGGCCAATAGTGATGCGCGAAATATTCATTCACGATCGCCACTCGCGGGCTCTCCGCCGTATCCGCCGACACAAACGCACGCCCTCGCAAAATCGGTATCTGCATCGTCGAGAAATAGTCTTCGTCGACCGTATCCATTACCGTCGTGAAATTTTGCCGGTCGCGCGGCATCTGAAATCCGTCCGGCACAAATGCCAGCGCGTCGAAATCGTCCCTGCCCATCGGCACATTCTGCGTCCACGTTACGCTCGCGACTCCCGCCGTCTCGCGCAGCCGGTCCTTCAACACCTTGAAAAATTGCTTTGTCTGCACACTGTCGTATTGCACCAGCCGCGGATCGAACGTCGTCATCAACAAGTGATCCTTCGCAAACTCCATTCCATCCAGCAGCGTGTGCTGAAACCCTCGCACCATCAGAAATGACGCCGTCAGCAGCATCAGCGACATCGCCACCTGCGCCACCACCAGCGCGCTTCGCCCCCACAATCGTTTCCGCCCCGGCACATCCACATCCGCCGCCTTCAGCCCTTCCACCAGATCCGCTTTCGAACTTTGCAGCGCCGGCACCAGCCCGCAAATCAGCGCGCTCGCCAGCGAAAACAAAATGCTCACCACCAGCACGCGCGTGTTCATCTGAAACGGAATCATCAGCGGCAGATCGCTCGTCAGTACAATGTTCTTGATCGATTGGAACCACGCGCATATCCCATACCCGATCGCGATTCCGCCCGCGCCGCCTAGCAGCGCCAGAATCAAGCTCTCCGTCATCAACAGCCGCACCAGCCGCAATCGTCCCGCTCCAATCGCCAGTCTTACCGCGATTTCCCGCTTCCGCGCGCGCGCCCGGCTTAGCAGCAGTCCCGCCACATTGGTACACGCCACCAGCAGCACCGCGATCGCCAGCGTCACGAAGATCACGCTGAATCTCCACTCCACCTCGTCGTCTCGCGTCCGCATCTCAAACTGCGTCGCCGCCGCTATTCCCCGCCCGCGATTCGTTTTCGGATATTCCTTTTCAAAATTTTGTCCCAGCACCGCGGCTTCGTTCTTCGCCGCCGCCACGGTCACTCCCGGCTTCAGTCGCCCTCTCACCGCCAGTTCGCGATCGTCGCGATCCTCGAAAAAATTCTTCTGCGGATCCGTCGAAAACACCTTCGCCATCGCCAGCGGCATGTAAAAATCCGGCACCCCAAAAATCATCATCCCCGGAAACGTCTCCGGAGCCACGCCGATCACCGTGAACTCCGCGCCGTTCAGCCGAACTTTGCGCCCGATCACGTTCGGGTCGCTCGCAAACTCGTGCATCCAGAACGACGGTCCCAGCACCACAACCGCGTCCCTTCCCGGCACCGTATCCTCGTCATCGCGAAACCCGCGCCCCAGCGAAGGCTCTACTCCCAGCACACGAAAATAATTTCCAGACACCCTCACTCCGCCCTTGATCCGTGGCGTCTCCGTCGAGCTCGCGCTGAATCCAACCTCCTCCAAGTTCGCGTTCGCAACCACTCCCGCATAACTCTGCGCCTTGTCCCGGATGTCCAGATATTCGCGATACGAAAAATCTTCATAGTTGCTGTCGTGCGTCGTTCCCACCACCGTTACGATTTCATTCGGACGCGGCACCGGATACGGCCGGAAAATCAGCGCATCCACCATGCTGAACGTCCCCGACGCCATCCCGATTCCCAGCGCCAGCGTGAAAACCACAAACGCCGTCAGCCCCGCCGTCCGGCTCAAACCCCGAATCGCGTAGCGAACGTCCTGCACAAAATTTTCGACGAACATCAGCCCGCGCTCCGATCGATATTCTTCCTTCATCGATTCCACGCCGCCAAATTTCAACATCGCCTGCCGCCGCGCCTCCACCGGCGCCATTCCCGCGCGCACATTCTCCTCAGTCTGCAGCGCAATATGCTCCGCAATCTCTTCCCTCAACCGCTCTTCCGCCCCCCGCCGCCCCACCAAATTCCCCACCCGCGCCAACAACCGCTTGATCGCCTTCATGCCCCACCTCCACCCCGAAGATCCACCCGACCGTCAAAGAATCGAGAGCCAACCAGCACCCACCGGCCCACGTTTCGATGAAATACCGTATCTACCTAAACGCGTGAGCCGTCCTTTTGGTTTCCAAAAGGAGCATGCCCCATTCCCTTTTGGAAAACAACAGGAATAGCTACGCACCCGCACCCACAAAAGTTCCATCACCCATCACCACGTCCCAACATTTGGCGCATGAACCGTCAAGCACCATCGCCCCTGTCGCCGTTCGGGCCAACGCGGACGTGGACCCACCCAGACCCGTCATCCTGAGCGAAGCGAAGGATCTCAGCACGAACTACCAGCTCAACAGTGTCCGTCGAGACCCGCCGCCGCGAACAGACAAGCGGCCTACGCACGTCCAAATACTCAAAATAAAGGGAATACCACCAGGCAGGAACTGCTCTCTTACTACAGCTTCAAAACCGTCCGCGTCTGCATCAACAACGGCTCAACATTATCCTTCGAAAAAACCCCGCGAATCCCCAAATCCTTACTCGCCGCCTCAGCCGCCGTAAAATGCGCCGTCAACATCAATATGGGAATCTCAGGCATCGTGTTATGCAGCATCCGCGCCGTCTCAATCCCATTCATCACCGGCATCGAGTAATCCAGTATCACCAAATCCGGCTTATTAGCCGACGCGCTTCTCAGTGCCTCATACCCGTTCGTCGCCTCAACGCACTCCACCCGCAGGCGAGTCCGCAGATAGAAAACGAGGGCTTTGCGAACGACTGGATGATCATCAACGACCAGGACCCGGCACATGAACAAGATTTTACGAGCCGATATCACCCTTTACTATCGGGAGAAACCCCTACTCCCAATAACGTTGCCAAACCATTACCTCGTCCCAGTTCGTAAGTATTTAGTCCTAGCTTCTATCGCCGCAGATCAGAAAAACACGCGCCGACAAGTGATACGCGAGTCGCTGCAGGCCTCGTCGAGTTTGTTCTCGTCGAGTTTGTTATAGTGCGCAAATTCGAATTCGATCGGATTGTGGAGGCTTGGCAAAATGCGAAGACTCATCGTCGTGTTTTTGACGATTGCGATAGGACTGTTTGCTCAGGAACGCAAGGTAGATCCCACCTGGTTGCATCGAGATGTATCTACCCTCCACGAAAACGAAACCGATTTGACCAGCAAGGCATGCCACTACACTCCGATTTTTGGCGAGGGAGACGTCGAGTCTAAGTTGCCGAACAGTGTGGCGCGCTTCGGAGAATTGCTCGTCGATGCGCACGGCGCCTGCAAGACAATCGAGTACCCACATCAGGAAGAGCTTTTTTTTGTGCGCGATGGGAGCGGTCTTCTGAGCTATGGTGACGAATCTCATCCACTGGCCGCGAACGATTTTACGTACGTACCGCCGACGGTTCGACATGCCGTCTCCAATCCATCCAGTCGACCTCTCCGGCTCGTAATTGCCACCGTCAAAATTCCGGCCGACACTCCCGTCGCGCAACCGCCGAAGCTGGTTGTGGCTAATCTGGACGAACTGAAAGAGCAGACCGTCGGGGGCCATCCGAAGTCGGTGCTCTACAAACTTCTCATCGGACCGCGTACCGGCACACGTGACCGTATCAACGCGACCTACACGGTCGCTGATTTTTTCTTGATGGATTTCGCGCCTGGCGGCACAAATTTTCCGCACCACCACGAAACAGCGGAAGAAATCTATCTGGTGCTGGACGGAGAGGGGAAGATGGCCGCAGGTGGAGGAATGGACGGAGTCGAGGGCCTGCATCCCGCAAAATCAGGAGACGCTTACTATTTTCGTTCGAATTGCACGGTCGGTTTCTACAATCAGAATGATCCGCATGCGAAGGCCCATATTCTTGCACTGAGAGTCTTCGTCCCGATGCCAAAAAATCCGGATTGAGCCAATTTCACGCCACACGTTTAATGCGAGATTGTTCGTCACCGAGTGCAACCACACGTCGCTCGCACTCCGCCTGATTGGCGCGTCCTGGTAAGCCGGATCATCGGAAGCTTGCCTCACTATGACTTCACTTCCGATAACGGGGCGTTAGCTGGGGCCTGCTGTTGTTATAAGCGACCTCAAGAGGTCGAGAATCAAGAAACCTGGGTAGTCTTGCTTCCTGGGAGCGGTAGTAGCAGTTCCAATAACTGATGACGCGTTTTTCCGTCAGGGATATGAAGTCCGGGTTTGTGTGCACAAATCCCGCGTAGATTGACTTGTCAAGATAGCCCAGATTTTCGCGAATGATCTCCAGAATTTGAACTACATATTCGCCAATCAAAGGAATCACAAAACACGGAATCCATGGATTGGGGGAGCGAATGATTCGAACCAAATGCTTCTGCCTCACAAATCCGTCGTGATGCCTTGTGAAGAGGCAATTCAAAATCTCCCTTTGTAACGCGTTGAATCTCAGTGTTTGAAAGCGTGGCGGATCGTAGTAAATCCGCTGTGGCAGAGCGAGGATTTCGTCTCCTAGATGCAAGGAGAAGGGCCGCCACCGAGACGAGAAACGGTTCTCAGAGAGGCTGGAGGTCACTGCGAGTGCGTCCTGCCGAATGGCCAACGGAAAGGCGCCAGCAAGTTCCTCCCTGGTGCGTTCTTCTTTTCGCGGCTTCGATTCGTCCGTGGAGTCCATTCGGGTAGCGTATATAAAAGCTGAAGTTTAGGTCCTAAAAAGAATGAAGCGCCGTGCGGCCTTCTCTTTCCGCGCGGCGCTTCAAACTCTATTTCTTTGTTTTGCGTCAGTTATTTGTCTTCTCTGTTCCAGGCGTTCCCCTCCTATCCGCCCTGCCGTTGGGCCGAGCTGGTTTTGGATTGAACGACCCATCGCCCAGCCGGATCGAGAAACTCCACCCCCACCGCATAGCCGTCGCCATGCATTGGTTGGCAGTACGCCACTCGAGCCAACGAACGAAATTCTCCGGTGCGCGACGCGAACGTCAGTGGTTCGCCCTTTTGCCATCGTCGCGTGCTCACAACGCGCGCTCCGCGCGCGCTCACGTTTTCGGTAAATGTTGCTTCTGTGCCCTGCGCGCCGTCATGCCGGTCCAAAAGCACCGGGATCTCCATCGGGATCCGGCTCTCAGCACGATAAAATTTGAAGATGTTCTTTAGCGGCATGTTCGTGGTCATCCTCACAGGCATGCCGCGATTCGTTTCAGATTTTGGACGCCGCTCTTGCCGCGGTGCTTCATTCCGTACAGCGCGCGGTCAGCCGCGCCCAGCAATTCCTCCGGCGTGTCGCCATCTTCAGGAAACGCCGCAACTCCCGCGCTTACCGACAACGCCGGCCGCTCCGGTTCCGCCGCCAGCTTTTCGCGCACGCGCGCAACAACGCGCGTCGCAACTTCCTTGCCCGCTTCCGGCAACACCAGCGCGAATTCGTCGCCGCCATAACGTGCAGGCGTATCGATCGCTCGTGAATGATTCGAAAGAACCTTGCCCAGCCGCACCAGCGCGCGGCTTCCCGTCAGGTGGCCGAATTGATCGTTGATCGCTTTGAGCCCGTCCATGTCCAGCAAAATCACGCTGAACCCGCGCTGCGTGCGCTTCGAACGGTCAAGCTCGGTTTCGAGTACGTGGATTAGCCGGCGATAATTCGCGAGTCCGGTCAGCGAATCGCTCACTGCCATCGATCGAACCTGTTCGAACAGTCGCGCCTGCTCCAATAGCGCGCCCGCCAGGATCATCACGTAGCTCGCCGTCTTGCACAGCTCCGCCAGAAAGAACGGTCCATCAAACAAATGTCGGGAAAAGCTCGCCGCTGCGTGGCACAGCACGTTCAGCGACGCGACGCCATACAACGAATATTCGTAGAGGCTCGGCGCTTCTGGGTTGTCTTCGCTGTTCAGCCGCTGCCGGTACCAGATTGCGGCCACGAGGAAGAGCGCGCCGGGCAGCAAATCCCATGGGCGCGAAACAATCCACGCGGCGTGAGCAAACGGAGCCGCAGGCGCCGCCAAAAATGCTGCGCTGGTCAGGTACGCTGCCAGCAAAACCACCAGCAGCGCGCCCGCGGTTTCGCGGCTCGGCTGCCGCGCCGTCGGCATATAACGTTCCACCGCGATCGCCGCCAGCAACATCACCGCGAGCAAGACGCGGCTGACCATCCAACCCATTGGGACGGTGGTGGGTAGGGCGTGGCCGGTCTGCATGCGCGTGTTCAGCGCGAAGTAGCCGACCGTCTCGATAATTCCAGAGAGAACAAACCCAAAGGCGAGAATCAGCGCCGTGCGGTCGTGCGTGCCGCGGAAACGAACCAGCGCGTTTGCGGCGTAGCAGAAGCTGATCAGCGTGCCGCCAACTTCAAGGTAGAGATAGCTTTGCGTGGTGCCAGTGACACCGGCGTAGCGCAGGTAGGCAATCAGCGCGGAGTAGCCGACCGCAACGACGGCATAGGTGAGAATCGACAGGCGTGAGACCGCTTCCGACGGCTGCTTCGACGCACGTCGAACGCCTTCCGTCGCCACCGAAGCCGGGTGCCGTAGAAACACGGCAATCTTGGTCCAACCGCCCACGAATCCCCCCAAATGCCGAAGAAAGCCAGAGAAGCCGTAACAAACCGGGATAAATGCACGCGAGTGTCCCTTCTCGACGGAAATTACCCATCTCTAAGCTATTGATTCGGGGCTATTTGCAGGAGGGGTTACTGGGAGCGCACTGCAAAATGAAATCGGTGAGACCGTGGCACAGAGGCGGAAATCGGCTTTTATGCTTAGCTATCTAATTCATTTTTGGACACTTATGGGCGGGGTAGAGGTTCCAAAACAGCAACAGGAATGATTCTCAGAATGAGACCCGTCTCACTGAATTGGGAATTTCTAATTTGAGGTGCCGAGACTGCCGTTACCCCGTAAGACGCTTTTCTCACGCGATTGATACAAGCGCGCCAAACGGTCTGAGATAGCGCTCGAAAGAACGAAAACCGGCGTCCGAGGAGTTGAGAATGTCTTAGCCGGGCATCTAGAACAGGACGCCGTCGTCAGGTCGCTGAGACCGCCCCTGTCGGCTATGCCTGGGGCTTGGGGACCGGCGGCGGGAGGTCGCGGGCGACGACTGGGTCGGCGAAGTTGATCTTGCGGTGCGAGCCGTCGCAGAAAGGCTTGTTGGCCGAGGCGCCGCAGCGGCACAGGCCGATGGCGGTGCGGCCGGCGAGGCCAAACGTCGCGCCGGCGGGATCGACAATCTCGAAGTCGCCTTCCACGCGGATGGAACCGTTGGTGTTCACTGTGATCTTGGTCGCTGCCATTGAGTCTCCTGAAATCGTGCGAGCTATTTTGCCGAGTCTATTTTACTCGGTCTAATTTGTTGAGAGGTGAAGGACAGTTCGCGTTGCACCCTTCATCTTGAATTCGACTCTCAACTTAATACTTTGCCGCGACGGAATTGACAAGCGTACGACGCGGCTTGCGTTCTCAATATTTCGGAACGCTGGGATCGACTTCGTCGGACCAGGCTAGGATGCCGCCCTTAAGGTTGAGGATTTTGCGGAAGCCCGCTTTGCGCAAGAAGTCGACGGCTTCGGCGGAGCGCTTGCCGCTGCGGCAATGCGCAACGATCTCACGCGAAGTATCGAGCTCGTGCACGCGGCGCGGAATCTCGCCGAGCGGAATCAGTTTCCCGTTGAGATTGCAGATCTGATATTCGTGCGGCTCGCGCACATCGAGAATAAAAAGGTCGTCGCCTTTGTCGAGCCGCGCTTTCAATTCTTTCGGTGTAATTTCGGGTACGCCCAAATCAGGAGCCTCCGCTTCTTCGCCGCGTATGCCGCAGAATTCGTAATAGTCGATGAGCTTGTTGATCGTGCGATGCTCGCCGCACATCGGGCAATTCGGATTCTTGCGCAGCTTGAGCTCGCGGAATTTCATTCCGAGAGCATCGAAGAGCAGCAAGCGTCCGGCGAGGCTGTCGCCTTTGCCCAGGATCAATTTGATCGTTTCCATCGCCTGAATCGATCCGACGATTCCGGGAAGCACTCCGAGAACTCCACCTTCCGCGCATGAAGGCACGAGTCCCGGCGGAGGTGGTTCCGGATACAAGCAGCGGTAGCACGGGCCGTCTGGCATGCCGAACACAGTGATCTGTCCCTCGAAACGGAAGATCGATCCGTACACGTTCGGTTTGCCGAGCAGGATGCATGCGTCGTTGACCAGATAGCGCGTGGGGAAATTGTCGGTGCCGTCGACGATGATGTCGTAGTCCTTGAACAATTCCAGCGCGTTGCTGCTGTCGAGTTGCGTCTCGTACGCCTGAATCTCGATCGCCGGATTCAGATCCGAGAGCCTCGCCTGCGCTGACTTCGCCTTCGACTTGCCGACGTCGCTCGAACCAAACGCAATCTGCCGCTGCAAGTTGGTGAAGTCGACGACGTCGAAATCCACGAGCCCGAGTTTGCCGACGCCGGCCGCGGCGAGATACAAGCCGAGGGGAGCGCCGAGGCCGCCGGTGCCGATCAGCAGCACCTTGGCATTCTTGAGCTTAAGCTGACCTTCCATGCCAACTTCCGGCATGATCAGATGCCGGCTGTAGCGGAGGATCTCTTCGTTGCTAAGGCTGGTCGCGGCGCCAGCGGCTAATGATTCTGTTAGCGGTTTCACTTGCGTAGACATTTCCAATTCCTCGAATTTCTATTTTCTCAAAGCGTTTGCGCCGACTCTCAGGGCGCCAAAATTCAGACTATTTTTGTTCGCAGAAACATTAGATGTGATGCGTCGCGGCTCGATGCAAGCCGCCGCGCGCGCCGCTCAAAGTGGTGTGGAATCAACAACAACAGAGCGAGTCGAGAGGACAACACGAGAGCGAGGGACCGTCGTTCGCGGAGCCGCCGGCGATGGAGGGGACGATGCTGATGGTGTCGCCGTCTTTGGTGGGGGTGGCTTCTTTCGCGAGATAACGGATGTCTTCGTCGTTCACGTAGACATTGACGAAACTGCGAAGTTTGCCGTCTTCGGTGAAGAGGTGCTTCTTCAAATCGCCGAACTGCGTTGTGAGTCCGCTCAATGCTTCGCCGACGGTGCCCGCGCTGACTTCGGTGGAGTCGCGCTTACCGGTGTAAACCCTGAGCGGCGTCGGAATCATGACTTTCACTGCCATTGTGTTTCGCTCCAGTCGGAGTTGGAATTCTAAGTCAAAGTTGCGTTTGGTTGCCAGTTTCGGAAGTGACGGGATAAACCCGCCTCTACAAATTCAGATTCCCTCAGCGGCTAAAGCCGCTTTTTTGTTGCGTCGTCTGCGGCACGACTGAAGTCGTGCCCTGACGATTGTGATTTCACCCTATGGCGCGGATTGGGCTGCGTCTTTGCCCGTGACCTCTAAATTCTCGGGGGTGAATTGGGTGCGGTCGTCGGTGAGACGCCAACTGGTCATTTTTTCGGGGCGGCCGTTGGCGACGCTGACGATGATGTAGCTGTACCAGGGCCAGGCGTGGTCTTGATCGAATTGGCTTGGCCGGGCTGGATGATCGGGATGCGAGTGATACCAGCCGACGACGTCGATTCCCTTTTCGCGCGCGGCTTTCTCGGCGTCGCGCACGTCTTCGGATGTTACTGAGAATCGATTGCGCGGCGAATCGTCGCGGCGATTGACGAGCGGGAAGAGCGCGGTGACTTCGCGCGACGGAAGTGCAGCGCCAGCAGGCACGTCAAGATCGCGGCCGAGTAGGGCGCCACAACATTCGTGCGGATATGTTTCCGCGCCATGCTGGCCGATCTTGTTCGAGAGGTCCTGACTGAGTTGGAGGATTTGAACGTCGCTCATAAAGTCGCTCACAAAAATTCTGCTCTTATCGCTTCACTTTCTAACTTCGCTTTCTTTGACTTCACTTCTTTCAATTCGTTCCGTATGGCTAATGTTCATCCCAAAAGCGTTCGCTGAGATATTTTGACGCGGAATCGGCGAAAAC